>NZ_JBPPGG010000002.1:0-697080 GCF_051304405.1 Pedomonas sp. V897
ATCGGCCTCCTGCGGACGGCCTCGACGGGGGCGCGCCTCGAGATCCACGACAACGTGATCAAGGTCTTTGATGAGAACGGGAACATCCGCGTGAAGATCGGCAACCTGGCGTTGTGAGGACCCGCGATGGCATTTGGCGCTCAAGTTCTCGACGCCCTGGGTCGCACGCTGCTGGACACGACGATGCGGTCCGGGCGCTTCATCGGCAGCGTCGAGACCAGCGGGACCAACGGTTCGATCACCGTGCCCGCATTCGCACAAGGGGCCCCTTTCGCGGTGGTCCTGGATGCCAACCTCAGCATCACGGACATCTACACGTTCCGGCCGTGGCTGCCGCTGGTGAGCATCAGCGGCACAACGCTGTCGTGGGACTATAGCGCTGCCGGGAGCGCCTACAGGGCCAATGCAACCATCATCTATGGGGTCTACTGATGGCGTTCGGTCTGGAGGTCCGCAACGAGGCGGGGACGGTCCTTTTCGACACGAACCACTTCAACTACGCGCTCGACAGTGTCGTCCAGGCGACGGCGAGCGTGCCCACCCTCAACGGCGGGGACTGGGAGTCCTCCATCGCGGTCGGCAATTCGCCTCATCCGCCGTTGGTGGCGATGCAGAGCCTAACGGGCGCCACCCCCATCCGATGCAGGCCCCTGGGCGTCAACTCGTGGCTGATGGACGTGCGCACGAAGGGGGCGGGGCTCATCACCTACTACCCCTTCAAGCGCGGGACGCTGCGGACCAGCGGGTTCGGCGTCCAGACCTACGACGCAAACGGCGATGTCGTCTATTCCGATGCGGACCGGCCGCTGCGCCTGCTGGGTGTCATCACCGGATCCGATGGGGCATCGGCCTCGTTCACTGCGAAGACATGGACCTACCCGTCCAGCAAGCGGGTCGCTTTCATCTGCTGCCGCTGGGCGGGGTACCGGTATCTGCGGGACGCCGGCGGCGGGTTCATCGAGACCGCAAACGTCGTCTGCGGTCTCCGAAACGTGGACGATTATACCCTCCAGGGCGTGCACCTGAAGATGTGGGATTTTACGGCGGGCTCGCAGGGCACCCAGCGCTACGACCTGACCCAGCCGAACTACCAGTTCCTGGTGGTGGACGTCACTGACTACGACTGATCTGCGGAGACAATCATGGCGTGGTATCGCACTGGCACCGTTGGGGTCACCAACGGCTCGCCCGCTGTTACCCTGACCGGCGGCAATGCTCTGACGAATATCTTCCCCGGTGATACCTTCTGGGGCCCGGACGCCGCGCCGTATGAGATCGCGGCGATCTCCTCGGAGACCACCTTTACGCTGGCGACCGACTACCAGGGCCCGACGGCGACGGGGCAGCCCTATGCGATTCAGCCGACCGGGAGCACCGGCGCCCTGCGGCTGCTGTACGAGCAGGTATCGACGCTGGTCACGCACTACCAGACCGGCCGCGATGCCTGGGCGGCGGCGGCCGCCGGGACGATCAAGGGGCGCAAGAGCGGGTCGGGTGCTGCGGAGGACCTGTCGCCGGATGATGTTATGGCGCTCCTGGCGAGTGCGCCGCCCGGCACGCTGGCCGGGGACGAGAAGGTGGCCGCGCTGCAAGGGGGGGCGGCGGTCGGCCTGGCGGCGCGGGACGTTCTTTCGCTCCTGGCGAGCGCACCGCCGGGCCCACTGACCGGGGGCGAGAAACTGGCTGTGCTGCAGGGCGGAGATGCGGTCGGCGCCACCCTCAACCAGGTGCTCAGCCGTGCGGCGGGGCAGGTGCTTCCATTTGAAATCGGTGGTCAGCGCATTGTCACGGTGACTTCCAACGGTATGGGCATTGGGACGAGCACATTTGATGGTGCTGGCGACCGCCGCTTGCAGGTGGGAGGCACCAACACCGCCAGCCAATTGCTGGTTAAATCTAACACCTCACATCTCGCGCTATATGCGTCCGCTGGCTCGGACGCTTACATCTCAGTGCCGACTGGTGGTGCAATGCGCCTCGGCCACGGTCCAGCGGATGGGGCATCTTTTTCGAATGGGATAGTGCTTGATGCCAACGGCAACCTCCTGGTGGGGGTGCCGAGCGGGAGCACTCACTACATTGATAAGTCCGGCGCGGCAGTGGGCACGCGCTTCCTTGTCCTGGGGGGGCGAGTTGGTTTCGATAAGGTGGACGGGTCGAGCTGGTCTGCTTCCGCAACAGCAATGGTGATCGGAAATAACACGACCACGGGCCGGTCAATCAATGCTGCGGGCACCATTAACGCGTCCGGCGCGGACTATGCCGAGTACGTCCTCAAAGCGTGGTATTGCTCTGTCCTTAACCCCGGCGCGATCTGCGGAATTAACGCCGATGGTCTTCTGACTGATCGCTTCGACGATGCTCATACTTTCGTCATCAAATCCACCAATCCGGCGTACGTGGGCAATGATACGTGGTCGAGGACTGTTGGACCACGCCCCGATCAACCGGCGCTTGATCTGCCCGCATACACCGGCCCCGAGCGCCCGGCCGATAACGATCCCGATTATGAAGCCAAGATGGCGGCGTGGCAGGCGGCACAAGAGAGCCATGCCGCCGCCATTGAAGCCGCCCGCGCGGCTCACGCTACAGCCATGCAGCAGTATGAGGCCGATCTTGCCGACTTCGAGGCGCGCCTCGAGGCCGAGCGCGTCAAATGGGACCGAATCGCTTTCTCTGGCCAGGTGCCTTGCAATGTCCTCGGCGCAACGCCCGGCCAGTACATCGATGCCGCGCCGGGGCCGGACGGCGGCATCATCGGCGTGCCCGTTGACGCCCCCGGGCCCCGCACCGTCGGCAAGGTCTGGAAGATCTTGGAGGATGGCCGCGCCTGGGTGGCGGTGATGATCAGCTGACCCCAGCCACCCGTTCCCGACCCACGCGCCCCCGGGCGCTTTTTTATGCCTGAAAGGAGCGCCATGACGCGCGACGACCTCATTCTTTGGCTGTTCGCCCTCGGCAGCAGCCTGGCGGGCCTCGGCGCCCGGTGCGGCTACGTCCTGTTCCGCGTCTCGCCCGAGCCCCCGGACGATCCCGGCGCCCGGGAAGCGTGGGAGCGGCGGCGCCGGTGGCTGGCGATCTCCGAGATCATGGCGCTGCCCGCCTATGCCGTGCTGGCGGTCACGGTCGGGCGGCTGCGAGAATGGCCTGTCGAGGGCATCGTGCTGGCGAGCATGCTGCTCGGCGCGCTGGGTACAGCGTTTTTCCTCCACGGTATCGAGGTGCTGGCGCGCCGGCGGCTAGGGCTGGAGGAGACGCCGAATGGTTGAGCCGGTCATCATCATTCTGGGGTTGGGGTTCGGGTTGGTGTCAGCGGTGGCGCTGGTCAGGGCGTGGAGGCATGGCGTGGACTGCCACCGGTGCCTGAGAGGAGGGCGGCATGAGCGTTGACGCGATGATCGAGCGCCTGATCGGGCGCGAGGGAGGGTACGTTAACCACCCGGCTGACCGAGGCGGCGAGACGATCTGGGGTATCACGGCGGCGGTGGCGCGCGACGAGGGCTACACTGGCCCCATGCGGTCGATGCCGCGCTCCGAGGCCATCCGCATCTACTGTCAGCGGTACTGGGTCAAGCCCCGGTTCGACCGGGTGGCCGCGCTCTCCGAGCTGGTGGCCGAGGAGCTGTTCGATACCGGCGTGAACATGGGGACCGCCATTGCGGCGCAGATGCTCCAGCGGGCGCTGAACGCCCTCAATCGGCAGCAGACGGACTATGCTGACCTCAAGATGGACGGCCAGATCGGCCCTGCGACGCTCGGCGCCCTGCAGGCCTACCTGCGCATCCGGGGCCGAGAGGGCGAGGCGGTACTCCTGACCGCCCTGCGCTGTCTCAAGGGGGAGCGGTACATCGATCTGGCGGAGCGGCGGCCGGCCAACGAGGCGTTCGTCTACGGCTGGCTGCGCACGCGCGTCGGCCAGGTGGGGGCGCTGGCATGATGGCGCTGCCGTGGTGGGGCAAGGCTCTGGCGCTGGCCGGAGCCGTCGGGGCCGTCTGGCTCCTGTTCGCCCGTCTCGAATCGGCGGCCTACGAGCGCGGCGTGCTGGCCGAGCGGGCCGAGTGGCAGAAGGACCAGCAGGAGCGCCAGCTGGAGTTCCGGGAGCGCCACGATGCCGCGACCGAGGCGGCCGCCCAGCGTGACATCGAGCGCGAGCGTGTCTTTGTCCCCATCGAACGGGAGGTCATCCGATATGTCCAGACACCTGCCGCTGCTACTGAGTGCATTGACGATGCTGGCCGCGACCTCATGCGCCGGGCCATCGAGGCAGCCAATTCCAGCATTGCCGCCGGTGCCAGCCCGGGCGGCTCAGCCGTGCCCGCCTCTGCCGGAGGCCCCGGCGACGGCCGGTGAGGTGGTGGCGTGGGTGATCTCCGTGGCCGAGGCCTACGATGACTGCGACAGTCGCCGACGGCTGGCGGTGGAGGCGTGGCCGGGCAACGATTGATGGCCGGAGCCGGCGCGCGGCCCAGATCAGTCGCCATTAGACAGGCGGACGATTCGTTACCCCCATTCTTGCAACTCATTGAATCGTATTGGCATGAACGGACCAAGAACAAAGGGTAAATTGCCTTGAAATGCTTTGGTTTTCGCCTTTCACGGTAGGAACACGGGTTCGAATCCCGTAGGGGTCGCCACCACTGCAGAATTCTGCGAAAATCCCGGCAGCGATTTTCCCCGCTCTCCCAGACATCCGATTTGAGTGCCAGAATTCCGTTTTGAGGAATTGCCCCCTGCCGTTTCAGGCTGGCGGCGTTCGCGCGCCGTTAGTGGCGGGCGTCAGGCCGCGCCCCGGTCTGATGCCAGCACGACGTCCAGCACGCTGCTCTTGTGGACTTCGACCCGGTTGCGGCCGCCCGCCTTGGCGGCATAGAGGGCCTCGTCGGCGCGGGTCAGCAGGGTGCGCAACGTGGCGTGGGGGTCCCGGCTGCTCACCACGCCGATGCTGACCGTGGCGGGAATGAACCCCTCATTCAGGCGCAAGCCGCGCACCGCGAGCAGGGCGCGGATCGACTCCGCCACATCGACGGCATGATCCGTCGACGTGTCGGACAGGAATAAGGCGAACTCCTCGCCGCCCATGCGGCAGAACAGATCGTCCGGCTCCAGCAGGCTGCTCACCAGCGCGGTGAAGCCCGTCAGAACCTGATCGCCCCCGTCGTGGCCGTACTTGTCGTTGATGGCCTTGAAGTGGTCCAGATCCATCAACAGGATGCTGCTGGTGCGCCCTGCCTGCTGATTGGCGCGCAGGCGGCGCTCGGCCCCTTCCTTGAAGGCCCGGCGGTTGGCGATGCCGGTCAGGGGGTCCTGCAGGGCTGCCTGCCGATGGCGGGCCTCGATCTGCTCCTTCGCCATGGAGACGAGCAGGAAGCTGAAACTCGTGGCGTAGACCAGGGTCTCGACGGACAGCAGCAGGATCCAGGTGCTGTCCACATTCTCGACCGAGGGGATGGAGCGCAGCAGCGCCGGCCCGCCGATGAAGCGGAGCGCGAAATAGAGGCCATGCAACACGCACAGCAGCGCGGCGGCCCGCTGGGCGAGCAGGCGCATGGGTGCGCCGAACCAAAGCTCGTACGCCATGGCGAAGGTGTAGACGCCGCACAGCAGGGCGGCCATTTTCATCCGCGCCGGTGCATCCAGGTCGATCCCCCAGCAGCAGAACAGCCATATCAGGCTGCCGCCGAAGACCACCCAAAGGCGTGTCGGGCGCTGGTTGAACTGCCGGCACGCCATGAACGACAGGCCATAGCCGACGAGAATGACGGCGTTGGACACTTCCCGCACCGGGTTGCGCACGCTTTCCCCACCGATCAACATGCCCGCAAAGCCGGCCGCCGCCAGCAGGAAGGAGAGACTCCACCAGGCCAGCGCCTTGACCTCACGGTTCTGGAGCCATGCCAGCGCCAGCAGCCCGCTGATGAGGCCCAGCACAAGCAGGGCGGCCATGAAAAAGGTCGGGGGGTGGAGGGACATGGTCCAGGTTTCGATTCTTCCAGCAAGATTGCTTCTGGCAAGTTAAACCAGAGGAGTAAAGGGAATGCCAGGGGGGCAAGGCATTCCTGTGGCGATGTCTGGCGGCGCATTGACGCAGACCCGGGATCAGCGATCCGGCCGGTCTTTCCTGAGGGTGTAGGCGGCGATGTCCCGGGCGAGTTGGGTAAGGTCGGACAGGCTCAACTGCAAGGGCAATTCGCCGCCGCCTTCCATCGTGGCCAGCAGGAGGGGCGTTCCGTCGGCGGTCTCTCCCAGCTGGCAGGATTCCGCGATGATCGGCTGCACCGGCTCGGGCGCGCTGCCCGCGCGGCGGCGTTGCAGAAACCCCAGTTCCGCCGACAGGGCCGCGACGGTCAGCGGCACGCAGCCGGGGGTGAAATCCAGCCGGAACGTCTCTCCCCGTGTCGATTCCACCACCACATACAGCGCGCGCCGGGTGCCATCGATGCCGCTTTCCTTCACCAGCGCAAAAACCGGCGCATCTTCGTCGTCACCGGACGTCATGGGTCTGTCCTCTTCCGATGACGGCTCATCGGGCGCGCCATCGGCCGGAGAGGCACTGGCGGAACAGGGGTGGGGCCGGTGATCGGAGAGAGAAGGGGCGTGAGCGGGGGCTTGGCGTGCGCCGGTACGGACATCAGGCACGGCGATCCTTCTTTGGTTGTTCTTGTCTTTTCCGCAATCTGGCGCGCTGACGGGAAAAGTCCAGCATGGTGAGGTCTTAGGCGCGCCGCTGCCGGCAAGGAGCCTCTTGACGATCCGTGCGCCGGAGACTAGCCCTCGGGCCCGCAACAGGCTCCCCGAGAGGGGATTAAAAGGGAACGTGGTGCGAGGGCTTGCCCTCCAGTCCACGGCTGTCCCCGCAACTGTAACCGGCGAGCGCCGCCTTTGACGAAGCCACTGGGAAACTGGGAAGGCAGAAGGCGCACGCGACGACCCGGAAGCCAGGAGACCTGCCTGTTGTCGTCGCCTTGCATGCTGCCGGGATGAGCGGTGTGCGACGGGTTCTTCCGGAACGGCGACATCAACCGTCAGGGTTGCGGCGCCGGGTTTCCGGAATGCGGCCGGGACAATGGCCGCGCGCCTGTGCCGGTCCGGCAGCAGCCTCCCTGACAGACTGAAGATGACGGTTTGGGAGGTATGTCATGTCGCCCCGTCCTGTATTGTTTCTGTCCACCGCTGCCGCTGCCTGCATCGCCGCGTCGGCCGCATATGCCGAGGAACCGATCAATCCCCTCGGTCAGATCATCGTCTCTGCGACCCGCACCGAACAGCCGCTGGCGCTCACCGGCACGTCGGTCTCCGTCCTCACTGCCGAGGATATTCGGGCCACCCAGAAGGCCATGCTGACCGACGCACTGCGCGAGATCCCCGGTGTCACCGTGGTGCGCAGCGGCGGCCCGGGCGCGCAGACGAGCCTGTTCATCCGCGGCGTCGGCGGCGAGCAGACGGTGGTGCTGATCGACGGCGTGCGCATCAACGATCCCTCGACCCCGGCGGCCACGGCCTACATCAGCGACCTCGTGACCACCGGCATCGAGCGGGTGGAAGTGCTGCGCGGGCCGCAGTCGACCCTCTACGGCAGCCATGCCATCGGCGGCGTCGTCAACATCATCACCACGGCGGGCCAGCCCGGTCTCCATGCGGAGGCGCAGGTCGAGGGCGGCAGCTTTGACAGCTGGCGCGCGGCGGGCACCGTCTCCGGCGGCAGCGAGGCGTTGACCGGATCGCTCACCGCCAGCGTCTACGACACGGACGGTATCTCTGCCGCCGACAAGAAAGACGGCAACACCGAGAAGGACGGCTACCGCAACTGGGCCGTGCTGGGCAGCCTGGGGGCAAGGCTGGCGGAGAATGTGCGCCTCGACCTCAAGGGGCTCTACAATCGCGGGCGCGCCGAATACGATGGCTTCCCGCCGCCGCTCTATACCTTCGCCGACATGGACAACCGCAACCGAAGCGAACTGTTCTCGGGCTATGCGGGCCTGACCGTGGATGCCTTCGGCGGCGCCTTGTCCAACCGTTTCGCCGTGGGCTACAGCCGCAACGACCGCGCGGATTTCGAGACGGAGATCCAGACCAACGACACGCGCGGTCAGATCCGCCGCTTCGAATATCAGGGAACCTTGCGCGCCGGCGCATCAACGGAGCTGACGTTCGGGGCGGAGACGGAAAAGCAGAAAATCCGCAACATCGGCCAGTGGGATCTGGAGCCGCTCAAGGCGGATGTGGATACGCACAGCGTCTATGCCCAGGGCCAGACCACGCTGTTCGAACGCCTCACCCTGACGGCGGGCGTGCGCCGTGATGATCACGACACCTTCGGTGCGCACACCACCTTCCGCGTGGCCGGGGCCTACCAGATCGAGGAGAGCGATACGCTGCTGCGCGCCAACTGGGGCGAGGGCTTCAAGGCCCCGAGCCTCTATCAGGTCTACAGCGCCTATGGAAACGCGGACCTCGAGGCGGAGACCAGCGACGGCTGGGAAGCGGGGTTCGATCAGGGCTTCGTGGACGGGCGCATCCGGGTCAGTGCCACCTGGTTCGAGCAGAAGCTGAAGAACCAGATCGACTATGTGCCGTGCACCGGGGGCGACCTGATGTGCGGCCCCGGCCGCTACGGCTACTACGACAACGTGGGGCGCGCCTCGTTCAAGGGCGTGGAGCTGGGCCTTTTGTTGCAGCCCGTCGACGCGCTGGTCATCAAGGCCAACTATACCTGGCTCGAGCCGCTGAACAGGGTGACGGACACCGATCTCGCCCGCCGGGCGCGAGACATTTTCCAGACCTCGGTGAACTGGGCGGCGACCGCGCGGACGAATTTTTCCGCCAGCCTCGTGATGGTCGGCGACAGCTACGACTCCCCCGGCAACGCCAACCGGCTCGATGGCTACACGCTGGTCGATGTGCGGGCGAGCCATGCCCTGACGCCGGGGCTCGAGGTCTATGGCCGCATCGATAACCTGTTCGACGTGGATTACGAGGTGATCCGCGGCTACGGCACCTTGGGGCGCGGCGTGTATCTTGGTCTGCGCGCCCGCTACTGACGCGAAATCAGGGCCGGACCGCTGGGCGGTCCATCCCGGGCGGGGGGACAGTGTCCCTCCGCCCCGTTTTTTTCTGCGAGAGGCGTGCGCGGAACATGTTTCACCCGCTGCCGTTGACCGCTTGGGGGCGTGGCTGAAACATGGAGATGACCAATGGCAAACCAGCGCCAGGATGATCAACGCCAGCAAGATCAACGCCAGAAAGATCAGAGCAATCAGCAGCAGCGCGGCGGACGGCAGCAGCAACAGCAGCAGCGCCAGCAACCGCAACGTCAGCAGCAACAGCGCCAGAAGCAGGACCGGAACCAGCAGGAGTAGACCGGGCCGCGCCGCACAGGCGGCACGGTCTGTTGTCGTGACAGGATACGGGGTGGCCGCGCCGCCCCGTATCCCTGTTCCGGCCCCCGACAGGACCGGCAAGTGTCCTGTGGAGCAATCGCGTCTCTTTTTCGTTTTATTGACGAAAGGAAAGGGGGACCGTCATGCATGCCAACCGCTTCGCGACCGTTGCAATCCTGTTGACGGGCCTCGGTCTCGGCGGGGTTGCCCTCGGGGATGCACTGACGTCGCCCGACAATCAGGTAATTGATCCCTCCTTCGATATCCGCTCGGTGGAAGTGCGGGCCGGCACGGACGTGGTGCGTTTCCGCATGACCCTGCGCGGTGAGGCGGGCGTGCGCAGGCCCGGTCCCACGGGTCAGCTGGGCGGGAGCCAGATGTTCGCCTACCTGTGGCCGACAAGCGCCGATTCCGCCGTGGGCGGTTTTCCGCATGGGCGGGGGCTTCTCGTCCTCGGCCTCGTCAGCCACCCGGATCTGGTGGAGACAGTGGGCAACCAGCAGCTCTCGGGCGGCTGGCACCCGCACTGGTTTGTTGCCGCGCCGGGCAAGGGCTGCGGCCCGTTCGGCCTCAGGATCGAGGAGGGGCCGCCCGCCAGCCCGGGGGCGCTGCCTGTGCTCACCACTGTGCCCAACTTCCCGGCTACCCTCAGCGGCACGACGGTCGAGGTGCAGGTGCCGCGCCGCCTGTTCGCAGACCCCGCCTTGCTTCGCTACGACGGCATTACCGCCACCATGCTCGTCAGCAGCGATCTGACGCCGCCCGTTCTGTGCGTGCGGGTGATGGATGTGGCCTCCGGGCGCCTCAGCCTGACCGGGACGGTGACGGTCGAGGGGCGCTGAGACGCCGCTGCCGCCGGAACAGCGGAACAGAAGGCGCCGGTGGCGGGTTTCCTCAATAGGAGCGGAGCGCGCGGGGCAGGGCCCCGGAGCCGTTCCGGTTTTGAGGATGGAGTAACACAATGCAGAACATGACCCCTTCGTCCGCCGACCCGAACAAGAAACAATCCGAGCAGGAGACGCAGGACAAGGCATGCGGCGCGGCGCAGGAGCAGCGGACCGACGAGGCGCTGGACGAGGCGATCGAGGAGTCCTTCCCGGCCAGCGATCCGGTGTCGATGGTGGTGGACGGCCCCCGGGTACAGCCGACCGAATGCGAATTCCGGCCCTCGGACCAACATGCGGAGACGGATCACGTCGCCCACCCCGACCGGGACAAGGCCGCCGCCGGACAGGCAGGCGAAAAGCCGTCAGCGGAGACGCGCGGCTCGCAAGACAAGGGCAAGGAGCGGCGCCCGTAACGGCCGCGCCCATCGGCAACGACGTAATCGGGCCGTGGCTGCGGTGGATGCCGCACGCTTGCGGCCTTTTTCGTGCCGCCGTTCGGTTTTGATCGGCAAATCGGTTGCTTGACGGTTTTTTGCGCCGGGAGTACCCCAATCGTTGCGACAGGTTCCCCAGCCATGGGGTGAAAAGGGAACCCGGTGACGCGCCGGTTCTTGCAGCCGGCTAATCCGGGGCTGCCCCCGCAACTGTGAGCGGCGAGTTCGCGCGCCTGAACGCCACTGGGACCCCCGGGAAGGCGGCGCGCAGCAGACGATGACCCGCAAGCCAGGAGACCTGCCTGCCGCAGTCGTCTGTTGTCCGGCCGGGGTGCGCCGGGCACGCGGTTCTTTCCCGTGAGACGACAGCCGAGATGGCCGGGCGAGGGTGCGGTTGCATCCCTTGCCGCAGGCTGTGAGGGTGAACCGTGCCGGGCGGCGTGCAAGCGCTCCCCGGCCGCGCGGGTTATGGAACGTGCCTGAGAACGTGGGGTGGCGCGAACAGGCGCCGCGAACCGGTGGTCGAAAAAAGCTGGCGGCGCTTGCGGCGGCGCTGGCGCTTGCCGTGGGCGTGCCCCTCGGCATCATGGGGCTGGGGACGGCGCAGGGGCGCTTGCCAGATCAACGCCGGGCGTCCAACGCCGGGCCTGCCGCGTCCTCCGCTGCCTCCTCCGCCGCGCCCCGGCGCATCGTCTCGACGGACCCTTGCCTCGACGCCATTCTGGTGCACGTGGCGGACCCCGGCCAGATCGCGGCGCTGAGCCATTATTCGCACAACCCGCGCACCTCGACGGTCGCGGAGCTGGCGCGACGCTTCCCCTACACCTACGCGACGGCGGAGGAGGTGCTGGCGCTGAAGCCGGATCTGGTGCTCGCCAGCATGCACACGGCGCCCGCCACCCGCAACGCGCTGGAGCGCATGGGCATTCCGCTCGCCACCTTTCCTGTGCCCTCGACCGTGGCGGAGAGTCTGGCGCAGGTGCGGGAGGTCGCCCGGATCATTGGCCACCCCGAGCAGGGGGAGGCGCTCGCCCGCCGCATCGAGGCGGCGCTCGACGCCATTCCCGCGAGCGGCCCGCCCATCCCGACGCTGATCTTCCAGCACGACGGCTTCTCGCCGGGCGCGGGCACGTTGCAGAACGATCTCCTGCGCCGCGCCGGGCTCGTCAATGAAGCCGCGCGCTATGGCGTCGGCTTCTGGGGCGTGGTGCCGCTTGAACGGCTCGTTGCCGATCCGCCGCGCCTGCTGCTGACCTCCCGCCTCGAGACCGGAAATCCGGCCGTGCAGGACCGCGTGCTGGAGCACCCGGTGCTGCGGCGGCTGAAGGGGCGCATGGTGCGCGCCTATTATCCGCCGCAACTGCTCTATTGCGGCGGCCCCTCCCTGATCGACGCCGCCCGCTATCTGACGGCGGCGCGCCTTGCCGTGGAAAAAGCGTCATGAACCGCGCGTCCTCCCTGTTCATCCTGTCGGTCCTTGGCGGCCTCATTCTCGTGCTGTCCCTGGTCTCGCTCGCGGCGGGCAAGGTGTGGGTGCCCCCGTTCGGCCTCCTCGCGGGGGACGACAGCGTGCCCTGGTTCATCGTCGCGGAGCTGCGCCTGCCGCGCACGCTGCTGGCCATTCTGGTGGGCGGGGTGCTCGGCCTCTCGGGCGCGGTGCTGCAAGGGTATCTGCGCAACCCGCTGGCGGACCCGGGCGTGCTGGGCGTCTCGGCCTGCGCCGCCTTCGGGGCGGTGCTGTCCATCTGGCTCGGCATTTCCGGCACGGCAGCATGGGTGCTGCCCGCCTGCGCCATGGCCGCCGCCATTGCGGGGACGGCGCTGCTCTACACGCTGGCGGTGGAGACCAACCGCGTCGCCACCTTCATTCTGGCGGGCATCATCCTCAACAGCCTGGCCAGCGCGCTCACCTCCTTCGCCATCAGCATCGCGCCCAACCCCTTTGCCACCGCCGAAATCATCAACTGGATGATGGGGGCGCTGACCGACCGCAGCATGAACGATGTGCTTCTCATCCTGCCCTTCGCGCTGCTGGGGGGCGGTTTGCTGCTGACAACGGGCCGGGCGCTCGACGGTCTCAGCCTTGGCGAGATGACCGCCCGCACCATGGGCATCGACCTGTCCGCGACGCACCGGCGCGTGCTGCTGGGCGTTGGTATTTCGGTCGGGGCGACGGTGGCCGTCACCGGCATCGTCGGTTTCGTCGGGCTGGTGGTGCCGCACCTGCTGCGCCCGTTTGTCGGCGCGCGCCCCGGCGCGCTGCTGGTGCCGAGCATCTTCGGCGGCAGCGCGCTGGTGCTGGCGGCGGACACGCTGGTGCGCGTGCTCCCCGGCGGCACGGAAGTGAAGCTGGGCATTGTCATGGCGCTGCTCGGCGCGCCCTTCTTCCTGTTCCTCCTCTTCAAGATGCGGAGCCAGCTGGCATGAGTACGCTCGCCTGCGAGAACCTTGTCGTCGAAGCCGCGAGCCGCCGCCTGCTCGGGCCGGTGAGCCTCGGCTTCCGGGCGGGCGAGGTGACGGCCGTGCTCGGCCCCAACGGGGCGGGCAAGTCCACCTGGCTGGGCGCACTCAGCGGCGGGCGGCGGCCCTCGGCGGGTACGGTCCGCCTCGACGGCGCGGACCTTGCAGCGCTCGATCCGCGCCAGCGCGCCCGGAGCATCGGCTTTCTCGCGCAAGGGCGGGAGGTGGCGTGGGGGCTGACGGTGGAAGCGGTTGTGGCGCTGGGCCGCTTGCCGTACAGCCGCTTCGCCGCGCCGCCCGGCCCGGCCGATCGCGCGGCCATCGAGGCCGCCATTGCCCGCTGCGAGCTGGAGGCGCTGCGCCAGCGCGATGTGCTCACGCTCTCGGGCGGGGAGCGGGCACGGGTGCTGCTTGCCCGGGTGCTGGCGGGCGAGCCGCTCTGGATTCTGGCGGACGAGCCGCTGGCCGGGCTGGACCCCGCCTATCAGCTGGACATCGTGCACCTGCTGCGGGACCTGGCGGCGGAGGGGAAGGGGGTCGTCGTCACGCTCCATGATCTGGCGCTGGTGGGGCGGCTGGCGGACCGGGTGATCGTGATCCGCGCGGGCGACGTGGTGGCTGACGGGCCGGCGGCTGCCGTGCTGACGCCCGAAGTGATGGCCGCCGCCTATGGCGTGGCGGTGGACGTGTTGCGGGCTGCCGACGGCGAGCGGGTGGTTCTGCCCACCCGGCGCATGCAGGGCGAGGTACAGGCCTGACGCCGGGTTCGTCATTTTGATCGGCAAATCGCGCCGCCCCCCGTCGCTTTGGCTGTGGCTGCTGGCACGGTTTGGTGGAATGTTCTACCTCCTGAGCCAGAGGGGCGGTGGCCCGTGGCCGCGTATCGGAGGAGACTGGAACCATGAGCGAAGCGAGCATCCAGCAGGGGGCTGAGAACCCGCAGGGCGTGAAGAAGATCGTCTGGCCGAAGTTCCGCTGGGAGGATCCGCTGCTGCTGGAGGAAAGCCTCACCGAGGAAGAGCGCATGATCCGCGATGCGGCGCGCGCCTACTGTCAGGAAAAGCTCATGCCGCGCGTGCTGGAAGGCAACCGGCACGAGAGGTTCTTCCCCGAGATGATGACGGAAGCAGGCGAGCTGGGCCTCCTCGGCGCCACCATCAAGGGTTACGGCTGCCCGGGCGTGTCCTACGTCGCCTACGGTCTCATCGCCCGCGAGGTGGAGCGGGTGGACTCGGCCTACCGCTCGACGATTTCCGTCCAGTCCTCCCTCGTCATGTGGCCGATCTACGCTTACGGCACCGAGGCGCACCGTCAGAAATACCTGCCGAAGCTCGCCAGCGGCGAATGGGTGGGCTCCTTCGGCCTCACCGAGCCCGATGCGGGCTCCGACCCGGCCAGCATGAAAACCCGCGCCCGCCGCGTCGATGGCGGCTTCGTGCTGAACGGCTCCAAGATGTGGATCACCAATTCGCCGATCGCGCAGGTGTTTGTCATCTGGGCCAAGCTCGCCAACGAGGAGGGTAAGGACGAAATCCGCGGCTTCATCCTGGAGCGCGGCGACAAGGGCCTCTCCACGCCCAAGATCGAGGGCAAGTTCTCGCTGCGCGCCGGCCTCACCGGCGAGGTGGTGATGGATGACGTGTTCATCCCCGAGGACCGCATGTTCCCCGAGATCAAGGGTCTCGGCGGCCCGTTCGGCTGCCTCAACAACGCCCGCTACGGCATCGCCTGGGGCGCGATGGGCGCGGCGGAATTCTGCTGGCATGCGGCGCGGCAGTACGGCCTCGACCGCAAGCAGTTCGGCCGCCCGCTGGCCGCAACGCAGCTCTACCAGAAGAAGCTGGCGGACATGCAGACCGAGATCACCCTCGGCCTGACGGCGTGCCTCCAGGCCGGGCGGCTGATGGACCAGGGCAAGCTCGCGCCCGAGGCCATTTCCCTGCTCAAGCGCAACAACTGCGGCAAGGCGCTGGAGATTGCCCGCATCGCCCGCGACATGCACGGCGGCAACGGCATTTCCGACGAATTCCATGTCATCCGCCACGCCATGAATCTGGAGGCGGTCAACACCTACGAGGGCACGCACGACGTGCACGCGCTCATTCTCGGGCGGGCGCAGACGGGCCTTCAGGCCTTCGCCTGAGCGTCAGTTTCCTGCGGCAAATCATGACGGCGGGGGTAACCCCGCCGTTTTTTTATCCGCGCGCCTGGCCCCTCGCGGTCAGGTTTCCTTGCGCTTGAGGGTGAGCTTGATGCTGGCCTCCGCGCCGGCCTCGGCGATGAACAGGAGTTCCCCCTTGGCACTGAGCGTCAGGCCCACCTCGATCTGCTCAAGGGTCCAGCGGTCAGAGTCCGGGGAGACGGTGGTGAGCGTCATCAGCGTCTCCAGCGTCTGCCGCCACTGGGTCTCGACGGATTTGGCGGGCACCTTTTTCACCTGCGCGAACAGGGGAAAGTGATCCTTGAGCGCGTGGGTGCGCACCGCCTCGTCAGGCAGCGGGGCATCGCCGGATTCTGTGCCGCCGGGCACGAAAATCGACAGTTGCCACGCAGTCTCGGGGGCTTTCGTCATGGTGCCTGTCCTCACAGATAGGGGGTGATGTCGAGGGCGTGGATTGCCTGCTCGAAATTCTGGGCGAGCCCCACGGTCGACCTGGTTTCCGGCGAGGCCATCGCCCCCTTGTAAAGGCCCACCGCCTCGCCCGTTGGCGTCATCACCAGCGCGCCGGAATCGCCCGGGTTTGCGGGCTGATCCAGAAACTGGAGAACGGCAAACTCGCGGGTGTTCAGCACGCCCATCGAATCCATGACCCGCACGATGGTGCGGGACTGCGGGCCGCCTTGCAGCGCAAGCCGCACCGGCTGGCCAGCGGCGGGGAAGCTGAGGACGGGGAGAGCAGCGGGCGGGGTCCGGGGGCTGCGGGTCGCGACAAACGCGGCATCGATCGGCTGGTACCAGGAGCGGATCAGGGTTCCGGTGCTGCCGTCCGTCATCCGTACCGTCCGCCCCGGCCTGTTGCCGGAGATGGCGTGGCCTGCGGTCAGCACGCCCCACACCGCCGACCGGTTGCAACGGCCCCAGCAGGCGCTGGTGGCACCCGCCGGATGGGGCATGGAATGCAGCACCGGCTCGCCCTGACGCAGGACGAGCGGGAAGTCGCGGCCAAGGCGGGGAAACTCGATGTTGTCAAGCCGCCGGAAGGGCGCTTCGCCCGACGGGGGCAGGTCGATCACCAGCCCGAAGCCGGGCCACTCCAGCGGATCGAACAGCCCGATCGAGAGAATGCGCGCTGGCGGCAAACCGGCAAGGGGCGCAAAGAGGCCGTTGGTGTGCCGGTATTGGCCCGCACCGAGCGCAGCGAACAGGGCGTAGGTCCAGCGCGTGCTGCGGGCGACCAGGTCCGGGTCCGCCAGCTCGCCCCGGCGGCGCCAGGCGCGGATCTCCTCCTCCACCTCATCGGGTACGGCACCCTCTGGCGGATCTTCCCGGGGCAGAGAATCGCGCAGGTATTCGTCGGTATAGTCCATCGAGCCCGGCTCCTTCCCGACTGCCGCCCTGAACGACCCAAAGGCGTGTCGGGGCGGCCGTGATTGCGCGGACTCAACAGGTACGGTGCGGAAGGTACGGCGCGGCCGGGGCGATCAACCGAATGATCGACAAGCGAGTGATCGCCCCCAAGGCCGTGCCGGAAGGATAACGCTCCGGTGTCAGGAAAGGAACAGGTCGGCGCAGGCGTCGATGATCGCCTCCGCATCCAGCCGGTAGTAGTGGTAGAGGTCGGGGATATCACCGACCTGGCCGAAGTCTTCAATGCCGAGCGCGCTCACCCGCTGGCCGCGCACGGACCCCAGCCACGACAGCGTGCCGGGGGCGCCGTCCAGCACCGTGACCAGCCCCGCATCGGGGGCGAGGTCGGCGAGCAGGGTCTCGATATGGCTGGTGCGGCTCACGCCTTCCTTCCAGCGGGCGCGGCGCGCGGCCATCCAGTCCCGGTGGACAAGGTCGGGCGAGGGAACACTGAGCAGGCCAAGGCCCGGGATGTCCTCCGCCAGCTGCTCCCACGCTTCCAGCGCTTCCGGCGCCACCACGCCGGTGAAGGCAATGGCCGCCTGCGCATTCGGGCCCGGCTTTTTCAACCAGTAGGCGCCCTTGAGCGCGTCGCCCACCCAGTCGCCGTTGTCGCGCGGGATCTGCTTGAGCGGCCGGGTGCTGAGGCGCAGATAGACCGAGCCGCCGTCCTCCTGTTGCATGTGCGCGAAGGCCCAGTGCATCACATGTGCCAGCTCGTCCACGTAGGACGGCTCGAAATAGGTGAGCTTGGGCTGGGCCATGCCGATGACCGGCGTGTGGATGGACTGGTGTGCGCCGCCTTCCGGCCCCAGCGTAATGCCGGACGGGGTGGCGACCAGCAGGAAGCGGGCGTCCTGATAGCAGGCGTAGTTGAGCGCATCGAGTCCGCGCGCAATGAACGGATCATAGAGCGTGCCGATGGGCAGCAGCCGGGCGCCGAACAGCGTGTGGGAGAGGCCGAGCGCGCCCAGCATCAGGAACAGGTTGTTCTCCGCGATGCCGAGTTCGATGTGCTGGCCGCGGGCATGGGCCACCCATTTCTGGGGGCTCGGAATTTTCGCCTGGCTGAACACATCCTCCCGTTCGCTGCGGCTGTAGATGCCGCGCTGGTTCACGAACGCGCCGAGGTTGGTGGAGACGGTCACGTCCGGCGAGGTGGTGACCAAGCGCTTGGCCAGCGCGCTGTCCTGCCGGGAGAGGTCGAGCAGGATGCGCCCGAACGCCGCCTGCGTCGATTGCTCCTCGCCCTGCGGGATAGGAAATTCGCCTGCGTCCGGCACCGGGACGGCCGGCGCGGTGAACCGCCGGTTCACGGGGCTGGCAAAGGGCGCGGATTTCACGAACTGCTCCAGCCGCGCGCGGGTCTCATTGTCCAGCCCGCCGTAGGGGTCCCACTCCGCGCCCTGCGGAATGCCCAGTTTCTGGCGCAGGCCGTCGATCTGCGTCGGGGTCATCAAGCCGGCGTGATTGTCCTTGTGACCGGCGAGCGGCAGGCCATAGCCCTTGATGGTGTAGGCGATGAACAGACGGGGCTTGTCGCACCCTTCCGCTTCGGCGAAGGCCTCCAGAATGGTCTCGATGCAGTGGCCGCCAAGGCCCGTCATCAGGCTCGCCAACTCCTCGTCGCTGTAGGAGAGGAGCAGCGCCTTGACGCCCGGCTGATGGCCGATGTCGGCAATGAGGCGCGCCCGCCATGCCGCGCCGCCCTGATAGGTAAGGGCGGAGTAGTCCGCGTTCGGGCAGTTGTCGATCCACTCGCGCAGATGCTCGCCGCCGGGACGGGCGAACGCCTCGCGCTGGCGGCGGCCGTATTTCAGCGTCACCACCTCCCAGCCCATCGAGGCGAAAATGCCGTCGAACTGGCGGAACATGCGGTCCTTGGTGGTGGCGTCCAGGCTCTGCCGGTTGTAGTCCACGATCCACCAGGTGTTGCGGATGTCGTGCTTGTAGGCCTCGATCAACGCCTCGTAGATGTTGCCTTCATCCAGCTCCGCGTCGCCAAGGAGCGCGATCATGCGCCCGCGCCGGTCCGCGTCGAACCAGCCGTGGTCGGTGAGATAGTCCTGCACCAGCGCGGAGAAGGCGGTGATGGCAACGCCCAGACCGACGGAGCCGGTGGAAAAGTCCACGTCGTCCTTGTCCTTGGTGCGGGACGGGTAGCTCTGCGCACCGCCGAAGGCGCGGAACTGCTCCAGCTGTTCCCGGCTCTGGCGGCCGAACAGGTACTGGATGGCGTGGAACACCGGGCTGGCATGGGGCTTCACCGCCACCCGGTCCTCGGGACGCAGCGCCGCGAAGTAGAGCGCCGTCATCAGAGTGGTGATGGAGGCGGACGACGCCTGATGCCCGCCGATCTTGATGCCGCCCCGGCTCTCGCGGATGTGGTTGGCGTGGTGAATCGTCCACGAAGCCAGCCACAGCACGCGCTGCTCCAGCTGGCTGAGGAGGTGGATCGTCTCCTTGTCCGGCCGCTGCTGGCCGTTGCTGCTGTCGATCGTCTTGCTTGCCAGCATATGGCCCATTCCCATCCGTAGGCGTTGCAGATGCTGGCGGCAATTATACGCCTTGGCGGGCGCCGTTTCCAACCAAACCATGGCGCGAAACACGGTCTAAAGAGCAGAAAATGCTATGATATAGAGAGTTCAAGCGATAAAAGCGCGTCATGCTTGACCGTATCGATCTTGCCATCCTCCGCGTCCTGCAAAGCAACGGGCGCATCTCCAACGTGGAACTTGCGGAAAAGGTTGGGCTATCGCCCACGCCCTGCCTGCGCCGGCTGCGGCGCCTGGAGGAGCAGGGAATCATCCGCCAGTACACCTGCCTGCTGGATCAGGAGGCCATCGGCTATCCGGTCAACTGTTTCGTCTCCGTCTCGCTCCACTCCAAGGCCGACAAGCAGATCGAAGTGTTCCAGCGCGCCATCCTGCGGGCCCCGCAGGTGATGGAGTGCTACCTGATGACCGGTACAAACGATTTCCTGCTGCGTGTCGTTGCAAAGGACCTGCGCGATTATGAGCGCTTCCTCTCCGAGACGCTGACCCGCATCGAGGGCATCAAGGAGATCAACACCAGCTTCGCGCTGAGCCAGCTCGTGCGCCGGTCCGAGCTGCCGATCTAGCCGCACCTGCAAACCTCACCTTTGCGCCACTTGGCCCCGGCTCGGCCGGTCTGCTAATCGCCCCGGAACGTTGTGTAACTTTCAGGGTTTTCAGGGGAGCGTGGCGATGGGGGCGAGGAGAGCCGCAGGCGGGTGGACGGCAAGGGCACTGGCGTTGGGCGTTGCGCCGTTTGTCCTCGTGTCCGGGGCAGCGCTGGCGGAAGACGCCGGGCCGGACATCACCGTTCTCGCCGAGCCGCTGCCGGCGTCGCCGGGCAGCCGGAGCTACAGCGTGGAGCTGCTCTCCCGCGAGGATCTGCTGCGAGAAGGGGCGGGCCGGCTTGACGATGTGCTCCGCCAGTCCGCCGGGTTCCAGCTGTTCCGCCGCTCGGACAGCCGCACGACCCATCCCACCTCGCAGGGGCCGACGCTGCGCGCGCTCGGCGGCAACGCGGCGGGCCGGGCGCTGGTGCTGCTGGACGGCGTGCCGCAGGAAGACCCCTTCGGCGGCTGGGTGCCGTGGGCGGCGCTGTCGGCGGAGCGTCTCGGCCATGTCCGCATCACCCGGGGCGGCGGCGCGGGCGCGTTCGGCGCCGGCGCGCTGGCCGGCACGATCGAACTGTTCAGCCAGCCGCTGGAGCCGCGCGTTCTGGGCAGCGCCCGCGCGGAATACGGCTCGCGCGACAGCTGGCTTGTGGCCAGTTCCGTGCAGGCGCCGCTTGGTGCGGGCGTCTTCAGCCTCGCGGGCCAGGTGGAGGAGAGCGACGGTTTCTACCTCGTGCCGAAGGCGCAGCGCGGCCCCGTCGACAGGCGGGCGAGCACCCAAGCCTGGCATGTGGAGGCGCGCGGCGCGGTGCCCCTGGGCGAGAGTGTCGAGCTGAACATGCGCGTGCTCGGGTTTCAGGACAAACACCTGAACGGCCTCGACCCTGCCCCCAACAACACCGATGGCGTGGATGCCAGTGTCCGCCTCGTCTCGCGCGGCAACTGGGCGTGGGACGTGGTGGCCTATGCCAAGGTGCGCCAGTTCGACAGCGGCTTTGCCTCGGTGCAGCAGGGGCGCACGGTGGTGGCGCCGTCCCTCGATCAGTACGACGTGCCGGCGACCGGCCTTGGCGGCAAGGCGGAGGTACGCCCGCCCATGCCGGACGGGCACATGCTCCAGCTGGGGGTGGATCTGCGCCGGAACACCGGCAAGACCAAGGAATACTTCCGCTACATGGAGGGCGCGTTCACCCGCCATCGCGAGGCCGGGGGCGACGCGCTGGTCGCGGGTGCCTATCTCGAGCACAGCTGGGAGGCGAGCGAGTCCGTCACCCTGACTGGCGGCGCGCGTCTCGACTACTGGCGCCAGTCCGATGGCCGCCGGGAGGAGCGGGATCTGGCCGATCAGGCGGTCCTGCTGCGGCAGGACTTCGCCGCGCGCAGCGACTGGCAGGCGAGCGGCCGGGTGGGCGCAAGCTGGAAGCCGTGGCAGGCCGTCGAGCTGCGCGCTGCCGCCTACACCGGTTTTCGGATGCCAACCCTCAACGAGCTCTACCGGCCTTTCCGCGTGGGCAATGACATCACGGAGGCCAACCCCGCGCTTGATCCCGAGCGGCTGAGGGGCGTGGAGGTCGGTCTGCGCTATCAGCCCATCGAGGCGGCAGGCTTCGACATCACCCTGTTCCGCAACACGGTGCGCGATGCGGTGGGCAACGTGACCGTGGGGTTCGGCCCCGGCACCTTCCCGACCGCCGGGTTCGTGCCCGCGGGCGGCGTGCTGCGCCTGCGGCAGAACATCGACAAGGCGCGCAGCCAGGGCATCGAGGCGCGCGGTCACCTGACGTTCGGCAACTGGCGGGCCGAGGCGAGCTACGCCTTCACCGACGCCAAGGTGCGCCGGTTCGAGGACGCGCCCGAACTCGAAGGGACGCGTCTTGCCCAGTCGCCGCGCCACATGGCGTCCGCCGGGCTCTCCTACACGGAGCAGGACCGCTGGGGGATCGCCGCGTCGGGCCAGTACATGGGCAAGGTGTTCGAGGATGACCTCAATTCCCGCAGCCTCTCCGACAGCTTCACGGTGGACGGCGCGGCTTGGGTGATGCTGAATCCGGCGCTGAGGCTGGAGCTGCGCGGGCAGAACCTGTTCGATGCGACGGTGGAAGCGGGCAAGTCCGCCGATGGCATCCTCACGCTTGCAGCGCCGCGGACGGTCTGGGTTGGACTTTCCTGGATGTTCGGGCAGCGCAAGGGAGACGGGCGGGCTTCAATTCAACGCGGCTAGCGGCCCGCCTGGGGGTCGCCGGATCGCTCCGTCAGCTCGATTTCCATCGACAGCGCCATCAATTCGAAGATGCGCACCAGCCGTTCCTTCTCCACGCGGGGAAGGTTGCTGAGGGCGTTCCAGATCCGCAAGACGTAGTCCGCTTCTTCCTTGCCGGTATGCTTTGGGACGGGAAGTGGGATGACATTGTCCATGAAGGGCCTCAGTGCAAAGTTCTGACGACCGAACAAAACTCAACACCGTTGCGATACCATGCGAATCAACCAAAGAGTTGTATTCAGCAACAAAACTTTAGGTTTGGTTGCGCCCTTCGTCCACCATCAAAAGTATTACGCCCCCCCATGCGGCCGTCGGGATTCCGTAGGGTAAGGCGAACGGACCATCCTGTTTCCAGCACGGTATGGCTTTTGTGCCACAGTGTCCGCAAAGAAACTTCCTAAAAATGGTATACGACCGGAAGTTGCATGGCGGGTTGCCAATTTTGCGCGAAGCGCCGCTGTTTCGCTCAAATGTGGTTGCGCTGCCAGCGTATTTCACGTTTTGCGGGTAAAGCAACAATATTGGGGCCCATGCCCGAGTGCAGTCATCCAGAAGCGCAATGCAACCAATAGTAGATAAATCGCTTATATTTCAGCAACTTGCCGCTCTGAATTTATCTTTGAAGTTGCAAAAGTCTCCCCACATAGTGCCCGGCAGGCAGGAGAGAGCACAACGCGGTTGGCAGTGCCTTCAGAACAAGAAGAAAGGATAAAACATGAAGACCAAACGGGCACGGGAGACTGAGTTGAAGCTGGATCGCGAGGTCGCGGCGCGGGTCCGGGCGCAGCGGCTCGCCAGCGGTCTGACCCAGACCGAGCTGGGCAAGCGGATTGGCGTCACCTTCCAGCAGATCCAGAAATACGAGAACGGCTCGAACCGCCTGACCGCGGGCAAGCTCATCATCCTCGCGGAAATCCTCGGTGTGTCGGTGGAGCAGTTCCTGGTGGAAGGCACCGCCAACCCGCGCACCCAGCCCGTGCCGGCAATGCAGGCGCTGACGCCGGAGCCGCAGGGCAGCACGCGCTCCCTGCACCGGGAAGTGCTCGATCTGGTGCGCGCCTTTGCCCGCATTGAAGATCCGCGCACCCGCAAGCACATCCTCACGCTTATCAAGCATCTGGGCGCGACGGTGGCCGAGCGCTCCGAGGACGGCGAGACGGAAGCCGCCTGAAACAGGACTGCCGATTGTTTTCTCGCCTCGTGCAGGGGGAGCCGTTCTTCCCCCGCATGAGGCGGAAGAAATTGCGCCGCCCTAGTCCAGCGGCAACCCCTCGTAGGCCTTGATGTGCTCCAGCACGATGTTGGAGCGCATGGTTTGCAGCCCCGGCAGGGTCATCAGCTTCTGGTTGATGAAGGCTGAGAAGGCCTCCAGATCCGGCACCACCACCTTGAGCTGATAGTCGTAGTCGCCTGTCACCATCAGGCATTCCACCACCTCCGGCATGGCGAGAATGGCGCGCCGGGTGGGTTCCACCGTTGCCTCCGCCTGCCGTTCGAGCGTGAGGTGGACCAGCGCCGTCAGGCCCAGCCCGATCTTCTTCTGGTCGAGGATGGTGGTGTAGCCGCGCACCACGCCCAGCGCTTCCAGCCGTTGCAGCCGCCGCGCGCACTGGGACGGCGAAAGATTCACCGTCTCCGACAATTCCACGTGGCTGAGGCGCGACTCCCGCTGCAGGGCGCGCAGCAGCTTCCAGTCGTATGAGTCCAGGTTCTCCGCCATAAACAGGCATCTGGCCTTTGATTGATGCGTAAATCTTGCATGGACGGGCGTTCGGGTAAAGCGGAATGCGAGGACACCGCGCGCCCCTTCGCGCCATACTTGCCCCCATAATCCGTCAAGGAGGGGAGGAAGACACCATGGCGCAGGCGCAAAAGGCTCTGGCTCGGGAAGTCCATAATCCGGCCGTCTCGGTGGATTGGGAACGGGTGGCCTACCTCCTGCATGTCTCGCGCCAGATGGACGAGGTGGAGGAGACCCGGCTGGTCCCGGAGAAGCAGGTGCTTTACCAATTCTCCGCCCGCGGCCATGACCTGGCCCAGATCCTGCTCGGCAGCCAGCTGACCCACCGTCACGACGCGGTGTGCGGCTATTACCGGTCCCGCCCGGCTCTGCTCGCCATCGGCGTGCCGCTGGAGGAGGCGCTGGCCGGTCCGCTGGCCCGCGACGGCGGCTACAGCAGCGGGCGGGATATCGGGGTCGTCTTCAACTATCCCAACCCCAACGGCCCCAGCGCGCTGCCGATGTGCGGCGGCGTCGGTACCCAATACACCCCGTCGACCGGCTGGGCGCAGGCCATCGAGTACCGCCGCACGGTGCTGGGCGAGACGGACTATGAGGGAGCCATCGCCGTGGCGCTGGGCGGCGACGGCTCGGTTGCGTCCAACGGCTTCTGGTCCGCGCTCACCATCGCCACCACGCAGAAGCTGCCGGTGCTGTTCTACATCGAGGACAACGGCTTCGGCATTTCCGTCCGCTCCCATGTGCAGACGCCGGGCGGCAACATCGCCGCGAACCTCGCCTCCTTCGGTGGCCTGAAAATTCTGGAGGGCGACGGCACGGACCCGGAGGAGGCCGCCCGCCTCACCGAGGAAGCGGTGCGCTTCGTGCGCGAGGAACGCGCGCCCCTGCTGCTCCGCCTGCGCGTGCCGCGCCTGTGCGGCCACTCGGCGCAGGACACGCAAGGCTATAAGTCGGAGGCGGAAATCGCCGCGGAAAAGGCCCGCGATCCGCTGCCCCGGCTCCAGAATTTTCTTGTGCCGGCCGTGTTCACGGCGGACGCGTGGGACGCCATCCGGCAGCGTGCCGCCGACGATGTGGCGGCGGCGCTCGAGCGCGCCCTTGCCCGTCCGCAGCCGGACCCGTCCACGCTCACCCGCCACGTGTTCAGCGAAGCCGCCAGCCATGGCGTCCAGGCCGTGCAGACCAAGGGCGGGCTGGCGGCCGAAGGCCATGTGCTCCCCAAAGGCAGCGCCACGCCCCGGCCGTCCGGGCCGCGCATCAACATGGCCGCCGCCATCCGCCGCACGCTGGAGCATGAGCTTGCCGTCAATCCCCGGATGGTGCTGTTCGGCGAGGACGTGGGCCCCAAGGGCGGCGTCCACTCGGTCAGCCAGGGGCTGCAGGCCCGGTTTGGCGAAGCGCGGGTGTTCGACACCAGCCTGTCGGAGGAAGGCATCATCGGCCGGGCCGTCGGCATGGCGCTGGCGGGGCTGATGCCGGTGCCGGAAATCCAGTTCCGCAAATATGCCGACCCCGCTGTCGAACAGCTCAACGATTGCGGCACCATTCGCTGGCGCACCCGCAACCGCTTCGCCGCGCCCATGGTCGTGCGGATGCCCGGCGGTTTCTTCAAGTGCGGCGACCCGTGGCACAGCCAGACCAACGAGGTGCAGTTCGTCCATGCCATCGGCTGGCACGTGGCGGTGCCCTCAAACGCGGAGGATGCGGTCGGCCTTCTGCGCGCCGCCCTGCGCGGCAACGATCCGGTCATCTTCTTCGAGCACCGCGCCATGCTGGACCACGGCTGGGCGCGCCGCCCCTATCCGGGCGACGACTATGTTCTGCCTTTCGGCAAGGCAAGGACCGTGCGCGAGGGGCGGGACATCACGGTGGTCACCTGGGGCGCGATGGTCGAGCGCTGCGAGCAGGCGGCGGACCTGGCGGCGAAGGAGTCGGGCCGCAGCGTGGAGGTGATCGACCTTCGCACCCTCAGCCCCTGGGACAGCGAGGCGGTGCTGGAGTCCGTCCGCCGCACCCACCGCTGCCTCGTGGTGCACGAGGACAACGGCACCGCCGGGTTCGGTGCGGAGATCCTCGCCGTGGTGGGGCGGGAGTGCTTCCTCGATCTGGACGCGCCGCTGGAGCGGTTGACGATGCCGGACATTCCGAGCCCGCACAATCCGATCCTCCTCGAAGCCGCCGTGCCGAGCCCGGAGCGCATCGCGGCCAGGATCGACGAGATGGTGCGTTTCTGAGGGACTGGGTGGGGGAGAACGACATCATGTCTGGAACCAGCACGGAAATCCTTGCGCCCTCCGACCAGCCGGACGGCACGCGCATGACGCTGATCCGCTGGCTGAAAGGCGCCGGCGACGCAGTTGCGCAAGACGAGCCCATTGCGGAGCTTGAGACCGACAAGGTGACGCTGGAGGTGGTGGCACCTACCGCCGGTGTGCTCTCGGAGATCTCGGTGCAGGCGGGCGCGGCGGTGGGCTCCGGCCAGCGCCTCGGCCTCATCCGCATCGTCGGCATCGACACCCGCGTCGAAACCCATGCGGGCGAGGATGCGGGCGCGGCGGACATGGACGTGCCCGCTGCCGATGATCCCGCCCGCCTGGAGGAGTCCGGCACGGCCTACGGCGAGGCGGGCGAGACCCGCCTCAGCCCTTCGGTGCGCCGTCTGGTGCGGCAGCACCAGCTCAATCCGGCGCTGATCCCCGGCACCGGCCGGGGCGGCCGCATCACGCGGGAGGATGTGCTCGCCTTCCTCGACCGCCAGCCGAAAGCCGCGCCGGAGGATACCGCGTTCCGGCAGGCGGCCTCCGCGCAGAGCGCGTTCACGGCAGCCCCCAGTGGTGCGGCCCCCAGTGGTGCGCCGGTTTCCGCCACGCCGGGAGGAAGCACCATCATTCCCCACGATTCCATGCGCCGCGCCATTGCCGAGCACATGGTCCGCTCCGTCGCCACCGCGCCGCATGTGACGGCCCTGTTCGAGGTGGACCTGACCCGGGTGCTGGCGGACCGGGCACGGCGGCGCGCGGAATTCCAGCAGCAGGGGGTGGACCTGACGTTCACCGCCTATTTCATCGCGGCCTCCGTCGCTGCCATGCGCGCGGTCCCTCAGGTGAACAGTCGCTTCCACGACCACGGGCTGGAGATTTTCTCCGACATCAACATCGGCATCGGCACGGCGCTGGAGGACAAGGGGTTGATCGTGCCCGTCGTTCACAAGGCGCAGGATCTGAGCCTGCTCGGCATTGCCCGGCGGCTCGAGGACATCAAGCAGCGCGCCCGCGCGAACGGCCTCAAGCCCGCCGATGTGCAGGGCGGCACCTTCACCATTTCGAACCACGGCACCAGCGGCAGCCTGATCGCCGCGCCCATCATCATCAACCAGCCCCAGTCCGCCATTCTGGGCATCGGCAAGCTGGAAAAGCGGGTTGTGGTCCGCGAGATCGACGGCTCGGACGCCATGGTCATCCGGCCCATGGCCTATGTCTCGCTCACCATCGACCACCGCGTGATCGACGGTTTCCAGACCAACAAGTGGCTCTCGACGTTCGTGCACACGCTTGAGAACTGGACTGAATGATCTTGCCAGGTTCGGGGGCTGACTCTCCGCCGCGTGCGAAAGGTCGGGCGTTGTGCCCGCGAGGTAACGGGGCGTCAGCTCTCATTGAGGATCGGCAGGCTGTAGGACTGTTTGACTTCCGTCAGCACCATGGACGAGCGGATTTCGGAAATGCCCGGCAGCTTGGAGAGGTGGTTGTAGAAGAACCGCTCGTAGGCCTTGATGTCGCGGGTGACGATGCGGAGGATGAAGTCCACCTCGCCCAGCAGGACGTGGCAGTC
The DNA here is from genome assembly GCF_051304405.1 of Pedomonas sp. V897. Taxonomy (NCBI): domain Bacteria; kingdom Pseudomonadati; phylum Pseudomonadota; class Alphaproteobacteria; order Sphingomonadales; family Pedomonadaceae; genus Pedomonas; species Pedomonas sp. V897. The sequence goes on from NZ_JBPPGG010000002.1 coordinate 27,704, forward strand.
CTGAACTTCGGGAAAGCGCTGCACGGCTTCGGTGAATTCGGCAATCTGGGCGCGGCCCTGCGCGGTCAGCTTCACCTGCACGAACACCATGGCGTCGAACCCCATCACCTCACGGTCAAGGATGGCGACGCGCCGCTTGATGGCCCCTGCCTTTTCAAGGCGTTGGATGCGCCGCCAGCACGGGGCGTGGGACAGGCCCACATGGTCTGCGATCTGCGCAACCGACAGGCTGCCGTCCTCCTGCATGATGTGCAGAATGCGCCTGTCGATGGGGTCCAGCTTGTCGAGCATATAATCTTCTTTTTCTTGCTTCGAAGTGAAGAAAATATGCTTTTTATGTCTGTTCGACAACAGACATCGCAATGGAATTCAGCGCTGCCCGGCCTTATTATAGCGCCACTGGAAGGCCGGGCGGCACCTTGAAAAGCGTCGGGGAGGGCGCTGTGCCGCCCGGACCCCAGTCTCAAAAAAGCTTCATGGAGTGTGTCAATGACGGTCTTCTCCGCCGCGGATTTCAGCGATCACGAACAGGTGGTGTTTGTTCGGGACGCTGAGACGGGTCTCAAGGCGATTATCGCTCTTCACTCGACCGCACTTGGTCCGGCTGCCGGTGGCTGCCGGATGTGGCGCTATGCCAGCGAGGAGGAGGCCCTTCGCGACGCGCTTCGTCTGTCCCGGGGCATGTCCCTGAAGAACGCCATGGCCGATCTGGCGCTGGGCGGCGGCAAGTCGGTGATCATGGCGCCGGAGGGTAGCTATGATCGCCCGGCGCTGCTGCGCGCCTTTGGCCGCGCGGTGAACAGCCTGGGCGGCCGCTACATCACCGCCGAGGACGTGGGCACGAGCGTTGCCGACATGCTGGTCATTCGCCAGGAGACCGCCCATGTGAGCGGCCTCAACTCCGAGCCCGGCAAGGGCGGCGACCCCAGCCCCTACACGGCGCTCGGCGTCTATTCCGGCATCAAGGCCTCCGTGCGCCACAAGCTGGGCAAGGACTCGCTTGCGGGCCTGACCATTGCCGTGCAGGGCCTCGGCAATGTGGGCCGTCACCTGTGCACCATGCTGCACCGGGACGGGGCCAAACTGATCGTGACCGACATCGCGCAGGACCGGGTCAAGTCGGCGGTTGACGCCTGGGGCGCGAAGGCGGTGGGTCTGGATGAAATTCTCTCGGTGGAAGCGGACGTGCTGGCGCCCTGCGCGCTGGGCGCGGTGCTGAACGCCCAGACCATCGACACGCTGAACGTGCCGGTGGTGGCGGGCGCTGCCAACAATCAGCTGGCCACCGCCGAGGACGGCGAGCGTCTGCGCCAGCGCGGCATCCTCTATGCGCCGGACTACGTGATCAACGCGGGCGGCATCATTGCGGTGTCGCACGAAATTCTGAACCAGTTCGACGAGCCGACGGTCATCGCCAAGGTCGAGGCAATCGGTGCGCGGCTGGCCGGCATCTTCTCTCAGGCCGACAAGGAAGGGCAGTCCACCGCTGCGGTGGCCGACCGCCTTGCCGAGGAGAAGATCGCGGCGGCTCGCAAGAGCAGCACGGTGGCCTCCCGCGCCGCCTGATCGACTGACCCGTCCCGCGATCGGCGGCGGCTCCCAGCTGTCCAGGGGAAGCCGCAGAGCCGGGGATGACGAAGCGCCCATGCATCCTCTCCCGCCTTGCATGGGCGCGACGATCCAACCGAAGGGGAGCGCGGCCGCCGCGCTCCCCTTCGTGCATTCTGGCGCGGCGCCTGACCCCCTTCTTTTTTGCCGCCCGCGCGCTGGCCGGGTGCATCGGTCAAGCTGGTCGTGCGTTGATCGGGGAAAGGGCGGCCCGCGCCTCATGCAGCGGACCGGGCACGGGAGTACAGGACGGAGTAACAGGACGGAGTAGAGGACATGGCCCAGCGTCCCGAAACGATGATCTCGTCCGACATGGTCTGTTTTGTCATCCTCAAGGCGCGGGAGTATTTCGGCAAGGACGTGGTCACCATCCCCGATCCGGCCTCCAACGCCAGCGACGACGCCATGGCTTCGGTACTGGAGGATCATTCCGACGATCCCACCCAGATGCAGCTGGCCGAGTTCATTGACTCGCTCAACGACGACGAGAAGCTCGATCTGGTGGCGCTCGCCTGGCTGGGGCGCGGCGATGACACGGCCGACAACTGGGAGCGGCTGCGAACCGAGGCGCTGACCGCCCGCCACACCGCGACCACGGCCGAGTATCTTCTGGGTATGCCCATGCTTCCCGACTACCTGGAAGAGGGGCTGTCCCAGTTCGGCTTGTCGTGCACCGACTACGAGGCCGGGCGGCTTTAAGCCTGGTGCCAGTTCAGCGGACGCTCCGGCAGGGTCTTGTCGCCGCGCCCCAGGGAACCACTGCCGGCCCTGAACGTTCCGCAGTGGAACCGACTGCCGTGCCCAGGCGTGGCACCGCTGGACATGGCAAACCGGGGGGAGGACCATGACAGTGGATGGCCACAGTTCCTTGCAGCCTTCGCAGCGTGCGCCCGCCGAAGAGAGCGAATTGCTCGATCTGGCGCATGCGCTTCTAGTGGTGGCGAGGGAGAAGCCTGACAGCGCGCTGCCGGAAGGCTTGAAGCTGGCGCTGGAGCGGGTCTGCCGTATGCGTCAGCCCAACCTGTCGGCAGAGCTGCTGGATCGCATCCGGCCGATCCTGCGCCAGATGAGCTGATCGGGGCCAGATGAGCTGATCGGGGGATGAGCTGATCGGGCGCCGATCCGGGGGATTATTCGTTCAGCGCAGAGCAGGCGGGGCGGCTCCTGAGAGCGCGTCCACGGCGGTTGCGCTGCGTTCCGGTTCATCCGCGCCACAAGGTTCACCGATACGGTACGCGCCGGGGAACGCCAGCTAAGTCAAAGCGTTTCGTTGATTATACGGTCCCGATCGGAACGCCGGCACGGTGCCGGCCAGGCAAGGGGAGACCTGGATATGACGTGGCTGCTCATCATAATCATTGGCGGTATTCTCGGCTGGCTGGCCAGTAAGGTCATGGGCACGGACGCCCAGCAAGGCGTGATCCTCAACGTGGTCGTTGGCATCGTGGGTGCGCTTCTTGCAGGTCTGCTGCTCTCGCCATTGCTCGGGATTCCCCCGATCACATCCGGTAATTTTTCCATCGGCGCCCTGCTGATCTCGTTTGTGGGCGCGATCATCCTGCTGGCAATCGTCAATTTCTTCCGCCGCGGCCGGGTACGCTAGGTCTCCGGCCGCCCGGAGGCGAGCTTCCGGGCGTGGCCTGAAACGTTGCAACTGCCGCTGTCTGCCCCTGCCGGCCCACCGGCGCGGCGCAGGCGGCGGCTTCGTTTGTTTGTCTCCCGTGCCTTTTCCCCTGTGCCTTATCCATGGTTTGACAGGGGTCCGCCTGACCTCCCTTGGCCCCTCCCGCACACCTGCTGGCGGCCTGCGTTCCGCCGCGCCACGCCGGCGGTCCGGCGAGAAAACGAGGCGTTGCCGCAACTGCGGGCTGGCGAGGCGAGGCGGAACGCGGCTAGTCTTGCCCGGTCGAGGGAAGGTGGGCCTCACGGCACGTGCGGTCGGCCTTGCGCCCTGAGTTCGGGAGCAAGCCATGGAAACCATTACTATTTCTCTTGTGCTGCTGCTGGCGGTCGTGATCAGTGGCATTCTGGCCCGCCTGTCTCCGATCCCGGTGCCCCTGCCGCTGGTGCAGATCGGCTTCGGTGCGCTCATCGCCGCAACGACCGGGGAGGCGGTCAGCCTCAACCCCGAGATCTTCTTCCTGCTGCTGTTGCCGCCGCTGCTGTTTCTCGATGGCTGGCGCATCCCCAAGGAGGAGTTGTTTCACGACAAGGGCACCATTCTGGAGCTGGCCTTCGGCCTTGTGATCTTCACCGTCGTCGGCATGGGGTTCTTCATCCACTGGATGATCCCGACGATGCCGCTCCCGGTGGCCTTCGCGCTGGCCGCCATCCTGTCGCCGACCGACCCGATCGCGGTGTCGTCCATCGCCGCGCGCGTGCCGATCCCGAAGCGGATGATGCACATTCTGGAAGGCGAGTCCCTGCTGAACGACGCGTCCGGCCTTGTGTGCATGCGCTTCGCCGTGGCGGCGGCGCTGACAGGCGGGTTCTCGCTGATGACGGCTGCGGGCACGTTCCTGTGGCTGGCGCTGGGCGGTATCGCCATCGGCGTGGGTGTGACCTGGAGCATCACCTACGCCAAGGGGTGGATCACCCGCCGCATCGGCGAGGACACCGGCGCGCAGATCCTCATCAGCCTGCTCATTCCCTTCGGCGCCTACCTGGCGGCGGAGCATCTGCACGCCTCGGGCATTCTGGCGGCTGTGGCGGCGGGCATCACCATGAGCTACGCCGAGAGCGGCGGTCAGGCGCTGGCGACCACCCGGGTGCGCCGCACCGCCGTGTGGGATACGGTGCAGTTCACGGTCAACGGCATCATCTTCGTGCTGCTGGGCGAGCAGCTGCCCAAGATCGCCAGCAGCGCCGCCGAGGTGGTGCGCGCGACGGGCCGGGACGAAGTGGCGTGGCTGGCGGTCTATGTGGTGGCCACCAACTTCGCGCTGGCCGTGCTGCGGTTTGGCTGGGTGTGGGCCTCGCTGCGGTTCACCATCTACCGGCGTCGCCTCAACGGCGGGCCGGGCGCGGTGGTCTTCTCCGCCCCCAGCTGGCGGCTGGTGGCCGCCATGTCGCTGGCGGGCGTGCGCGGCGCGATCACCCTGGCAGGCGTGATGACCCTGCCGCTGGTGATGCTCGACGGCTCACCGTTCCCGGCGCGGGACGTGGCGGTCTTTATCGCCGCTGGCGTGATTATCGTCTCGCTGGCCGCGTCCAGCATCGGCCTGCCTTTCCTGCTCAAGGGCCTCAAGCTGCCGCCGGAGCCCTCTCACCACAAGGAGGAGGAGCGGGCGCGGGCATTGGCGGCGGAGGCGGCGATCAAGGCGATCGAGCTGCGCCAGCACGCCATGAGCGCCGGGCTCAGCGACGTGGACCGGTATGTGGACGTCGCCGCTCAGGTCATGGACATTTACCGCAAGCGCATCGACCGCATGCAGCGGACGGCCGAGACGGCCGAGCTGGCCGAGGAGGTGCGCAAGGCCGAACAGGTGGAGCGCGAGCTGCGCCTCGCGGGCCTGCGCGCGGAACGGGAGGAACTGTACCGCCTCGCGCGAAACCGGCTGGTCTCCGAGGAAATCATCCGCAAGCTGGTGCGCGACATCGATCTGGCGGAGACGCGCCTGCTCGCCGGCTAGGGGCGGGAAGGCAGGACTAACGGATGGTCTGAGTGAGGGCGTCCGCCAGTTCCGCGGCCGAATAGGGCTTGAGGAGCGTGATGTACCGGCCAAGCCCCGCGCTGGCCGGTACCCCTTCGCCGCCGCTGGTGAAGATCAGGGGCAGTTCGGGACAGCGCTGCCGGGCCGTTCGCGCCAGATCGATCCCGGACGCGCCCGGCAGCTTGATATCGGTGAACAGCAGGTCAACGGGGGCCGTGTCCAGCGCCTTGATCGCGGAGGCGGCGCTGTCCGCCTCCACCACGGCATAGCCGAGTTCGGACAGCATCTCGGCGGTCCAGGCGCGGATCGTTGCTTCATCCTCCACCAGCAGGACCGTGCGCTCGGGGCGGCTCCGGGGCCTGGCGGGCGGGCGAGGCAGCGCCCGCTCCGTCTCCGGCCGGGGCGGCTGGGAGAGCATGGCGCGGATCTTCCGGGCCAGGGCTTCGCGGCTGTACGGCTTGGTCAGCAGGTCGACGCCCGGATCGAGCCGGCCATCGGGGACGATGACGTTCTCCGTGTAGCCGGACGTGAACAGAACCTTGATGCGGGGAAGCCGCTCCCGCGCGAGGCGGACAAGCTCCGGGCAGTGAAGCGGGCCGGGCAGGACCACATCCGTGAACAGAAGGTCGACCGGCGTGCCGTTGGCGAGGATGTTCAGGGCGCTGCGGGCATCGCTGGCCTGCAACACCCGGTAGCCAAGCTCCCGCAACAGCGCCACGGTGGTCTCGCGCACCTCGTCGTCGTCCTCGACCACGAGAATGGTCTCGGTGCCGCCCGGCACGGGGGCGGCGGCATTGTCCACCAGCACGTCCTCGCCCTGAAGCACGTACGGCAGGTACAGCCGCACCGTGGTGCCCTTGCCCACCGTGCTGTCGATCTTCACATGGCCGCCGGACTGCTTGACGAAGCCATGCACCATCGACAGGCCGAGCCCGGTGCCCTTGCCCGCAGACTTGGTGCTGAAGAACGGCTCGAACACCTGGTCGAGCAGTTCGGGCGCGATGCCGCTGCCGGTGTCGGTGACGCCAACCATCACATACCGGCCCGGCTTCACCTCGCCGTGGCGGCAGGTGTCGTCCTCGTCGAGAACGGCGTTGCGCGCCTCGATGAGGAGGCGGCCTTCGCCCTCCATGGCATCACGGGCATTGATGGCCAGGTTGAGCAGGGCGTTCTCGAACTGTCCGGGGTCGATCAGGGCGTTGCCCAGATCCTCCGCGATATCCAGCCTGATCTCGATCGCCTGACCCAGGGTACGGCGCAACATGTCATCCATGTTGAGAATGAGCCGGCCGACGTTGACCGCCTTGGCTTCCAGCGGCTGGCGGCGGCCGAAGGCCAACAGTTGCGCGGCCAGCCGGGAGCCGCGCGTCACGCCTTCGAGGGCGTTGGCGATGCGCCGCTCGGCCCGGGGGTTGCCGGAGACGGTGCTGGCCAGCAGCTGGAGGTTGCCGGAGATCACCTGAAGCAGGTTGTTGAAGTCATGGGCAATGCCGCCGGTCAGCCGGCCCAGCGCTTCGAGCTTTTGCGCATGGCGCAGGGCGGCTTCCGCCGCGGTCCGCTCCTCGGACTCCCGCTTCAGCCGCTCCAGGGCCTCGGCCAGTTCCGCCGTGCGCTGGGCAACGCGATGCTCCAGCGTCTCGTTCAGTTGCTGGAGTTCCCGTTCCGCACGCTTCTGCTCGGTGACGTCGTGGCCCTCGATGAACACGTGGGTGAGGGTGCCTTCGGCATCGCGGATGGGCTGGAAGATCACGTTGACGAACCGCGTCTCCGGCTGTTGACCCGGCGCGCGGGAGACCTCGACCGCCACGTCGCGGCCGATGTAGGCCTCGCCCCTACGCATCACGTCCATCATCGTCTCCAGCCGCACGCCAAAGACGACATGCGGCAGGGCCTCGGGTACGGAGCGACCGATGAGATCATGGCAGGCGACAAGATCTTCGTAGGCGCGGTTGGCCAGTTCGTAGACGAGGTCATCGGCCCGCAGCAGGCACATGAAGCTGGGCGCCTGCTCGAACAGCAGCCGCAGCTGGTCGCGCTCCTGCGTCCGCAGCGCCATCTCGGAGGTCAGGCGCACATTGGCCTGATGGAGGGACTGGGCCGCCTGCTGACGTCGCCGCGCCGCCTCGCTCAACGTGGCCGCGCGGCGGCGCTCGGCCGCATGGGTTGCCGCGCTGGCAAGGGCGGCGGTGATCTTGCCCGCCAGCAGCCGGAGGAAGTGGAGATAGGCCTTGTCGGCGGCGCGATAGGGGTTGAGGCCGACGACGAGCGTGCCGACCGGGCGGTCCGCATCCCGGCTGGCAAGCGGCACCAGCGCGGCACGGGTGGGCAGTGCGCCGCAGGCGGCCGTGGGCCGGTTCGGCAGATCGCTGATGTCGATCACCTCCACGCCGCCGATGCGCCGCAGCCGCTCCAGGGTCCAGGGGACAGCGCAGGCTTTTGTCAACCGCTCCGGCGCCAGCGGATGGCCCGGGGTGAGGCCTGTGCAGCCCGCCAGCCGGGCCGGGCCGTCGCCGTCCAGCAGGTAAAGCAGGCTGAACGGAAGATCACGCGGGTGGTGGCGGAGCGTGGTCTCCACCGCCGCCACGACCGAGCGCTGATCATCCGCCAGGGCGAGGGCGGAACTCTGCTCCCACAGCAGCTTCATGCGCCGCTCGGAGATGATGCGATCGCTCTCGTCCTTGATGATGGTGAGGATGCCCTCGATCCGGCCGGACTCGCCGATGACGGGGGTGTAGGAAAGGGTGTGGTAGGTTTCCTCAAGCTGGCCCCCGCGATCGAGAAGCAGGGGACGATCCTCGTCCCAGGTGCCGACAAGCCCCTCCTCGATCTTGCGGATGCGGGCCTCGATCATCGGCCAGGCTTCGGGCCACACCTCCCGCGTGGGGCGACCCAGCGCCCACGGATGCCGGTGGCCGAGCAGCTGCCGGTAGGCATCGTTGTAGAGGAGGGTCCTTTCCGGCCCGTACATGAGGGACATGCAGAACCCGGATGTGAGCATCAGCCGGATGGTGACCTTGATGGCGTCGGGCCAGGTCTCGGGCGCGCCGATGGGGGAGGTGCTCCAGTCACAGGCGCGCATCTGCTGCGCCATTTCGCTTGTGCCGATAAAAATCGCGCTCGTGGGATATGACGCTCTGGAGACGGTCAAGTCAGCGCTCCGTCCGGCCGTGTATGGAGGGGTCCACGCTCAACACTCGAGAGACGGGCATACGACGGCAAGTGGACAGGTAATTTTTACCGGATAGGGAACACAGGCAAGACCGACGAAAACACTAGTAAATATGTATTGATCGGGCCCGGTGCCTGTCCCGCGAGGAAAGGCAGGGCTGGCCAATCGCGCCCGGGATGAGGAAAAAGAACTCATTCCGTCGGAAGGAAAGAGTTCAGTTCCGAGAGAAGAATTTCCGGCACTTCCTCTTGTGGACTGTGCCCGCACGGAAGCGCGCGCCCCCTCACGTGGCGGGCCTTGGGTCGCCAGCTCCCCTCGACATCAAACAGCCTTCCGACGGTGCCGTAGGCGCCCCAAAGGACCAGCAGCGGCGATTCAATGAGGCGTCCCGCGTCCGCCGCATCATCCTCCAGGTCAATGCTCGCGGCGGCACGATAGTCCTCACAAATCGCGTGCCGGGTAGCCGGATCCCGATAGCAACGTCTGTACTCAGCCACCACACGCGGATCGAGCGCGCCTTCAACCTTTATCTGGCCGGCCAGATGGCGATCGAGGAAGTAGTCGGGATCAGCCGCGATGAGCCGCTCAGGTAAATCGTAAGGCTGGATCAGGAAGAACCACCAGAAATAGCGCGTCGCGAATTCGCGATTGGTCAGGGCGTACATCGTGGCAGTGGGGGCGATGTCGATCAGGACCATCCGATTGACACGTTCAGGGTGATCCAGCGCCATCCGATGCGCAACGCGGGCGCCGCGATCATGGGCGACGACATCAAAACAATGGAAGCCAAGCTGCGTCATCACAGTGACCTGGTCTGCCGCCATGACGCGCTTGGAATAGGCCCGGTGTTCCGGGTCCCCAAACGGCTTGTCGCTGTCACCGTATCCCCGAAGGTCAGTGGCGACGACGGTAAACCGTTTTGCGAGTTCGGGTGCGACCTTGTGCCAGGTGAGGTGGGTTTGCGGGTGGCCATGCAGGAGCAGCAGGGGCGGCCCGGAGCCGCCGACGGCCGCTCTGATCCGTATTTCACCGGCGCTGATGTCCTGCACCTGAAAGCCGGGCATCAAGTCATTGTGCTCAGGATGGGCAGTCATGGCGTCGTTCAACTTTGAACCAGGGATTGCTGTTGAAATGCGCTTGTTCGAACCGGCGGATGCGATGGGCAAAGGTCAGCGTCTCGCCGATGCGATCAAGTCCCAGCATGAGGGCGCGCCGCAACGATTGATCGATTTCAAAACGTACGGAATGTCTGCCGGATTGAATGCGTTGCGCGTCGAGATCGACCGTCATGTGACCCGCGCCGTCATCAAGACTTTCCATCAGCTCAGTCACTTGCGCTTGCGGCAGGGATACGAGGAGCAGTCCATTATTCGCTGCATTGTCAGCGAAGATCGCGCCAAACGATGATCCTATGATGCCGCGGATGCCGTACTGCAACATGCCCCAGACTGCATGTTCGCGGGATGACCCGCAACCAAAATTGGCACCGACAAGCAGGAAGCGGGTGTTCTCCATGCCGGGTCGGTTCAGGATGAACGAGGGGCGCGGGGCGCCGCTTTCGTCGAACCGCAGGTCGTGAAAAAGCCCGACGGCAAGCCCCGAACGGTCGATGCCCTTCAGAAATGATTTGGGCATGATGACATCGGTATCGAGATTGGCGGCGGGCAGGGCGGCAACCGGACCCGATACGCGAATGAACTTCTCCATTAGTCATCTACTCCTGTGGAAAACAGGCGCACATCGGTGAGCTTGCCGGTCACGGCTGCCGCGGCAACCATCGCAGGGCTCATCAGGTGCGTTCTGCCGCCGACACCCTGACGCCCTTCGAAGTTGCGATTTGTGCTGGAGGCACATCGCTCCCCCGGTGCGAGGCTGTCGTCATTCATGGCGAGACAAAGCGAACAGCCCGATCGCCGCCATTCAAAACCGGCTTCGACAAACACGCGATCGAGCCCCTCGTCCTCGGCGGCCTTTCGTACCAGACTGCTTCCCGGTGCAATCATCGCCCGCACACCCGGCGCGACCTTGCGTCCTTTCAGGATTCTGGCCGCGTCGCGGAGGTCGGAAAGGCGGGCATTTGTGCAGGAGCCGATAAAGGCGCGATCAATCGTGATGTCCTGGAGCCTCGTGTTCGGCTTGAGTCCCATATAGTCGAGGGCGCGTGCGGCATCGGCGCGGCGATCGGCGGGCAGGGTTTCGGGATCGGGAACCCGATCGGTTATCGCAAGCGCCTGGTCCGGACTCGTTCCCCAGGTGACCATTGGCGGGATATCGCTCGCGTTAAATGTCCGTTCCTTGTCGAATGAGGCGTCAGGATCGCTCCGCAAGGTTCGCCATTGGGGGATGGCAAGGTTCAGCAGGTCGGCGGACGGTGCGCGTGGGCGCTGCGCGACATAGGCGATAACCTTTTCGTCAGGGGCCATCAGCGCGACACGCGCGCCGCATTCAACCGCCATGTTGCAGATCGTCATGCGCGCTTCGAGGTCCAGGGCGCTGATCGCTTCCCCCGCGAACTCGACCGCATGGCCGGAAGCTCCCGCAGCGCCGATCTGACGTATCACCTCCATGATCAGGTCTTTCGCGGTGATCCCCACGGCAAGGCGCCCATGGACCGTAATCCGCATGTTCTTCAAGCGGTGGTAGATGAGCGTCTGCGTCGCCAGCATGTGCTCGATGTCGGATGTGCCAATTCCGAAGCCCACGGCTCCGAAGGCGCCGTAGGTCGTGGAGTGGCTGTCACCCGCGGCGATGACCATGCCAGGAAGCACAAGGCCAAGCTCGGGCATGACCACATGCTCAATTCCCTGGCGGGGGTCGTACACATCCAGGATTTCGACCCCGAAATCACGGCCGTTCTCCAGGAAATATGCGATCTGCCGACGGGCGCCGTCATCGAGCCGGCCCGCTCCGGGGTCCGGGTGGGTCGAGTTCACATGGTCAACGACGCCAAGGGCGGCCTCCGGGCACCAGGGTTTCCGTGCCGCATGGCGAAGTCCCGTGAATGCCTGGGGGCTGGTGTATTCGTTGAGGACTGTCCTGTCGATATAGAGCAACAATCTTTCGCCGGGGCTGTTGGCTCCTTCGAAAGTCATGATGCGATGTGCGTCAATTATCTTGTCGTAGAGAGTTCTGGGCGCCGACATCGAGGACCTTTTCCTGCAGATTTGTCGGGCCGGATTTTCGGTAAAAGGTTGATATTAATCCAATGCTAGGACAGTATCAATTGATGCGACGGGGTATGCGACGGGCAGGTCTCATATGGACACCGTGTGGCTCGAAGATTTCATCAAGCTTGCGGAGGAAGGCAATTTCTCCCGGGCCGCCGAAGCCCGCAACCTGACCCAGCCAGCCTTCAGCCGCCGCATTCGTGCGCTCGAAGAGTGGGTGGGGGCGACTCTCGTGGACCGCGATACCCATCGCATTGAGCTGACCGAGGCGGGCCAGGCGTTCCGGGTGCTTGCGGAAGAAATCGTGCGTCGCCTGACACTGGGGCGGGACTACGTCCGCGAGATCGGCGGGACGATCAGTAATGAAATCCGTTTCGCATCGACGCATGTCCTGTCGTTGAACTTCTTTCCGTCCTGGCTCAGCGGCATCAGCGATGGGCGCGAAACCGGCACGATAACGCTGATTGCCGATAATATGGTGGCGTGTGAGCGCTTTATGCTCGAAGGCAAGGCTGACTTCCTTTTGTGCCATCATCACGCGGCAGCGGCGCATCGGCTTGATCCGGCTGGTTTTACATCCCTGAAGTTGGGAGAGGACATCCTGATGCCGGTGGCTGCTCCTTCCGAGGATGGCATGCCGCGCTACAGACTGCCGGGGCGTGCGGACCAGCCGCTTCCCTATCTGGAGTTTGAAGAAAAATCCGGCATGGGCCGCATTCTTCAGGCGGCTCAGGTGATCCCTGCGGGCTGCGCTTCGCTTCGGACCGTCTTTCGCTCCCACATGGCCGCCGTGCTGATGTCCATGGCCCGTGACGGGCGTGGCATTTGCTGGGCACCGCTCAGTGTGGTGCGTGCCGATCTGGAAAGTGGCCGCCTCGTTGCAGCGGGCGAGGACCACTGGAATGTCCCGCTCGAGATCAGGCTTTACAAGCCGATCGCGCGGAGAAGCCCGAGCGTGGAAGGCTTCTGGAGTATGGTCAAGAACTGCGTGCAGAAACAGGCGGAGAACTCTGCCATAACGTTGTCGTAACGGCGTAATAATATTACGCACACTCAGCCTACATGGCGAGAATAGTTTTATGTCTAACCGGCATTGGAACCGGTAATTACCTCACCGTAGATTTTCCCTGCCCTTGCACCAGCCGGATGGGAGGCTTGGCAGTGCCAAGGGGGGGGAGGAAACCGTGGAACAGGGTAAGACAAACGCGAGCGCCAACTTACTGGGAGGCGCATCTCTTGTAGCTGTGGCGCTCTGTGTGACGTTTGCAGGCCCTGCGCGTGCGCAGGATGTGGCCGAAGTCAACGACAGTTCACAGGTCCATGATGACAACATGGTTGTGGTGACGGGGTCGCGCATTGGCCGGTCTGCTCTTGATTTGCCGACTCCAGTTGGCGTCGTTACCGCGGACGCTCTCGCAAACAATAATGCGCAGTTCGATATCGGCCGCGCCCTCGCGCAACAACCTGCGATCGGCTTTTCAGGCAGCATGCAGCAAAGCCAGCAGGGAGGGGCCTCGGGCTCGCGCGGCGAAACCAGTGGCGGTTTGGCTGCGGTGGACTTGCGAAGCCTGGGCGCCAACCGCACGCTCGTGCTGGTGAATGGCAAGCGCCGCGTGGCCGGTACGACGGACAGTACAGCGATCGACCTGAACTCGATCAACCCCAACCTCATTGACCGGATCGAGGTCATCACCGGCGGCGCTTCGGCGATCTATGGCTCGGACGCTGTATCCGGTGTGGTCAACATCATTCTCAAAGAAGATTATGACGGGGTCCGTTTCTCCTTCAACGGCTCCCAGCCCACGCGCGGATCTGAAGGTTTTACCTATGGCGGCAGCCTGCTGGCCGGGACGAAGTTCGCCGGAGGGCGCGGGCATGTCTTGATTGCTGCGGACTACACCGACGTCCGGGAGATTACACCGCGACAGGCCGACATGAAGAATTACGTCGCGATGTTGAATCCGGCGGACACCGGGCCGAACGACGGTATTCCTGACATGATTGTGGTGCCAGGGGGCGAATCTCTTCGCTTTTCGGGTTATGGCGTTGTCGGGTTCAACAATGACACGGGCGGTCTTGGACGGTACGTGTTTAATGACGACGGCTCGGTTCGTCCTTACCCGACCGCGAGCCTGACCGACGGTGCTCTGTTTGGCATCTACGAGAATTGTGGCCAGGCGTGCTTCCGTTACGATGATTCGATATCGATTGTTCCCGATATCGAGCGCTATAACCTGAATCTGAGCACGTACTACGATTTTAGCGACAATATTCGCGGCTATTTCTCGGTCGACTACAACGATACATCCAGCCTGGGTCGTGGCCAGCCTGTGATCCAGGCGGCGAGGCCGATCAGTGTGGCCGAAAATGCCTTTCTCAACGAGGATTTCCGTGCGGCCCTTCTCGACGCCGGGGTCACGACGGTGCGGCTCGATCGCCTCTATACGGACCTTGGACTGCGCTACAGCCGGGTGGATCGCGACAGCCTTTCCTTTGCCGGCGGGTTCAAGGGGACGATCGAAACAGGATTTTCGGACCTCAACTTCGATATCTACGGAACGTACGGCCGCACGAAGGCAAAGTTCACCGGCTACAATCGCTTGCTTGTCGGGAATTTGAGCGCTGCCCTCGATGCCGTTATCGATCCCGCCACCGGGGCGCCTGCGTGCCGTATGGATGTCCCGGCCTTGCAGCCGCCGGGCTACGATCCGCCGAAAATCGTGGGCGGTGTGCCGTGCGCTCCGTTCAATCCCTTTGGTTCGACCGCAAGTTCCCAGGCGGCGCGCGACTTCGTGACGGCAACGACCGTCTCCAGAGCTTTCATACGCCAGGCGACGGCAGGTTTTTCGCTCGCAGGCGACACCGGGAAGGTTCTCACCATGCCAGGGGGAGGTGCCGTCGGTTTCGCGCTTGGCGCCGAATACCGCAAGGAACGTAACGGCCGCACAACTGACCCCCTTGTCAAGGAGGGCCTCACCAATCAAGCCCCGACCCAGGACTACAAAGGCGGCTATCATGTTACGGAATTCTTCGGAGAGCTGAGTGTCCCCTTATTGACGGATATGCCCTTCGCAAAACTGTTGTCCGTCGAGGGCGCTGTCCGTCATGCGGACTACAGCCACGCCGGCACGGCAACATCCTGGAAGGCGGGTGGGGTCTGGGAGCCTGCGGACGGGTTCCGGCTTCGAGCGACACTGGGTCGGGCGATCCGCGCACCGAACATCTTCGAGGCATTCCGGCCAGCCGAAGGGCAAACGACAAATGTCGACGATCCCTGCTCGGAAACCAACATCAAGGAAAACCCGCACCGCGCTGCCAACTGTGCCGCACTTGGACGGCCCGACGGCTTCGTGCCCCTGAATGGAGGGATCGGCGTACCGTTTGTCGTGTCCGGCAACGAAAATCTGAAGCCCGAGGTTTCGGATAGCTGGACGGCGGGCTTTGTGTTCTCGCCGGACTTTCTGCCCGGTCTTCAGCTCTCGATTGACTGGTTCGACATCAAGATCAAGGATGCGATCAGTTTCCTGAGCCCTCAGCAGATTGCGGAAAACTGCGTTGACCGCGCGGATGGCCCGGATACAGATCTTTGCAATCTGATTACGCGTGAGACAAATCCGGCCAGTCCGAACTATTTCGGAATTAAAACCGGAAACAGCACCTACGTGAATACGTCCAAGTTGAAGACGTCCGGATTGGATGTTCAGCTTTTCTATGCTCTGCCAGTCGCGGGTGGCCGCCTGTCTGCAAACGTCGCGTTCACCTATCTGCACCGCCTTCGGACATATACATTCCAGGCGCGGCCGGACCTGTATACCGTTCTGGAGGGGTTCTACGGTTATCCCAGATACAAGGGGGTCATGGGGCTCTCCTTCAGCAAAGGCCCCCTGACGATCGGGTGGCAGGGCCGTTATCAGTCAAGTCAATCGCTGACGGATATTTCGCCCGGGATCAGCCGCGAACTTATCTCGCATCGTAAAACGGGTTCTCGGTTCTACAACGATATCTCGGCATCGTATGTCCTGGCGATGACTGGCCAACGGGAAGCCAAATTCTCCTTTGGTGTCCAGAACCTCTTCAACGAAAAGCTGCCCACCATGGAGTCGGTCCAGGTGATCGATGCTTCGGGTGGAGGTTTTGACCAGTTTGGTCCCATTATCAGGCTCGGGGTGGAAGTTAGCTTCTGATTTCCCTTGGGGTTTTTTGTGGCTCGGGCGCAGGCGTGAGCCTCAAAAGGTGCGTACAAACCACACGAAGGATCCGGGCAGGAGACGCACATTGACTGCCGAAACACATCGCCTTGCCCGCCAGAGGGGGCTTCTGGGGGTCGTCGAACGCGTAGGTAATTACCTGCCTGATCCGACGATGATTTTCATCTATTTGATTGCGGCGCTGATGTTGTTGTCAACGCTCGCAGCGGCTTTGGAGTGGAGTGCCTCCATTCCGTTCAGGGGAGGCAGCGTTCCCCCGAACGCTGACCTCGCGAATGGAGTGCTGACCTACCGGGCACAGAACCTCTTTTCAGAGCAGAACATTGCCCGGCTGTTCAGCGAAATGCCCCGAACGTACACGAGCTTTGTCCCGCTCGGTGTCGTCCTGACCATCATGCTGGGCGCGTCTGTTGCCGAGCGGTCCGGCCTGTTCTTCGCCCTGATCCGGGGCTCTCTTCGGAACGCCTCACGTCGCTACATGACGCCGATCATCGCGTTTGTGGGCATGGTTTCACATCATGCTGCGGATGCCGCTTACGTCGTTCTGATCCCCTTGGCTGCGGTGCTCTTTGCATCTGTCGGACGCCATCCTCTGGCAGGCATCGCCGCCGCGCTCGCCGCCGTCTCGGGTGGCTATGCCGGCAATATCTTTCCTGGTCAGCTTGATGTGGTGCTGTTCGGCTTCACGCAGGAAGCCGCCCGAATTGTCGAGCCCTCCTGGAAAATGAACCCTCTCGGCAACTGGTTTTTGATCCTCGGGATCGTCATCCTGTTCACGCCGATCATATGGTTCATCACCGACAGGGTTGTCGAACCACGTCTCGGTGTGTGGGAGGCGGAAGTCGACGATACGCTGCGTGAAGATCTCGAAAAAGGTGCTTTGACGGATGCGGAGCGCCGGGGGCTGCGGCAGGCTGGCCTCGTGGGCCTTGTGGTGATTGCCGCATTTGCTGCGCTGTGCCTTTGGCCTGGTTATACGCCATTTATTGATGAAGCTGCTCCAGGGCCGCAGCGCCTGCAACCGCTATACGGATCAATCATCGCGGCATTGTTCATCCTGTTTTTAGCGTCTGGCGCGATGTTCGGGCACGCGGTGGGAACGGTAAAGACGTCTGCCGATATCATCGACATGATGCGGGAGGGCGTTCGGACGCTCGCCCCCTATCTGGTATTCGTGTTTTTTGCTGCCCATTTTGTCGCGATGTTCAACTGGTCCGGTATCGGGCCCATCATCGCCATCAACGGGGCGGTCTCGCTTGAGGGCCTGGGTATTCCCGCTTCTCTGCTGCTTGTCTGTGTGCTGCTTCTGTCCTCGTTTCTCGATCTGTTTATCGGATCGTCAACGGCAAAATGGAGCGTTCTGTCGTCGGTGGTCGTGCCGATGTTCATGATGCTGGGCATCAGCCCGGAGATGACCACCGCCGCGTATCGCATGGGCGACAGCTACACGAACATTATGACCCCGCTGATGAGCTATTTCCCGCTGGTTCTCGTGTTCTGCCAGCGTTGGGACAAGTCGGTTGGTGTTGGCTCATTGCTGGCGCTGATGTTGCCCTATGCGCTGAGTTTTATGGTCGTGGGGATCGGAATGACGGTTGGATGGGTCATCTTCGACCTCCCCCTGGGGCCCGGTGCAAAGGTGTTTTATGAATTGGCTGCGCATGTGTGCCGGTGACAGTCGGCCTGCCATGACGGTCGCCGAGACGTGGTGGTGACCACATTGGTGCCATGCTTTGACAGGAGTGACCGAGACATGTCCATCGATCTGCGATCCCTTGAAGCCGAGATGGCTGCGTGGCGCCGGCATATCCATCAGCATCCGGAGCTCGGCTATCACGAGCACAGTACGATGCGTTTCATCCATGACTTGCTGGTGGACTTTGGCGTTGATGAAATCCACACGGGGATCGCCGGCACGGGCATTGTCGCCACCATTCGGGCCGGCCAGTCACGCCGGGCAATCGGCATCCGTGCGGATATCGATGCGCTGCCCATCCCGGAAATGACGGAGTCTGATCACCGCTCCTGCATCCCCGGGGTCATGCATGCCTGTGGGCACGATGGCCACACGGCGATGTTGCTCGGCGCGGCCAAATACCTTGCGGCCACCCGGAATTTCAATGGCGCTGTTCATTTGATCTTTCAGCCTGCCGAGGAGGCGCTTGGCTGCCCTGGGCCCGACGGCGAACTGGAAGGTGGAGCGAGCGCCATGATACGAGCGGGGCTGTTCGAGCGCTTTCCGATGGAGGCCATCTTTGGAATCCATAACCGGCCGGGAATTGCGGCTGGCAAGCTCGCAGGCCGCCCGGGCCCGCTTTACGCCGCGGCTGACCGTTTCGAGATCGTGGTAATGGGGAAGGGCGGACACGCGGCGCGCCCCCATCTTGCTGTCGATCCTGTTCTCGTCGCAGCGCACATCATAACGGCCATTCAAAGTATTGCTGCGCGCAACGCGGACCCCATGGATTCTGTTGTCGTCTCGGTGTGTACGGTTGAGGCGGGGACGGCGGTCAATATCATCCCGGATGAAGTCTGGATGGGTGGCACGGTTCGGACGCTTTCGCGGCAGAGCCAGGATGCCGTCGAGAAACGGCTGCGCGAGATTGTAACCGGGGTCGCGGCTTCATTTGGCGCGACGGCCAAACTCTATTACGAACGCGGGTACCCGGCCCTTCATAACCCGGCCGATCTGTATGCAAGGGTTCGGGAGATCGCAATTGGCGTCGTTGGTGCCGATCGTTTTGTGGATCTCGATGCGCCAAGCATGGGCGGCGAGGATTTTGCGCGGTACCTCGACGTTGTGCCTGGGTGCTTTCTGCTCCTCGGTAATGGGGATGAGGGCCCCGGGGCCGTGATGCTGCACAATTCCCACTATTCCTATAACGACAGCATTTCGCCTACCGGCGCAGCATTTTTCGTGGCGTTGGCGGAGGCGTTTCTCCCCCGGTAGCCGCATCGCGCGGCGCGTGTGGACGGTGGTGCCGCCGTTTCAGCGCGCCGAGCGGCGCATTCAATCGAGCCTTCATCGAGTGCGCATCGATTGATCCGAAAACCGTATTGGCGCCAATTGAAAGCTTTCTGCAATCTGTTCCAGTTGAGAGCCTGTCCGCCTTCCCTCGATTTCCCTGACGGGAAGCGCGATCGAGTTCGGGAGCCTGAGTGTGAAGCCTCACGTTTGGCGGTCATCCCTTCTTTGCCGTATGGGGCGTGGCGCCCTGATTGCCGCTGTGGCTTGCCTGGGGATGGGCAGTTTGCCACCGGTCACGTGGGCACAGGCGGAAACCAGGGAGCAATATTCCCTCATTCCACGTAAGGCGCTTTTTACGGCTCCCACATACTCCGATTTTCAGATCAGTCCGGATGGGAAGAAACTTGCCTTCCTCCATCCCCTGAATGGGGTGCTCAATGTCTGGGTCGCACCAATTGACGACCTCAACGCCGCCGCCCCCTTGACGCGCTTTGACAATCGTCCCCCGGCTTCTTTCCAGTGGAGCGCGGACGGCCGCTACATACTCATCTTGAAGGATGTTGGCGGTGAAGAGCATAGCCAGCTCTGGATCGCGAATTTGAGTACACGGAGCGTTGTCAACGCCACGAACGATCCGGACGTGCAGACGAAAATCATCAAGCTGTCGTCCAGATTTCCGGACGAAATACTCGTCGGCATGAACATCAGAGACCCGCGGTACAAAGACGTCTACCGGATCAACCTGAAAAGCGGAAAGCGCAGGGAGGTTTTCCGCAATGACGGGCAGTATATTGATTTCATTGCAGACCCTGATCTTAACATCCGTGTCGGCATACGGACCGGCAGGGATGGATCGTGGTCCTATTTCCGTTTTGACCCCGCCGGGCCGACGGAATTCCTGACGGTGCCCCTGTTTTCTCTGCGAAACTCCAAGCCGCTTGGATTGAATGCAGAGGGCCGTCTCATGATGCTCGACAGCCGGGGGGCGGACAAGGCGAACCTGGTTTCGATCGATATTTCCACCGGCAAGAAAACCGTGATGGCCGAAGCCCGCCATGCAGACATCATCGAGCCATTGATTGACCCGCAGAGGGGTACACTGCTCGCGACCCGCGAAGATCCGCTTGTGAGTGAATGGACAGTGCGTTCGGATGATGTGCGCGCCGAATTCGCGGCCCTTGAAGCTGCAGCTTCAGGTCCATTCCGGATCGTTGGGCAGACACCGGATAACGCCCGATGGCTCCTCCTTGAAACCGTTCCAAACCATGCCGACCGTTACAGTTGGTGGGATCGGAAAAGGCGTGTTGTAACGCCGCTGGTTTCGACCCGCCCGGAGCTCGACAAGCACAGGATTGCGCGGCGCCTGCCCGTCATTATCAGATCGCGGGACGGGTTTGATCTGCCAAGCTATCTTACCCTCCCGACATTTACCAAGTTCGGTGAAGATGGGTTGCTGGAAAAGCCGGTGCCCCTTGTCCTTCTCGTCCACGGCGGGCCCTGGCTGCGTGACGACCAGTCGTTCGATCCGCAACATGCCTGGCTTGCGGACCGGGGATATGCGGTTCTGTCGGTCAATTTCCGCGGATCCAGTGGTTTCGGAAGTGCTTTCATGGCCAAGGCGGACCGGAAATGGTCCGAGACGATGCATGATGATCTGATCGATGCGGTCGAGTGGGCGATTGCCAAAGGGGTGACGACCAGAGACCGCGTTGCCGTCATGGGGCTGTCTTACGGTGGCTACGCGACACTTGTTTCGCTCAGCTTTACGCCTGAGACGTTTCAGTGCGGTATCGATATGGCGGGGCCAAGCAATCTGGTTCGACTCACCGAGTCGATTCCGGAATGGTGGAGCTGGCAGAAGCCGCAGTTTCTCAACCGGATAGGCGATCCGTCCACGCCGGAAGGCGCTGAAGACCTGTTCCGGCGCTCCCCGGTCTCCCGTGTGGACGCGATCACAAAGCCGCTCCTGGTCACGAACGGGGCGAACGATCCGCGCGTCTTCCCCGATCAGTCACAGGAAATCGTGGATGCACTGACAGCACGGGGCAAGCCGGTTACCTACGTCTTTTATCCGGACGAAGGGCACGTTTATGCCAAGGATGAAAGCAACATTTCCTTCGCTGCAATCGCGGAACATTTTCTTTCACAGTGTCTTGGGGGACCCGTGGAACCCTTCGGCGACGATCTCGTCAATTCGCACGTCGACGTGAAAGCGGGAGCCGAATATGTGCCGGGCCTTCGGCAGGCACTTGAAGGAAAACGCGAGGGAAAAGAAGGGAATTCCTAGCTTTTCCGGCCCGGATTGGCCGGATCGCGTTGATTTCTGTGGCCGTTAAGGCGGATCAGGAGGAGAGGGCGGGATATCCCGCGCTGTTGACGCTGCCGGGGCTTGCAGCGTCGTGTGCTCCCCGTTTCTCAAGCCAGTGCCCCCGAATGTCCCTTGCAGAGCAGGCTTTGGGGCGCTCACCAGGGTCCAATGAGAGCAAAGACGAGCCGGAAACGGCCAAACGCGAGGAAATCCGGGGAGGGCTGGAGGGCTTTGGGGATGGTCAGTGGCGGAGAGGGCGGGATTCGAACCCGCGATACGGTTTTGCCGTATACTCACTTTCCAGGCGAGCGCCTTCGACCACTCGGCCACCTCTCCGCATGCTGTTGTCAGCAAGTGCCTGGAAGCGGCGCGCACTATACTCATCTGAACGCGTCAGGCAAGGGAAACCGAAGCCCGTCTTTCACATCAGGCGAAATTTTTGCAATCCGCCCCGGTGGCCGGCCGGCCGGGCCGGTCTGGCGGGGAACGCTGTCCGCTTGCCGATCCGTCCCGGCTCTGTTAGGCAGCGCGCGAGTTTCCGCTACTGCCGAAGAGAGTTGCCATGATCCCTCGCTATGCGCGTCCTGCCATGACCGCGTTGTGGGAGCCTGAGGCCAGGTTCCGCATTTGGTTCGAGATCGAAGCCCACGCCTGTGACGCCCTGGCGGAGCTGGGCGTCATCCCGAAGGAGGCCGCCAAGGCCGTGTGGGAGCGTGGCAACTTCGACATCCAGCGCATCGACGAGATCGAGCGCGAGGTGAAGCACGACGTGATCGCCTTCCTCACCTCGCTGGCGGAGTTCGTCGGCCCCGAGGCTCGCTTCGTCCACCAGGGCATGACCTCCTCCGACGTGCTGGACACCTGCCTCAATGTCCAGCTGGTGCGCGCCGCGGACATCCTGCTCGCCGACATCGACGAGCTGCTGGCCGCCCTCAAGCGCCGCGCCTTCGAGCACAAGATGACGCCGTGCATCGGCCGCTCGCACGGCATCCATGCCGAGCCGGTCACCTTCGGTCTCAAGATGGCCGAGGCCTACGCCGAGTTCTCCCGCTGCCGGGAACGCCTGGTTGCCGCCCGCAAGGAAGTGGCCACCTGCGCCATCTCCGGTGCCGTCGGCACCTTCGCCAACATCGACCCGCGCGTCGAGGAGCATGTGGCGAAGAAGCTGGGCCTGGAGCCGGAGCCCGTCTCCACCCAGGTGATCCCGCGTGACCGCCACGCCATGTTCTTCGCGACGCTGGCCGTCATCGCCTCGTCCATCGAGCGCGTCGCCGTCGAGATCCGCCATCTCCAGCGCACCGAGGTGCTGGAGGCGGAGGAATACTTCTCGCCGGGCCAGAAGGGCTCGTCGGCCATGCCGCACAAGCGCAACCCGGTGCTGACCGAGAACCTGACGGGCCTCGCCCGCATGGTGCGCTCCTACGCCTTCCCGGCGATGGAGAACGTCGCCCTGTGGCACGAGCGCGACATCTCCCACTCCTCGGTCGAGCGCTTCATCGGCCCGGATGCCACCATCACCCTCGACTTCGCGCTCGCCCGCCTCACCGGCGTCATCGACAAGCTGGTGGTCTACCCGGAGCGGATGCTGAAGAATCTCAACAAGATGGGCGGCCTCGTCCACTCCCAGCGCGTGCTGCTGGCGCTCACCCAGGCGGGCGTCTCCCGCGAGGATGCCTACCGCCTCGTGCAGCGCAACGCCATGAAGGTGTGGGAATCCGACGGCCAGCTCCAGCTGCTCGACCTGCTGAAGCAGGACGAAACCGTGACCAGCAAGCTCTCGACCGAGCAGCTGGAGGAGCTGTTCGACCTCGGCTACCATCTGAAGCACGTGGACACCATCTTCCGCCGCGTGTTCGGGGAAGCGTAAGGGTTGACGTTGAAAGGGGTTTTGCGGGGGGATCTGTCATCCCCCTGCACCCCCTTGTCGTTTCAAGGGCCGCGTCCTTCATAAGGGGCGCGGCCCTTTCCTGTTGGGGGCCAGGAGGGGCCGGGTCCCTCCTGCACAACATGCGGACACGTTCCCCTGCGGGTGGTGGGCTTGACGGTTGCGCGCAGGGCATGAATAGAGAGCCGGTCTATTTTACCGGCAAGGGAAGGCAGAACAGGCGTGTCAGACCCCATCGTTTTGGTGCCGCAGGAGATCGTGGATTTCGCCGTGTCGCTGGCGGATGCCGCCCGGCCGGTGCTGCGCCGCTATTACCGGGCGCCGATCGATATCGACATCAAGTCTGACGCCTCGCCGGTCACCATTGCCGACCGGGAGGCGGAGGCCGCCATGCGCGCCCTCATCAACCGTTACCGCCCGGACGACGGGATCGTCGGCGAGGAGTACGGCAATGAGCGCGAGGATGCGGACTGGGTGTGGGTGCTGGACCCCATCGACGGCACCAAGTCGTTCATGACCGGCCGGCCCATCTTCGGCACCTTGATCGCGCTCCTGTATCAGGGCGTGCCGGTGGTGGGCATCATCGACCAGCCGATCACCGGCGACCGCTGGATTGGCGTCAAGGGCCAGATCACCTGGTTCAACAACGCGCCCACCACCACGCGGCCGTGCGAAACCCTGGCCTCCGCCGTGCTTGCCACCACCGCGCCCGAGCTGCTGAACCCGGACGAGCTGGCGGTGTTCGAGACCTTCCGGCGGCAGGCGCGCGCCACCGTGTGGGGCGGGGACTGCTACAACTACGGGCTGCTGGCCTCGGGATTCATCGACATCGTGATCGAGTCCAACCTGAAGCTCTATGACTTCGCGGCGCTGGTGCCGGTGGTGGAGGGCGCGGGCGGCCTGATGCGCGACTGGCACGGCGCGCCGCTGACCGCGAAGAGTGATGGCAAGGTCATCGCCTGCGGCGACCCCCGGCTGCTCGAGGCCCTCCTCGGCGACGTGTCCGGGTAGGGGCGGGCGGCCCGGCGCGCCCGCCGGCGGTTGGTGCGCCGTCGCGGATGCACTACATTGGCATCATGCCCCGGAAGCTGACCCATGTGGCATTGCACGTCCGCGACCTTGAGGCGAGCCTTGCCTTCTATCGCGACTATTGCGGCCTGCATGTCGCCCATGAGCGGGCCACCGGCAAAGACGGGGCGCGGGTGGTGTGGATGGCGGCCCCGGGTCAGGACCGGCGTTTCGTCATCGTGCTGCTGCCGGGCGGACACGGGCGCGAGCAGCCGCCGCAGGATTTCAGCCATATCGGCATCGCCGTCGACTCGCTGGCGGAGGTGGAGGCCATCGCCGCCCGGGCCGAGCGGGAGGGGCGGCTGGCCTGGCCGGTGAAATCCGAGCCCTGGCCGGTGGGGACCTATTGCGGTGTCTACGACCCAGACGGCGCGGTGGTGGAGTTCAGTTTCGGCCAGCCGCTGGGCGAGACAGCCGGTTAATACAGGGAGATGCCGCCGCATCCCCGGAACGCGCAGGGGGACGGGCGGGCGGTATCCCCTCGGGCGGTATTGTCTTGCTAAAGCCGCATTTGGCAGGCATAGCCAAGGGGCCGGTCGCCAGGGCCGGATTGTTGATGTCTTTGTCCGCGCCCGGAACCGTTGGGCGCAGGCGCGATTACATTCTTCCTTCCTTCTGGCCGATCTTTTTGTGTCGCGTTGCAGCGCATTTGGGCCTTTGCCTCGTATTCGAGCTTCTCTTGAAAGGACGACTTATGATTGTTGGCACCGTTAAGTGGTATAATGGAACCAAAGGATACGGCTTCATTCAGCCGGAAGAGGGCGGAAACGACGTGTTCGTGCACGCCACCGCGGTAGAGCGGGCCGGTATGCGGAGCCTGGTGGAAGGGCAGCGGCTGTCCTTCGAGGTGCAGACGGACCCGCGCTCGCGCAAGTCGTCCGCTGTCAACCTTCAGGCGGCTGATTAAGCAAGACCGCTGACATTTGCTCCCCGGCCGGCGCGCCCGGCAGGGGAGAGGCTCAGGGACCGGGAGGCTCCCGGCCGTTGATGTGCCCGGCCAGACCATTCGGGGGCCGGGGAGCATCCGGCCTTGCGCCCAAGCGGACGGGTTCGGGCGCAAGACCCGGCCTCGCGCACCCGAACCAGCCCCCCGAGCCTGCCGTAGCGCTTTCGGGCGGCCCTTGCAGCGGCCGCACCCTGGAGATCGCGGCACCCCATCGTTCGGAGACGTGGCCCCGCCCTCGGGGCAGGCCGCGTCTCCGGGCGCCGCCGTGCGTTTCTCGGCGGCGAATTTTCGGCCGTGAGGCGTTTGTAGTGAAAGGAGAGTCCGGCCATGGCCAAGGAAGAAATGATCCCCTTCGAGGGTGTCGTGCTGGAGGTTCTGCCCGACGCGCGGTTTCGCGTGCAGCTTGAATCCGGCCACATCATCATCGCCTATACCGCGGGCAAGATGAAGAAGAACCGGATCAAGACCCTCGCCGGCGACCGGGTGACCGTGGAAATGTCGCCCTACGACCTGGAGAAGGGACGTCTGATCTACCGGCACAAGGATGCCGGGGGTGCGCCCATGGGGCCGCGTCCGCCGGCGCGCGGCGGCCAGCGCCGCCGCTGACGAAGGCGTGCGGCCGTCGCCGGCCCATGCCGGCGGTGCCTGCGGCGCGCCAGGAAAGCAGCAGGGCGGGGATGGTTGCGTGCCAGCCGCTTCTCTGCTTTCCTTGCGTTCCGGGGGCCTTGCGCTCCAGGGTGGCGTGGAGAGAGGACATGGCGGACGCCGACAACCGGCCTGGCCGGTGGCATGTGGGGCTGGCGGAGCTGCGGGAGCAGCTCAGGGGCGCGCCTCAGCCGTTCGTGACCGCCCTTGCCCACGGCACCATGAGCGTGGAGCTGTTCGCCCCGCGCGGCGCCGATACCCAGCAGCCCCACGCGCAGGACGAGCTGTACATCATCCGGGAGGGATCCGGCTGGTTTCTCCACGAGGGCGAGCGCGTTCCCGTCAAGGCGGGGGACGTGCTGTTCGTGCGGGCCGGGACGGAGCACCGTTTCGTTGACTTCACGCCCGATTTCGAGACCTGGGTGATCTTCTGGGGCCCGGAGGGCGGTGAAGCCTGAGGCTGGCCCGGAGCGGGCCCGCCAGGGCGCGAAAGTCGTTGCCTTTCGGCGGCGCGCCTTGTATACGCGCAACCTTCGAGTGGGATCGCCCGGCTCATATGGGCTGCCGTGGCGATCCGTAATGCGAACCGGAGCGGTCCTCGTGGCCGCATAAGGAGGTAGGCAAAATGCCCAAGCTGAAGACTAAGAGCGGCGTCAAGAAGCGCTTCAAGATGACCGCTTCCGGCAAGATCAAGCACGGCCAGGTCGGCAAGCGCCACGGCATGATCAAGCGCACGCCCAAGCAGATCCGTCAGAATCGCGGCACCGCGATCATTTCGGACGCGAACGCGCGCACGATCAAGAAGTGGGCGCCCTACGGGCTCGCATAAGGCCAGCGAAGGAGATCTGACATGGCACGTGTTAAGAGGGGCGTTACCGCCCGCGCTCGCCACAAGCGGGTTCTGGAACAGGCGAAGGGCTACTACGGCCGTCGCAAGAATACCATCAAGGTCGCTCGTCAGGCCGTCGAAAAGGCCGGCCAGTACGCCTACCGCGACCGCAAGGCCAAGAAGCGCAACTTCCGCGCCCTGTGGATCCAGCGCATCAACGCTGGCTGCCGCGAGCTCGGCTTCACCTATGGTCAGTTCATCAACGGTCTGAACAAGGCCGGGATCGAGCTGGACCGCAAGGTTCTGGCCGACATCGCCGTCCGCGAGCCGGAGAGCTTCAAGGCTCTGGTCCAGAAGGCCCAGGCCGCTCTGGCCTAAGTCTTCCGGGTTTGCCGGATTTGCCGAAGGGGTCCCGCAAGGGGCCCCTTTTGCATTTGGGGACGCTTCTGCCCCTCGGGCCGCCTGCGGCGGGCGTTTCCCCTGCCATCAGAAACATTCCATCCATTCCCGCGAATTCTGCGCCAGTATGTTTGCGCTCCGGCAGGGTTTTGCCTTATGGAGGGCGCGCGTCTCCGGACGGGTCTCCCGACGGGGTTGGATTTCATTCGGCAGGACTTCAATGACCGATATTGCAGCATTGGAAGCGGAGCTGACGGCCGCCATTGGCGCGGCCTCCACGCTTCAGGAGATCGAGGACGTGCGGGTGAGGGCGCTCGGCAAGTCGGGCAGCGTCACCGCGCTTCTGAAAACGCTGGGCAAGCTCTCCCCCGAGGAGCGGCAGGAGAAGGGCCCGCTGTTCAACGGCCTGCGTGAGCGGGTGACGAACCTGTTGGCCGAGCGCAAGGCGGCGCTGGAGGAAGCGGCGCTGAACGCCCGCCTCGCCAGCGAGCGCAGCGACGTGACCCTGATGCCGCCGGCAAGCCCGAAGGGGTCGATCCACCCCATCTCGCAGGTGATGGACGAGCTGACCGAGATCTTCGCCGACCTCGGCTTCTCCGTGGCGGAAGGCCCGGAGATCGAGACCGACTGGCACAACTTCACCGCGCTGAACATTCCGCCGGAGCATCCGGCCCGCGCCATGCACGACACCTTCTACTTCCCCGAGGACGCGAAGGGCGAGCGGCTGGTGCTGCGCACCCACACCTCGCCGGTGCAGGTGCGGACCATGGTGGACGTGGCGGAGGCGCTGAAGTCCGGCAAGCTGAAGGCCGATGGCGAGGGTGACATCATCCGCATCATCGCGCCGGGCCGGGTGTACCGCTCCGATTCCGATGCCACCCACACCCCCATGTTCCATCAGGTGGAGGGGCTGGTCATCGGCAAGGGCATCCACATGGGCCACCTGAAGTGGACGCTAGAGACCTTCGTGAAGGCCTTCTTCGAGGTGGATGCCATCACCATGCGGCTGCGTCCCAGCTACTTCCCGTTCACCGAGCCTTCGGCCGAGGTGGACGTGCAGTGCCAGTGGGGCAATGGCGAGCTGAAGGTGGGCGAGGGCAGCGACTGGCTGGAAATCCTCGGCTGCGGTATGGTCAACAACCGGGTGCTGGAATACTGCGGGCTCGACCCCAACGAGTGGCAGGGCTTCGCCTTCGGCTGCGGCATCGACCGCCTCGCCATGCTCAAGTACGGCATGACCGACCTGCGCGCCTTCTTCGACGCGGATCTTCGCTGGCTCAGGCACTACGGTTTCAGTTTCCTTGATGTCCCGACGCTCTCGGGAGGAGTGGGCGCATGAAATTCACCCTTTCGTGGCTGAAAGATCACCTCGACACGACCGCTTCGCTCGAGGAGATCACCACCGCCCTCGTGCGGCTGGGGCTTGAGGTGGAAGGCGTCGAGAACCCGGCGGACAAGCTGGCTCCGTTCCTCATCGCCCACATTCTGGAAGCAGAGAAGCACCCGAACGCGGACAAGCTGCGCGTGTGCAAGGTGGACATCGGCCAGGGCGAGCCGGTGCAGGTGGTCTGCGGCGCGCCCAACGCGCGCGCGGGCATGAAGGCCGTGTTCGGCCCGCCGGGCGCCTACGTGCCGGGGCTGGACGTGACGCTCAAGATCTCCGCCATTCGCGGCGTGGAGAGCCGGGGCATGATGTGCTCGGGCCGCGAGCTGGAGCTGTCGGAGGACAGCGACGGCATCCTCGACCTACCCGCCGATGCGCCGGTCGGCACGTCCTACGTCGAGTGGCTGGGCCTCAACGACCCGGTGATCGAGATCGCCATCACCCCGAACCGGCAGGACTGCCTGGGCGTCGCCGGCATCGCCCGGGATCTGGCCGCCGCGGGCCTCGGCACGCTCAAGACCCCGGCGGTCACGCCGGTGGCGGGCGCGTTCGAGAACCCGGTGCCCATCCGCATCGAGGACAGCGACGGCTGCCCCGTGTTCCTCGGCCGCCTCGTGCGCGGCGTGAAGAACGGGCCGTCGCCGGAATGGCTGGCCCGCCGCCTCAAGGCCATCGGCCTGCGCCCCATCTCGGCGCTCGTCGACATCACCCAGTATGTCATGATCGACCGGGGCCGGCCGCTCCATGTCTATGACCTCGCCAAACTGACCGGGGGGCTGACCGCCCGCCGGGGCAAGCCGGGCGAGGAGTTGCTGGCGCTCAACGGCAAGACCTACGCGCTCGACGAGACCATGGTCGTCATCGCCGACGACGCCCGCGCGCTGGGCCTTGGCGGCATCATGGGCGGCGAGGAGTCCGGCTGCACCGAGACGACCACCGACGTGGTCATCGAGTGCGCGGCGTTCGATCCGGTGCGCATCGGCGTGACGGGCCGCAAGCTGGGCCTCACCTCCGATGCCCGCGCCCGCTTCGAGCGCGGCATCGACCCGGCCTTCATCGAGCCCGGCATGGAGCTGGCCACCCGCATGGTGCTGGACCTGTGCGGCGGCGAGGCCTCCACCGTGACGAAGGCGGGCGCCGTGCCCGCGTTCGACAGGTCGGTGGTATACAACCCGGCCCGCGCCGGGACGCTGGGTGGCGTTGCGGTGCCCGAGGCCGAGCAGGAAGCGGCGCTTACCCGCCTCGGCTTCACCATCGAGAGCAAGGCGGCCGGCGCCTGGATCATCCGCGTGCCCTCGTGGCGCAAGGATGTGGATGGCGCGGCCGACATCGTGGAGGAAGTGCTGCGGCTGGTGGGATACGACCGGATCCCCTCGACGCCGCTGCCGCGCGCCGAAGGCGTCGCCCGCCCGACCGCCACTTTCGCCCAGCTGCGGCAGCGCCGCGCCCGCCGCGCCGCTGCTGCCCGCGGCTTCCACGAGGCGGTGACGTGGAGCTTCATTGCGCCCGCCGAGGCCGAACCCTTCGGCGGCGGCGCGTTCACGCTGGACAACCCCATCTCGGCGGACATGGCCGTGATGCGCCCGAGCCTGCTGCCGGGCCTCATCCGCGCCGCTGCCCGCAACCGGGACCGGGGCGCGGCCTCCGTCCGCCTGTTCGAGGTGGGCAAGCGCTACCTGACGGAAGGCGAAAAGCCGACCCTCGCGCTGGTGGCGGCGGGCGAGAAGCAGTCCCGCCACTGGCAGGCGAAGGCCGCCGCATTCGACGTGTTCGACGCCAAGGCCGAGGCGCTGGCCGTGCTGGAAGCCGCGGGCGCGCCCGTCGAGCGGCTTCAGGTGACGGTGGATGCCCCGGCCTGGTTCCACCCGGGCCGCTCCGGCACGCTGCGGCTCGACCCGCGCAACCCGATCGCCCACTTCGGCGAGCTGCACCCGAAGGTCGCCAAGGCGCTCGACATCAAGGGCGCGGTGATCGCCGTCGAGATCTACCTCGACGCCATCCCGCAGCCGAAGCAGGTGAAGCGCGCCCGGCCGAAGTACGCCCCGTCCGACCTCATGCCTGTCTCGCGCGACTTCGCCTTCGTGGTGAAGGCGGACGTGGAAGCGGGCAAGCTGGTGCAGGCGGTCAAGGGCGCGGACAAGCAGGCCATCACCGCCGTCGAGGTGTTCGACGTGTTCCAGGGCCCGGGTGTCGAGGAGGACCACAAGTCCATCGCGCTCGCCGTGACCCTGCAGCCGGGCGCTGCCTCGTTCACCGATGCCGATCTGGAGGCGATCTCCGGCAAGATCATCGCCGCCGCCGGCAAGGTGGGCGCAACGCTGCGGGCGTGATCTCCCCTTCGGGTTTGAGTTAAGGGGGGCTGTGCCCCCCTTGACAATCCCCCTGACGTCTCAAAGAGCCGTGTCCTTGCATAAAGGGCGCGGCTCTTTGGCGTTGAGTGGAGAGGGCCGGGCCTGTTCTGCCTGCTGGTGCCGTCTGGTCAGGCGCGAACGCCACAAGCAAAAGCGGGCGTGAGGCACTCCGGCCCCCACAGGAAAACCCAGCCGCTGCAGGCGGTTACCAATATTCGACCACAAGGCGTGCTTTGGGGACTTTCCTACGGCCGATCATATCGCCTATGTTCGAGCTATGTTCTATGAATCGATCCTTGCGGCGCTCTTCGGAGGCGCCCTCGTACTGGCAGCCGGTTGGCTGCTGTGGGTCCGTGGTCAGTCAGCCGCGAAGGCGGAGCTGGCGGCACTTCGCGGCGAGCTTGACGCCGCCCGCGCCGAGAAGGAGCGGCTGATCGGCGAGGCGGCGGAGGCCCGCACCCGCATGGCGGAGGCGCAGGCGCTTGAGCGGGCGGCGCGGGAGCGGGCGGACGAGATCGCCTCCCGGATGGATGACGCCCGGGACGCGCTGGAGCACGAGCGGCAGGAGCGCATGGCGCTGCAAACCCGTCTGGCGGCCCTCGAAGCGCAGGCGCAGGAGCGCGAGCAGGCCATCGCCGCCCAGATCGCCCAACTGACGGAGGTGCGCGGGCAGCTCCAGAAGGATTTCGAGGCGCTGGCCTCGACGGCGCTGCGCCAGAACGAGGCGCAGTTCCTCCGCATGGCGGAGGAGACCATGAAGCGCTACCGCGAGGGCTCGTCGGCGGACCTCGCCAAGACCCGCGCCGAGCTGGAAGCGCTGCTCACCCCGGTCAAGGACACGCTCGCCCGCTACGAAAAGGGCATGACCGAGGTGGAGAAGGCCCGCGTCGAGGCCTACGGCAGCCTCAAGCAGCAGATCGAGTCCATGCTGAACGACCAGAGCCAGTTGCGGGCGGAGACGCAGAAGCTGGTGCACGCGCTCAAGTCCGGCCCCAAGGCACGGGGACGCTGGGGCGAGCAGCAGCTGCGCAACGTGCTGGAGATGGCGGGCCTGTCCGCCTACGTGGACTTCCAGACCGAAGTGCATGTGGATGCGGGCGAGGACGGCGCGCTGCGCCCGGACGCCATCATCAACCTGCCGGGCGGCCGCCAGCTGATCGTGGACGCCAAGACCTCGCTGGTGGCGTTCCTCGACGCCGCCGAGGCCACCGACGAGACCGCGCGCCACGCCCACCTGCTGGCCCACGCCAAGGCGCTGAAAACCCATGCGGAGCAGCTGGGCCGCAAGGAATACTGGCGGCAATTCGGCAAGGCGGCGGATTTCGTGGTCATGTTCGTCCCCGGCGAGCATTTTGTCACCGCCGCGCTGGAGGTGGACCCGGAACTCTGGGACTTCGCCTTCGAGCGCCGCGTGCTGCTGGCCACCCCCACCAACCTCATCGCCATCGCCCGCACCGTCTGCCACGTGTGGCAACAGGAAAAGCTGGCCGAACAGGCCGAGCAGATCGGCCACATGGGCAAGGAACTGTACAACCGCCTGCGCACCATGGGCAGCCACGTGGCCGACCTCGGCAAGGCGGTGGATCAGGTGGTGAAGAAGTACAACGGCTTCGTCGGCAGCCTCGAGCGCAACGTGCTGCCCCAGGCCCGCAAGTTCGGCGAACTCCAGTTCGAAACCCAGGCCGAACCGCTGGCCGTGCTGGAGCCGTCCGAACAGGCCGTCCGCCACCCGGACCGGCGCGGCCGCGACCTCACCTTCGACGGCGGCGAGGCAATCACCGTCTCCCTGCCACCCGCCGAAGTGACAACGGACGCCGAGGAGTAATTCGGGGAGCTTTTCCGGGGTTTGTTGCGGGGTTTTATGCAGGAGGGTCTCGGACCCTCCTGCACCTCCCATTCGATTCAATAGAGACGCGCGTCTGGTAACCGGTGCGGCCCTTGTTTCTCAGGTTCATTCATTGGGCCATGGGCTTCATGAAGGGCGCGTCCCGATGCAATCTGTCTATCGGGCCGTGTGTCCGAGCGAGCCGCTGAAACGGGCTGTACACTTGGTTTTCTGGATGCGCGGTGGTTTCCGTTGGCGCGTCCGATTTGAGGGTCGGGCCGCACGCTTCATGAAGGGCGCGTCCGGATGAAACCTGTTTATCGGGCCGTGTGTCCGAGCGAGCCCCCGAAACGGGGCTGTACTCTTGGTTTTCTGGATGCGCGGTGGTTTCCGTTGGCGCGTCCGATTTGTTGACCGGGTCGCACCCTTCATGAAGGGCGCGGCCCAATGGATTCTGTTATTTGGCTGAGCGTTTCATCACGCGCACGGCCCGATAAATGAATGGGAGGTGCAGGAGGGTCCGAGACCCTCCTGCAATCAATAAACAAACCTGAAATAAACAAACCCGAAGGAACCACCCCGCCTGCTCGCCCCTTACAGCCGGTCCATGCGCAGCCAGCGGGGGTTTCCGGCCCAGGTGCGGGTGAAGGCGGTTTCGGTGGCTTTGGCGCCGGGGGTGTCGCCGAGGGCGTGTTGGGTAGTCATGAGGCCGTAGAGGGCCCAGCCGTTGTTGGGGGCCTGGGCGAGGGCTTCGAGGAAGGCCTGCCGTGCGCCCTCGTGGTCGCCAGCGGCGTAGAGGGCGGCGCCGAGGGACTGGCGCACGGGGTAGTACCAGAACGGCGGCTCCATGTAGGGGATGGTGTCCTCGATGGCGACGGCCTGCCGGTAGAGGCGGATGGCCTCCTGCTTCTGGCCGAGGGCGGCGGCGAGGCGGGCTTCGGCGACACGTTCGG
Source organism: Pedomonas sp. V897 (assembly GCF_051304405.1). NCBI lineage: Bacteria > Pseudomonadati > Pseudomonadota > Alphaproteobacteria > Sphingomonadales > Pedomonadaceae > Pedomonas > Pedomonas sp. V897. The sequence continues at coordinate 61,070 of NZ_JBPPGG010000002.1, forward strand.
CGATGTGGAGCAGATCGGGGGCGGGTACGCCCTGGTCGATCATGGTCTTGAAGTCGGTGGTCTCGCGGATCTTGCGGATGGCGGCCACTTCCTTCTCAACGCCGGAGCGGTTGCGATTTTGGGCATGGGCGACGGCGCGGGCGAAGTGCCACATGCCTGTCACGTAGGGCAGGCGCGGGTCCGGGGCGGGCAGGGCGAGGGTTTCCGCCGGGCTGGCGTATTGGGCATAGGCGAGGTAGGGCGCGGCGTTGACGGGCTGCACCCAGGGAATGGCCGCGGCCACCTCCACGCTGACGATGGTGGAGAGCTTGCGGGACTGGGTGAGGACCGTCTCCATGTCTCCCGCCATCTGGGCTGAGTTGACGAGGAAGTGCACGTTGTGCGGGTAGTAGCCGTAGCGGTAGAGGCCCGTTTCATGGGGTGCGTTTTTGAGAAACGCCTCGTCGGCCGCGGCGGCGTCCACGTTGGCGCGAATGGAGTCGCGGAAGCGCCCCACGCGGTAATAGAGGTGCCCCGGCATGTGGATCAGGTGTCCGGCCGCGGGCAGGGGCCTTGCCGCGAGACTGTCGGCGTAGCGCTCCGCCTTCGGCGCGTGGTTCGAGGCTTCCATCAGGTGGATGTAGAGATGATTCGCCTGCGGGTGGCCGGGGCTGCGGCCCTGCACCGCCTCCACAATCGCGATGGCCTCGCCGATGCGGCCCTTGGGGGTGCTCTTGTCCGCCTCCCAGTAGTCCCACGGCTGGGTGTCCATCACCGCCTCGGCGGCGAGCACGGCGATGGTGTCGTCCTGCGGGAACTGGCGGGCGGCCTCCAGCATCTGCTCGGCGAAGGCCAGATCGAGGGCCTTGCGCGCCTCGGGTGCGGTGACGGAGGAGGTCTCCGGCGCGTAGCGGATGGCGATGGCGCGGATCAGCGCCTGTTCTGCCGGCGTGGCGCGGCTGGCGATGGCGTTTGCGTACCGGGCGACAGCGACGGCGCGGGCGTTCACCGCCGGGTCCATCGGCGCGTTGATGTTGGGGCCGTGGGCGAAGGCTTCGCCCCACCAGCACATGGCGCACTGCGGGTCGAGCCGCTGCGCCTCGCGGAAGTAGCGGATCGCCTCGGCGTGGTTGAAGCCGTAGGTGAGGGCCAGTCCCTGATCGAAATAGCGCTGCGCCAGGGGGTTGGAGGTGGTGACGGGGACATGGACGGACTCCAGCCCTTCCAGCAGGGGCGGAGGCTGCGGGGCATCGGCGTTCGGCTCGCGCGCCTGCGCTGCCCGGCTGAAGGCGAGGGCGGCCTGCAACCGCTGGCGCAGGGTGGTGCCGGGTGCTCCTGTGCCGCCGCAGAGCTGGCGCAGCTGGGCGGTGGGGTCAAGCGCGTCCAGCGCGGCCTGTGAGGGCTGGAGGAGGGAATTCGGCGCGGTGCTGGCGGTGAGGCCCGCGACGGCGCACACGGGAAGGACCGTGACAAGCCACTTCAGGGGGCGGCGTGCTCCTTGCATGACGACCCATGCCTTTCAGAGGGCGACCTGGAGACACAGGAAAAGTAGACACAGGCAGACGAGCCCTCTGGGCGCCGGAAACGCGCGGGCCTACTTGTGGTTGCACGCCGTAGGGGAAAGGACACCGCAGTTCGCCGCAACGCCGGGAAGCGGCGTCCTGGTGCCCTTCCCCCCCCAGAGAACACACACGCCGAAGGAACGCACAAGGAAGAACGCTGACGAAGACCACGATCCAGCGCGGTCAGCGCTTCCGCCGCTGCCGGGTTCCGGCGAGGCCGAGCAGGCCCGTGCCGAGGAGGCCAAGGGTCAGAGGCTCGGGGACGGCTTCGACGGGGGCCGTGCGATCGAAGGAAATGCGCAGGTCATCCAGCACGGCGATGTCGTCGTTCAGGGCGCCGAAGGTGAGCATTTTCAGACCGCTCCAGCTCACGTCCAGAAACACCGGCGCGGAGGACGTGATGGCGAAGTCCACCGAAATGTCCGGCAACTCATCGCCATCATCCAGGTAACCGGTCACATAGGCGGTGCCGGTTTCAAACCGGCCGGAGGTGAACCATCCGCCCTCGAAGGTGAAGGTGCCGGATGGGGCCTTGATGAGCACAGGGCCAACGTATGTGGAGATGGCGGCTTTTTCTCCGGAGACGACGCCATTTTCGTAACCCGTGCCAGGCAAGGCCGGCCCCAGAATCGCGTACACATTCTCCCAGTTCAGTCCGGCATATCCGTTGGGGATGGGGGCCTCGGCCAGAGACAGGTTATCGATCACCACGCCCTCGAAATCGATGATGTCCGCATGGGCAGGGGCGAACGCCAGGGCCGTGGTCACAAAAAATGTGGCAGCCAGTAACGATTTCATTTTGCTCTCCGATGCAAGTGTGGGTTGCATCGTGCTGGAAGCAAAACAAATGCCAGTTGAAATATTTCAAATATATCAGTTGAAAATGGTTAATTTGATCGTCGCCCTGTCAATCTCTCCGACACTCGCGAAACAAAATCGCGGTTAATCCGGACAGACTTTCCCTGCATTTTCTGTTGAACCACGCCGGCTCTTCCGCGCAGGCGCGGGGGAGGGCGGCCCCCTCCGGACTCCCGGCGCGGCGGGCGGGCTCAGAACTGTTCGGGCAGGTGGTCTTCTTCCGCCAGGTCGGCGAACTTGGTGGTTTCCTTGTGGAAGTGCACGTTGACGATGCCGGTGGCGCCGTGACGCTGCTTGGCGACGATGATCTCGGCGCGGCCGCGGATGCGCTCGCCCTTTTCCATCCACTGGATGAACTTGTCCGTGCCTTCCTCCGGCTTCTTCTGCGCGTGGTAGTATTCGTCGCGATAGACGAACAGCACGATATCCGCGTCCTGCTCGATGGAGCCGGATTCGCGCAGGTCGGCGAGCTGGGGCCGCTTGTCCTCGCGGTTTTCCACCTGACGGGAGAGCTGGGAGAGGGCGATCACCGGAACGTTCAGCTCCTTGGCGAGGGTCTTGAGCCCTCGGGTGATCTCCGACAGCTCCTGCACGCGGTTGCCGTCGCCGCCGGCCCGGCCGGAGCCCTGAAGCAGCTGGAGGTAGTCGACCACGATCAGGCCGATGCCCTTCTGGCGCTTCATGCGGCGGGCGCGGGTGCGCAGCGCCGCGATGGTGAGGCCCGGGGTATCGTCGATGTAGAGCGGCAGGTCTTCCAGCTCCTGCGCGGCGCGGGCGAGCTTGAGGAACTGCTGCTCGTTGATCTTGCCCATGCGGAGCAGCTCGCCCGAGATGCCGCTCTCCTCGGCGAGGATACGGGTGGCCAGCTGGTCGGCGGACATTTCGAGGCTGAAGAACGCCACCGCCGCGCCGGAGGACTTCTCCAGCGGCACACCCTGGGACACGTCCAGCCGCGCCCGCTGGGCCGCCGCGAAGGCGATGTTGGTGGCGAGCGCGGTCTTGCCCATGCCGGGGCGTCCGGCAAGGATGATGAGGTCCGAGTTGTGCAGGCCGCCCATCTTCTCGTTGAGCGAGGTGAGGCCCGTGGTGATGCCCGACAGGTGGCCGCCCGACTTGTAGGCCTTCTCGGCGATCTCCACCGCGATGCGGGTGGCGTCGCGGAACTCCTTCATGCCGCCGGAGATCTCGCCCTGCTCCGCCACCTTGTAGAGGGCGACTTCGGCCTCCTGGATCTGGGCCTGCGGGTCGAGGTCGCGGCTGGTATCGAGCGCCTGCTCCACCATGCTGCGGCCGACGCGAATCAGTTCGCGCAACAAGGCGAAGTCGTAGATCTGCTGGGCGAAGTCCCGCGCGCCGAACAGCGCCGCCGTGTTGGCCGCCAGAGTCGCGAGGTAGGCCGGGCCGCCCAGCTCGGCCATGGCCTCGTCCTTCTCGAACAGAGGCTTCAGCGTGACCGGATTCGCCACCAGGTTGCGGTCCACCGTCCGCAGAATGGCGGAATAGATCCGCCCGTGCAGCTCCTCGTAGAAATGCTCGGGACGCAGCTTGATCTGCACGTCCTCAACCAGGCGGTTGTCGATGAGCAGCGCGCCCAGCAGAGCCTGCTCAGCCTCCAGGTTGTGGGGGAGGCTGACGCTCGCCAGAGCGTCGGCATGCGACGGAGAAGGGACAGGTGCGAGTGCCATAGGGACTCAGGAACCTACACGCTTGCGACGCCAAACCCAAGGGCCTCGCCTCGCGCCTTGAGACGAAAGCCGGAAAATGAACGGCGAGCGTTCGTGGTTTGTTCCTTTCCTGCGGCGGCAAACCCGCGGAACCAGCCGGGGAGGGGGCAAAGAAAAACGCCGCCCGGAGGACCGGACGGCGCTTTTCCAAACCTTGCAAGGCCGAAGAGGCTTACGCCTCGGCAGCCTCGTCGCCCTCGGCAGCTTCCGGAGCGGCTTCGGCCTCGGCGGTCTCTTCCACCGGCGCTTCTTCCACTTCTTCCGCTTCCTTGGTCACGTCCACGCCCTTGGCCTGGAGCTCGGCTTCATCGTGCGAGCGGGCCACGTTGACCGTGATGGTCTCGACCACCTCGGGGTGCAGGGCAATGCGGACGGTGTACAGGCCAAGCGACTTGATCGGACGATCGAGCACGACCTGGCTCTTGGCGATGGCGACGCCCGAGGCCTCGGAGAGGGTCTCGGCGATGTCGCGGCTCGACACCGAACCGTAGAGCAGGCCGGTGTTGCCGGCCTGACGGATGAGGACGATCGCCTTGCCGGCAACCTTGGTGGCCTGCTCGGCGGCAGCCTCGCGGCGCTTCTGGTTCTCGGCCTCGATGTGGGCGCGCTGGGCCTCGAAGAACCGCTTGTTCTCCTCGGTGGCGCGGAGCGCCTTGCGCTTCGGCAGCAGGTAGTTGCGGGCGTAACCCGGCTTCACCGACACGATGTCGCCGATGGTGCCGAGCTTCTCAACCCGTTCCAGAAGGATCAGTTCCATGGGGGCGCCTCCTTACTGGACCAGGAACGGCAGCAGGCCGATGTGACGGGCGCGCTTGATGGCCCGGGCCAGCTCACGCTGCTTCTTGGTCGAAACCGCCGTGATGCGCGAGGGGACGATCTTGCCGCGCTCCGACACGAAGCCGCTCAGCAGACGGACGTCCTTGTAATCGATCTTGGGCGCGTTCTTGCCCGAGAACGGGCAGCTCTTGCGCCGACGGAAAAACGGTTTTGCCATAGCTCAAGGCCTCCTTAGTGCCGCGGACCACGGCGTTCGCCGCGCTCGCCGCGTTCGCCGCGCTCGCCGCGTTCGCCACGTTCACCACGCTCGCCGCGCTCGCGGTCGTGCTTGCGCATCATGGCCGACGGGCCGGCTTCCAGCTCGTCAACGCGGATGGTCATGTACCGCAGCACGTCTTCGTTCAGCGCCACGTTGCGCTCCAGCTCGGCCACGGCGGCGGCGGGCGCTTCGATGTTGAACAGGACGTAGTGGGCCTTGCGGTTCTTGCGAATGCGGTAGGCGATGGTCTTCAGGCCCCAGTACTCGGTCTTGGTGACCTTGCCACCGCCGGCCTCGACGATCTTCGTGAACTGGTCGGCCAGACCATCGACCTGGGCGGTCGCAAGGTCCTGGCGGGCCAGGAAGACATGCTCGTAAAACGGCATGTGCTGCTCTCCTCTGTTGCCGATCGCTGGTGCCGGGCAATCCGGTCACCCCTCCGGCTGGCTGCGGGAAAAACACATGGCGGGGAACCGGCAAAGGCTCCCCGCCATGAGGGTTGTCTCATGCCGCAACTGCGGCAGGAACGCAAGGATAAATCAGGCGGCCTTCTTGGTGCTGGAGTACAGCGACCACAGCGAGGCCACTTCCTCGAAGCCCTTGCCCTTCACCTGGGCCAGAGTCGCCTTGGCGGCGGCGGCCTGACCGGCGCGCACCTGGGCGATGCCCTTCAGCAGCAGCGCCTCCGGCGTGGAGCCGGCCTTGGCGAAGGTGGCGGCGGCCACGTCATACTGGCCGAGGCCGTAGTAGGTCTTGCCCGCCGTCAGCAGGTCCGCCGGGTTCTTGGACGCGGCCATCTTGGCCACCTGGGCCTGGGCCTGGCTGGCGCGGGTCTCGACGCCCTTCAGGGTGTTCTGGGTGCGCGCATCGTTCGGCAGCTTGCCCTTCTCGATGCCCGCCTTCATGGCCTGGTAGCCAAGGCCCGGCGCGCCATTGGTGGCGGCCAGCTGGACGTACTCGTTGTACTCGGTGACCGAGTCGAGATTGCCGGTGGCGTCGATCAGCAGGTACAGGCCGAGCTTGGCGGCCGGCGGCATCTGCTCGCCGCGCAGGTTGTACAGCAGCGCCTTCCAGTTGGCGGGCGACGGGTCGACGCGGATCAGCTGCTCGACGGTCTTGAGGTAGCCTTCCTTGTCACCCGCGCGGTACTGGGCGCCGGCAAGGCCTTCCAGATACTGCTTCTTCGGGCCGCCGGAGGCGATCAGCTTCTTGTAGGCCGAAGCGGCCTGGGCGTGCTGATTCAGCTTCACGTAGGACTGCGCCACGATCAGCTGCATGTCGGCGCTGGTCGACTTGGACGCAACCTGCACGGCCTTCTGGTACTGGCCGGCCTGATAGTAGAGCGGAGCGATCTGGTTCGGCGTGGCGCCGACAGCCTCAAGCTCCTTCGCGGCCGCCGCAAACTGACCGGTGGACGTGTAGACGTAGGCCGCAGCCTCGCCCACCTTCTTCTTCTCGAAGTCCGTCTTGGCGGCCTTGCGGGCTTCCTCGATCTTGGCGGTCGCAACCGCAGTCTGGCGCTTCTTGGCAGCGGCCATGGCGTCCTGGAGCGGTTTGCCCACCGCCTGGCTGAGCTGCTGCGCCACCGCCGGGGTGGAAACAGCAACCAGGGCGATCGGAGACGCGGTGGCCAGCGCCAGGGCCAATCCTAGGGTCGGAACTCGGAACATTGCAGCCTCACGTAATTTTATTACCGATTGGTTGGCCCGGATGGCTTATTTTTCCACCTACCTTGGCCGAGCCGAAGCGCGAACATACCATTCGGGCCGCTCAGGCAAAGAAAAAAGTTCGATTGACCGTTCCTGCAACGGGGTCAACGGGTGGTTGTTCGCAAATGGAGAACGCCATACGGCCCGCCCCGGTTTCCATGCATCCAGCCTTGCCCGGCCGTTGCGCCTTCGTATATGCCCGCATATCAAACCGAACACACACACGGACACCATTGCAGGGAGTGCAGGACTTGGTGCGGGCATTCGTATTTCCGGGACAGGGCAGTCAGGCCGTCGGCATGGGCAAGGCGCTGCGCGACGCCAGCCAGACCGCTCGCGATGTATTCGGAGAGGTGGACGAGGCGCTGAAGCAGAATCTCAGCCGCCTGATGCTGGAGGGGCCCAGCGACGAGCTCACCCTGACCGAGAACGCCCAGCCGGCGATCATGGCCGTCTCGCTGGCCGTGGTGCGGGTGCTGGAGAAGGACGCCGGGGTTCGCCTGGCCGACAAGGCCGCCTACGTGGCCGGCCACAGCCTGGGCGAGTATTCGGCGCTGGCGGCGGCCGGTGCGTTCGAAATCGCCGACACCGCGCGGCTGCTGAAGCTGCGCGGCCAGGCCATGCAGGCCGCCGTGCCGGTGGGCGAGGGCGCCATGGCGGCCCTGCTCGGGCTAGACCTGCCCGAGGCGCAGGCGGTGGCCGCCGAGGCGGCGCAGGGTGAAGTCTGCACCGCCGCCAACGACAACGCGCCGGGCCAGGTGGTGGTCTCCGGCCACAAGGCGGCCGTCGAGCGGGCCATCGAGATCGCCAAGACCAAGGGTGCCAAGCGCGCGCTGCTGCTGCCGGTGTCCGCCCCCTTCCACTGCCCGCTGATGCAGCCCGCCGCCGACCGCATGGCCGAGGCGCTGGCGGAGGCTTCCATCCGCGCCCCGTTCGTGCCGGTGGTCGCCAACGTGACCGCCGCCCCGGTCTCCGACCCGGAAGACATCCGCCGCCAGCTGGTCGAGCAGGTGACCGGCGCGGTGCGCTGGCGCGAAAGCGTGGAGGAGATGGTCCGCCTTGGCGTCGACACCTTCGTGGAGTGCGGCGCGGGCAAGGTGCTCTCCGGCCTCGTCAAGCGCATCAACCGCGACGTGACCGCCCTGTCCATCGAGACGCCGGACGACGTCGAGGCCTTCCTCAAGACCCTCTGACCGCAGCCGTCATTCAAGGAGAATCGTGATGTCTTTGTTCAAGCTTGACGGGCTGCGCGCCCTCGTGACGGGCGCCTCCGGCGGCCTCGGCAGCGCCATGGCCGAAAGCCTGGCCGCCCACGGCGCGCGCGTCGCCCTCTCGGGCACCCGCCGCGAGGCGCTGGAAGCAGTGGCGGCGAAGCTGCCGAACGACCCGGTCATCCTGCCGTGCAACCTCTCCGACCCCGCAGCGGTGGAGGGGCTGGTGCCCGCCGCCATCGAGGCGCTCGGCGGCCTCGACATCGTGGTCAACAACGCGGGCATCACCCGCGACACCCTCATCCTGCGCATGAAGGACGAGGACTGGGCCCAGGTGCTCCAGGTGAACCTGGAAGCGGCCTTCCGCATCAGCCGCGCGGCGGTGAAGCCGATGATGAAGGCCCGCTTCGGCCGCATCATCAACATCACCTCCATCGTCGGTGTGACCGGCAACCCGGGCCAGGTGAACTACGCCGCCTCCAAGGCCGGCCTCATCGGCATGTCCAAGGCGCTGGCGCAGGAAGTGGCCAGCCGCGGCATCACCGTGAACTGCGTGGCGCCGGGCTTCATCGCCTCGCCGATGACCGACGCGCTGAGCGACGACCAGAAGGCCGCCCTCATGGGCAAGATCCCGGCCGGCCGCCTCGGCGAGGGCGCCGACGTGGCCGCCGCAGTGGTCTACCTCGCCTCCCGCGAGGCGGGCTACGTCACCGGTCAGACCTTGCATGTCAACGGTGGCATGGCCATGATCTAAGGCCTTTTGGCGGGTAAGAGCGTTATACTGTCAATTCGATCAGAGGATTGACGCTTTTTGGGCTTGTCACGAGCCGTTCGTCGGATTAGTGCCAGCCCGAATGGTGGATGCGAAATTGGCAACCGCCGCCGGAACAACCTCGTTAAGAATAAGGGACGAGAGATGAGCGATATCGCCGAACGCGTGAAGAAGATCGTTGTCGAGCACCTGGGCGTGGACGCCTCCAAGGTGACCGAGACCGCCAGCTTCATCGACGATCTGGGCGCGGACAGCCTCGATACGGTCGAGCTGGTCATGGCGTTTGAAGAGGAATTCGGGGTTGAAATTCCGGACGACGCCGCCGAGAAGATCCTGACCGTGAAGGACGCGATCGACTACATCCAGGCGAACGCGCAGTAAGAGTCCGCATGGGTGTTGTTTTGCCCGTGACGGAGTGAGATTCACGGCCCTCCAGGCATGGGGGGCCGTTCTCGTTTTAATCAAGGTCCGGCCGCGCACCGTGTTCGGATGGACTTGTAAGTTGAAGGAGGCGGAGACATGCGTCGTGTCGTCGTGACCGGATTGGGCATGGTGACCCCGCTGGGTGGCAGCGTCGAGACCACCTGGTCTAATCTGCTGGCGTCCAAGTCGGGTGCCGGTCCGATCACTATCTTCGATCCCGAAGGCTACGCCTGCCGCATCGCCTGCGAAGTAAAGCGCGGTGACGGCACCGGAATGACCTTCGACGCCAACAAGCGCGTGGATCACAAGATCCAGCGTCAGGTCGATCCCTTCATCGTCTACGGCATCGATGCCGCCGGACAGGCGCTGGAAGATGCCGGCCTGACCGACCTGGACGAGGCCACCAGCCTGCGCGCCGGCACGCTCATCGGCTCGGGCATCGGCGGCCTGCCGGGCATCGAGAAGGAATCGGTCAACCTGTTCAAGAACGGCCCGCGCCGCGTGTCGCCGCACTTCGTCCACGGCCGGCTCATCAACCTGGTCTCCGGCCAGGTCTCCATCAAGTACGGCCTGCGCGGCCCGAACCACGCCGTGGTGACCGCCTGCTCCACCGGTGCCCACGCCATCGGTGACGCGGCCCGCCTCATCATGCTCGATGACGCGGACATCATGGTGGCGGGCGGTGCGGAATCGGCCATCTGCCCGCTGGGCATCGCCGGCTTCGCCCAGGCGCGCGCCCTCTCCACCGCCTTCAACGACGAACCCGAGCGGGCCTCCCGTCCCTACGACAAGGACCGCGACGGCTTCGTGATGGGCGAAGGCGCGGGCTGCGTCGTGCTGGAGGAATACGAGCACGCCAAGAAGCGCGGCGCCAAGATCTATGCCGAAATCGTCGGCTACGGCCTGACCGGCGACGCCTACCACGTCACGGCCCCGGCCGAGGACGGCTCGGGCGGCTACCGCTCCATGGAAATGGCCCTGCGCCGCGCCGGCATGAACCCGGAAGACATCGATTACATCAACGCCCACGGCACCTCGACGCCGCTGGGCGACGAGATCGAGCTGGGCGCCGTGCGCCGCCTGTTCGGCAACGCCATCGGCAACGTGTCCATGTCGTCCACCAAGTCGGCCATCGGCCACCTGCTGGGCGCCGCAGGCGCGGTGGAGGCGATCTTCTCCATCCTCGCCATGCGCGACCAGATCGTGCCGCCCACCCTCAACCTCGACAACCCGTCGGAAGGGTGCCTGGGCGTCGATCTGGTGCCGCACAAGGCCAAGGAGCGGAAGGTGAAGGCCGTCCTCTCCAACAGCTTCGGCTTCGGCGGCACCAACGCCACGGTCATCTTCAAGGCGGTCTGATCCCGCCAGATCACCGGAAACACGGGGAACGGGGCCAGTACCGGGTACTGGCCCCGTTTCGTTTGTGGTAAAGGGTCTCCCATGGAATTCACCGCCAGGCAGAAGTGGGCCATCACCATCACAGCGTTGCTGCTCTGCGCCGCGCTCATGGCCGTGCTGTGGTTCGGCAACCTGTCCTACCAGTGGAAGGCCCCCGGACCCTCGACCCAGGACACCGTGGTGCTGATCGAGGAAGGCGCCTCGCTCACCCGCGCCGCCCGCAGCCTGGAGGAAACCGGCGTCATCGCCGACGCCAAGGCCTTCCTGCACATGGCCCGCCTGTTCGGCGGCCACAAACCGATCAAGGCGGGCGAATACACCATGCCCGCCGGCGTCAGCCCGGCCGAGGCCCTGCGCCTGCTCCAGGAAGGGGCGGTGCTGCTGCGGCGCGTCACCATCGTCGAGGGCATGAGCGCCATCCAGGTCCACGAGCGGCTGATGGGCGAGGACCTGCTCACCGGCCCCGTTGACGTGCCGGAAGAAGGCACCGTGCTGCCGGATACCTACAGCTTCGTGCGCGGCGAAACCCGCCAGGCAGTGCTCGAGCGCATGCAGGCGGCCATGAAGCAGACCCTCGACGAACTGTGGGCCGCGCGCGACCCCGACCTGCCGTTCGCAAGCCCGCAGGAAGCCGTGATCCTCGCCTCCATCGTGGAGAAGGAAACCTCCCTCAAGCGGGAGATGCCCGAAGTCGCCGGCGTCTACATCAACCGCCTGAAACTCGGCATGAAGCTCCAGGCCGACCCCACCGTCATCTACCCCATCACCCAGGGCAAGCCGCTGGGGCGGCGCATCCGCCTCTCCGAACTGAAGGCGGAAAACGCCTACAACACCTACGTCATCTCCGGCCTGCCCGCCGGACCCATCGCCAACCCGAGCCGCCTCGCGCTGGAGGCGGTGCTCAAACCCGCCAAAACCCGGAACCTCTACTTCGTCGCCGACGGCTCCGGCGGCCACCGCTTCGCCGAAACCCACGACCAGCACGTGCGCAACGTGCAGAACTGGCGACGCTTCCGGGCCCGGAACGGCATCTAGTCACACCCCGGGCCAAAGCGTGAAACGCTCCGTCACCATCGCCGGACACCGCACCAGCCTCAGCCTGGAGCCGGAGTTCTGGACCCTGCTCCAGGCCGCCGCCGAGGAAGACGGCACCCCCCTCAGCCAGCTCGTCGCCCGCATCGACGAAGCCCGAACCACCAACCTCTCCAGCGCCATCCGCGTCTGGCTGCTGAACCGCCTGCTGGCAAAACTGGACGCCGCCTCGGGAGCGGGGGGGATTGCTGAGGGGCTTTCAGGGAAGCTCTCGGGAGAGTTTTCAGGAGAGTTGTCAGGAGATTAGGGGAAAGGGGGTCTTGGACCCCCTTTCGATCCCCCTTGACGTTTTCAGGGCCGCACCCGGTCTTGCCGGTGTGCATCCACGGCCACGTGAGGGCATGACAGGCTTGAACGGGTCGTACCCGGTCATGCGGGCGTGCGAAACTGCCGGGAGCCGCAAGGGCTCCTTGGACGCCTTCAAATGGCCGGGAGAGGCCTCCACGAGGCATCAGGACGGCATGACAGCGATGAATGGGCCGTGCCCGGCCATGCGGTCGTGTGCTCCTGTGGAACGCCGCTGGCGCTCCTTAAAAAATCATTCAAGGCGAGGTGTGGCAGGGAAAGAGGGGCGCGACGGGAGAGCTTGGTGCGGCCAGTTCAAAGCGGTCTCCTCATGGATGCGCCCCCCTGGATGCGCCCCCCTGTGGATGCGCTTCCAGGAGACCGGGTGCGGTCCGAAAAACGAATGGGAGGTTGCCAAGAGGGGCAAGCCCCTCCTGCAAACAAAACAATCCCCCCAAAAAAACCTTCGGATAAGACCCCTAGTCCCGCACCACCCGGGTGGTGTGGCCCATCTTGCGGCCCGGGCGGGCTTCCCGTTTGCCGTAGAGGTGGACATGGAGGGTCGGGTCGGCGAGCAGGGTTTGCCAGTGGTTGGCGTCTTCGCCGATGAGGTTGCGCATTTCGACCCGGCCGAGCGGGTCGGTGGCGCCGAGCGGCAGGCCGCAGATGGCGCGCACGTGGTTTTCGAACTGGGAGGTGACGGCGCCTTCGATGGTCCAGTGGCCCGAGTTGTGGACGCGCGGGGCCATTTCGTTGAACAGCACCGTGTCGCCCACCACGAACAGTTCGATGGCGAGGACGCCCACGTAGTCGAGGGCGGTGGCGATCTTCTCCGCGGTGGCAACGGCGCTGGCGGCGAGTTGTTCGCTGAAGGGCGCGGGCACGCGGGAGATGTCGAGGATGCCGTTCTTGTGGACGTTGTGCACCGGCCCGTAGTGGACCATGCGTCCGTCCTGGCCGCGGGCGACCAGCACGGAGACCTCACCGTCGAACGCGACCATGGCTTCGAGGATGGCGGGTTTGCGGCCGATGGTGTCCCATGCGGCGGCGGCGTCGGCGGGGGTGGCCAGGCGGGCCTGGCCCTTGCCGTCGTAGCCGAAGCGGCGGGTCTTGAGGATGGCGGGCGTGCCGATTTCGGCGATGGCGGCTTCCAGCTCCTCCAGCGTCGAGACGGCGCGGAAGGCGGGCACGCCGAGGCCGAGGTCCCGGACGAAGCTTTTCTCGGTGATGCGGTCCTGCGCCACTTCCAGCGCCCGGGCATTGGGCGCGAGCGGGGCGTGCTCGGAGAGCAGCCGGGCCGTGGCGGCGGGGACGTTTTCGAACTCGTAGGTGACGATGTCCACGTCCTTGACGAAGGCGCGCAGGGCGTCCTCGTCCTCGAACGCGCCGTTGACGGTCTTGGCCGCCACGTGGGAGGCGGGGCCGTCGATTTCGGGGCAGAAGATGTGGCAGCGGTAGCCGAGCCGGGCGGCGGCCTGCGCGATCATGCGCCCAAGCTGCCCTCCGCCCAGAATGCCGATGGTGGAGCCGGGAGGAAGAACGGTCATTGCGGTTGCTCGGCCACTCCGTTGGTCTGGGCCTCGCGCCAGGCAGTCAGGCGAGCATCCAGTTCAGGGTCGTTGAGCGCCAGGATGGAGGCGGCGAGCAGCGCGGCGTTGATGGCGCCGGCCTTGCCGATGGCGAGGGTGCCGACGGGCACGCCGCCCGGCATCTGGACGATGGACAGGAGGCTGTCCATGCCCTTCAGCGCCTGCGACTCCACAGGCACGCCGAGCACGGGCAGGGTGGTCATGCTGGCGGTCATGCCCGGCAGGTGTGCCGCGCCGCCCGCGCCCGCAATGATGACCTTCAGGCCCCGCGCCTTGGCGCCCTTGGCGTATTCGTAGAGGCGGTCCGGCGTGCGATGCGCCGAGACGATGCGCTGCTCGAAGGGAACCCCCAGCTCCTGGAGCACGCGAGCGCCATGCTCCATCGTCGACCAGTCCGACTGGCTGCCCATGATGATACCGACAAGCGGTGAAGACGCGTTCATTGAAACTTCCGAACCCAGCGCTTGGAAAGCGCGCACTATAACGATGGTCTCGCCTGAGGCAATCGTCAGCGCGGCTTTTTGATCCCGGCCGCGCGATTCCGGGGGCGAAGAACCGTTGCGGACAGCCAACGTCTTGGCAAGGCCACAATTTTGGGCTTTTCTATAGCAAGAGTCGACGTGGGCGAAAGACCACCAACATGAAGATCCTGAGTACAGGTCGTGCGGGACCGGGCGGGGTAAGCTCTGCGATGCAGACATCCGGCACAAGCATGGCCCGCGCGGCGTCGGTGGAGACGGCCGCGCCGGTGGATCGCGTCGCCCAGATCGTGATGGCGATTCCTCCGCAGGAGATGACCGAGAAGGTCCGCGAGACCATCTCGGCCCTGATTCAGGAGGTGGACCACCTGCGGCGGCAGATCGAGCTGAAGGACGCCCGCATTCAGGAGCTAGAGAAGCTGGCCGATACGGACCCGCTGCTGCCGGTGGCGAATCGGCGCGCCTTCGTGCGCGAGCTGGACCGGGCGATCAGCTACACCGAGCGCTACAACGTGCCCGCCTCGCTGCTGTTCTTCGATATGGACCGGCTGAAGGAGATCAACGACACCTTCGGCCATTCCGCCGGGGACAAGGCGTTGCTGCATCTGGCGGACCTGCTGAAGCGCAACGTGCGCGCCTCCGACGTGGTGGGGCGGCTGGGCGGCGACGAGCTGGCGGTGATCCTGACCCATGCGGACGAAGCCCAGGCCCGCATGAAGGCGGAGAGCCTGGCCCGCATCATCGGAGACACCCCGCTGATGCTGGACGGCCAGCCGATCTGCGTGCGCGCGTCGGTGGGCGTGTGCACCTTCCGGCCGGGCCAGACGCCGGAGGAGATGCTCCAGCAGGCGGACGAGGCCATGTATCGCCAGAAGACGGTGGCCCGCACCGGCTGAGGCGGGCAGGGACGGGGTTGTTTCAGCAACACCGGATACGCAAAGGCCGGATACGCAAAGGCTGGATACGAAAAAGGCCGCTCCCGAAGGAGCGGCCTTTTTCGCGTTCCGTGGGTCCGCGCCCTTAGTGCAGGCGGCGGTCCAGGTCGCCGATCGATTCGTCGACGATCTGCTTGCGCTTCTCGTCGGAGAGCTTCTCGGCGATGAGCCGCTTGGCCGCAGCCGAACCGGCGCGAATCGCGGCATCGCGGATCTCTTCGATGGCCGTGCGCTCGGCGACGGCGATCTTGTTCTCCGCAGCCGCGCGGCGACGGTCGGTCAGGGCCTCGAGGTCCTGACGGGCCGCAGCGATCATGGCATCCGCCTCGGTCTTGGCCGCCGCCACGATCTCGGCAGCGGTGCGCTCGGCTTCAGCCAGCTTGGCCTGGTATTCGTTCTTCAGCGCCTCGGCTTCGGCGCGCAGGCTTGCGGCCTGGTCGAGCTGAGCCTTGATGCTGTCGATACGGGCGTCGAGCGCCTTGGCGATCGCCGCCGGCACCTTCAGGTACAGAAGGATGCCAACGAAGATCAGGGTGCTGACGGCGACCCAGCCCTTGGAGTCCAGCCCCAGGAAGGCGGGGTGGGCTTCGGAGTGGGCGTCGTGAACGGCATCGGCAACCGGCGCGGCAGCGTCGGCTACAGCAGCGGCGCCGTCAACGACGGCAGCGCTGAGGAGGGTGAGCGTGGTCGACATGCGTTCCTCCTTATGCCTTCACCGAAGCGACGGCCTGAACCGCCTCTTCCGCGCCGACAGTGACGCCGGTCAGCTTCTCGACGATCGTTGCAGCCGCCTCGGCGGCGACGGCATCGATCTGGGCCAGGCTCTGGGCCCGGGCATCCTGAATCCGCTTCTCGGCGGCCGCAAGGCGGGTGGTCAGCTCCGCGTCAAGGGCGGCCAGCTTCGCCGAGGTTTCGGCGGTGATGGCGTCCTTGGCGGCCGAGAGAACCTTGTGCGCCTCGGCCCGGGCCTTGGCCAGGGCTTCGTCGCGGGTCGACCCGGCAGCGGCGGCGGCTTCACGGGCTGCTTCCGCTGCGGCGAGCTCAGCCGTGATGTGCGCCTCGCGGCTTTCGATGACCTGTGCCACCTTCGGCAAGGAGGACCGTGCCACCACGAAGTACAGCACGGCAAAGACCAGCGCGAGCCAGACAATTTGCGATGCGAAGGTGGAAATATCTAATTGAGGCATGGCGGTCCCGTCAGTGTCCCGACGATACAAAGCGTCCCGGCATGAAGCCGGGACGCACATTCAGACTGGTGTGCTGCTGTCGATTAGACAGCAAACAGGAGCAGCAGCGCAACCAGGAAGGCGAAGATGCCCAGAGCTTCCGTCACGGCGAAGCCGAAGAACAGACGCGGAGCCAGCTTGCCTTCAGCAGACGGGTTACGCAGAGCGGCGCTCAGGAAGCTGCTGAAGATGTTGCCGACGCCCATGGCAGCAAGGCCGACGCCGATCGCCGCAATGCCGGCGCCGATGTACTTGGCAGCTACAGGATCCATTGGAGTTATCCTTTCTCTCGTATGGCAAGGTGGTGAGTTGGGATGAGGATTAGTGCAGGTTGACGGCGTCGTTAAGATAGATCGACGTCAACAGCGCGAAGACGTAGGCCTGGATGACCGCCACCAGCAGCTCGAGAGCCGTGAGGGCGACATTCATCGCCAGCGGCAGGACAGACATGGCGCTGAGCGCGCCGCCGGCCAGGCCGAGGCTGATGACGAAACCGGCGAACACCTTCAGAAGAACGTGACCGGCGGTCATGTTGGCGAAAAGACGGATGGACAGGGTCAGCGGGCGCGACAGGAACGAGATGACCTCGATCGGCACCAGCAGGAAGATGTTCATCCACGCCGGGCTGCCCTTTAGCCAGAACAGCGAGAAGAAGTGCAGGCCGTGCTTGGCGATGCCAATGGCGATGACCATCAGGAACACCAGCGCAGCCAGGGTCGCGGTGACGGCGATGTGGCTGGTGGTGGTGAAGGAGTAGGGCAGCATGCCCAGGACATTGGCGGCCAGCACGAACATGAACAGCGAGAACAGGAAGGGGATGTACTGCTTGCCCTTCGACCCGATGTTCGATTGCGCCAGATCCGCCACAAAGGCGTAGATGCTCTCGACGGCAGCCTGCCAACGGCCCGGCACGACTGAGGCGCGGCGCATGCCGCCCACCATGAAGATCCAGATCGCCGCCAGCGCCAACACCATCCACAGGGAGGAGTTGGTGAAGGACACGTCCAAACCACCCAGGGTCAACGGCTTGATCGGTACGATTTCAAATTGTTCGAGCGGACTAGCCACCTGACGTGCCCCATTATTTCGCGTCTGAACTGTTCTCGTCCGTCTGGCTCATTTCCATCGAGGCTCGCTGAACATTGCGAAACCCCGCTGCAACCCCAAACAGGAAGAACAGGATTAACAACCACGGGCTGGTTCCGAACCAGCGGTCGAGCAGCCAGCCCATGCCTGCGCCGACCAGAACAGCAGCCACCAGCTCAACCCCCATGCGGAGGCCATAGCTCATGGCCTTTTTGCTTTGGGAACCTTCCGCGCGGCTGTCATCTTGACCGGTCCTCGCCTGTTTCAGGCGTGCCGATAAGGAGTCCAGCCGAGCCTTGTCCGGGTCTTCACCCATAAATGCCTCATGCGTCCGAGCCGTTCTGGTGACAGCCGGTTGTCCGGCCATATCACAAAAACGCCTCTTCGGCACCGCAGAAGCGCCGCCAAAGCGCGGCGGACCTTAGTGGCGGTCCTCCCAAGTGTCAAGGCAAGTCTAAGAATTCAGCTTTGCAACGAAGCGTAATTATTACAACAGCTTAGCTGGTGTCGTGAGAGCAGGCGGACGGGTCCTGATGTCGCAGTGCAGCGCAAATGTCACGCCGGCACCCCTCCACCCCTCTGAAAAGGCAGAGGTTTTTGCGGAATGTGCCAAATCCGCGAGGCTTTTCGCTATTCGGCCGCCAGCAGCATTTCGGCGCGCTTGAGGTCCACCGAAACCAGCTGGCTGACGCCCCGCTCGGCCATGGTGACGCCGTAGAGCCGGTCCATCCGGCTCATGGTGACCGCGTTGTGGGTGACGACGAGGAACCGGGTCTCGGTCTTTTTCGTCATTTCGATGAGCAGATCGCAGAACCGCTCCACGTTGGCGTCGTCGAGCGGCGCGTCCACTTCGTCCAGCACGCAGATGGGCGCCGGGTTGGTGAGGAACACGGCGAAGATGAGGGCGCAGGCGGTCAGCGCCTGCTCACCGCCCGAGAGCAGGCTGAGGGATTGCAGCCGCTTGCCCGGGGGCGAGGCCATGATCTCGAGGCCGGCCTCCAGCGGATCATCGGATTCCACCAGTGCCAGATGGGCCTGGCCGCCGCCGAACAGGCTGGTGAACAGGCTGGAGAAATGGCCGTTCACCATCTCGAACGCTTCCAGCAGCCGCTGGCGGCCTTCCCGGTTGAGCGTGCCGATGGAGGCGCGCAGCTTGGCGATGGCGGTCTCCAGCTCGGTGCGCTCGGCGATCATGGTGTTGCGCTGGGTCTCCAGCTCCTCCAGCTCGATCTCCGCGCGCAGGTTGACCGCGCCCAGCCGCTCGCGCTCCATGCGCAGCCGCTCCACGTTGACCTCCAGCTCCCGCATCGGGGGCAGGGGCTCCTCGGCCGGATGCTCGATGGCCTTCAGCAGCAGCGGGGGCGGGCACTGGAACTGCTCGCCGATGCTGAGCGCCAGCTCCTGCCGCCGGGCATCGTAGTTCTCGACCGCCGTTTCGAGGCGGGCGCGCTGCTCGCGGGACTGGGCCAGCAGCTCGTTGGCCTGGCGCAGGTCGGAATCCTTGGTCCGCAGGCGGGTCTCCGCCTCGGCCAGCGTGTCGGCCGCCTTCTTGCGCCGCTCCTCCGCCTTGGCGATCTCGTCGGCCAGCGAGAGGCGCCTGGCCTCGATCTCGGCGGGGCGCGCCTCGATGCTGGCCAGCTCGGTCTCCGCCGCCGCCTTGCGCTCGGTGAGCACCAGCAGCTGCTGCTGGCCGCCGGACAGGCGCCCGGCCCAGGCCTCGCGCTCCACCTCGATGGTCTCCAGCCGCTTGCGGTCCGCCTGCAACTGGCGGAGCAGGGTATCGAGTCCGGCGCGGGCGCTGGCCAGATCGGCGCGCAGCTTCTCCACCAGGCGGCGCTGCTCGTTCACTGCCTGCCCGAGGGCATCCGTATCGGGCAGGGCGGCGATTTCCTCCAG
The DNA here is from genome assembly GCF_051304405.1 of Pedomonas sp. V897. Taxonomy (NCBI): domain Bacteria; kingdom Pseudomonadati; phylum Pseudomonadota; class Alphaproteobacteria; order Sphingomonadales; family Pedomonadaceae; genus Pedomonas; species Pedomonas sp. V897. Next base: position 80,330 of record NZ_JBPPGG010000002.1, read on the forward strand.
CGCGGCGGCGCGCTCGGCCTCGCGCAGGGCGACTTCCTCGCCCAGCCGCTTCTCGGTGTCGGCCAGGCCTTGCAGGCGGCTGTCGCGCTTGGCGGCTTCCTGCTGGAAATGGGCGAGGCGGCGGCGGGCCTGATCCAGCGCCTGCTCCAGCTGGGCGCGCTGGCCGCGGGCCTCGCGCTCATGGGCAATGGCCTCGTCCAGCCGGGCCTGCGCGGCGGCGATCAGCTCCTGCGCGTGGGCGTCCACCGCCTGAATGGCCGCATTCACCCGGGCCTCGACGGCGCTGACCGCCTCGCGGGCCTTCTGGTCGGCCTCGGCAATGCCGGCCTCGACGCGGGCCTGAACCGCCGCGATCTTCTCCTGCGCCTGCCGAGCGGCGGACTCGATCTCCGCCTCGACGCGGGCCTGAACGGCGCTGATGGCCTCCTGCGCGCGGGCGTCGGCTGCCTGAATCTCCGCCTCGACCCGGGCCTGGACGGCGCTGATCGCCTCCTGCGCCCGGGCATCGGCTGCCTGAATCTCCGCCTCGGCGCGGATCTGGACGGCGCTGATCGCCTCCTGCGCACGGGCGTCGGCGGCGGCCAGTTCCGTCTCGACGCGGGACTGGAGGGCGGCGAGGGTTTCCTGCGCGCGGGCATCGGCCTCGGCGACAGCGGCTTCGAGCCGGGCCTGAAGGGCCGACAGGGTTTCCTGCGCCTGCGCCTCGGCAGCCTGAAGGGCGGCCTGGCCGGAGGACTGGGCCTCGTCCATCCGCTTCTGCGCGGCGTCCAGCGCGGCGGTGGTCTCGGCAATCACCGTCTCAAGGCGGCGCTCTGCCACCTCCAGCTCGGCGGCGACCGCCGTGCGGCGGTTGCGCTGGGCGAGATATTCCTGCTCCGAGCCGCTCTGCGGCGCGGCGGCGTAGAAGCCGTCCCAGCGCCACAGCTGGCCGTCACGGCTCACAAGGCGCTGGCCGGGGCTGAGCCGCGCCGCCAGACGCGCGCCGTCCTCGGCGGATTCGACGACACCGATCTGGCGCAGGCGGCGGGCAAGGCCGCCCGGGGCCTTCACCACCTCGATGAGCGGACGCGCGCCCTGGGGCAGGGGGCTGTCCGCCGCGTCCGTGCCGGCCTCGGGCCAGCGGCGCTTCGCGGTGCCGCCGACCGGCGCGTTCAGATCCTCGGCAAGGGCCGCGCCCAGCGCCGCCTCATAGCCCGGCTCCACCGACAGCTGCTCGATGACCGGCGTGCCGCCCGCCTGTTCCTGACGCGCCGCCAGCAGGCGGTCCAGCGTCTGCAATTCGGTCTTGAGCGAGGCGACGAGGGCTTCCGCCTCGCGCCGCTCGCGGGTGGCGGCTTCGCGGGCCGCCTCCAGCGCTTCCAGCGCCGCCTGCCGCTCGGCCTCGACCCGGGCGCGCACGGCCTCGCGCTCCGCTTCCACCGCGGTGCGGGTGCGGGTGCGCTCCTCCTCGGCCTGAGCCCGCACGGCGTCGCGCTCCGCCTGAACCCGGCTGCGGGTCTCCTCGCGCTCGGCCTCCAGCCGGGCGCGGGTGGCCTGACGCTCGGCCTCGGCCTCCGCGCGCACGCGATCCCGCTCCGCCTCCACCCGGGCGCGCACCGAATCGCGCTCGGCTTCCGCGTCCTGACGGGTGCGGTCCCGTTCCGCCTGAAGGCGGGCGCGGGCGGCGTCGCGCTCGCTCTCCGCGTCCTGGCGGACACGCTGGCGCTCCGCCTCCGCCCGGGCGCGAATCGCATCGCGCTCGGCTTCCGCTTCCTGACGGACCTGCTGGCGCTCGGCCTCGAGGCGGGCGCGGGTCGCTTCCCGCTCGGCTTCCGCCTCCTGCCGGACACGCTGGCGCTCGGCCTCCTGCGCGCGGCGCACTGCCTCGCGCTCGGCCTCCGCTTCCTGACGGGTGCGCTGGCGATGGCTTTCCGCCTCGATACGCGCGCGCTCGGCCGCCTGGATGCGCTCGGCCTGAGCCTCCAGCGCCGCCTCGGTCTCGTGCACGGTCGCCTCGGTCTCGGCGAGGCTGGCGCCGTCGCTGCGGGCTTCCGCCTCCAGCCGGGCGCGCTCCGCGTTGATGCGGGCCAGATCGTCCTGAAGGCGGGCGATGCGCTGACGCGCCGCCTCCGCCTGCGAGTCCAGCGCCCCCTTGCGGGCCAGCACCTGCGCGTGCTCGCGGGTCAGTTCGTCGAACTGCCGCTCGCCCTCCGACGCTTCCGCCTCGGCGGCGGAAACGGCGGCGCGGGCCTCGGCCTCGCGCTCGGCGTCCTGCGACAGGCGCGCCTCGATCTCGGCCTTCTCCTGCGCCAGCCGCTCAAGGGCGGCCGCGCCGTCGGCCTCCAGTGAGGCCTCGCGCTCCATGTCGCGGTTGATGTCCTCCAGCTGCCGGGTCAGCTGCTCCCGCCGCTCCAGCAGGCGCTTCTCCTCCGCCGCCAGTTCGTTGCGGGCGAGCGTGAGGCGCTGGAGCGCGGCAGCGGCGTGGGCCTCCTCCTGCCGCAGGTTGGGAAGCTGCGCCGCCACCTCCGCCTGCTCGGCGGAGAGGCGGGCGGTGGCGGTGGTCCACTCGGCGACGGCGGCGTCCACCGCCTTCAGCTGCTCCTGGCTCTCGGCCAGCCGCTGGGCGGCCTCCTGCCAGCGCTGATAGAGCAGAATGGCCTCGCCCCGGCGGATCTCGGCCGACAGGGTGCGGTACTTCTCCGCCTGACGGGCCTGGCGCTTCAGCGCGCCCACCTGGCCTTCCATCTGGCCCAGCACGTCGTCGAGGCGGGTGAGGTTGGTCTCGGCGGCACGCAGCCGCTGCTCGGCTTCCTTGCGCCGGGTGTGCAGGCCCGAGATGCCCGCCGCCTCTTCGAGGATGGCGCGGCGCTCTGTCGGCTTGGCGGTCACGATCGCGCCGATGCGGCCTTGGGAGACCAGCGCGGGCGAATGGGCGCCGGTGGCGGCATCGGCGAACAGCAGCTGCACGTCCTTCTGGCGCACGTCCTTGCCGTTGATGCGGTAGGCCGAGCCCAGATCCCGCTCGATGCGGCGGGTGACCTCGATCTCGTCCGCGTCGTTGAACTGGGCGGGCGCGCGGCGGCTGCTGTTGTCCAGCAGCAGGGTGACGTCGGCGAAGTTGCGGGGCGGGCGGTTGCTGGTGCCCGCGAAGATCACGTCCTCCATCTCGGTGCCGCGCATGGACTTGGCGCTCGATTCGCCCATGACCCAGCGCAGCGCTTCGAGCAGGTTGGACTTGCCGCAGCCGTTGGGGCCGACAATGCCCGTCAGACCCTCCTCGATCCGCATTTCGGTGGGATCGACGAAGGACTTGAAGCCCGAGAGCCTGAGACGCTTGAAGTGCACGCCGGTCGTTCTTTCCTGTCAGCGCGGACGGGAGGCGCGGCCCTTATTTCAGGGCCGCGTCGAGACGGGCCCGCACATCGGGCCAGCTGCTCACGCTCTCCAGCTTCTTGCCGTTGAGCACGAAGCTGGGCGTGCCGGAGATCTGGTAGGTCTCGATGGCTTCCTTGCGCATGTCCGCCAGCCGCTTGATTTCAGCCTGGTCGGTGAGGGCCTGGTCGAACTTGGCCTTGGGGATGCCGAGGCGGCGCACATACTCGTCCAGCTTGCCCAGCTCGGCCAGCGCCTTGATCTGCTGCTGCTGCGGAACGGCGGCCAGCTGCTTCTGCTGCTCCTCCGTCACCTGCATGAACGGCTTCACCCACTGTTCCTGCCGGGAGAAGAAGGCGTCCAGCAGCGGGAAGAAGCGCTTCGTCCCCTGGGAGCGCGCCAGCAGGGAGGCCGCGTAGTCCGGGCCGGTCAGGATGAAATTGCGGAACTCGTACCGCACCTTGCCCGATTTGACGTATTCGTTCTTCAGCGTGTTCATCGCCTCGTTGTGGAAGGCGGCGCAGTGCGGGCAGGTGAGCGAGGCGAATTCGATCAGGGTCACCCGGGCCTTGGGGTTGCCCATGATGAAACCGCCCTCCGGCGTCTTCTGGACAACCGTGGTCCAGTCCACCGTCTTGCTGGCGGCGGCAGGGGCGCTCTGGGTGGCGGCGGTCTTGGTGGCCGCGCTCTGGGCCGAGGCCATGGGGGCGGCCGCGGACAGCGCCATTCCGAAGGCGGCAACCGCCGCGAAGCTGACAGTGACAACCTGCTTCTTCAACATCTCGTAGCCTTTCGAGAGTGAGTGCCTACCCCTAGTGGCGGGGCGAAGTATGGGCCGGGAGAGCCCTTTCTGCCAAGTCCCCTTGTAGGGGTTATCCACAAGCTTTTGGGCGCGAAAGGACCAACCGGCCGAGCCGTTCAAGGGCGGCGGCGAGCGACCGGTCTTTCACATCTTTCACTGCATCTTCAAGCACTTTTGCCTCCTCGGGCGCAAGGGGCGGAGTCTCCTGTCCGGCAATGTCGGCGGGCTCGGGCACCGGCCCCTGCCGCAGGGCGAGCCGCTCCACCGCCGCGTAGCCGAAGAAGCGGTTCACCCGCTCGATCACCTGCGCCTGCACGTGGGCAAGATGCAGGGCGAAGGGGCCGTCCACCTGGATGGTGAGGGTGCCGCCCCGGCGCTGGCCTGCGGGAAAGCTGAGCTTGACCGGCAGGCAGAAGCGGGTGAACTCGGGGCCGACGATCTCCTTCCAGCGGGAGACGACGGCAGCCTGCACGAAGCCCTGGCGGCGGATGGCGCGATCCGCCACCAGCGCGGTGAGGTCGGAGACGCGGGTGACCGTGCGGCGGCGGCCGCTGCCGTACCGCCTGTCCGCCTCGGCCTGCGCCTCGCCGGACGACTTGCCGGGCGCGCCGGATTTGCGGTTGGTGCCGCCCCTGCCGGGCGCGCGGGGATTGGATGACTTGTTCACAGCCCGTCTTATGCCATAGGTGAGGGGATGTCCGTCCAGATCCTTCCTGTTGCGTCCGACGCAGCCCGGTCTCTGCTCGACTGGTATGACCGCAACGCCCGCGTGCTGCCCTGGCGCACCCCGCCCGGTTCTGCCCGGCGGCCGGACCCCTACGGGGTGTGGCTCTCCGAGATCATGCTCCAACAGACGACCGTTGCCGCCGTCATCCCCTACTACGAGAAGTTCCTCGCCCGCTGGCCGACCGTGCGCCATCTGGCGGCGGCGCCGCTGGAGGAGGTGCTCCACGCCTGGGCGGGGCTCGGCTACTACGCCCGCGCCCGCAACCTGCACGCCTGCGCGCAGGTGGTGGTGCGCGACCACGGCGGCCGCTTCCCCGAGAGCGAGGCCGCGCTCCTCGCGCTGCCCGGCATCGGCGCCTACACGGCGGCGGCCATCGCCAGCATCGCGTTCGGCCAGCGGGCGGTGGTGGTGGACGGCAATGTGGAGCGGGTGGTCTCCCGCCTGTTCGCGATGGAGACGCCGCTGCCCGCCGCCCGGCCGCAGGTGCGGGCGCTGGCCGATCAGCTCACGCCCGAGGCGCGCGCCGGCGACTATGCCCAGGCCATGATGGATCTGGGGGCGGGGGTGTGCACGCCGCGCTCCCCCTCGTGCGGGGTCTGCCCGCTGGCGGCAGGGTGCGCGGCGCGGGCGAGCGGCACGCCCGAGCGCTGGCCGCTCAAGAGCCCGAAGGCGGAGAAGCCCACCCGCCACGGCCTCGTGTTCTGGCTGGAGGCGGAGGGGCAGGTGCTGCTGCGCCGCCGCCCGCCCAGGGGGCTGCTCGGCGGCCTGCCGGAGATCCCGTCCTCCGCCTGGAGCGAAACGCCGGTCGGCAGCGGCTGGCACCTGTTCGATCAGGCCCCCGTCGAGGCGGACTGGCAGGTGCTGCCGGGCGGTGTGCGCCACACCTTCACCCACTTCCATCTGGAGCTGCGGGTGGCGCAGGGGCGGTTGCCGCGCCGGGTCAATCCGCCCGAAGGGTTCTGGCATCCGGTTGCCGCGATCGAGGCGGCGGGCCTGCCCACCGTGATGCTGAAGGCCGCGCGCCACGCGCTCACGCCCCGGCTGGTATGAGCGGACTTCCCGGCGAGGCGAAGCCGGGCTATTCACCGTATGGCAAGGTCATTACGGCTTGAATGGCCGGGGTTCCTTTGAGGATGGAGCAACGGGAATGAACAAGTTTGTGGCGGCGTTTGTTCTGGCCTGCGTGGCGCTGGGCGCGACGGCCTGCAACACCGTGAAGGGGCTGGGGCGCGATATCGAATCCGTGGGCCGGACCGGCGAGGACGTTATCAAGGGCAAATAAATCCTTGGTCTTGCTGGCTGAAACGGCCCGCAAGATGGCGATGGCAGGGAACTTTATGACGGGTGCGGACTTGTCTTCTTTGGCACTCATTGCAGGAGCAAGTCACCATGACCGTATTCATCCGGTTCATGCTCGTCTCGGCCATCGCCCTCGGGGCGGTCGCCTGTAATACCGTCCAGGGCGCCGGCCAGGACATCGAGTCCGTCGGCAAGGAAGGCGAGAAGGTGATCAACAAGAAGTGATCCGCCTGACGCCCTTCGCTTTCCTTTGACGCAAGCAAAAGAAAAGCGCCGCCAGCAAGGGCGGCGCTTTTCCATTTCAGGATCGGCCCGGGAGAGCCGTGCGGGACGCTCAGGCGCTGGCCATGGTGGCCCGCAGCTTCTGGCGGAACTGGTCGATGGGCACCAGCTTGCCGCGCTGCTCCACGTGCCAGAAGGTCCAGCCGTTGCAGGCCGGCGCACCCTGCACCTTGGCGCCGATCTGGTGGATGGAGCCGGTGGCGTCCTTGATGGCGAGCGAGCCGTCCGCCCGCACCTTGGCGGCGTAGCGGCGCTGCGGGTCGGTGAGCACGCAGCCCGGCTGCAGCAGCCCGGTCTCGATGAGCTTGCCGAAGGGAATGCGCGGCTCCGCCCGCTTGGAGGTGGTGATGGCCAGCGCCTCGTCCTCCAGCCGCTCGACCTTGGCGATGCGCTCCGCCGCGATCTGCACGTAGCGGCGCTCCCGCTCGATGCCGATGTAGTCGCGACCCAGCCGCTTGGCGACCGCGCCGGTGGTGCCGGAGCCGAAGAACGGATCGAGCACCACATCGCCCTGCCGGGTGGAGGACAGGATCACCCGGTGCAGCAGCGACTCCGGCTTCTGGGTGGAGTGGGCCTTCTCGCCGTCGATGCGCACCCGCTCCGCGCCCGAGCAGATGGGCAGGAGCCAGTCGGAGCGCATTTGCAGATCTTCGTTCAGCGCCTTCATCGCCTCGTAGTTGAAGGTGTAACGGGCGTTCTGCGACTTGGAGACCCACAGCAGCGTCTCGTGGGCGTTGGTGAACCGCGTGCCCTTGAAGTTGGGCATGGGGTTGGCCTTGCGCCACACGATGTCGTTGAGAATCCAGTAGCCCAGATCCTGAAGGATCGCGCCGACGCGGTAGATGTTGTGGTAGCTGCCGATCACCCAGAGGGTGCCGTTGTCCTTCAGCACGCGGCGGGCGGCCGTCAGCCAGGCGCGGGTGAAGTTGTCGTACTCGGCGAAGCTGGAGAACTTGTCCCAGTCGTCCGTGACCGCGTCCACCTTGCTGTTGTCGGGACGCAGCAGCTCGCCGCCCAGCTGGAGATTGTACGGAGGATCAGCAAAGATCATATCCACCGACCCGGCGGGCAGGCGGTTCATTGTCTCAATGCAGTCGCCCTCAAGGATCTGATTGAGCGGCAGCGAATCCATCTGGTTTTACCCTTGACCTTTGACTGAACAAATCATTCGGCCAAAGTGATTCGCCGATTCGCAAAGGTCAACGGGTCGATTCGGTGGCGGAATCAGCACGATTTCTCCGAGTCGCACCGAAACGACTCGACGTTACGACTCGGATACAAACTGTAGAGTCGCGATTCGCCCGGAGACTCAAGATGATGCGGTGTTGCCGAAAAGACTCACTCGGCAACTTCTTGCGGAAGCAGCTCCCGGACCGGCGCGAAAGAGCGCCGGTGATGGGGCGTCGGGCCGATTTGCCGCAGCGCTTCCAGGTGTTCGGCGGTGCCGTAACCGGCGTTGCGCTCCCAGCCATAGCCGGGGTGTTCGCGCGCCAGCCGGTCCATGATCCGGTCGCGGGTCACCTTGGCGACGATGCTGGCGGCGGCAATGGAGAGGCAGCGGGCGTCGCCCTTCACCACCGTGTGGCAGGGGATGGGCAGCCGGGGCGCGCGGTTGCCGTCCACCAGCGCAACGGCCGGGGAGACAGGCAGGGCCTCGACCGCCCGGCGCATGGCCAGAAACGTGGCCTGGAGAATGTTGATCCGGTCGATCTCCTCCGGCCCGGCCTCGCCGATGCCCACGTGGGCAGCGTCGAGAATGGCCTCCAGCAGCGCCTCGCGGCGCGCGCGGCTGAGGGTCTTGGAATCGTGGATGCCATCCGGCAGGCGGGAGGGATCGAGCACCACCGCCGCCGCCACCACCGGCCCCGCCAGCGGGCCGCGGCCTGCCTCGTCGATGCCGGCCACAAGGCCGCCGCACGCGGCCGCGTGGGCCAGTTCCAGTTCGAGGGTGGGCAGGATCTTCGCCATGGCCGCTTCAATACAGCGGCGGGCGCGCAGCGCAATCCGTTCCGGCGAAAAAGGGGCGAAACTGAAGGCCTCGCGCAAGTGGCCCGAAAAGGGATGCGGGAGAGCTGGGGTAAGCTCTCCCGCGGGCAGGGTTTACGAGAGGCCCCGGGGCGGGTGAGTGGCACCCCGGGGTATCCGGCCATCACCCATACAGGGCCGGATTTCGGATCAGGAGCGGGCTCAGTCTGCCCGGGACAGGGCGGTGGCCGGCTGCTCCTTGAAAGCGACGGTCAGGTCGGCCTCCTGACCGGGCGTCAGCGCGACGCCGAAGCCCACCTGGAACTCCACCTGGCGGGGGCTCTGCGAGCCCGGCAGAGGCGGCAGCTTGTTCAGCTTCTCGACGGCGCGCAGGGCGGCGCGATCGAGCGCACGATCACCGGTCGACTGGGCGACGTAGATGTTCTCCAGCGTGCCGTCCGGCCGGACGGTGGCGGAGACCCGGGCGATGCCCTGCCGGGACTGGCGCATGGCGGTGAACGGATAGTGCAGGTTGCGGTCCAGTTCGGCTTGGGCCTGCTCCATCCACGCGCGTGCGGTGGCAGGATCGGCGATGGCCGCTTCGCTCGGCGTGGCGGTGGTGACCAGCATGGTGCCGGTGGTCAGAACGAGGGCCGACAGAGCGCAGGCGAACTTCTGAATGGAGCGGAAGGAAATGACGGACATGGCGTGGACCTCCTTGTGAGGGTTTGAGCTGACGGGCGGACGCTTCTGTTTACGGCTTCGATGTGTTTTCACGTTGTTGTCGTGTTGGTGTGTTAGATTAGTACTACACCAGTTCAATAACACAATAGGATTCTGCGAAACGCTCGACGAACCGTGCAGAACCATCGATGAATTGAGTGAAAACCTCGAAGTTGCGCCGCTCCGGGGTATGTTGCCCGGCCCGAGGGGTGTGTTGGTGGGGCCAGGCGGAGACTCAGAACAGCGAGAGCTGGGGGCCGTCAGGCGGCCGGAAGTGATCCTCCGAGAGGGTGAACTGGTCGCGGTCCAGCCCGTGGCGCGCGCAGGCGGCGCGGAATCGGCTGCGCAGCATCCGGGCATAGGCGCTGTCGCCGCCGGACATGCGGCTGCCGAAGGCGGGGTCGTTGAGGCGGCCGTCCCGGCTCTGCCGCAGGAGGGAGAGGACGCGGGCCGCCCGGTCGGGCAGGGCCGCCTTCAGCCATTCCTCGAACAGCGGGGCCACCTCCCACGGCAGGCGCAGCAGGATGGAGGAGGCGCCCCGCGCCCCGGCCGCCGCGCCCGCCGCGACGATGCGTTCGATCTCGTGATCGTTGAGGCCGGGGATGAGCGGGGAGAGGAACAGGTTCACCGGCACCCCCGCCTCGGCCAGCTGCCGGATCGCCTCGATCCGCCGCTTCGGGGTGGAGGCGCGCGGCTCCATGGCGCGGGCGAGGCGGTGGTCCAGCGTGGTGACGGAGATGTTGACGATCACCAGGTTACGCGCCGCCAGCCGGGAGAGCAGGTCCAGATCCCGCGTCACGCCGAAGTTCTTGGTGGTGATGGTGACCGGGTGACCGGTGCGGTCCATCACTTCCAGCAGGCTGCGGGTGATGGCGAAGCGCTTCTCGATGGGCTGGTAGGGGTCGGTGTTGGTGCCCATGGCGATGGGGGCGGGCACATAGCCCCGCTTCCCCAGCGCCTGCTCCAGCAGCGCGGCGGCGTTCGGCTTGGCGAACAGCTTGGTCTCGAAGTCCAGCCCCGGCGAGAGGTCCATGTAGGCATGGGTGGGGCGGGCGTAGCAGTAGATGCAGCCGTGCTCACAGCCGCGATAGGCGTTCACGGACCGGTCGAACGGCAGGTCCGGGCTCTGGTTGCGGGTGAGGATGGTGCGCGGCGTCTCGAGAGTGACGGTGGTGTCGAGCGGCGGCAGCTCGTTGCCCCACTGGCCGATCCCGGCACCTTCCGCGTCCAGCCAGTCGCCGTCCGCCTCGCGGTCCGGCAGGCCGAACCGCGGGCTGGCCCGGTTGTTTGTGGCGGCGCGTCCGTGGGTCTGGGTCATGGCGCAAATAGAACATAACAAGAACAAATTTGCAAGATCCCGCCCGTTCCGATTTTCCGCGATCGGCTCTTGACCTTGAGGGCGGAAGGCCCCACCTTCCCGGGTGTGCGGGCCGGGCCCCTCTGGCGAGTGCCGCAATGGCCTCGTGATGTCGGACCGCATCGAGTGCGCTCGATGCCAGGGTCCGGTTGCCGCAAGTCCCATCCAGACCCTGAAACCCGGATACGGATCGTCCCCTTCGGGCGGCCTTCTCCCCGGACATCGTGCGCCTCGAACCACCGTTCGATCGGGAGAGGCATATGCACGAAGTGATCACCGGCGTTCTCGCCCAGCCGTGGCTGGGGACGCCTGTCTGGATGTGGGGCGTTTTTCTCAGTGTCGTCCTCGCGCTGCTGGCGCTGGATCTGGGCGTCGTCCACCGCGACCAGCGGGAAATCGGCGTGAAGGAGAGCCTGCTGCTCTCGGGCGTCTACATTGCCCTCGGCCTCGGTTTCGGCGGCTGGGTGTGGTGGCAGCTGGGCGCGGAGGCGGGCACGGCCTACATCACGGGCTTCGTGGTGGAGAAAAGCCTGGCGATGGACAACGTGTTCGTCATCGCCATGATCTTCAGCACCTTCGCCATTCCCCGGCTGTACCAGCACCGGGTGCTGTTCTGGGGTATCCTCGGCGTCATCGTGCTGCGCGGCCTCATGATCGGCGCGGGCGCGGCGCTGGTGGCCGAGTTCGGCTGGGTGCTCTACCTGTTCGCCGCCTTCCTCATCCTCACCGGCATCAAGATGTGGGTGAGCGCGGAGGAGGGGTTCGCGGTGGAGGAGTCCCGCATCCTCCGCTTTCTGCGCCGCCACTGCCGCGTCACCGACACGCTGCACGGCGACCGCTTCTGGGTGCGCGGGGCCGATCCGAAAACCGGCCGGACGGTGCTGTTCATGACCCCGCTGATGCTGGCGCTGCTGATGGTGGAGTTCGCGGACGTGATCTTCGCGGTTGATTCGGTGCCGGCGATCTTCGCCATTACCACCGACCCGTTCATCGTCTACACCTCGAACATCTTCGCGGTGCTGGGCCTGCGCGCGCTCTACTTCGCGCTCGCCGCGATGGTGCACCGGTTCCACTACCTGAAGTACGCGCTGAGCGTGCTGCTGGTGTTCATCGGGTCCAAGATCTTCATCGCGGATTTAGTCGCGCTGCCCGGCGGCAAGTTCCCGCCAAGCTGGTCTCTTGCGGTCACGGCCGCCATATTGGGCGCGGGCGTCGGCTACTCCCTGTGGAAGACGCGCCAAGCCGGGGGCGCACACGGATAGCGCTCCAGCGAAGCGAACCGGAGCAGGCGGGACGGACCGTGGCTCCGGCGGGGCGGACGACACTGCAATTTAACGGAGCAAGGGCATAAATTCGCGGGCAGCAGCGCTTTTGCCAAAGGCTGATTTTCAGAACGTAGCGTGTTGGAACGAATGCATATGTACAAGCCGATGGATTCGCAGATCATCGAAACTCTCCCCCTCCAGCTGAAGACCGCGCGGCTGGTGGGGCACCGCATTGGCCCCGGAGATTTCGAAAACCTGCGCCTGCTGCACCGCAACCCGGTGGTGATGCGGACCCTCTCGCCCACCGGCGAGCCTTGGACGGAGGAGGAAACCCGCACCATGATCCAGCGGGCGGCGGAGGTCTGGGAAACCCACGGCTACGGCCCGTGGCTGTTCGAGCTGGACTACACCCACACCTTCATCGGCTACTGCGGCCTGCGCCCCGAGGTGTTCGACGGCGAAGACTGCGCCGAACTGCGCTACGCCGTGCGCGCCTCCCAGTGGGGACAGGGCTACGCCAGCGAAATGGCCCGGGCCGTGCTCTACCCGCGCTACATCGCCAATGTGGAGGTGCCGATCGTCAGCACCATCTCGGCAGGCGATGCCCCGGCGCGCAAGGTGCTGGAAAAGATCGGCTTCACCTTCGACAAAAACATCGAACGCGGCGGCCGCGCCCACGAACTCTACCGGTTGGAACGCTGAGGGGTTCTGGAAGGGGTTCTGGTTTTCGCAGGAGGGTCCTGGACCCTCCTGCACCTCCCTTCAGGATAGGGACGTGCGATTGATGAAGGGTGCGGCCCAATGAAATGATACGGCCTTGTTTCCCGTGCGCGCTGGACACGCGGCGCTCAGAGCGAACGGGAGCGCGAGGGTCCAAGACCCTCGCAAGCAAATCCCCTGAAAAAAACTCAAGCCGTCAGGATGATCGGCGTGCCGCGGGTGACGACGATGGTGTGTTCGAACTGGGCCATGGGGGCCATGTCGGCCGGGTAGAGCGACCAGCCGTCGTCCGCCTCGACGATCTTGCCGTTGCCGGTGGTGAGGAACGGCTCGACGGTGATGACCAGCCCTTCGTGCAGCTTCTGGCGGGCGCTGCGCACGTAGTGGTTCCAAACCGTGGGCTCTTCGTGGATGTGGCTGCCGACGCCGTGGCCGGTGAGGGTGTTGCACACCCGGAAGCCGGCGGCGTTGGCTTCGGCCTCGACCCGCTTGCCGATGGCGTTGATCGGCTGGCCTGCCTTGGCGGCGTAGATGCCCTTGGTCATGGCGCGCTTGGTGGTCTCCAGCAGCTTGTTCTGCTCGGGCGTGCCCTTGCCGCCGACCACCATGGAGGCGCCGCTGTCCGTCCAGTAGCCGTCCAGGTCGAGCGACACGTCGATGTTGATGAGGTCACCCTCGCGCAGGGGGCGCTCATCGGGGATGCCGTGGGCGACCACGCCCTCGATGGAGATGCAGGTGGCGCCGGGGAAGTTGTAGGCCGCGCGCGGAGCCGAGCGGGCTCCGGCGCGGTCCATCATCTCCTGTGCCATACGGTCGAGTTCGATGCCGGTGACGCCGGGCCTGGCTTCGTTCAGCATGGCGCGGAGGATATCCCGCACCAGCGCGCCCGAGCGCTTCAGGCCAGCGAGCTGGCGTTCGTCTTCAACCGTCACGGCATCACTCCGTCTTGCGCATCAGAGGGAAGGGGTCACGCTCGATTGCGCAATCCTTCGCTCGGGTCAACCGCCTGTTTGGTGCGCTTGACCATCAGCTTGTTGAGCGCATTCACGTAGGCCCGCGCGCTGGCGACCAGCGTGTCGGCGTCCGCGCCCTGGCCCTGGGTGGTGCGGCCGTTCTCCTCCAGGCGCACGGTCACCTCCGCCTGCGCGTCGGTGCCTTCGGTCACGGCGTGCACCTGATACAGCTGCAAGGTGGCGTCGTCGTGGGGCACCAGCTTGCGGATGGCGGCAAACAGGGCGTCCACCGGGCCGCTGCCCTTGGAGACGGCGGTGTGCTCCTCGCCGTCGATCCGCAGGGAGACGATCGCCCGCTGGCCGTTGGAGCCGCAGTAGATCTCCACCTCGGACAGCTGGATGCGGTCGTGGGCGCGCAGGGTCTCGTCGTCCACCAGGGCGATGATGTCCTCGTCGTAGACGTGCTTCTTGGCGTCAGCCAGCGCCTTGAAGCGCTTGAAGGCGTCCTGGAACTCGTTGTCGGAAAGGCGGTAGCCCAGCTGTTCCAGCTTCTCGCGGAAGGCGGCGCGGCCCGAGTGCTTGCCCATCACCAGGTTGTTGGCGGACAGGCCCACGGACTCCGGCGTCATGATCTCGTAGGTCTGCTTGTTCTTCAGGACGCCGTCCTGATGGATGCCGCTCTCGTGGGCGAAGGCGTTCGCGCCGACAATGGCCTTGTTGGGCTGGACCGTGAAGCCGGTGATCGCCGAGATCAGGCGCGAGGAGCGGGTGATTTCGGTCGTCACGATGTTGGTGGTGTAGGGCAGCACGTCGTGGCGGGTGCGCAGCGCCATGACGATTTCCTCCAGCGCGGCGTTGCCGGCCCGCTCGCCGATGCCGTTGATGGTGCACTCCACCTGACGCGCGCCGCCCTGGATGCCGGCGATGGAGTTGGCGACCGCCAGACCCAGATCGTTATGGCAGTGGGTGGAGAAGATCGCCTTGTCGCTGTTCGGCACGCGCTCGATGATCTCGCGGAACATGGCGCTGTAGGTCTCGGGCGTGGCATAGCCCACCGTGTCCGGCAGGTTGATGGTGGTGGCGCCGGCGTTGATGGCGGTCTCCACCGCGCGGGCCAGGAAGTCCATGTCCGAGCGGGTGGCGTCCTCGGCGGACCACTCCACATCCGGGCACAGGTTGCGGGCGTGGCTGACGGAGACGCGGATCGCCTCCAGCACTTCCTCCGGCTCCAGGCGCAGCTTCACCGCCATGTGCAGCGGCGAGGTGGCAATGAAGGTGTGGATGCGCGGGAACCTGGCGTCCTTCACGGCGGCCCAGGCGCGGTCGATGTCGCCGATGGCGGCGCGGGACAGGGAGGCGACGGTTGCCTTCTGGCACTGGCGGGCCACCTCGCGCACCGCCTCGAAGTCGCCTTCGGAGGCGATGGCGAAGCCGGCCTCGATCACGTCCACGCCCAGGGCTTCCAGCTGGGCGGCAACGCGCAGCTTCTCCTCCAGGTTCATGGAGCAGCCCGGAGACTGTTCACCGTCACGCAGGGTGGTGTCGAAAATCTTGACTTGGTTGTTGGTCATGGCTGGTCTCTATCTCGGAACAAATTTTTTGGAACATGCTGCGCCTGGCAAACCCCTTAGGCGCCGCCAAAACCGAGACAGGCCGGCAGACTGGCGCCTAAGGGCGCGTAAGTCGAAGCAGCCGAGCGCGACCAACAGCACTGGCGCCCATAGCCCTGCGGCCGGCGTCAACGGCCGGGCAAATGTCAGCAATGGTCAGTGCGTGATTCATGTGTGCGTTCCTGACGGAACCGCATAAAGGGTCAACGCCCTGTTGTAAACAGGGCGTTGTATTTTTCATTCCCTCTGCCCACCCCTTGGGGTGAAATCATTACACGTTTGGACTACTGGATGGAACGTTTGGCAAGCCAGTCGCGGCGGGCCGCGAAGCTGGCCTCCATCGCCTCGATGTCCGCCTCGGTCAGCTCCGGGTTGTAGACCTGGAAGGAGAGCACCAGGCAGGGCGCCTCGGTGCGGTTGACCAGACGGTGCTCGAAGGTGTCGTCGAACAGCAGCGGCGTGCCGACAACCCACGGATGGACCGTGCCGTCCGCCTCGATGCCGGCCTCGCCCTCGGCCACCTGCAAGGGCAGGTGCACGGTGAGGTGCGCGTTGGACTGGCCGAACACCAGCGGGCGCTCCGCCTTGGGCGCGAAGATCAGCAGGCGCACGTCCGCCGGACCGTCGCCGACGCGGGCGAGCGGCAGGGCGCCCAGCGCCTTCTCCAGCGACGGCAGGTTGTCGAGCGCGTCCTGGCGCTTGCCGTTGCGGTAGAGGAACACGGAGCGGATCTCGCTGCTGGCGGCGACGGCGGGCAGGCCGGGCGCGCCCGGCTCGCCGTCCGCGTCCAGATCGATGCTGGCCGCCGCCTCGGCGCGCACGGCCTCGGCGCTGTCGGCAAGCGCGGCAAGGCCCGGGATGCTCGCCACGTCGTGGATGAGTTCGGCCTTGAGGCCCGGCACGTAGAACAGCCACGGGCGCTGGCCCGGCTGCTCGTATTCCACCGTGGTGTCGGAGGCCTGCGGCCACAGGGCGTTCCGGATGCGCTCGGACCCCTTGGCGGCTTCCTCGTGCTGCATGGAGAGGAAGGAGCGCAGGAACTTCACCGCGTCGCGGACGCGCTGGGCGGCACCGCGGAACACGGCCGGATCGTAGCCCGCCTCGATGAAGCCGGGGCTCGCCTCGAACACCAGGGAGATGATCTGGGCGGCCCGGTCCGGCTGCTTGCGGCGCGCCAGCAGCATCGCCAGGTAGATGGCGGCCATGTAGTTGGCCGGATCGGCGATCAGCGCGTCGCGGTAGAGCCGCTCGGCGGCATCCAGCTCGCCCTTCATCTCCAGCGCCTCGCCCATCAGACGGCGGGCGTTGGAGTTGTTGGGCTCCAGCTTGATGTAGTCGGCCAGGAGGCTGATGGCGGCGTCGAACTGGCCGGACTGGACGGCATAGTTCGACAGGTAGTCGAGCGCTCCGCGGTGCTTCGGGTCGAGCCGGAGCACGTTCTGGAACAGCGCGGCGGCTTGGGCCGGGTCGCCGGAATTGAAGGCTTCCACGGCTTGTTGTGCGAGTTTTTCAGACTGTCTCATAGCAAGCTACAAAAGCAGGAACGCCCGCGATTTGCAATCGCGGGCGTTGACCTTGAACCATGCCTGAAAGGCTGGAAATTCTTAGCGCGAGTAGAACTCGACCACCAGGTTCGGTTCCATGCGGACCGGGTAGGGGATCTCGTCCAGCGTCGGGATGCGAACGAGGGTCACCTTGGTCGGGCCGTCGTTCTGCAGGTAGTCGGGGACGTCACGCTCGGCCGAGCCCAGCGACTCCAGAACCACCGCCATTTCCTTGGCGCGCTGGCGCAGCTCGACCACGTCGCCAACCCGGAGGCGGGCCGAGGCGATGTTGCAGCGGCGGCCGTTGACCAGGATGTGGCCGTGGTTCACCAGCTGACGGGCGGCGAACGGCGTCGGCGCAAACTTGGCGCGGTAGACGACGGCGTCCAGGCGGCGCTCCAGCAGGCCGACCAGGTTCTGACCGGTATCACCCGGAACGCGGGCGGCCTCGGCGTAGACCTTGCGGAACTGCTTCTCGGTGATGTTGCCGTAGTAGCCCTTCAGCTTCTGCTTGGCGCGGAGCTGAATGCCGAAGTCCGACGGCTTGCCCTTGCGGCGCTGGCCGTGCTGGCCCGGGCCGTAGGAGCGCTTGTTGACCGGGCTCTTCGGGCGGCCCCAGATGTTCTCGCCAAGGCGGCGATCAAGCTTGTACTTCGAAGTCAGACGCTTGGTCATGACAATCCTTCCAACCGTTCAAGTTTGCGTTTTGGTCCCCAGACCACGCCGCAGGCCCGTCTTCCGGCTTGCGTGGACACCGCTTCACTGGGGCTGCGGGTCCATCGGAGCGAAGGGGCCTTATACGGCCACGAGCAGAAATGTCAATTTGCCGATGGCGGGGAAGGCGCGGCCGCTTGTCCCGCTCCCCTCAAAAGAAAAAGGCCCCCGCGTTTCCGGGAAGGAAGCGCGGGGGCCAGTGGATATGAGGTTACAGGGATACGCTTACTCAACAGGGGGACGCTTACTCAGCCGGTTCGGTCACCAGCGGGGTGCTCTTCTGCGAGCGGCGTGACCGCCTCTCCGTCAGCCGGCGGATCAGCACGTAGAACACCGGCGTGAACAGGAGGCCGAACAGTGTCACGCCCAGCATGCCGAAGAACACCGCGGTGCCCAGGGATTGACGCATCTCGGCGCCCGCGCCCTTGGCCAGCACCAGCGGCACCACGCCGAGGATGAAGGCCAGCGAGGTCATCAGGATCGGCCGCAGACGCAGCCGCGCTGCTTCCACCGCCGCCTCGACCATCGACCGTCCCTGAGCCTCGAGGTCGCGTGCGAACTCGACGATCAGGATGGCGTTCTTGGCGGCGAGCGCGATCAGCACGATGAAACCGATCTGGGTGAGGATGTTGTTGTCCATCCCCCGCATCATGATGCCGCCGATGGCCGAGAGCAGACACATGGGCACGATCAGGATGATCGCCATGGGCATGGCCCAGCTCTCGTAGTTGGCCGCGAGCACGAGGAACACGAACAGCACGCTGAGCGGGAAGACGAAGATCGCGGTGTTGCCGGCGTTCTTCTCCTGATAGCTCATGTCCGTCCACTCGTAGGAGATGCCCGGCGGCAGGATCTTCGCCGCGATCGCCTCCAGCTCCTGCATGGCCTGGCCGGTCGAGACGCCCGGCGCGGCGGCGCCGATCAGCTCGGCGGCAGGGTAGAGGTTGTAGCGCGGGAAGCGGTCCGGGCCGGTGGCGGTCTTGACCGTGACGAGCGAGCCCAGCGGCACCATGGCCCCGGTTTCGGAGCGGGTGCGGATCCGGGCGATGTCGTCCGGCGTCAACCGGTGCGGGGCATCGGCCTGGGCACGCACGCGGAAGATGCGGCCCTTGACGGTGAAGTCGTTCACGTAGGCCGAGCCCAGATAGATCTCCAGCGCGCTGAAGATGTTTTGCACCGGCACGCGCAGGATCTCCGCCTTGGTCCGGTCCACCTCCACATGCATCTGCGGCGCCCGGATATCGAACGGGCTGAGGGCATAGGCGATCTTGGGCGACTCCTTGGCGGCCGCCATCATGGCCATGGTGGCGTCCGCCAGCGCCTTCTCGCCGACGCCGGCCCGATCCTCGAGACGCATGGCGAAGCCCGCGCTGGTGCCGAGGCTCGGCACGGCCGGCGGGTTCAGCACCGACACCGTGCCCTCGTCGATGGCCGCCATCTTCTGGCGCAGCTCGGCGAGGATTTCGAAGGACGTGCGCCCGTTGCGCTTCTCGTAGGGCTGCAACGGCACGAAGGTCACGCCCGCGCTGGTGGTGTTGGTGCGGGTGATGCCGGAGAAGCCGGGGATGGAGATCACGGCCCGCACGCCTTCGGTGGCGAGGGCGATCTTCTCCACCTTGCGCGCCACCGCATCGGTGCGCTCCAGCGATGCGCCCGGGGGCAGCTGGTAGGCGGCGATGAGGTAGCCCTGGTCCTGCTCGGGGATGAAGCCGCCCGGCACGCGGATGAACATGAACGCCGTCAGGCCGATCAGCACCACATAGACGCCAAGCCACAGCAGGGGCCGCTTCACCATCCGGCCGGAGAGGGCACCGTAACGGTCGCTCATCCGGTCGAAGGCGGTGTTGAACCAGTTGGCGAAGCGCTCGGTGAGCGCGCCGACCGGGCTTCGGCGCCCGCCGTGGCCATGGGCGTCATGTTTCCCCGACTTGTGCGCCTTCAGCAGCAGGGCGGACAGCGCGGGGGAGAGGGTGAAGGAGTTGAACGCCGAGATCACCGTCGCCACGGCGATGGTGAGGGCGAACTGACGGTAGAAGGCACCGCTCACGCCCGACAGGAACATGGCCGGGATGAACACGGCGCACAGCACCAGCGCGATCGAGATGAGCGCGCCGCCCACTTCCTCCATGGTCTTGCGGGCTGCCTCGCGGGGCGAGAGGCCGTTGCGCAGGTTGCGCTCTACGTTCTCGACCACGACGATGGCGTCGTCCACCACGATACCCACCGCCAGCACGAGGCCGAGCAGGGACAGGTTGTTGAGGCTCTGCCCCATCGCCTTCATGACGGCGAAGGTACCGATGAGCGAGACCGGAATGGTCAGGATCGGAATGATGGATGCCCGCCAGGTCTGGAGGAACAGCACGACCACCACGATGACGAGGATGATCGCCTCGAAGATGGTGTGGAACACGCTGTCCACCGACTGGCGGATGAACTCGGTCGGGTTGTAGACGATGCGGTATTCGAGGCCCGGCGGGAAGGAGCGGGACAGCTCTTCCATGGTGGCCTTGACCCGCTCGGCGGTGGCCAGCGCGTTCGCGCCCGGCCGCTGCGACAGCAGCATGCCGATGGCCGGCTCGCCGTTGAGGTAGCTGAGGGTCGAATAGTCCGCAGCGCCCAGTTCCACCCGCGCCACGTCCTTGAGGCGGGTGAAGCGGCCGTCCTCGCCGGTGCGGATGATCACGTTCTCGAACTGCTCGGGGCTGGTGAAGCGGCCCTGGAGCGTCAGGTTCACGCGGAAGGCGGTGTTGGTGTTGACCGGCGGAGCGCCGAGCGCGCCGCCTGCCACCTGCACGTTCTGGGCGCGCAGGGCCGCGACCACCTCGTCCGGCGTCATGCCGAGCGCGGCGATGCGGTCCGGGTCGAGCCAGACGCGCATGGAGTATTCACGCACACCGGAGATGCGGACGTTGCCGACGCCGTCCACGCGGCGCAGGGCGTCCTGCACCTGGAGGATGACGTAGTTGCTGATGTAGATCTGGTCCCGCGACTTGTCCGGCGAGCGCAGGTGAACGGCCATCATGATGTCCGGCGCGTTCTTCTGCGTCACAACGCCAAGACGCCGCACCTCCTCGGGGAGACGCGGCTCGGCGACGGCGACCCGGTTCTGCACCAGAACCTGCGCGGTATCGAGATTGGTGCCCGGCGCGAAGCTGATGGTCAGCGTCATCTGGCCGTCGCTGGTGGCCTGCGAGTACATGTAGAGCATGTTCTCGACGCCGTTGACTTCCTGCTCGATCGGCGTTGCCACCGTCTCGGCGATGGTCTCGGGCGTGGCGCCCGGATAGCTGGCCGTGACCGTGATGGTCGGGGGCGCGATATCCGGGTACTGGGCGATCGGCAGACTGACGTAGGCGACGATGCCGACGATGACGATCATCAGCGACAGCACCGCCGCGAAAATCGGCCGGTCGATGAAGAATTTTCCGAAATTGCTCATTTGGCTGCCCCTGTTGTCCCGGCGCCTGCCGGCGCAGTGGCCGGGGTGGCCGCGGCCGTTGTCGTCTCCCCGTCAGGGCGGGGGGTGATGGTGGCCGGCCTCGGTTTGACCGTGGCGCCGGGGCGCACGCGCATCAGGCCCTCGACGACCACCTTGTCGGTGGGCTCGAGGCCGTCGCGGATCACCCGCAGGCCGTCGATGATCGGGCCGAGCGCCACCTTGCGCTGGGCCACCGCGCCGTCCTTGTCCACCACGTAGACGACGCGGTCCGCTTGGTCGGTGGCGAGGGCCTCGTCCGGCACCAGGACAGCCTCGTGGGAGTCCGCCCGCAGGAGGCGCATCTTGGCGAACATGCCCGGCACGAACACGTGGTCCGGGTTGGGGACAACCGCGCGGCCGCGGATGGTACCGGTCTGCGGGTCGATCTGGTTGTCGACGAAGTCCATCTGGCCCTTGTGGGGGAAGCCGGACTCGCCCATCAGTTGCAGCTCGACCGGCAGGGGGCGGCCCTTGGCCTTCTGGGCCGCGCCCAGATAGTCGAGGTAGGTGGCCTCGTCGCCGTCGAACACGAAGTAGATGGGATCAAGCGAGGCGATGGAGGTGAGCAGGGTGCTGTCGTTGCTGCCGCCCGTCACCAGGTTGCCGATGCTCACCGCCCGCGCGCTGATGCGCCCGCTGACCGGTGCGGTCACGCGCGTATAGGTCAGGTTCAGCTCGGCCTCGCGCACGGCGGCCTTGGCCCGGTCCACGGCGGCGCGGGCCTGATCCCGCTCCTGCACCCGCTGGTCGTAAAGCTGCTCGGAGACGTTCCGGTTTTCCAGCAGCCGGCGCGCCCGCTCCACATTGTTGGTCGCGAAGCGGAGCTGCGCCTCGGCTTCCTTCAGCTCGGCCTGGGCCCGCTCCAGTTCCACCTGGAAGGGGCGCGGGTCGATCACGAACAGCAGATCGCCCTTGCGAACATACTGGCCGTCCGTGAAGTGGATGGATTGAAGATAGCCGGAGACGCGCGCGCGCACCTCCACATAGTCGATCGATTCGAATCGTCCGCTGAACTCGTCCCATTCCTGCACGGTCTTTATCAGCGGATTGGCAACGCCCACCTCCGGCAATGCCGGAGCTTGGGCCTGTTCCTGGCCGCAGGCGGCAAGAAGCGGAAGAGTGAGAGCAGCCGTCAGAACGAACGGCCGCAGACGCCAAGATGTCATAAGAGCTCCCAAGAGCCATGGTCAGAGAGGACCCGGCACGTAGGGAGCGACGACTAGTCCAACAAGGCTATATGGGAAGAACGAACCGTTCCGAATTCGCGACCAATTCCGAATACGTCAGTCGGATTTCCCGGAATTTGGCTTGCGATTCAACTCCCCCGCAAGGCAGCGGATGACGCCGCGCAGGGTGCGCACTTCCTGCCCGGTGAAGGCGGGACGCTCGAAGATGTTGCGCAGGGTGCGCTTCATGCTCTCCGTCCGGTGGTCCGGGTGGAAGTAGCCGCGCGGCTCCAGCAGTTCAATCAGGTGGTTGATGAGCCCGTCCAGCGCCTCGCGGGTGGCGGGGCCTTCGTAGTCGCCTTCCAGGCGCACGGGGGGCGTCTTGTCCTGCTGCTTGTGCCACTCGTAGGCGATGACGATGACCGCCTGCGCCAGGTTGAGCGAGCCGAACTCCGGGTTGGTGGGGATGGAGATGAGCACGTCGCCCATCGCCACCTCCTCGGTGGTCAGCCCGGTGCGCTCCGGCCCGAACACGATGGCCGTGCGCGCGCCCTGGGCGGCGAGGGCGTTCATCTGCGCCACCGCGCCTTCGGGGGTGGCGGTTTCCTTGATCATGCGCCGCAGCGTCATGGCCGTGGCGTAGACCCGGTTGCAGTCCGCCACCGCCGCTTCCAGGCTGTCGTAGAGCCGGGCGTTGTCCAGCACGATGTCCGCGCCCGAGGCGGCGGGGCCTGCCGCCGGGTTGGGCCAGCCGTCGCGCGGCTCCACCAGCCGCAGTTCGCTGAGGCCGAAGTTCCACATGGCGCGCGCGACCATGCCGATGTTCTCGCCCAGCTGGGGACGCACAAGCACGATGACAGGTTGGTTCATTGGCGTGACGCAGTTACTTTTTCTGGTGTGAGGGAGCGCCGAGACGCTCCAGGGCGGCCTCGCGGCCGATGCGGGCAAGCAGCGGCCCCATCTCCGGGCCGTGGGGCTGGCCGGTGAGCGCCAGACGCAGCGGCAGGAACAGCGCCTTGCCCTTGCGGCCGGTCCGCTCCTTGAGCACGTCGGTCCAGCGTTTCCAGATGTCCTCGGCCCAGGGCAGGGCGTCGAGGAAGGCGCGGGCGGCCTCGATGAATTCGGCGTCCGCTTCCTCGATGACCGGCTCGACCGGGCCCGTGATGAGTTGCCACACCGCCGCCACATCGTCCAGCCGGTCGATGTTGCCGCGCAGCAGCGCCCAGTCCTGCGCCGTCATGCCGGCGGGGAGGCGGTCCCTGACGCTGTCATACTCAAGGTGGTGGAGGATTTTCGTGTTGAGCGCGACCAGATCCGCCTCGTCGAACAGGGCATTGGCCTTGTTGAAGGTGGACCAGTCGAACGTCTCCACCAGCGCCTGCCGGTCGGTGACCGGCTCGATGGGCAGCGATGTGCCGATGCGGGCTAGGTAGGCGATCAGCGCCAGCGGCTCGACGCCCAGCGCCTTGTAGTGCTCGACGCCCGCCGAGCCCAGCCGCTTGGAGAGCTCCCCGCTCCTGGTGGACAGGAGCGCCAGATGGGCGAACGCCGGAACGTCTGCTCCCAGCGCCTCGAACATCTGGATCTGCACGCCCGAGTTGGTGAGGTGGTCCTGCCCGCGCACCACGTGGGTGATGCCCAGATCCACGTCGTCAATGACGGAGGGGAGCATGTAGAGCCACGAGCCGTCCTCCCGCCGCACCACGGGGTCGGAGAGGGAGGCGGGGTCGATGCTCACCGGGCCCTGCACCAGGTCGTTGAAGGCGATGCGGGCGCCGGTTTCCAGCTTGAAGCGCCAGTGCGGGCGGCGGCCCTCCGCCTCCAGCCTGGCGCGGTCCGCCTCGGTCAGCTTGAGGGCGGCGCGGTCGTAGACCGGCGGCAGGCCCCGGGAGAGCTGGATCTTGCGGCGCATCTCCAGCTCTTCGCTGGTCTCGTAGCAGGGGTAGACCCGGCCCGCCGCCTTCAGCCGCTCGAACGCCGCCTCGTAGGCGTCGGTGCGGGCGGACTGGCGGGTCTCGCCGTCCACGCGGATGCCGAGCCAGGCGAGGTCGCGGCGGATGCCCTCCACATACTCTTCGCGGCTGCGGGCGAGATCGGTGTCGTCCAGACGCAGGAGGAAGCGCCCCCCGGTCTTCTCCGCGAACAGGGCGTTGATGATCGCCGTGCGCAGGTTGCCCACGTGCAGGTAGCCGGTGGGGGACGGCGCGAAGCGAACAACGGGTGCGGTTTCAGTCATCGTGCGGTCCGGAAGGCGTTGGTGATGGGATAGCGGCGGTCGCGCCCGAAGTTGCGCGGCGTGATCTTGACGCCGGGCGGGGCCTGACGCCGCTTGTATTCCGCAACATAAAGGAGCCGCTCGACCCGCGCGACCGTCGCCGGGTCGTAGCCGCGCGCGGCGATGGCATCGACGGACAGCTCCTCCTCGACAAGGCCGGTGAGAATGGCGTCCAGCACCGGATACGGCGGCAGGCTGTCCTCATCCTTCTGGTTCTCGCGCAGCTCGGCGGTGGGCGGCTTGGTGATGATCCGCTCCGGGATCACCTCGCCGCGCGGCCCCAGCGCCTCGATGGGCAGGTGCGCGTTGCGCCAGCGGCATAGCTCGAACACCATGGTCTTGTAGACGTCCTTCAGCACCGAATAGCCGCCGCACATGTCGCCATAGAGGGTGGCGTAGCCGGTGGACATCTCCGACTTGTTGCCGGTGGTCAGCACCATGTGGCCGAACTTGTTGGACAGCGCCATCAGCGTCACGCCCCGGATGCGGGACTGGATGTTCTCCTCGGTGATGTCGCGCCCGCGCCCCTCGAACAGCGGGGCGAGCATGGCGCCGAACGCCTCGACGGCGGGCTCGATGGGGACGGTGTCCAGCCGCACGCCCAGCCGGCGCGAGCACTCCGCCGCATCCTCCAGGCTCTCGCGGGAGGTGTAGCGGGAGGGCATCATCACGCACCACACCTTGTCCGCCCCCAGCGCATCGACCGCCACTGCGGCGGAGAGGGCGCTGTCGATGCCGCCGGACATGCCGATGACCACGCCGGGGAAGCGGTTGCGGGTGACATAATCCTTCAGCCCCAGGCACATGGCCCGGTAGACGCTCTCAAGGGTCTCGCACGGCGGCACGATCTCCGCCTTCTCGCAGCGCCAGCCGGAGGCGGTGCGGGTCCAGTCCGTCACCGCGATGTGCTCCTGCCACTCGGGGAAGCGGGCGGCGAGCGCGGCATCGCCGTTGAGGACGAAGCTGCCGCCGTCGAACACCAGCTCGTCCTGCCCGCCCAGCCGGTTGAGGTAGACGAGGGGCAGGCCGGTCTCGGTCACGCGGGCGACCGTGTGGTGCAGGCGCTTGTCGTCCTTGCCCAGCTCGAACGGCGAGGCGTTGGGGCTGATGAGGATCTCGGCGCCGGTCTCGGCCAGGCACTCGCACACGTCCGGCGACCAGATGTCCTCGCAGATGGGGATGCCCAGCCGCACGCCCCGGAACGGGATGGGACCCGGCAGCGGGCCGCTGGCAAACACGCGCTTCTCGTCGAACACCCCGTAGTTGGGCAGGTCGTGCTTGCGGGTGATGGCGGCGATGCGCCCGTTCTCCAGCAGCGCGACGGCGTTGTAGAGCTTGCCGTCCTCCAGCCAGCAGGTGCCCGCCAGCATGGCCGGGCCGCCGTCGAGGGTGGCGGCGGCCAGCCGCTCCAGCCCGGCCCGCGCCGCCTGCTGGAATGCCGGCTTCAGCACCAGATCCTCCGGCGGATAGCCGATCAGCGCCAGCTCCGGGTAGACAATGAGGTCGGCGTCGCGCGCCCGGTTCCGGGCGTCGAGCATGGCGGCAATGTTGCCGTCGATGTCGCCCGTGATCTGGTTGATCTGGGCCAGGGCAATACGCAGGGTGTCTGTCATGTCAGCCTTTTAGGAGCGGTTGGGGGCGCGGGCAAGGCGGTGTTCCCCGCACCGCCCGCGCCGGCGCACCGCGATCTGGGGATAGGGCGCATATGGGGAGAGGCGCGGCCTTTCGGAACTGTTCTGAACGCATATAGTCTTTTGACGGGATCGGCCGCCCAGAGTAGGGTCGCGCCCCGATTTCGTGTGGTCAGCGTAGGAGCGACTGGAGAATGTTCGCCAATCCGTGGCTGTGGGCTGTCATCGGCTATGTTCTGGGCTCGATTCCGTTCGGACTTCTGCTCACCAAGGCGGCGGGCCTGGGCGACATCCGCGCGATCGGCTCCGGCAACATCGGCGCGACAAACGTGCTGCGGACCGGCAACAAGCTCCTCGCCGCTGCCACCCTGCTGCTGGACGGCGGCAAGGGCGCGGCCGCGGTGCTGCTGGCCGGAACCGCCTCCGCCGACGCCGCCATCCTGGCGGGCGCGGGCGCGTTCATTGGCCACCTCTATCCGGTCTGGCTGAAGTTCAAGGGCGGCAAGGGCGTCGCCACCTACATCGGCACCATGATCGCCCTGTCCATCTGGCCCGCCGTCGGCTTCGGCGTCGCCTGGCTCGGCACCGCCTTCATCACCCGCTATTCGTCGCTGGCGGCGCTGGTCGCCGTGGTCGTCACCCCCGTCGTCGCCTGGTTCGTCGATCGCCTGGACGTGGCGGCGCTCGGCGTCGGCATGGCCGCGCTCGTGTTCCTCAAGCACGAGGACAACATCCGCCGCCTGCGCCGGGGCGAGGAGTCCCGCATCGGCGCGAAGTCGGCCCCGGCGGACGGGGAAGAGTAGGGTTTTCGCTACCCCGTCCGGTGGCCCGTCCGGTGGCTTGCAGGACGTTGGGGGATGCGAGGGGCTTGCCCCTCGCGCTCCCGTTCGTCTGCCGGGCCGTGTTCCCGGCACCCCTGCTCCAGAGGCCGCGCCGGAATGACCGGGTGCGGCCCGATAAT
The DNA here is from genome assembly GCF_051304405.1 of Pedomonas sp. V897. Taxonomy (NCBI): domain Bacteria; kingdom Pseudomonadati; phylum Pseudomonadota; class Alphaproteobacteria; order Sphingomonadales; family Pedomonadaceae; genus Pedomonas; species Pedomonas sp. V897. Next base: position 107,153 of record NZ_JBPPGG010000002.1, read on the forward strand.
CGAAGGGGGGTGCAGGGGGACAAGTCCCCCTGCATGATCAATGCCTTAACAGTCCGCCTTCGACCATAAACCGAGCAATCTACGACCCTGACGAGCCTTGACCGTTTGCGGGCGGGGGCGGGACACTCCGCCGCGTCATGGGGATCCAGCCGCCAATGCCGTCCTTGCAGCCGCTCTCCACGCTCGCCACGGCGGAGCAGATTGCGCGCCTGCGTCTGATTCGCTCCGAGAATGTGGGGCCGATCGGCTTCCGGCACTTGCTGGCCCGCTATGGCTCGGCGGTCAGGGCGCTGGAGGCGCTGCCCGAGCTGGCCCGGCGCGGCGGCGGGCGGAGCCTGCGCATTTGCAGCCGGGCGGCGGCGGAGCGGGAGATGGAAGCGGTGTATGCCGCCGGGGCGGAGATGCTGTTTCTCGGCCACCCGCCCTATCCGGCGCTGCTGGCGCACATCGAGGATGCGCCACCGGTGCTCACGGTGCAGGGGCGGGTGGCGCTGGCCGCCGGACCGGGTACTCCCTCAAGTATTGCCCCGAGTGTCGCGATTGTCGGCGCGCGCAACGCCTCGGCGGCGGGGCTGATGTTCGCCCGGCAGCTGGCGTTTGATCTGGCGGCGGCGGGAGTCGTGGTGGTCTCCGGGCTGGCGCGCGGCATCGACACGGCGGCGCACACGGGGGCGCTGGCTGGCGGGCGCGGGCGCGGCGCTGGCAGCGGGGAGGGCAGGACCGGGGAGGGAGGCACGATCGCCGCCGTCGCCGGGGGGCTCAACGTGATCTACCCGCCGGAGAACGAGCGGTTGCAGCGGGCGATCGGCGCGGAGGGGCTGCTGGTGGCCGAGCAGCCGTGGGGCGCCGTGCCGCAGGCGCGGCACTTCCCCCGGCGCAACCGCATTATCACCGGGCTCGGCCTGGGGCTGGTGGTGGTGGAGGCGACGGCCCGGTCCGGCTCGCTCATCTCCGCCCGGCTGGCGGGGGAGCAGGGGCGGCTGCTGATGGCGGTGCCGGGCTCGCCGCTCGAGCCGCGCGCCGAGGGGCCCAACGGCTTGATCCGGGACGGCGCGATTCTGGTGCAGTCGGCCGCCGATGTGCTGGAAGCGCTGGAGCCGCTGGTGCGGCGGGGGGTATCCGCCCCGGAGGTGGCGTATGCGCCGCCGCTGGCCAATCTGGAGCCGGACGGGGACGCCCGCCGGGCTGTCGCCGCCCTGCTTGGCCTGGCGCCGGCAAGCGTCGACAGTCTCATCCGGGAGACGGCGTTGCCGCCCGCGGTGGTGTCGATCGTGCTGCTGGAGCTGGAGCTGGCGGGGCGGATCATGCGCCATGCGGGGAACCGGATTTCGCTGGCGCTGCCGCCCGATCGCGCCGGTCAGGACAACCCCGCTACCGGGACCGGCTTGCGAGTCCTTATATAACTGCGGTATGCGTCGCGCCCCGTAAATTCTGAAAGGACGGGCCGCCGTGGATGTCGTGATCGTCGAGTCGCCGGCCAAGGCAAAGACCATCAACAAGTATCTGGGGTCGAACTACAAGGTTCTGGCCTCCTACGGCCATGTGCGAGACCTGCCGGCAAAGGACGGCTCGGTAAAGCCGGCCGAGGACTTCTCCATGGTCTGGGAGGTCTCCGGCGACAAGCAGAAGCAGCTCAAGGCCATCGCGGACGAGGTGAAGAACGCGGACCGCGTGATTCTCGCGACCGACCCTGACCGCGAGGGCGAGGCCATTTCCTGGCATCTGCTCGAAGTGCTGAAGGCCAAGCGCGCCCTGCCCAAGGGCGGCGTGCAGCGCGTCACCTTCAACGAGATCACCAAGTCGGCCGTCACCCAGGCCATGGCCAACCCGCGCGATCTGGACCGGGAGCTGATCGACGCCTACCTCGCCCGCCGGGCGCTGGACTATCTGGTGGGCTTCACCCTCTCGCCGGTGCTGTGGCGCAAGCTGCCGGGTGCGCGCTCGGCCGGGCGCGTGCAGTCGGTGGCGCTGCGCCTGATCTGCGACCGCGAGATGGAGATCGAGCGATTCGTCGCCCGCGAGTACTGGACGGTGGACGGCCTGTTCGCCACCCAGGCGGGCGAGTCCTTCTCCGCCCGGCTGGTGCTGCTGGACGGCGAGAAGCTGGACAAGTTCAGCATCACCACCGCCGAAGGGGCGGCGCTGGCCCGCCGCGCGGTGGAAGGGGCGCGGTTCCGCATCGCCTCGGTCGAGCAGAAGCCGGTCAGCCGGAATCCCTATCCGCCGTTCATCACCTCGACGCTGCAACAGGAAGCGGCCCGCAAGCTGGGCTTCTCCGCCACCCAGACCATGCGCGTCGCCCAGCAGCTCTACGAGGGCATCTCCATCGGCGGCGAGACCACCGGCCTCATCACCTACATGCGTACGGACGGCGTCACGCTGAGCCAGGAGGCGATCAGCGGCGCGCGCGCCGTGATCGCGGAGGACTTCGGTTCCGCCTACCTGCCTGCGGCGCCGCGCACCTACCAGACCAAGGCCAAGAACGCGCAGGAGGCCCACGAGGCGATTCGCCCGACCGATCTGCGCCGCCGCCCGGACCAGGTGGCGCGGTACCTGTCGGCGGAGCAGGCCAAGCTCTACGAGCTGATCTGGAAGCGCACCATCGCCTGCCAGATGGCCAGCGCCCGCATGGAGCGCACCACCGCCGAGATCCTGTCGGAGGACGGCCGCACCGGCCTGCGCGCCACCGGCCAGGTGGTGCAGTTCCCCGGCTTCCTTGCCGTCTACGAGGAGGGCCGGGACGAGGCGCAGACCGGCGGCGGGGAGGACGACGACAACCGCCGCCTGCCCAAGCTCACCGTCGGCGAGCATCCGCTGCTCAATGACGTGAAGACCGAGCAGCACTTCACCACGCCGCCGCCGCGCTATTCGGAAGCCTCGCTGGTGAAGAAGCTGGAGGAGCTGGGCATCGGCCGCCCGTCCACCTACGCCAGCATCCTCCAGACGCTGCGCGACCGCGCCTACGTGAAGATGGAGCGCAACCGCTTCATGCCCGAGGACAAGGGCCGGCTGCTGACCGCGTTCCTCGAGAAGTTCTTCGAGCGCTACGTGGAGTACGACTTCACGGCGGATCTGGAAGGCCAGCTCGACCAGATCTCCTCCGGCCAGATCGACTGGAAGGACGTGCTGCGCGCCTTCTGGGCGGACTTCGAGCCCAAGACCAGGGAAATCCTGGAGCTGAAGCCCAGCGACGTCATCAGGACGCTGGACGAGTTCCTGGAGCCCTACCTGTTCGGCAACAAGGAGGGCGACCGCGACCCGCGCGCCTGCCCGGCCTGCGCCGATGGCCGCCTGTCGCTGAAGGCGGGCAAGTTCGGCGCCTTCGTCGGCTGCTCCAACTACCCCGAGTGCCGCTACACCCGGCCGTTCGGCTCGGAGGAGGCGACCGCCGGTCAAGCGGACGAGGGCCCCAGGGTGCTGGGCGTGGACCCGGCGACGGGCCAGCCGGTCACGCTGCGCTCGGGCCGGTTCGGCCCCTATGTGCAGCTGGGCGAGGAAGGGGAGGACAAGGCCAAGCCGCCGCGCGCCTCCATCCCGAAGGACGTGCCCGTCGAGACGCTCACCCTCGCGCAGGCGCTGGCGCTGCTCTCGCTGCCGCGCACGGTCGGCACCCACCCGGAGACGGGCAAGCCGATCCTCGCGTCCATCGGCCGGTTCGGGCCCTACCTGCTGCACGACGGCAAGTATGCCCGCCTCAAGAGCACCGAGGAGGTGCTCACCATGGGCATGAACCAGGCCGTCGCCACCCTGGCCGATGCCGCCAATCGGGGCGGGCGCGGGGAACGCAAGGCCGCCGCCGCGCTTAAGGAACTGGGAGCACACCCGGAGTCCGGCGCGGCAGTGAAGATCATGGATGGACGCTACGGCCCCTATGTAACCGACGGCGCGGTGAACGCCACCCTGCCGAAGGGCGTGTCGCCCGATGCGCTCTCCCTCGAGCAGGCGGTGGAGCTGCTGGCGGCCAAGGCCGCCAAGGGTCCGGCCAGGAAGCCGGCCCGCAAGGCGGCGGCGAAGAAGCCGGCCACTCCGAAGGCGGCTTCCGCGAAGAAGACCGCCGCGAAGAAGGCTCCAGCGAAGAAAACGGCGGCCAAGACGCCGCCCGGGACAGAGGCGTGACGCGGTTGAAAAAGCGGCAGGAAGCCGGGTTGCCGACCCGGGACGAAGTTGTTGCCTTCATCAAGGACAGCCCGGTTGCGGTTGGCAAACGCGAAATCGCGCGCGCCTTCGGCCTGTCGGGCGCGGAGAAGATCGGCCTCAAGGCCCTGCTCAAGGAGCTGGAGATCGAGGGCGTGATCGAGCGGGCGGCGGGGCGCACCTACCATGTGGGCGGCCAGCTGCCCAAGGTAGCCGCCATCAAGATCACCAAGGTCACGGCCGATGGCGACATCTTCGGCGAGCCCGAGGTGTGGGAGCACCCCGGCAAGCCGCCCGCCGTCAAGATCGTGGAGCGGGGCCGCCGGGCCAGCCTCGGCGTTGGCGACCGCTGTGTCGTGCGCATCGAGACGCGCGGCGACGGGCGCTTCCGTGGCCATGTGCTGAAGCGGCTGGAGCGCAAGATCGAGAACGTGCTCGGCGTCGTCCGCCGCTCGGGGCGCGAGTGGCGGCTGGAGGTGGCGGACAAGCGCCTGCGCGCCGAATTCCTCGTGCCGCCCGATCATCTGAACGGGGCGGAGCATGGCGAGCTGGTGCTGGCCGAGCCGATGGGCCGGGGCCGCCCGCTCGGGCTGCAACCGGTCAAGGTGATCGAGCGGCTGGGCGACCCGTTCGCGCCCAAGTCGTTCTCGCTCATCGCCATTCACCAGAAGGGCATCCCGACGGAGTTCTCGGACGCGGCGATCGCGCAGGCGGAGGCCTCCTCCCGGCAGGATCTGGGCGAGCGGGAAGACCTGCGGCACATCCCGTTCCTCGTCATCGACCCTGTCGACGCGCGGGACCACGACGACGCCATCTGGGCCGAGCCGGACGACGACCCCCGCAACAAGGACGGCTGGACGCTGGGCGTTGCCATCGCGGACGTGAGCTACTTCGTCCGCCCCGGCAGCGCGCTCGACCAGGACGCGCGGGAGCGGGGCAACTCGGTCTACTTCCCGGACCGGGTGGTGCCCATGCTGCCCCATGCGCTCTCGAGCGGGGCCTGCTCGCTCACCTCAGACGCGGACAAGGCGGCGCTGGTGTGCCTGATGAAGGTGAGCGCCACCGGCCAGATCCGGAGCTGGCGCTTCACGCGCGCGCTCATCCGCTGCGCGGTCAACCTCTCCTACGAGCAGGCGCAGGGCGCCATCGACGGCAACGCCGACGCCCACACCGCCCCGCACCTCAAGGGGCTGTGGAACCTGTGGGGCGGCTGGGGGGCGCTGAAGGCGGCGCGGGACGCGCGCGAGCCGCTCGACCTTGACCTGCCAGAGAAGCGGGTGATCCTCGATGACCGGGGGCGGATCGTCGAGATCAGGACGCGCGAGCGCTTCGATGCCCACCGGGTGGTCGAGGACTACATGATCGCGGCCAACGTCGCCGCCGCCAAGGAGCTGGAGAAGCACCACGCCTCGGGCGTCGTCGGCGTCTACCGCATCCACGAGCCGCCGACCCAGGAGAAGCTGGTCTCGCTGAAGGACTATCTGGAAAGCCTGGAGATCAACCTGGCGCTGGGGCAGGTGGTGAGCCCGGCGGTGTTCAACCGCGTTCTGGAGCGCACCAAGGAGGAGCCGTTCGCCGAGCAGATCGCCGAGCAGATCCTGCGCACCCAGACCCAGGCCTATTACGGCACCGAGAGCGTGGGCCACTTCGGCCTAGCGCTCACCTCCTACGCCCACTTCACCTCGCCGATCCGCCGCTATGCGGACCTGATGGTCCACCGCGCGCTGGTCCGGGCGCTGGGGCTGGGGGAGGGCGGTATCACCGACGAGCAGGTGAAGCATCTGGCCGCCACCGCCGAGCACATCTCCATGACCGAGCGGCGGGCAATGGAGGCGGAGCGGGACACGGTGGACCGCTACATCGCGGCCTACCTTTCGGAGCGCATCGGCGAGACCTTCCCCGGCCGGGTGACGGGCGTGGCCAAGTTCGGCCTGTTCGTCACCATCGAGGGGCTGGGCGGCGACGGGCTCATTCCCATCTCGACGCTGGGCGACGAGCGCTTCCACTTCGACGAGGCCAGCCGGCGGCTGGAGGGCGGCTGGACCGGCGCCAGCTTCTTCCTCGGCCAGAAGCTGACGATCCGGCTGGTGGAGGCCAATCCGGTGACGGGCGGCATGCGCTTCGAGCTGGTGGAAAAGCCGGAGGGCGAGGGCCCAACCGGCGCGAGGGCGCGGCCACGGCCCCGTCCGGCCGACCGCGGGCGGCGGCGCACAGGCGGCGGCCGCAACCGTCGGCCGGTATAAAAGTAACGTTTCGCCGATCGCCAGGATTGAGAACGATGCGGCCTCGTGCCAATGAAGGCGCCCCAAGGAGGCGTGTGTGAAACAGGACAAGCTGCTGACAGCGACGGAGGTTCCGGGCGGTGCGGTGGGTGCCGTGACCTACTCCGTGCTCATCCCCTGCTACAACGAACAGGGCGCGATCCGCAGCACCATCGAGACGGTGGTGGCGGCGTGCGAGGCCACCTTGCCCGCAGGCAGTTTCGAGGTGCTGGTCATTGACGACGGCTCGTCTGACGCCTCGGCGGCGGTCATCGAGGCGGTCAAGGAGACGGACCCGCGGGTGCATCTGATCCGCCACCGCAAGAACATCGGCTACGGCGCCGCGCTCAAGACCGGCCTGCGCGCCGCGCGGGGCGAATGGGTAGCCATCACGGACGCGGACGGCACCTATCCCAACCAGCGCATGGGCGAGCTGTTCTCTCTCCCGGACGCGGACATGGTGGTGGGCGCGCGCATTGGCGACGGCGTGGTCTATTCCAAGCTCCGCGCCATTCCGAAGATCTTCCTGCGCCGCTACGCCCAGTGGATCACGGGCACGCACATCCCCGACATCAATTCGGGGTTCCGCGCCTTCCGGGCGGACATCGCGCGGCGCTACATCCACCTCTATCCCGACGGCTTCAGCTTCACCACCACCATCACCATCGCCATGCTGATGGAAGGGCGGGAGGTGATCTACGAGCCGATTTCCTATACGCCGCGCATCGGCAAGTCGAAGATCAAGCCGATCCGTGACACCCTGCGATTCGTCGCCACCATTGCCCGCACCGGCATGTTCTTCGCGCCCCTCAAGGTGCTGAAGCCGTTCATGCTGTTCTTCTGGGCCGCCTTCTTCGTCAGCGCCGTCTACGACACCTTCTGGCTGAGCGACCTGACGGAGAAGACCACCTCAAGCCTGCTGCTGGCGCTGAATATCACCGTCCTCGGCCTGCTGGCGGATCTGATCGACCGGCGCACCCGGCCATGAGGGTTCCGTCCGCACTCGCGCCGCACCTGCGCCCGTTCGCCAAATACGCGGCAACGGGGATGTTCTCGGGCGGCCTCGGCATCGTGCTCACCTTCCTCTTCACGGAAGTGGCCGGGTTCGATCCGCGCATCAGCTACGGCTGCACCCTGGCCGTGCTGGTGCTGGTGAACTTCCTCATCGGGCGGCACATCATCTTCGATGCCGCCGGGCACCGGGCCGGCGGCCAGTTCCTGCGCTTCATCGCCACCTCCGGCACCGCCCGGCTGCTGGAGTGGAGCCTGTTCAACCTGCTCGTCAGCCAGACCGGCGTGCATTACCTGCTTGCGGTCGTTGGCGTTCTGGGCACATCGTTTTGCGTGAAATACTTTGTCTACCGGCGGCTCGTCTTTGGAAAAACCGCATCCTGATCTCACCGACACCCTGAGCGCACGGCACTGGGGCTGGCTGCCGCTGGCCGCCGCCGTCGTGATCGGCCTCGTGTGGCTGATCCTGGCGTTCGGCCAGGCCGATGCGGTGCAGGACGACGTGCGTCAGCACGTGGCCTGGCTGGAGGCGATGCGCGACCCGGAGCTGTTCCGGGGGGACTTCATCGCCAGCTTCTTCGTCTCCAGCAACACGCCATTGTTCAAGAGCTTCTACTGGCTGCCCGCGCAGGCGGGCATCTCGCCGCTGGTCATGGCCAAGCTCTATCCCGTGGCCCTGACCCTGCTCACCGCCTGGCTGGCCTGGCGCTTCTTCCTGACGACGGGCATCGGCGGGCTGGCGGCGGCGCTGGGCGCGGTGCTGTTCGTGCAGGGCATCTGGGCGAGCGACGACATCGCCAGCGCGACGGCGCGGGCCTTCTCCTGGCCCATGCTCCTGGCGGTGCTGGTGTGCTGGCGGGAGCGGCGCTTCCTTCCCGGGGCGGGACTGGGCGTCGTGCTGGCGCTCACCTATCCCTCGGCGGCGGTGTTCGCGGGGGCGATGATCGGCCTGGCCCACCTGCCGGACCTGCGGGGACGCCCCGCGTGGCCCGAGCTGCGGCAGCGCTGGGCGGGCCCGGCCCTCATCATCGCCGGCATGGCGGCGGGCGCGGTGTTCCTGCTGGCCACGGGCACGGCCAAGGGCATGGTGAGCCTGGCCGAGGCCCGGGCCATGGTGGAGTTCGGCCCCAAGGGGCGCACCAGCTTCTTCGGCAAGGGCCCGCTTTCCTACTGGCTGTTCTCCAAACGCTCCGGCGCGATGCCGGAGACGGCGCTGCGCCATGCGGTCCTCGTGGTCGCGGCGGTGGCGGCCCTGGTGACCTGGCGGCGGCTGCCGGGGACGCTGAAACACATGGTGCTGGCGGCGGCGCTCGCCGGGTTCCTGCTGTGGGCGGCGGCGCACCTGCTGCTGTTCCGGCTCTACCTGCCGGCACGCTTTCCGCTCATGGGCCTGCGCCTTGCCCTGGCCCTGCTGGCGGGGGCGGGGCTGGCGGCGTGGCTGCTGCACCTGGGCGAGCGGACGCGCCGGGCGGCGGTCGCGGCGCTGCTCGCGGTGCCGCTGCTGGCGCTGGCGGTGCCGCTCAAGGCGCTCAACCTCATCAACCTGCCGGATGCGCCCACCCTCATGCAGGCGCTGCGGAGCGCGCCGAAGGACGCGCTGGTGGCCGGGTTCAGCCCCGACCTCGACAACATCCCCTCCGACGTGCAGCGCCGGGTGCTGACGGCCCGCGAGTTCCATCTGCCCTACAACCGGGCCTATGTGCGGGAGATGCGGGCCCGGCTGGGCGACACGGCGCAGGCGGTATTCGCCGACGGGCCGGAGGGCGTGCGCGTGCTGGCGGCGCGCTACGGCGTCACCCACCTGCTCATCGACCGCGTGGAGGTGACGCCCGAGGGCGTCGCGCACAGCTGGTGGCGGCCCATCCTGGCGCAGGAAGGCCGCCTGCCGGCGTGCTCGGCCGAGGCGTGCCGGGTGTGGGCGCTGGAGCCGGAGCAGCGCCGGTGCGTGGTGGCGGAGGACAGGCAGCAGACGCTGCTCTCGGTCGCCTGCCTCGTCATCGACGATTCCCGGCCGCAGGGGGAGTGACGGCCGCCCCGGCGTTCCGGCGCCCCGGCGTTCGGGGGGCGCGCCTGAATGACAGGTTCCGGCCGCCCCTGTCGGGCCAGGGTGCCGTTTCGGTGAACAAAGGACGACTGGCAGCCTTGACTTGAGGTTCCGCATGGGGCATAGGCGGCCACCTGATTTGCAGGGCGGCGCATGGCGTGCGCGAGTGCCCCTGAGTCCTGAGGAACGAAGCCATGGCGAAGCCGACGACGATCAAGATCAAGCTGGTGAGCACCGCCGACACCGGTTATTTCTACGTGACCAAGAAGAATCCGCGCACGCAGACCGAGAAGCTTACCTTCCGTAAGTACGATCCGGTCGTGCGGAAGCACGTGGAATTCAAGGAAGCCAAGATCAAGTAGTCTTGCCTGTCCTGGTGGATTGCAAGCGCGGCGGGGCAACCTGCCGCGCTTTGCGTTTCGGGGCTGCCGGAACCGGTTGCGGGCGAAGCGGCGCGTGTCTATAGCGCCTCCACCGGGCCCGCGCCCGGCCTGACCCCGGGTTGAAGGATCTCCATTGGAACTCGCTCCGGATATCGTGGGCCTGCTGTGCCTTGCGGCGCTGGTGGCCGGGTTCATCGACGCCATTGCCGGGGGCGGCGGCCTCATCACCATTCCGGCGCTGATGGCGGCGGGGCTCGACCCCGTCACCGCCATTGCCACCAACAAGGCGCAGGCGTGCGTCGGCACCACCTCCGCCACCTGGAGCTACTGGCGCGCCGGCAGGATCGACTTCCGCAGCATCAGGCTGTCCCTGTTCACCACGCTGATCGGCTCGGTGCTGGGCGGCATTGCGGTCATGCACGCGGACACCCGCTGGCTGATGGTGGTGCTGCCGGTGCTGATGGTGGGCATCGCCTTCTACTTCCTGTTCGGCCCCAAGGCCTCGGACGAGGACTCGCAGGCCCGGCTCTCGCCCCCGGCCTATGCGCTGGTCGCGGGCGGGCTCGGCTTCTATGACGGCTTCTTCGGCCCCGGCACCGGCTCGTTCTTCGCGCTCAGCCTCGTCACCCTCGTCGGCATGGGGCTGATCCGCGCCACGGCCCACACCAAGGCGCTGAACCTCACCAGCAACATCGCCTCCGTCGTGGTGCTGGGGGCGAGCGGGCACATCCTCTGGGGGCTGGCGGCGTGCATGGCGGTCGGCCAGTTCTTCGGCGGCCGGCTCGGCGCGCGCTCGGCCATGCGCTTCGGCCCGCAACTGGTGCGCTGGCTGCTGGTGATCATCTCCCTCGCCATGGTGGCCAAGCTGCTCTCCGACCCTGCCAACCCGCTGCGGGAACTGGTGGCGGGCTGGCTCGGCTGACCGCCGGGACGTTGCAGGCGCAAGAGTATTTACTCCCGTAACGGGAAATCGACGCTATGGCGGTTTAAACCTCCGTACAGAGGTTTTTGGCCTATCCATGCGGTAAGGTAGCAGGCGCGTCCGTTTTCGCGCTGTATGGGCTTCTACGGGCGATTACGGGCCATGTCAGGGTGCAGTCTCGCCCCGCTTGGGAGTCTGGCGGAAACGGGGATGACGGGCGCGGCCTAAAAAAGAAGGGGAGCGCGAGGGTCCGCGACCCTCGCATCCTCCCCTTTTGATCCTGAAATGGTTTTGTGTTCAGCCCGCGCGCCTCAGCGGGCGGCACCGACCGCCGCGCCGCCGGTCATCCGCGGAGCGGCAACGGGCGGGTCCGTCCGCAGCTGGCTGTTCATGTAGACCAGCATGAGGGCGGCGCGGTAGGCCGTCTCCTTGAGGTTGGCGACGCCCGCGTGGCCGCCGTCCATGTTCTCGTAGTAGAAGTAGGGGTAGCCCAGTTCTTCCAGCTTCGCCGCCATCTTGCGGGCGTGGCCGGGGTGCACCCGGTCGTCCTTGGTGGAGGTGTAGTAGAAGATCTGCGGGTACTTCTGCCCCGGCTTCAGGTTCTGGTAGGGCGAGTACTTGCTGATGAACGCCCACTGCGCCGGATCGTCCGGGTTGCCGTATTCGGCCATCCACGAGGCGCCCGCCAGCAGCAGGTGGTAGCGCTTCATGTCGGCGAGCGGCACGCCGGAGATGATGGCGCCGAACAGCTCGGGGCGCTGGGTGAGCGCCACGCTGGTGAGCAGGCCGCCGTTGGAGCGGCCATAGAGGCCGAACTGGCGCGGGGTGGTGATGCCGCGCTTCACCAGATCCTCGGAGACGGCGAACAGGTCCTCGTAGGCGCGCTGGCGGTTCTCCAGAAGGGCGGCCTGGTGCCAGGTGGGGCCGTATTCGCCGCCGCCGCGCAGGTTGGCGACCACGTAGGCGCCGCCTTCCTCCAGCCAGAACTGGTATTCGGGCGCCACATAGGAGGGCACCAGCGGCACCTCGAACCCGCCGTAGGCGAACATCCAGGTGGGCAGCGGGCCCTTGGCGTCCCTGGGCTTCACCACGGTGTAGGGCACGCGGGTGCCGTCCTTCGAGGTGGCGAAGAGCTGCTCGACGGTGAAGCGGCTGGCGTCGAAGCGGGCGGGGAGGGAATAGGCCACCCGCATCGGGCCGTCGCCTGCCGCGACCAGTTCGGACGGGGTGGTGTAGCCCTCGCGCTTGAACAGGATCAGGTCGGATTTCGAGCCGGCGCTGACCAGCTCCAGCGCCATGTCCTTGCCGGCGTTGAGGTCGGTTGCCTGCCACGAGCCGTTGCTGCCGGGCTTCAGGGCCAGCAGGCGGCCGCGCACGTTGTCGAGGATGTTCAGGTAGAGCGTGTCCTTCGCCCCGGCGATCTCGCTGATCGCCTGGCCTTCGCCCGGCGCGAACACCTGTTCGATGACGGCGGGCTGGCCCGCCAGCACCGGGTCGATGGCGTAGGCGACGAGCGAGCCCTGCCGGTAGGTGACGCCGTTGTAGGCCCAGTCCGTGCGCAGGAGGGCGATGGCCTTGCCGGCGAACACGGTCTTGAAGTCGGCGTCGATCGGCAGCGGCGAGGGCACCAGCGTGCCGTCCGGCCGCATGTGGTGCAGCTCGGCGGTGAAGAAGGTGACGCCCCGCATGATGACCGGGTAGGTGCCGGTCTCGCTGATGTAGACATCCGGCGCGGCCCACACGTCCTCCACCGTGCCCTCGAAGATGGTGCGGGCCTCGGCCAGCGGCGTGCCGCGCTTCCACAGCTTGAGGATGCGCGGGTAGCCCGAGTTGGTGAGGGTGCCGGGGCCGTAGTCCGTGCCGACGATGAGGGTGTCCTTGTCCAGCCAGTCGAGGCGCACCTTGGCCTCGGGCAGGCGGAAGCCGTCCTCGACGAACCGGCCGGTCGCGGTGTCGAACTCGCGGATCTCGACCGCGTCCTTGCCGCCGTTGGAGATGGCGACGAGGCAGCGTGCGTAGTCCGGCTTGAGGCAGGTCGCGCCCTTCCACACCCAGTTCCTGCCTTCGGATTTGGCGAGCTGGTCCATGTCGAGGAGGATCTGCCACTCCGGCTGGCCGGAGAGGTAGGATGCGAGCGTCGCCTTGCGCCAGATGCCGCGCACGTGGGTGTCGTCCTGCCAGAAGTTGACCACGTGGTCGCCCTGGATGGCGGGCGTCGGGATGCGGCGCTTGTCGCTGAGGATGGCCTCGGCGCGGGCGCGGTAGTCGGCGAACCGGGGCTGGCTCTCCAGCACCCGGAGCGACACGTCATTGCGCGCCTTCACCCAGTCCAGCGGCTTCCGGCCTTCGACTTCCTCCAGCCAGAGGTAGGGGTCGTCCGCCGCCTGCGGCGCGGCGGCGGGCGCGGCAGGAGCCGCCGGTGCGGCGGGCGCCTGCGCCTGAGCCGAGAGAGGCGCGGCCAGCAGCATCATCGCAATCGTGCTGAGGTGCATTTTCATGCCTTGTCCTTCGCAATCAGGGCGCCTGCCGGGATTCACTCCCCCTCCGGCCGGGCGCCGTCGTGGGCTTCATCAAAGGGTGCTGAACTTGTTGTTCTTGCGGTGTCAGCGTTCTGCCAGGCGTGGCAGGAGTTCCACAAAGTTGCAGGGTTTGTGGCGGCTGTCCAACTGATCCTTGAGGATGCGGTCCCAGCCGTCCTTCACCGCGCCGGTGGAGCCGGGCAGGGCAAACAGATAGGTGCCCCGCGCCACCCCGGCCGTCGCGCGCGACTGGATGGTGGAGGTGCCGATGCTCTGGAAGCTGATCCAGCGGAACAGCTCGCCAAAGCCGGGGATCTCCTTCTCCCACACGCGGGCGAAGGCCTCGGGGGTCACGTCCCGCCCCGTCACGCCCGTGCCGCCGGTGGAGATGACCACGTCCACCTCCGGGTCGTTGATCCACGCCTCCAGCTGGGCGGCGATGGCGTCCGCGTCGTCGCGCACGATCTTGCGGTCGGCGAGCCTGTGTCCCGCCGCCTCGATGCGCTCGGCCAGCGTCTGGCCCGAGCGGTCGTCCGCCAGGGTGCGGGTGTCGGAGACGGTGAGAACGGCGATGTTGACGGGCCGGAAGGGCAGGGATTCATCGATCGGCATGGCAATCTCCCTCAGTGAGGCGAGGCGGGATCAGACGGCGCGGAGAGAGCTGCCATTTCCGGCGCGGCGGGCGCCGCCTCGGCGGCGGCCACCACCGGCGCGGCGGCCTCCTCGTCCGCCCCGGCCGGCGGCGGGACCAGCGAGCGGGGGAAGCGGGGCCAGCGGCCCTGGGCCAGGTCGTCCAGGCTGTCGGTCGGCATGTTGAAGCGCAGCTGGTAGAGCCAGTAGTACTGGAGCACCCGCTCCACATAGCCCCGCGTCTGGGCGTAGGGGATGGACTCGATGTAGAGCAGCGGGTCGATCGCGTAGCGGGCGTGGGACTTCCACCGGCTCACCGCCGTGGGGCCCGCGTTGTAGCTGGCGAGAATCCGGGGCAGCAGCCCCTCGTTCGCGGGCCAGTCGCGCAGGTGCTCGAGGTAGGTCTGGCCCGCCTCCAGATTGAACACCGGATCGTTCAGCGAGCCGTGCACCCCGTTCAGCATGCCCTGGCGGCGCATCGCCTGCACGGTGCCGGGCATCAGCTGCATCACGCCGCGCGCCCCGGCGCGGGAGACGGCGTCGGTCTGGAACCGGGATTCCTGAAGGGCGAGGGCAAAGACCAGCGCCTTGTCCACGCGCCAGCCGCCGTGGGGCTCCCAGTCCGGCGCGGGGAAGCGGATCGCCATGGGCGGGGTCTGGCCCTCGGGCGGCCGCAGGCTCAGCCATTTCTGGGTGGAGGGCAGGCCCAGCGCCGAGGCGAGGCGCACCAGCGCGTCGTAGTTGCCGGGGTCGGTCTGGCCCCACAGGTGCTTCAGCTCCCGGTCGGCCCGGCCCAGCTCGCCGATGCGCACCAGCGCCACCGCGCGCTGCACGGCGGGAATGTCGCGAATCTGGTTCCAGTCCGCCTGAATGAAGCCGGGCGGCCCCCAGTTGAACGGCAGGTCCACCCCGAGGAGCCGCAGGGCAAGGAGGCCATAGAAGCTCTCCGGCACCTGCGCCGCCTGCCGCAGCAGCGGGCTGACCCGCTCCGGCCGCTGGCAGGCCAGGTGGGCCCGCGCCTCCCAGAAGCGGGCGGCGGCCATTTCCTCCGCCGACAGGCCGGGCTTTGCGCCCATGGCCGCGAAATGCTGCCCGGCGCGGTCGAATTCGCCCTGCCGCCAGGCGGCCAGCCCCGCCGCCCACAGGGCGCGGCCGGCCTCGGGCGTGTCGGGCGCGCCGGCGGCCTCGCCCACGCGCAGCGCCCCGGCGTCATCGCCCTCGATGTAGTACCGCCAGGCGATCTGATGGCCCCAGCGGGCGTGGGTGTGGGGCGCAAGGCTGCCGCGCGCGCGCTCGGCGTCCAGCATCCGCTCCGCCTCGGCAAGGCGCATGGCGTTGACCAGCGGCTGCAACCGCCGCGCCAGACGGTTGGCGGCAAGGGTTTGCAGCGGCGTGAGGCCCGGCCCGTCCCAGGCGCGGGTGACCGGCTCGGCCGGTTCGGCCACCGACTGGGCGGGCAGGGCCGGAAGGCGGGCATCGGCGGGCTTGACCGCCTCGATGCGCTCGAGGATGCGCGCGGCCAGCGGATGGCTGAGGTTCTCCTCCAGCCACTGGCGCATCTCCTCGAAGGAGGGGTTGCGCTCGGCCAGCATGGCCTCGGCGAGGATGTGGCTGCGCAGGAGCGGCGAGCGGGCTTCCCTCGCCAGCGCGCGGGCCCGGCTCACCTGCCCGGCGTCGATGGCGTCGAACGCCTGCCGGTAGAGCTGGCGGTCCCGGCTGCTCAGGATCTGGGGGATGCTGTCGGGAATGCGGGGGGTGGCCCGGGGCGCCGGGGTGCGGGTCGCGGCCCGGGCCGTGCTCTTGGCAGTCCGGGCTGTGCTCTGGGCCGCCTGTGCGGGCGCGGGGGCGCCGGCCGCGGCCGCCAGCGCGGCGGTGGCGGCCAGGAGGCAGACAGCCGTCCGCAGCTTCGCCCGCCGGGCGGCGGCGCGATGTCCGGGGCGCCGCATCACTGCGCGGACCCGATACGGTCCTTGAACGCCAGCAGATCCTCCCAGGAGAGGCGCTTCTGGGCCGGCTGGCGCAGGAGATAGGCCGGGTGGAAGGAGGCGAGGGTGGGGACGGTCAGGCTGCCGTAGACCACGTCCTTCCACTGGCCGCGCAGGCGGGTGATGCCGGTTTCCGTGTCGAACAGCGACTTGGCCGAGGTGCCGCCCAGCGCCAGCACCACCCGCGGCTTCACCAGCTCCACGTGGCGCTGCACGAACGGCCGGCACAGGGCGATTTCCTGCGGCGTCGGCGTGCGGTTGCCGGGCGGCCGCCAGAAGAACATGTTGGTGATGTAGATGCTGTCCCGGTCGAGGCCGATGGCGGCCAGCATCCGGTCGAGCAGCTGTCCCGCCGCGCCGACGAAGGGCTTGCCCTGCCGGTCCTCCTCCGCGCCGGGTGCCTCGCCGATGATCATCAGCCGCGAGTCGGGGTTGCCGTCGAAAATGACCGTGCGGTTGGCCGTGGCCTTGACCGGCACGCCCTCGAATCCCTCGATGGCGGCGTAGAGCGCCTCCAGCGTGTCGGCCTCTGCCGCCAGGCGCGCGGCCTCGGCGGCCGCTTCGGAGACGCTGACAGATGCCGGGGCCATGGACGTGCGCGCCTCCGCCCACCGGGAAGGGACGGGCTGCCCGGGGAGAGTCGGCGTCTGCCACTCCTCCCGGGGGGGATTTTCGAACCGATTCGCCTGGTGGAGGTCTTGATTCTCCCGGACAGGAGGCTGTCTTGCGAAGGAATCGCGCGCAGACGAAAACCCGGCCGGGTCCGCCAGGACTCCTGCCGTTACGCGCGGCGCATCTGTCGGTTCCGACAGTTGCGGGCGAACCAGCCACGAGGCAGGCATGTCGTCGACCAGCGACGTGCAACCCGCATCCAGGAGCCAGCTCAGGGCTGCGGCGGCCAGCCGCCCCTCCTCCTTCGCACCTTCCATCATGGCGACATGTGAGAGAGCATTCGTCCTCTGGTCAACCGCTTTTGTGCCTCGTATGTGTGCGTATTGAGTAGGCTGATAACGAATCGAAACCCGACAGGAGGGGAGAGGACAGGAAATGACTGAACGCGAAGCCATGCCTTATGATGTGGTAATCGTCGGCGGGGGGCCGGCGGGGCTGGCGGCAGCGATTCGTCTGAAGCAGCTCTCGCAGGAGCAGGGTCACGACGTTTCGGTTTGCGTGCTGGAGAAGGGGTCCGAGATCGGCGCACATATCCTCTCGGGGGCTGTCGTCGACCCGATCGCGCTCAATGAGCTGATCCCCGACTGGAAGGAGCGGGGCGCCCCGCTCAACACGCCGGTGACCGACAACCGGCACTGGGTGCTCACCAAGAACGGCAAGATCGACATTCCCCACTTCCTGCTGCCGCCCCTCATGTCCAACGAGGGCTGCTACACGCTGAGCCTGGGCAACCTGTGCCGCTGGCTGGCCTCGCAGGCCGAGGAGCTGGGCGTCGAGATCTTCCCCGGCTTCGCGGGCGCGGAGATCCTCTACAACGAGGACGGCTCGGTGAAGGGCGTGGCCACCGGCGACATGGGCGTTGCCCGCGACGGCAGCCACAAGGACATGTACCAGCCGGGCCTGGAGCTGCACGCCAAGTACACCTTCTTCGCCGAGGGCGTGCGCGGCCACCTCTCCAAGCAGCTGATGGACCGCTTCGCCCTGCGCGAGGGCGTGGAGCCGCAGACCTACGCCATCGGCATCAAGGAGCTGTGGGACGTGGACCCGGAGAAGCACAAGCCGGGCACGGTCATCCACACCCAGGGCTGGCCGCTCGATGACGTGGCGGGCGGCGGCTTCATCTACCACCAGGAGAACAACCAGGTCGCCATCGGCTTCGTCGTGGCGCTGGACTACAAGAACCCCTACCTCTCGCCGTTCGACGAGATGCAGCGCTTCAAGACCCACCCGGCCATCCGCCCGCTGCTGGAAGGCGGCCGCCGCGTGGCCTATGGCGCCCGCGCCATCAACGAGGGCGGCTGGCAGTCCATCCCGAAGCTGGTGTTCCCGGGCGGCGCGCTCATCGGCTGCTCGGCCGGTTTCGTCAACGTGCCGCGCATCAAGGGCAGCCACAACGCGATGAAGTCCGGCATGCTGGCGGCCGAGGCGGCGTTCGAGCGGCTGAAGGCCGGCTCGGAGGGCCATGACGAGCTGACCGCCTACCCGGAGGCGCTGAACAACTCCTGGGTGCGCGAGGATCTCTACAAGGTCCGCAACGCCCGCCCGGCGCTGGCCAAGTTCGGCGTGACGCTCGGCACGATCTACACCGGGATCGACCTGTGGCTCCACGATCTGGGCCTCGGCAAGCTGATCCCGTGGACCTTCGGCCACCACCCGGATCACACCCAGCTGCGCCGCAAGGAGCACTGCTACCCGATCGCCTACCCGAAGCCGGACGGCAAGATCACCTTCGACAAGCTGTCGTCGGTGTTCCTGTCCAACACCAACCACGAAGAAGACCAGCCCGTCCATCTGACCTTGAAGGACAAGGACGTTCCGGTCAAAATCAACCTTGAACTCTATGACGCGCCGGAGCAGCGTTACTGCCCGGCAGGCGTCTACGAGATCGTCGGGTTGGACACGGGCGAGCCGCGGTTGCAGATCAACGCGCAGAACTGCGTGCACTGCAAGACCTGCGACATCAAGGATCCAACCCAGAACATCAACTGGGTTGCACCCGAAGGCGGGGGCGGGCCGAACTACCCCAACATGTGAGGCTGTGTGAGAAGAAAGAACCAAGCCGTCGTCGCCGCCCTCATCACGGGACTTCTTGCCTCGGGAAGCCTCGGGGCGACGGCGCCGGCCGCAGCCACCCTCTCCCCCGGAGAGGAGATGGAAGGCTATCGGGACTATGTCCTGGGGCGGTACGCCTGGTCCAATGACGAGCTGGGGGCGGCCGCCCACTACTTCTCCCGCGCCTTGCAGCATCAGGACAGCGACCCGGTGCTGCGCCAGCGCACCTTCGAGCTGGCGCTCGCCTCCGGCGACCGGCGCCTCGCGCTGGAGACCGCCCGGGAGGTGCTGGCGGCCGACCCGGAGAACTCGACGGCGGCGCTGGTGCTGATTGCCGAGGCCTTCCGCAAGGGCGAGTTCAAGAAAACCGAAGCGCTCATCTCCAAGCTGGCCGTGGGCGGCATCGAGGCGGTGATCGCCCCGGTCCTGAACGCCTGGGCCCAGCAGGGGCAGGGCGACAGGAAGGGGGCGCTGGCCACCATCCAGCCGCCCGAGACCGAGGGGGTGCAGCGGCTCTACCAGCTGGAGCATGCCGGCCACATCGCCCTCGCACAGGGCAAGGCGGAGGAGGCGCTCGCCTGCTACCGGCAGGCCCTGCAGATGGACGGCAACGGCCTGTGGCGTCTGCGCCTCTCGGCCGCGGCCGCCGCGCAGCGGGTGGGGAACACGGCGCAGGCCTCGGCCCTGCTGGAGATGGAGACCGACCCGGACCGCCGCGCCTACTTCGAGGACGCGCGCCGCCGCCTGGCGGAGGGCAAGAAGATCGAGGCGCCGGTCGCGACCCCCGCGCAGGGGCTGGCGGAGCTGATGCTGCACGCCGCCGCCGACCTGATGCAGGGCGAGCCGATCCCGCTCGCGCTGGTCTTCTCCCGGGTGGCGGAAATCGCCCGGCCGGACATGGTGGAGGCCCGGCTGCTCTCCGCCCGCATCCTCCGGCTCAACAAGGAAGCCCGCGGCGCGCTGGCGACCATCGAGACGCTCGGGATCGACGGGCCGTTCGGCGTCGACGTGATGCTGGAGAAGGCGCGCATCCTTCAGGACATGGACAAGGCCGACGAGGCGCTGGCGCTCCTGGAATCGGCGAGCGTGCGTTTCCCCTCCAGCCGCCGCGCCCGCGTGGAGCTGGGCGAGGCGCTGCGCCAGGCGGAGCGCTACACGGAAGCCGTCGCCGCCTATTCCGCCGCCATCGACCTGCTGCCGGCGACGCGCAAGCAGGACTGGTATCTCTATTTCCTGCGCGGGGTCGGCTACGAGCGCATGGGCCGCTGGTCCGAGGCGGAGGCCGATCTGCGCAAGGCGCTGGAGCTCAACCCGGACGAGCCGAACGCCCTCAATTACCTCGGCTATTCGTACCTGGAGCAGGGGCGCAACATCGAGGAGGCCAAGCGGCTGATTGCCCGGGCCGTCGAGCTGCGGCCCGGCGACGGCTTCATCATCGATTCCCTCGGCTGGGCCTACTTCATGGCCGGCGAGTACGATCAGGCGGTGAAGCATCTGGAAGAGGCGGTCGCCGCCGAGCCGGGTGATCCCACCATCAACGAACATCTGGGCGATGCCTACTGGCGGGTGGGGCGCACCATCGAGGCCCGCTTCCGCTGGCGCGCCGCCATGGACAGCGAACCGGCGGACGACCAGTCGCGCCGTCTGCTCGCCAAGCTGGAACTCGGCCTCGACGGGGCCGCCGCATCGACCCTCCAGGCGACACGCACGCGCTGACCGCCCATGCAGCTTCAAACGATTACCGAGCCCGCTCCGGCCAAGCTCAACCTGTTCCTGCACGTCGTCGGACGGCGGGAGGACGGCTACCATCTGCTGGAGACCGTGTTTGCCTTCACCGAGGCGGGCGACACGCTGGAGGCGAGCCCGGCCGGGACGCTTTCGCTTGCGATCGAGGGGCCATACGCCGGGGCGCTGGCGGCCGAGAGCGACAATCTGGTGCTGCGGGCGGCAAGGGCGCTGGCCGGGGCCGCCGGGCTGGGCGCGGCGGGGGCGCGGCTCGTGCTGCGCAAGGCCCTGCCGGTGGCGGCGGGGCTGGGCGGCGGCTCGGCGGATGCGGCGGCAACGCTGCGGGCGCTGAACCGCCTGTGGGATCTGAACTGGCCGCTGGACCGCCTCGCCGCCATCGGCGGGGCGCTTGGCGCGGACATTCCCGCCTGCGTCTACAGCCGCCCCATGCTGGGGCAGGGCATCGGCACCGACCTCAGCCCCCTGCCGCTGAGCGAGTCGTTGCCGGTCGTGCTGGTCAATCCGGGCGTGCCGCTGGTGACGGCCCATGTGTTCCGCGCCTTTGCCGAGCGGAGGCAGGGGTTCTCGCCAAGGCTCGCGGCAGGCAGCCTGCCCGCCCACGCCTCGCTCGACTGGGTGTCCGGCCTCGCCAATGATCTGGAAGCGGCGGCCCGCGCCTGCTGCCCGCTGCTCGACGCGGTGGAGAGCGCCCTGCGCCGGCAGGAGGGGGTGCGGCTGGTGCGCATGGCGGGCTCGGGCCCGACCTGGTTCGCTGTCTTCGGCGACGGGGCGCAGACGCAGAAGGCCGCCGACAGGTTGCAGGAGGAGCATCCGGCATGGTGGGTGGCGCGATCGACAGTCCTGTGCGGTTAAAGCGAAACGGGCCGCCGAGCTTTGCTTGACGGTTTGCGGGTCCGTCTCTATCAGCCGTTTCGCTGGCAGTTAGTCTATCAGGGGGAATATCCATGCATGTGAGGGTCTGCGGTGGTCGCGCATCGAACGATCGGCAGCGCGACGGTGCCGCGTCAGGACTCTCTGGCCATGCCATCAAGCGCATGTGTGCAGGGATTGCAGTGATCAGCGCCATGCTGGGGTTTGGCCTGCCCGCCCAGGCGCAGATGTTCGACCCCAACATGCTGAAGCAGCTCCAGGGGCAGCTCTCCGGCCGCACCGGGCAGTCCATGATGACGACATCGCCCGTGGACGAGTCCCGGAATGCCAGCGATACGTCCGGGTTCCCTGGTCTGAGCGACCCGCTCTCCGGCATGACGGAGAGCGAGCGCCTGCTGCGCGAGTTGCAGGCCCAGGAGATTCTGACCCAGAATTACAAGCCCTCCGCGCTCGAGGAATCGTATCGCGAGCGCACCGGCAACGAAGAGCTGCGCCAGTTCGGCTACGAACTGTTCGAGAAGTTCCTTGACCGGCAGGCACAGCAGAGCGCGTTCACCGGCCGGGTCAGCGGCAACTATATCGTCGGCGTCGGCGACGAGTTCGTCGTCCTGTTCCAGGGGCCGGAGCCGCGCAACATCACCACCCGCGTTGACCGGGAAGGGCGGATCATCATCGACCAGCTGCCGCCGATCGCGGCGGCCGGCCGCCGCTTCGACGCGGTGGTGCAGGACATTCAGGCGGCCACCCGCCAGACCCTGCTCGGCACCGAAGCCCATGTGTCGCTCGGCGCCGTGCGCTCGATTTCCGTCGTCGTCGGCGGTGAGGTGGAGCGTCCCGGCCAGTACACGCTCACCTCCCTCAGCGACATCACCCAGGCGCTGGCGCAGGCGCGGGGCATCCGCCGCACGGGCTCGCTGCGCCAGGTGCGGGTCGAGCGCGCCGGCCGCAGCTTTGTCGTTGATCTCTATGGCTTGCTGGGCATCGGCTCGCCGCCGGTCATCCACCTGCAGGATGGCGACCGGATCATCGTGCCGACCGTCGGGCGCACCATCGCCGTCACCGGCTCGGTTGTGCGTCCGGGCATCTTCGAGCTGGCGCCGGGCAGCAGCACGCTGACGCTGGCTCAGGCGGTGGCCATGGCGGGCGGCGCCCTGCGCCCGAGCGGCAATGACTTCTCGGTCCTGCGGATTCAGCCCAACGGGCAGGAAGAAGTGGTCTCGCTCACCGCCGAGAGCGAAAAGCTGCAAGCCGGCGACGTGGTGCAGGTGGTGAGCCGGGAGCGGAGCACCACCGGCAAGGTGCTGCTGACCGGGTTCGTCAACAGCCCGGGCGTGCGCTCGCTGTCGATGGCGCCCACGGTGAAGTCGCTGCTGGGCTCGGCCGAGAACCTGCGCATGGGCAGCTACCTGCCCTTCGCCGTGCTGCTGCGCCGCGACCCGATCACCAGCTCGGTGTCCTACTCGGGCGTCAATCTCTATGAAGTCTTCTACGAAAACCAGGATGTGAGCCTGCGCAGCGAAGACCAGCTCATCATTCTGGGCAACAAGGATATCGCCTTCCTCCAGAGCACCCCGGTGCGCAGCATCGTGCTCGGCCTGCCCAATCCGCTGCCGGATTGCCGTTCGCTGACCTATCTGGAAGTGCTCGTCGGCGACAGCCAGTCGGACCGCTTCGCCGCCGTGACCCGCGGCTCCTACATCGTCGACCAGGGCGAGACCCTCAAGATCGGGTCCGCAGGCGGCGTGCAGAGCAACCTGGGCGTGGTGAACAACGACCAGGCATTCGGTGACGACCCGAACGCCTCCATGGGCATGGCGGGCGGCTCGCGCATGCTGGCGGGCCGGGACGTCCGGGATCAGAACGCCCAGACGCAGGACCCGAAGGCCAAGGACGCCCTGGGCCGGGACATCCTGACCAAGGAGGACAAGGCCAAGAAGGAGGAAGTGTGCCCCGCGGTCTTTGAGGAGAACCCGTCGGTTCTGCCCTTCCTTCTCGAGAACGTGGTGGTGCTGAGCGGCAACCTGCGCCGCCCGGGCATCTACCCGGTGTGGGGCGCGCTGCCGGTCTCGGTGCTGGCGTCGATCGCGGAAGGGATCTCGTCCCGCGCGGAGACGTTCTCGATCGACCTGTCGCGGGCCGATCCGTACCGCGGTACGGCGACCAGCTTCGCCATGGATGGCACGATGGAGATGTTCGCCGCGATCAAGGTCGCGGCAGGCGATGACGTGCGCTTCAACACGGTCCAGCCCAAGTACGAGGCGGGCGCGGTGCTGCTGACGGGCGAGTTCCTCCGCCCGGGCCTCTACACCATCCGCAAGGGCGAGAAGCTCTCCGAGCTGATCGCGCGGGCGGGCGGCCTGACGGAGCACGCCTATCCCTATGGCGCCGTCTTTACCCGCCGCAGCGTCAAGAAGGCGCAGCAGGAAGGGTTCCGCCGGACGGCGCGTGAAATGAACACGGCGCTGCTGTCCATGTCCGCCCGCAAGGGTGTCAGTGCCGATGCCATGTCCTCGGCGATGATGCTCTCGCGGGACCTGGCGACGGTGGACGCGCCCGGCCGCATGGTGGTGGAGGCCGACCCGGCCGTGCTGGAGGCCTATCCCGAGGCGGATACGGTGCTCGAGGCGGGCGACGCCATCTACATGCCCAAGCGGCCCAACTTCGTGCTGGCCATGGGCGACGTGCTCAATCCGGGCGCATTGCAGTTCGCCAAGGGCAAGACCGCGCAGGACTACATCAAGGAGGCGGGCGGCATTCAGCGCTCGGCCGACGATGACCGCATCTTCATCGTCTACCCGAACGGCGTGGCCCAGCCGCTGAAGACCTCGGGCTGGTTCCGCTCGGGGGCTCCGGTTGTGCCGCCGGGCAGCACGATCGTTGTGCCGAAGAACATCGATCCGCTTTATACCCTTGATATTGTGAAGGACGTTGCGACCATTATTGGTCAGTTCGCAACGGCTCTGGCATCGATTGCTGTGATCTCGAGGTAAGACAGAGGTGCGTTGCGTTCTTGATCGGATCGTCCGCCGAAGTATCTGACGGGCAGGCAAAACTGGGGGGAGCTCTATGACCGCACTGCTGGGGCCAAAAACACGTGTGGCCGTCATCGGCCTTGGATATGTTGGATTGCCCTTGGCGGTTGTGTTGGCTCGCCACTTCGACACGATCGGTTTCGACATCAACGAAACCCGCATCGAGGAGTTGAAGCGGGGACACGACCGGACGGGAGAAGTGGATGAGCCGGCCCTCCGGGCCTCGACGCTGCACCTGACCTCCAATCTGGAGGAGTGCCGGGGGGCGGAGATCTTCATCGTCACCGTGCCGACGCCGGTCGACGAGACCAACAAGCCGGACCTGCGGCCGGTCATGTCCGCCACCCGGAGCGTCGCCAGCGTGCTGACGCCCGGCGCCGGCGCGATCGTGGTCTACGAAAGCACGGTCTACCCGGGCGTGACGGAAGACATCTGCGGCCCCGAGCTGGAGCGGGTCTCGGGCCTCAAGCGGGGCGTGGACTTCTTCCTCGGCTACTCGCCGGAGCGGATCAACCCGGGCGACCGCGAGCATACGGTTGACCGCATCACCAAGGTGATCTCCGGCGAGACGCCCGAAGTCGTCGAGAAGCTGGCGGCCCTCTACGGGGCGGTCACCAGCGGCGGCGTGTTCCGGGCCAAGAGCATCAAGGCGGCCGAGGCTGCCAAGGTGATCGAGAACGCCCAGCGCGACATCAACATCGCCTTCATCAATGAAGTGGCGATGATCTTCCAGAAGATCGGCCTGTCCGCCTACGACGTGCTGGAAGCGGCGGGGACCAAGTGGAACTTCCTCAAGTTCTCGCCCGGTCTGGTGGGCGGCCACTGCATCGGCGTCGATCCCTATTACCTGTCGTTCCGGGCCCAGGAACTGGGCCATGACCCCGAGGTCATTTTGGCCGGGCGGCGGATCAATGACGGCATGGGCCGCTATATCGCCGACTGCGTCCATGAGCGGCTCGCCCCGAACTCGCGGATTCTGGTGCTCGGCCTGACCTTCAAGGAAAACGTGCCCGATCTGCGGAACTCCAAGGTCATCGATGTGATCCGGGGCCTCGAAAGCCATGGCCATACGGTGCGGGTCCACGACCCGCTCGCCGATGGCGAGGAGGCTCACGAGGAATACGGTGTCCGGCTGCTGCGCCGCATGGCCGACATCCGCATGGATGATCCGCGCCGGTCGGCCGAGATGGAGCCGTTCGACGCGGTGGTGGCCGCCGTGCCGCACACCGTCTATGCCCAGATGAGCGCGGACCACATCGCCCGCATCGTCAAGCCGGGCGGTCTGGTCGCGGACATCAAGGGTATGTGGCGGAATCTGGCCCTGCCGGAGACGATCCGGCGCTGGCAGCTCTGATCCACAGGGTCAGGAGTAAGGCTTCTTATGTGGCGCCCTTCCGGTCTCACCTGACCGGGAGGGCGCTCTCTTATGAGGGCCAGACGCGGAGGGTCCGCCCGGTCAGGCGATAGTAGATGAGGCCCGCCCACTCGTGCAGCGCCAGATCGGCAAGGGCGAGATTGCTGAGGGGATCGAGCCGGAACCCGGTGCCGCCGCTGTCGATCGGCCAGGTCTGATAGTCCACCGGGACGGGCGTCACCTCCATGTTGATGGCCTCGAAGCACAGCATGGCGCGCGGCAGATGGTAGGCCGAGGTGACGAGGAGCGACTGGCGGAGGGCTTCCCGGCCGAGCAGCGCCGCTGCGCCCCGCGCATTCTCGCAGGTGTTGAGCGTGCCGTTGACGATCCTGAGGCGCGCCTCCGGGAACCCCAGATCGAGCGCCGTCCGCCGGAGCATGTCCGTATCGGTGACGCCATTGGCCAGGGCCATGCCCCCGACCAGATACAGCTCCGCCTCCGGGAATCGCCGCGCCAGGGTGATGCCGGTCAGCATGCGGTCGGCGGCGTCCTTGTACTCCGGGGCGCCGCGGATGGTGCTGGCATAGAGGTTCTCGCCGCCCGCAAGGACAATGATCGCGCGCGGGCGCATCGCGAAGAGGTCCGGCGCCTCGTAGCGGTTTTCCAGCATGCGCATCAGCCAGAATCCCGTGGGCAGTATGGCGAGAACGAACAGCAGAAACGCGCCGGCGCCGGCCAGGCGCAAGCCAACCCGGGGGCGCCACAGCGCCAGGATCAGCCCGGCAAGGCAGAGCCAGAGGGGCAGGGACCCGGGCCCAAATGCCGCCCACAGGGAATAGTTCAACGTCATCGGGCTGAACTATCCCTGACCGGGCACGGCATCAATTCTAATTTATCTTGTGGTAGTGCTTGAACCATTCGACGAAGCGCGGCACGCCCACATCGATCGGCGTTGTGGGCTGGAAGCCCAGATCGTTCTGAATGGCCGAGATGTCCGCGTAGGTCTCCCGCACGTCGCCGGGCTGCATGGGCAGAAGCTCCTTCCGGGCTTCCCGCCCGAGGGCCTTCTCCAGAATCTCGATCATCCGCAGCAGGGGCTCGGACCGGTTGTTGCCGATGTTGTAGACCCGGTGCGGCGAGACCGACCCGCCCGCCTTGGGCTGGCCGTCATCCGGCGGCGGATTGTCGAGGCAGGCGACAACGCCGGTGACGATGTCGTCGATGTAGGTGAAGTCCCGCCGCATATCGCCGTGGTTGAACACCTTGATGGGTTCGCCCTTGAGGATGGCGTCGGTGAACAGCCACATCGCCATGTCGGGGCGGCCCCACGGACCATAGACCGTGAAGAAGCGCAGGCCGGTCTGGGGCAGGCGATAGAGATGGGCGTAGACCTCGCTCATCAGTTCGTCCGCCTTCTTGGTGGCGGCGTACAGGGAAATGGGCAGGTCGACCCGGTCCTCCACCGCGAAGGGCAGCTTCTTGTTGCTGCCATAAACCGAGGAGGAGGACGCATAGACCAGATGCTTCATGCCCTCGGTGTGGCGGCAGTACTCGAGGATGTTGAGATGGCCGACCAGGTTGGCGGTCACATAGGCGTGGGGGTGCGTGATGGAGTAGCGCACGCCCGCCTGCGCGCCCAGATGAACCACCCGGTCGATAGCATAGGGCTTCAGGGCTTCAAGCAGCGCGGCGTTGTCCGCAAAATCCACCTGCAAGAAACTAAAGCTGTTATGGGTGCGTTCAAGTTCCGCGAGACGAGCCCGTTTAAGATCAACGCTGTAATAATCATTCAGGTTATCGAGCCCAATAACCTGTTCGCCGCGGTCGAGGAGTCTTTTGGCGACATGATGGCCGATGAACCCTGCTGCGCCGGTAACAAGTATTGGCATGGTTTGTCTCGATTTGTGATTTAACGGCTTGAGGTGGTGCAATAATGGCGCTAGTCACCCCGGTAACGAAGTCTTAGCCGACGTAGGCTAGTGCTGCAATCCCGCGTGGCGTTGTGTGGCGTTGCGAAGCGGAGGGCACAAGCCGGTCGTTTCGTAAAGCATGCGTGCTTTTCCTGACACCTGTTCTTTCCGAAGGTTGCAGCTTTATGACTGAGGAGATTCTCTGCGCCGCACTGGGGTCGGGCCTGTTCGCGACTCTTGTCGGGTTGAACGCGCAATATCTCGGTCGGCTGCTTGGCTTGCTGGATTTCCCGGATCCCGTGGGCGGGCGCAAGCGCCATTCCCATGTGACGCCGCTGATGGGCGGCACGGCCGTGCTGATTCCGATCGTCCTGATGCTGTTCGCCATGTTCTTCGGCTTTGCCGATGCGCCGGCGGCGGCCCGGGGCGAGCTTGGCATCATCGGCTGCCTGGTGGCGGTGTTCTATGTGGTCGGCGCGTCGGATGACCGGTGGGAGCTCTCGCCGCGCTTCCGTCTCGTCGTGGCCGTGGCGGCGTTCAGCCTGGGCATGATTCTGGTGCCGGCGCTGGATATCCAGTCGCTGCGCTTCGAGCTGGTCGGCAGCCGGCCCGGCGAGGTGCAGACGATTGCGCTGGGAAGCCTCAGCGGCATCTTCACCCTGTTCTGCATGGTGGGCCTGCTCAACGCCGTGAACATGGCAGACGGCAAGAATGGCCTGGTCATCGGCCTGTCCCTGATGTGGACGGGCTTCCTGTCGCTCTATGCGCCGGAGCATGTCGAGGGCGTGCTTCTGGTCGTGGCGGCGGCGCTGGCGGTGGCGCTCTATTTCAACCTGCGCGGCCGGTTCTTCCTCGGGGACGGGGGGAGCTACGGCCTGTCGGCGCTGTTCGGCGCGCTGGCCATCTATGTCTACAACCAGCCCGAGAGCGCCCTCAGCGCAGGGCCGGTGGCTGTCTGGTTCATCATCCCCGTGCTGGACTGCCTGCGCCTGCTCACGACCCGTCTGCTGAAGGGGCGCTCCCCGTTCAGCGGCGACCGGGACCACCTGCATCACCACCTCGGCTACCTGATCGGCTGGCCGAACGGGCTTCTGGTCTACTGGTCCATGGTCGGTATCCCGTCCATCGCCAGCTATGTCCTGCCGGAGTTCAACCTCCAGATTCTCGTGGCCGTGGCGCTGGTTTACACCATGGTCATCACCATCGCCTACCGCCGCCAGACGGTGAACGCCAGCTAGGGCGCGCGCGCAAGCAAACGCGCGAAAGAAAATATGTGGACAGCGCGCATTTGCCTCTTTTCTCCCGGAGAGACGACGGTATAGTGCGCGCCGCCTGCTGGGGCGTAGCCAAGCGGTAAGGCAGCGGTTTTTGGTACCGCCATTCCCAGGTTCGAATCCTGGCGCCCCAGCCAAGCCTGCCCAGGCTCAAGTGCAACTGTTTCCCTGAACGATTTTCTCAAAAATTCCCGAGGCTTGCGGGCCGGATTTCGCATGGCGCCGCAGCAGCGCCCGCGCGGGTGCCGGGGCCTCCGGCCGCGCGCAAGCGCCAGTGCTGGCGATCCCTGTGCTGGCGATCCCGGTGCGGGCGATCGCGGGGAAGGTGTCTGCCTAGCCGTTGATCCAGGAGGCAGGCGTGCGCCGGGCGACGGCGCGGCTCTCCGCCCCGTCATCGGTGCCGGACTTCGCCTTGGGGGCGGAATCAGGCAGAACCGGGTTGCCCAGCTCGTTGCGGGGAACGAAGCCAGGCGCGTAGGATCCCTTCTTGGAGACCATGAACGGGGAGCTTGCGCACCCTGAAAGCCCGAGAGCCAGTGCGATGATGAGGCCGGTTTTCAGCTGCATCCTGTCTACAGTTCAATCTAGGTTCAACGGCGTGTCAGTTGTTCCCTGCACTAAATGAGACCGAAGACGATGTCCATGTATCATCCCTTGCTGACCGCAGATCAGATGCGCCGGCTGGAGCGCGGCCGGTTCGCGGCTGGCCAGTCCAGTCTCGACGCCATGGAGGCGGCGGGTCAGGCGGTCGCCGCGGAAGTGCTGCGCCGCTGGCCGGACGCCAGACAGGCGGTGGTTCTGGCGGGGCCCGGGAACAACGGGGGAGACGGCTATGTGGTGGCGCGTCATCTCCTCGCGGCGGGATGGACGGTGACGGTTGGCGCGTGGGGCGATCCCGACGCCCTTCGGGGCGACGCCCAGATGATGCGCCAGCGCTGGTCGGGGGCGGTCGCGCCGCTCGCCGAGGCGCTTGCCGCGATCGACGGGGCGACAATCGTGGTGGATGCCCTGTTCGGAATCGGGTTCTCGCGTCCGGTGGAGGGGGCGCTGGCGGGGCGCATCCGGGAGGCCTGCGACCGGGCCGGGGGCGTGATCGCCGTCGATGTGCCGAGCGGTGTGGACGCGGATACGGGAAGCGTCGTCTCGGACATGATCCAGGCGGACGCGACGGTGACGTTCGGCGCGCGCAAGCCCTGCCACCTGCTGGAGCCCGGGCGCACCCGCTGCGGGGCGGTGGTGCTGGTGCCCATCGACCTGGCGCCGGAGGCGGCGGAACTGGCACAGCTTGGCGTTGCCACCTGGGCGGTCGGCACGCCGCGCCTGCCGCGCCCCGGCCCCGACGACCACAAGTACAGCCGCGGCCATGTCTGGGTGGCCTCGGGCGGCCCGTCGGCAACCGGGGCGGCGCGGCTGGCGGCGCGGGCGGCGCTGCGCGTCGGGGCCGGGCTGGTCAGCATCGCCAGCCCGCCGAGCGCGGTCGCGATCAACGCCGCGCACCTGACCGCGATCATGGTCCGCCGGGCGGCGACGCCGGAGGCGTTCGCCGCCTGCCTCGCCGACCCCCGCGCCAGCGGCATGGTGATCGGGCCGGGCTTCGGCATCGGCGAACGCTGCCGGGAGACGGTGCTGGCACTGCTGGCGACGGGCAAGCCGCTGGTGCTGGACGCGGACGCCCTGACCAGTTTCGAGGACGACCCCGCCGTCCTGTTCCGGGCCATCCGGGGCGCGGTGGTGATGACGCCGCACGAGGGCGAGTTCCGCCACCTGTTCCCCGGCATCGACGCCAGTGCGCCCAGGCTGGAGCGGGCGCGGGAGGCGGCGCGGATCTCGGGCGCGGTGGTGCTGCTGAAGGGGCCGGACACGGTGGTCGCGACGCCCGAGGGCGAGGCGTTCATCAACGGCCACGCGTCGCCCGAGCTGGCGACGGCAGGGGCAGGGGACGTTCTGGCGGGCACCATCCTCGGGCTCATTGCCCAGGAACGGCAGCTCGGCCTGTCGGTTGCCCAGGCGGCGGCTGTTGCGGCCTGGATACACGGAGAGGCGGGGCTGCGGCTCGGCCCGGGACTGATCGCAGAGGATCTTCCCGAGGCCTATCCGGGTATTCTAAAAGCCATAGCGGTTCCCGCTCTCCGGGGCGGGAGACAATAAGGGATTGTTGCGTCCATCTACCCCTGTGCTATAGACGCCGCTTCGAATTCAGGCCTTGGCGGATGTGGCGGAATTGGTAGACGCGCTGGATTTAGGTTCCAGTGTCGAAAGACGTGGGGGTTCGAGTCCCTTCATCCGCACCAAGGATTCACGGCCGCCCGGCGGCACATGACGAGTTGAGAGAACGCCATGCAGATCAGCGAGACGTTGAACGAAGGTTTGAAGCGGGCCTACACCGTGGTGGTGCCGGCCGCCGACCTGTCCCGGAAACTGGACGAGCAGATTGGCAATGTTGCCAAGACCATTCGCATGCCGGGCTTCCGCCCGGGCAAGGTTCCGGCCTCGCTGGTGCGCAAGGTTCACGGCGCGGCCCTGACCGGCCAGGTGCTGGAAGAAGCGGTGCAGGAAGGCACCCAGAAGGTGCTGGAGGAGAACAAGCTCCGCCCGGCCATGCAGCCGCAGATCGAGGTGACCAAGTACGAGCCGGATTCGGACCTCGAGTTCACCATGAACCTGGAGATCCTGCCGGACGTGGCGGTTCCCGATCTCTCCGGCCTGAAGCTGGAAAAGTGGGTCATTCCGGTGGAGGACAAGGAGGTCGACGAGGCCGTCGAGCGCCTGGCCTCCCAGCAGAAGGCCTTCGAGGACGCGCCGGAAGGCCATGCGGCCCAGAATGGCGATGCGGTCATCATCGACTTCGTCGGCAAGCTGGACGGCGAGCCGTTCGAGGGCGGCAAGGGCGAGGACACCCAGCTGGAGCTGGGCTCGGGCATGTTCATCCCCGGCTTCGAGGAGCAGCTGGTCGGCGTGAAGGCCGGTGAGCAGAAGACCATCACCGTGACCTTCCCGGAACAGTATCCGGCCGCCAACCTGGCGGGCAAGGAGACCACCTTCGACATCACCGTCAAGAAGGTGCAGACCGCCAAGCCGGTCGAGATCAACGACGAGATGGCCAAGAACTTCGGCCTCGAGAGCCTCGACTCGCTGAAGGAAATCCTGAAGTCGCAGATCGAGCGCGAGCACAACAGCCTGACCCGCACCTACCTGAAGCGCAAGCTGCTGGACGCCCTGGCGGCCAGCCACGACTTCCCGGTGCCGGAGGGCATGGTGGACGCCGAGTTCCAGCAGATCTGGGCGCAGCTGGAGCGTGAGGCCGGCGACGACGAGGAAGAGAAGGCCAAGCTGGAAGCCGAGAAGGAAGAGTACCGCAACATCGCCGTGCGCCGCGTGCGCCTCGGCCTGCTGCTCTCCGAGATCGGCCAGGCCAACAACATCCAGATCACCCAGGCCGAGATGAACCGCCTGATCGCCCAGGAAGCCCAGCGCTACCCGGGCCAGCAGGAGCAGGTGGTGAAGTTCTTCCAGCAGAACCAGATGGCGGCCGCCCAGCTGCGCGCGCCGCTGTATGAGGAAAAGGTGGTGGACTTCATCCTCGGCCAGATCGAGGTGACCGAGAAGACCGTCACCCGCGAGGAGCTGACCCGCGCGCTGGAGGCGGACGACGACGCCGAGGCGAAGCCCGCCGAGGAAGCGCCGAAGAAGAAGGCCACCAAGGCCAAGGCCAAGAAGGACGAGGCCGGCGAGGCCGAGGCCGCGGCCGAGGAAGCGCCCGCCAAGCCGAAGGCGAAGGCCAAGGCCAAGGCGGACGCCGAAACGGAGGCCGAGGGCGAGGCCGCCCCGAAGCCGAAGAAGAAGACGACGTCGAAAGCCTCTTCCAAAAAGGCTGAATAAACCCAATCTTGGCAATCGGGGGCGGTGAGCCCCCGATTGCCTAAGTGAAGTGAAAGGCGACGCCCATGATCGACCCGATCAGCCATTACCAGAACAGCCTCGTGCCCATGGTCATTGAGCAGTCCACCCGGGGTGAAAGGGCGTTTGACATCTACTCCCGCCTGCTGCGGGAGCGCATCATCTTCGTCACCGGCGGCATCGAGGACCACATGGCGTCCCTCATCGTCGCCCAGCTGCTCTTTCTTGAGGCCGACAACCCCAAGAAGGACATCTTCATGTACATCAACTCGCCGGGCGGCGTGGTGACGGCGGGTCTCGCCATCTACGACACCATGCAGTACATCCGCCCCAACGTGGCGACGGTGTGCATCGGCCAGGCCGCGTCCATGGGCGCCTTCCTGCTGGCCGCCGGCGCGCCGGGCATGCGCTGGTCCCTGCCCAACGCCCGCATAATGATTCACCAGCCCTCGGGCGGCGCCCAAGGCCAGGCGACGGACATCGAGATCCAGGCGCGGGAAATCCTGCGCATCCGCCAGCGCCTGAACGAAATCCTGCAAAAAAACACCGGTCGTTCCCTGGAAGAGGTTGAAAAAGCCGTCGAGCGCGACACATTTATGACGGCTGACGAGGCCAAGGCCTGGGGACTGATCGACACTGTCTACGAACGGCGACCCGAGACGCCGGAAGAGAGTGAAAAGCGGTAATCAGCTGCATTGACGCGCCGGAATCCAGCCTCGTCTGCGATTTGTTAAGCCTCTTTTGAGGCACGGCGCGTTATAGTCCCTGCGTCTGAAAGGAGGGGTTGACCCTCTATTTCGGGATTGTGAAGCCCTAGAGGCTCGGTCTAGGATGCCAGCGTCGGCTGCGTATTGGGCCGAACGAGGAAAGGACGCGCATGACCAAGCTCAGCGGCAGCGACTCGAAGAACACTCTTTACTGCTCTTTCTGCGGTAAGAGCCAGCACGAGGTTCGCAAGCTGATCGCCGGCCCGACCGTTTTCATCTGCGATGAATGCGTCGAGCTGTGCAACGATATCATTCGGGAAGAAACCAAGTCGGCTCTGGTGAAGAGCCGGGACGGCGTTCCGACGCCGCGGGAAATCTGCAAGGTTCTGGACGACTACGTGATCGGCCAGAGCCATGCCAAGCGCGTGCTCTCGGTTGCCGTTCACAACCACTACAAGCGCCTGAATCACGGCCAGAAGAACAGCGACGTTGAACTGGCGAAGTCCAACATCCTGCTGGTGGGCCCGACGGGCTGCGGCAAGACGCTGCTCGCCCAGACGCTGGCCCGCATCCTGGATGTGCCCTTCACCATGGCCGACGCCACCACGCTGACCGAAGCCGGCTACGTGGGCGAGGATGTGGAGAACATCATCCTCAAGCTGCTCCAGGCGGCCGACTACAACGTGGAGCGGGCCCAGCGCGGCATCGTCTACATCGACGAGATCGACAAGATCAGCCGCAAGTCCGACAATCCGTCCATCACCCGCGACGTGTCGGGCGAGGGCGTGCAGCAGGCGCTGCTCAAGATCATGGAAGGCACCACCGCTTCCGTGCCGCCCCAGGGCGGCCGCAAGCACCCGCAGCAGGAGTTCCTCCAGGTCGATACGACCAACATCCTGTTCATCTGCGGCGGCGCCTTCGCCGGCCTCGACCGGATCATCGCGGACCGCCTCCAGGGCAAGTCGATCGGTTTCGGTGCCAATGTGGTGGCCCCGGACGAGCGGCGCACGGGCGAGATCCTGAAGCAGTGCGAGCCGGAGGATCTGCTGAAGTTCGGCCTGATCCCCGAGTTCATCGGCCGTCTGCCGGTGATCGCGACGCTGGAGGATCTGGACGAGGAGGCGCTGGTCAAGATCCTGTCCGAGCCGAAGAACGCGCTCGCCAAGCAGTATCAGCGCCTGTTCGACATGGAAGGCGTGAAGCTGACCTTCAACCCCGACGCACTGCAGGCCATCTCGCGCAAGGCAATCGAGCGCAAAACCGGTGCACGCGGCCTGCGTTCCATCATGGAAGCCATCCTGCTGGACACCATGTTCGAGCTGCCTGGCATGGATGGGGTCGATGAGGTCGTGATCAACAAGGACGTGGTCGAAGGCCGGAAGGACCCGATCCGTATTTTCTCGCAGACGCGGGAAGACGTGGGATCGCTGGCCTAGTCAGCCCCCCCCCCCGACCACCGCTCCAGATGACCAAGCCGACCTATGGGGAGGGCAGCATGGCTTGATGCAAGCCGCTGTTCTCCCCATATGCGTAAGGAAGAGCGCGACATCGCGCGTTGTGCCGGTGTGTGCGCCAAGTGTGTGAGGCTTCAATGCAACAGCTGTACCCTGTTCTGCCCCTTCGCGACATCGTGGTCTTCCCACAGATGATCGTGCCGCTGTTCGTTGGCCGTGAGAAATCGGTTCGGGCGCTGGAGGAGGTCATGCGCGGCGACAAGCGCATCTTCCTGCTGTCGCAGAAGAATCCGGCGGACGATGATCCGGGGCAGAAGGAACTCTATGATGTCGGCACGCTGGCCAACGTGCTCCAGCTGCTCAAGCTGCCCGACGGCACCGTCAAGGTGCTGGTCGAGGGCAAGGAGCGGGCGCGCGTGCAGGCGTTCTCCGACCAGGCCGACTATCTGGAAGCGTCGGTCGCGCCCCTCACCGAAGAGAATACGGACAGCGACGAAGTGCGCGGGCTGATGCGCTCGGTCATCAGCCAGTTCGAGCAGTATGTGCGCCTGAACAAGAAGATCGCGCCGGAGGTGCTGGTCGGGCTCAACCAGATCACGGAGCCGTCCAAGCTGGCCGATACGGTGGCGAGCCACCTCGGGCTGAAGATCTCCGACAAGCAGCAGCTGCTGGCGACCACGGACGTGGCCAAGCGGCTGGAGATGGTCTTCGGCTTCATGGAAGGCGAGATTGGCGTCCTCCAGGTGGAGAAGAAGATCCGCTCGCGCGTGAAGCGCCAGATGGAGAAGACCCAGCGCGAGTACTACCTGAACGAGCAGCTGAAGGCGATTCAGCGCGAGCTTGGGGAATCGGACGAGGGCCGGGACGAAGCCGCCGAGCTGGAAGAGCGCATCAAGAAGACCAAGCTCTCCAAGGAGGCCCGCGACAAGGCCATGAGCGAGCTGAAGAAGCTGCGCTCCATGAGCCCGATGTCGGCCGAGGCCACGGTGGTGCGCAACTACCTCGACTGGATCCTGGGCCTGCCGTGGGGCAAGAAGTCCAAGGTCAAGAAGGACATCAAGGTCGCCGAGCAGGTGCTCGACGCGGATCACTACGGCCTTGAAAAGGTGAAGGAGCGCATCGTCGAGTACCTCGCCGTGCAGTCCCGCACCAACAAGCTGAAGGGGCCGATTCTGTGCCTCGTCGGCCCGCCGGGCGTCGGCAAGACCTCGCTTGGCCGCTCCATCGCCAAGGCGACGGGCCGCGAGTTCATCCGCTTCTCGCTGGGCGGCGTGCGGGATGAGGCCGAGATTCGCGGCCACCGCCGCACCTACATCGGCTCCATGCCGGGCAAGATCATCCAGTCGCTCAAGAAGTCGGGCACCAGCAACCCGCTGTTCCTGCTCGACGAGATCGACAAGATGGGCCAGGACTTCCGGGGCGACCCGGCCTCGGCGCTGCTGGAGGTGCTCGACCCCGAGCAGAACGCCAAGTTCAACGACCACTACCTGGAGGTGGACTACGACCTCTCGGACGTGATGTTCGTGACCACGGCCAACACGCTGCGGATGCCCCAGCCGCTCCTCGACCGCATGGAGATCATCCAGCTCTCCGGCTACACCGAGGACGAGAAGATCGAGATCTGCAAGCGGCACCTGATCGCCAAGCAGATCGAGAATCACGGCCTGAAGAAGGGCGAGTGGTCCATCTCCGACGAGGCGCTGCGCGACCTGGTGCGCTACTACACCCGCGAGGCGGGCGTGCGGAACCTGGAGCGCGAGCTGGCCAAGCTGGCCCGCAAGTCGCTGAAGCGCATCCTCGAGGGCAAGGCGGACAAGGTGCACATCACGCCGGAGAACCTGGAGGAATTCGCGGGTGTGCGGAAGTTCCGCTTCGGCGAATCCGAGCAGGAGGATCAGGTGGGCGCCACCACCGGCCTCGCCTGGACCGAGGTGGGCGGCGAGCTGCTGACCATCGAGGCGGTGACCGTGCCGGGCAAGGGCGCCATCAAGACCACCGGCAAGCTGGGCGACGTGATGCAGGAGTCGATCCAGGCGGCCTTCTCCTTCGTGAAGTCGCGCTCGGCCCTGTTCGGCATCAAGCCGACCCTGTTCCAGCACCGGGACATCCACGTGCACGTGCCGGAAGGCGCGACGCCCAAGGACGGCCCGTCCGCCGGTATCGCCATGGTGACGTCCATCGTGTCGGTGCTGACGGGTATCCCGGTGCGCAAGGACATCGCCATGACCGGCGAGGTTACCCTGCGCGGCCGCGTGCTGCCCATCGGTGGCCTCAAGGAGAAGCTGCTGGCCGCGCTGCGCGGCGGCATCAAGACCGTGCTGATCCCGGCCGACAACGAGAAGGATCTGGTCGAGCTTCCCGATAACGTGAAGCAGGGGCTGGAGATCATTCCGGTCAAGGTGGCCGATCAGGTGCTCGATCTGGCCCTGACTCAGCCGCTCCAGCCGATCGACTGGAAGGAGGCCGAGGAGATCGCGGCGGCCGCTCCGCAACCGGAGCGTGCAGCCGATCACGAACCTCCCATGGCGCATTAGGTTAGATAATTACTAACCATAACCGAAAAAACCTTTGGAAAACCGCCCTTGTGGGCGGTTTTCCTTTTGACAAGCTAATAAACTGATTCTT
Source organism: Pedomonas sp. V897 (assembly GCF_051304405.1). Classification (NCBI taxonomy): domain Bacteria; kingdom Pseudomonadati; phylum Pseudomonadota; class Alphaproteobacteria; order Sphingomonadales; family Pedomonadaceae; genus Pedomonas; species Pedomonas sp. V897. The sequence continues at coordinate 144,635 of NZ_JBPPGG010000002.1, forward strand.
AGATGACCGCCGGCTCAAGGAGCCGGCTTACTTTTTACATCCTGGGGGTCCAGACCGATGAACAAGCAGGAACTGATCAGCGCCGTTGCAGACAACGCCGGCCTCTCCAAGACGCAGGCGGGTGTGGCTGTGGACGCGCTGTTCGACGCCATTACCTCGGCACTCAAGTCGGGCGACGAAGTGCGCCTGGTCGGCTTTGGCACGTTCAGCGTCGCCACGCGCAAGGCTTCGACCGGCCGCAATCCGCGCACCGGTGAGGAGATCACCATTGCCGCCAGCAAGACGCCGAAGTTCCGCGCCGGCAAGGCGCTGAAGGACGCCGTCAACTAAGAGGCTGTGACTGAACGCCGGTGAGCGGGCGCTAGGTCCGCTCCGGCGTTCACCGGTAAAGAAAAAACGGCAAGGGAATGAGAAAGAGGCTGGACAAGCCAGACCTAAACCGCTAATTCCCACGCCGCAGCCGGTGGTGAGGGCGCGTAGCTCAGTGGTAGAGCACTGTGTTCACACCGCAGGGGTCGCAAGTTCAATCCTTGCCGCGCCCACCATCCGCTGAAAGTCTTCTGTCAAAAAGCTACCGGCAGAAACAGATCCATTTCCCGAATACTGACCGCTTCGGCGGTCAACTATAGGCCCCCCCGGGCCTTTTTTTCGTTTTGGCGCCGGACTTTCGCTCCGGCCCTTGTTTCTTCGCGCGGCGGGCGCGGACAGAATCGGGCGACCGTCAAATCCTCTCCGGCCGGGCCGGGGCGGTGGCCGCACCCTGAAACCGGACTAGTTCGATCCTCAAAAAAACCGAGAGCTTTCAGCGCCTTGCGGCGTTTTGTCCGGCGTTTGGTTACCGTTCAGTAAGATTGTTTGTCCATGACTTGTCGCAGGCGGAAGGCAAAACTGCCCGTCAGGCGATAACCAGGGGGGATGTCAGGCGTGTTTGCGTATTTCAAGATGGCGCTCGATGCAGTCCGAACGAACATCATGATCGCCGATGCGGACTTCAAGATCATCTACATGAATCCGGCGGTGATGGCGCTGATGAAGGAGGCCGAGGCAGAACTGCGCCAGCAGCTGCCCCATTTCACGGCCTCGAAGCTCATCGGACAGGACATGGGGGTCTTTCACCGCAACCCGCACTACCAGACCCAGCTTCTGCGGCAGCTGACCGAGCCGCATAATGCCATGATCACGATCGGGCCCCGGGTGTTCGACCTGCGGGTCATGCCGCTTGTGGAGGACGGCGAGCGCAAGGGTTTCGTGGTGGAGTGGGCCGATGCCCGGGAGCGGTTGCTCAACCTGGACTATGCCGCCCAGATCGCGGCGATCGGCCGGTCGCAGGCCGTCGCGGAATTCTCCGTCGATGGCGTGATTCTCAAGGCCAACGACAACTTCCTGAACGCGCTCGGCTACACCTGGGAGGAGCTGGAGGGGCGGCACCTGCGCTCCCTGTGGAGCGAGGGGAACGAGTCCGGCGTCATGGAGGCGTTCTGGCAGGAGCTTCTGGCCGGGCGCTACCAGATGGGCCAGTATCGCCTGACCGGCAAGGACGGCCGCAGTGTGTGGTTCGAGGCCAATTACAACCCGATTCCCGACCACAAGGGGAAGGTGGCGAAGATTGTCGTCTTCGCGACGAACGTGACGGCGCAGATCGCGCTGCTCACCGACCTGAAGCGCCTGATCGACAAGAACTTCGGTGACATCGACGGCGCGATCGACCTGTCGGCGAGCAATGCGTCCACGGCTGCCGCGGCGGCGGAGGAGACCGCCCGCAACGTGGAGGAGATCGCCACCAGCGCCGAGCAGTTCGCCCTGTCGATTCAGGAAATCTCCCGCAGCATGGCCTTCTCCCTGACGGCGACGGAAGGCGCGGTGGCGCAGACCGGCGCGGTGGAGCAGAGCACCATGGCCCTCTCCACCGCGGCGCAGGCGATGAACGGCATTGTCGGCATGATCCGCAAGGTGGCCAACCAGATCAATCTCCTGGCGCTGAACGCGGCCATCGAGGCGGCGCACGCGGGCGAGGCGGGCAAGGGCTTCGCCGTGGTCGCGCAGGAGGTGAAGGCGCTGGCCAACCAGGCCTCGCAGGCGACGGAGCAGATCACGGCCGAGATCGGGCGGATTCAGGCCATCTCGGGCGACGTGGTGCAGGCGCTGAACGCCATCACCCAGGCGGTCGGCACGGTGCGGGAGAACGTGGCCATCACCTCCTCCGCGCTGGAGGAACAGAACGCCATGTCCCAGAACATGTCCGCCAACATGCAGAACGCGGCCGAGGCGGTGGCGACGGTCTCCGCCAACATCGGCAAGATTTCCTCGGCCATCCGTCTCGCCCGCGAGGCGGCGGAGGGCACCCGCGAGGCGGCGGTGGTGCTGGTGCGCTGACCGGAAGGGCCAAAAAAAGGGGCGGTCTCGAACGACCGCCCCGATTGGCCCGTGCGGGCAACCTGGCTCAGGCTCAGGATCAGGCGGCCTCGCGGCGGCGCAGGAGGCCAAGGCCGGCCAGACCAAGCCCGAGCAGGGCCATGCCGGCCGGTTCCGGGACTTGGGCCGGATCTCGATAGATCACCTGCGCGGACGGAAAGTCACCCGACGCCGAAGCGAAGGTGTACCCGCGCGGCAGCACCACGCTGAGGAAGGCCGTGTTGCCGAATTCGGCCAGAATGGAAGTGTTGAGCGTCGCGGAATCGAGCGCAACCTGGGCGCGCAGGAGCGCTTCCCATTCGAAAACCGTGTCCGCGACGTCGCTCAGGTCAATCTCGAGGACCAGAGAGGCGGTGATATCGCCCGTCTCGGCGACCGCATAGGTCCAGCCCTCGGTTAGCGCCCAGGACGCCACGATGTCTTCGTTGGAATGCTGGGCCACGCCCGCCTGTCCCAGCCTCATCGCCGTGCGCTGGGCGTCGAGCGCCAGGAAGGCCTCCAGATAACTGTCGTAACCGCCCCAGGTGGCGCTGTCGGAGGGGTCGAGAGACCCGATCTGCTCCACGATGTCGAACGAGCCGGCGCTCCATGCCTGGAGGCTGGCGGTGAAGCCAAAGGCGTTATAGGCGGCGGGAATGAACCCGAACTGGAGGAAGGTTGAGTCCAGATCCACATCCCCGGATGTCTGGAACGTGCCCGAGACATTCAGTTTCAGCAGCGCCTTCGCGCCCGGGGCAGCAGCACCGGCATCCGCCAGGCTGATGATGAACGTATCGCCAAACCGGGCCTCGGCTGTTTGCTCATGGGATCGTTCGCCGGGGGCCAGAACCGGGCCTGACAAAGGCTCCCGGTTTGCGACGAAGGCGGACGCCCGCAGTGCGCCCTCGGCGAGATTGGCGGTGGCAGAGCCGACGAAATCGGCGTCCTGCAACGTGTCTGTGCCACCCCACGTAAACGTGCCGGACGAAACAGCGGTTGCACTGGCGACACTCTCATTGGGGCCGCCATACGTGAGGTTCGCGCGGGAACCATAGGTCTGCGCCTGCGCCAGATGGGTGACCGGTGTGGCAAGAGCCGGAGCGGTGAGGGCGGCGCAAAAGGCAACGGCGGCCGCGAGTGCGGACCCCCGGAGGTTCCTTCCACGTGGCGTTCGTACGAATGGAAGTCTTTCGATCGAGGGCCTTTTTGAGGGCATGGCATCTCTCCCCGGTTGTCGGAAAAGGCGTGACGCGCTTTCGAGGCAAGACCCATGCCAGTTGGAATTATAATAGTAGTAGCAATTAGTTATAATATTTTAATATATCCTAACGAAATTATTTGTAAAAATTTCCAACAACCTATCCAGGTAGGAAAAAAAAGTTGCGCGATGTGCCTCGGTGCCCCCGCGCGGGACGCGCGTCGGGGCAGGGCGGCGGATGCGGGATGCTTTGGAGACCCGTCCGCCAAAGGGCCGATGCGCATGCCCCTCTGCTCCGCATTCGGGAAATAGCGCTTGACCGCCAAGCCGCGCAGAAACTAAGGGAGGCGACGCGCAGGGGCGGTTAGCTCAGTTGGTAGAGCATCTCGCTTACACCGAGAGGGTCGGCGGTTCGAGCCCGTCACCGCCCACCAGCGCGGCCGGCGCAGCCGGCGTGGCAACGCAGCCGGCGAGGCCGGTCTTTCCGCCCGGCGACGTTCGCTCTCCCGTATTCCGGTTCTTCCCGTTTCCGGCCCTCCCGATTCCAGAGCCATCGCGTCCGCAACCGGGCCTCCCGGTGGAACCGGCTGATTCCCCACGGGTTCATCGGCAGGAGGGGCACGCTGCCGCGCCTCGCCCGAGGGGGCGGCCGTCTGCCCCCTCGCATCCAACGGGAGGGGAGGCCAGGTGCCGGATCTTGAGGGCGATACGCGGTTCCTCCGGCGCCTGCTCATCACCATCGCCGTGCTTCTTCTCGTGCTGGCGCTCTGGCAACTCCTTCATCTCGTCATGCTGGTCGTGGGCGCAGTGCTGCTGGCGGTGCTGCTGATGGCGCTGGCGCGCCCGCTCGGCCGCTGGCTCAGGCTGCGCGAAGGCGGGGCGCTGGCCCTGTCGGGGCTCATCGTCATCACCCTCATCGGCGGCGGCTTCTGGCTGTTCGGCGCGGAGGTTTCGGCGCAGGTCTCGGCCCTGCTGGACACCCTGCCGCAATCCTGGGACGTGCTGGAGACGCGGCTGAGCCAGTCCCCCCTCGGGCGGCAGATGATGGCGCGGCTCGGGGGCGAGCTGCTGTCGCTGACGGGCGTCATCGGCGATGTCAGCCGCTTCGTGCTGTCCCTGAGCAGTGCGCTCACGGACGTGTTCATCATCGTGGTCGGGGGCATCTACTTCGCCGCCCAGCCGGACCTCTACCGGCGGGGCGTGCTGGCGCTGCTGCCCCGGGGGCGACGCGCCCTTGCGGAGGAAACCCTGACGGAGATGGGCACGGCCCTCCAGCGCTGGCTGGTGGCCAAGCTGATCGCCATGATCATCATCGGGGTGCTGACGGTCATGGGGCTGTCGGTCATCGGCGTGCCGTCGGCGCTGGCGCTCGGCCTGTTCGCCGGGCTCGCCGAGTTCGTGCCGCTGGTGGGGCCCATCATCGCCGCCATTCCCGCCCTGATCGTGGCGCTGGGCCAGAGCTACCAGCTGGCGCTGTGGACGTTGGCGCTGTACCTCGCCGTCCAGCAGCTGGAGAGCAACATCATCACGCCGCTGGTCCAGCAACACGCCATCTCCCTGCCGCCGGCGGTAACCCTGTTCGCCGTGATCGCGGCGGGCCTGCTGTTCGGGCCGATCGGCGTGCTGTTCTCGGGGCCGCTCACCGTGCTCGCCTTCGTCGCCTGCCGGATCCTCTATGTGCGCGAGACGCTGGGTCCGCGCGACCAGACGCCGGGCGCGCCCTGACCCGGGAGCGGGCGGGAGAGGGGGCGGGCTCGCTTTGCCCTCTGGCGGGGCGGCCGGCTTCATGTCTATGTTTGATTCGGGTTTGCATCGGGTTTTGCAGGGAGAGCCGCGTCCGTGTCCCCGTTCGATTTCGTTGCCCTGGTTGTTCTGATCCTTGCCTGGCTGTTCTACGAGCGGATGCTCCCCACCCTGGTGGGGAAGCGCGGGGCACTCAACGCCCATATGGTCAAGATCAGGCGGCTGTGGATGTTGCAGGTGGCCAATCGGCCCGTCCGCATCGCCGACGGCCAGTTCATCGGCCACACGCTCAACTCGGCAACCTTCTTCGGCTCGGCGAACCTCATCGTCATGGCGGCGGTGATCGGCGTCATCTTCGGGGGAGACTCGGCCTACCGCAGCGTGGCGGGGCTCCGGTTCATGCAGGCGGGCAGCCACTGGCTGTTCGAGGTCAAGCTGATGCTGGTGGTGGTCATCCTGTCGCGGGGCCTGCTGGACTTCGTCTGGTCGATTCGCCAGCTCAACTACTGCCTCGCCACGATCGGCGCCATGCCGGACCACCAGTCCGACGAGCGGCGCCGCGCCTGGGGCGAGGCGATCGGCGACCTCATCAACCCGGCCATGAGCACCTTCAGCCGGGGCGTGCGCGGCTACTACTTCGCGCTCGCGGCGGCGGCGTGGATGATGGGGCCGACCGCGCTGCTGCTGGCGACCCTCGGCTCGGTGAGCCTCCTTGCCTGGCGGCAGTCGCACTCGGGCGCGGCGGCGGGCGTGCGCAAGGTGTGGGCGCTGGTGGAGGAGTCCATGGCCGACGAAGCGCAGGCGGCCACCAGGGCGGCTGAAGACAGCCCCCCGACACACTGAAGCCGGGGCAATTGCCAGGGGCGGCCCCGAACGGCTAGGCTTCCGGGACCGCAGAGGGCCCGGCAGGGCGGGCCGAAAGGGAGGAACACATGGCGATTGACGGCCGCTGGACCGTGACGGTCAGCTCCCCCATGGGGCCGCTGGAAACCGAACTGGAGGTGACGAGCAACGGTGGCACGCTCACCGGCACCCAGAAGGCGTCGGGAGACGAGCGCCAGATCTACAACGGCACCGCGAACGGCAACGAGGTCTCCTGGTCGGTGGACATCAGCCAGCCGATCCCCGCGACCCTGACCTTTACCGGCTCGGTCGAGGGCGACACGCTTCAGGGCAGCGTGCAGGCCGGCATGTTCGGCGCGTTCCCCTTCAGCGGCAGCCGGATCGGCTGAGACCGGCCAGACTGCGCTTTCACAGCAAGGCAGAACAGACAGGGCGGCGGCCCCCAAGGGGCTGTCGCCCTTTTTGCAGAACTCGTCGACGTCAGGCCCCAAACCCGCAGAAAACCGGAACTTGCCACGAACGGTGGCGTTCCAGAAGCACCCTTGAGACACCATATCCGGCGCGTCCGGCAAGGGTCGGCTGTTCGTGCCGGCGGGCGAATCGATCGCCCCCGCGGCACGTCGCCCGCGTTCATGTTCCGAACCTTCAGCACAGGGTGACTTCTATGATCCGCAAATCTTTCTGTATGGCCGCTGTTGCACTTCTTTGCGGGACCAGCGCCATTGCCCAGACCACCGGCGGAACCGGAAGCGGTACCGGCAGCAGCATGGGCGGTCAAAGCGGTTCTTCCTCCTCCCAGCAGCCGGGCGGCTCGCCCGGCTCGATGGGCACCATGCCGGAACAACAGGGCACCATGGGCGGCGAGCCGGGCCAGAGCGGCACCATGGGCGGTGAGGCGGGCCAGAGCGGCACCATGGGCGGTGAGGCGGGCCAGAGCGGCACCATGGGGCAGGAAGGCCAGAGCGGCACCATGGGCGGCCAGGAGAGCGAGAGCGGCACCATGGGCAGCCAGCAGGATCGGAGCGCCATGCAGGGCCAGATGTCGGAGAATTTCGCCGCCTTCGATCAGGACAAGGACGGCGCTCTCGACCGGACGGAATTTGCCCGCGCGCTTCAGGTCCAGAGCGCATCGCCCGCCGCTGGCGGCGAGAGCCGTGCGGCGACCGGACAGTTGCCGAAGGGCGACCGGGCCATTTCGCCGCTGAACAGGTCCAGCATGGAGTTCCAGCGCGCCGACACCAACGGCGACGGCAAGGTCTCCCCGGAGGAGTTCTCCAACTTCTCGCCCGAGCAGCAATAGACCAGAGCCCCGGCGCCCGCGCCGGAGGCGAACGGCCCGTCCGGAGGGCGGGCGCGGCGCATGTGCGGAAGGACGGTTCGGGGCCGCCCGCACGTCGGCGGGCGGTCGCCCGGGCTCTTGCCCGGCACGCGCGGGACGGCGCCCGGCGCGCACCGCGTCGTGGGGCAAGACGCGCTGCGGGGTGAGACCGGTCAGGGCCGGCGTTCGGTCAGTTCGGTCAGGAAATGTTCGGGAAGGTTGGTGAGCCCAGATGGATTCGAACCATCGACCTACTGATTAAAAGTCAGTTGCTCTACCGACTGAGCTATGGGCTCCCTCGCGGAGTGCGCGGAACATAGGGAGAGGCTGCGCCCGGGTCAACCGTCGGATTGAGCAAAATATCCCTTGCGCATCGGGCGGCCGTGCGTCCGCCAGCGTGCCGTTGCACGGGGCGCGTCAGGACAGATGCAGGCAGCCGGACATTTCGCGCTGGATGAAGGGGATCCAGCGCTGCACCGAGCGCGCCTTGCGCGCGACCCCGTGCGGCAGCTTGTGGGGTGACCACCGCAGCGGCGCGGGCAGGATGGACGCCATGGCGGCGGCCTGCGCCCGGCTGAGCCGGGCGGCGCTGTGGCCGTAATAGTACTGCGACGCCGCCTCGGCGCCGTAGACGCCGATGCCCCACTCCGCGATGTTGAGATAGACCTCCAGAACTCGCTGCTTGGGCCAGGTCAGCTCGATGAGCACGGTGAAGTAGGCCTCAAGCGCCTTGCGCACCCACGACCGGCCGGACCAGAGGAAGGCGTTCTTCGCCACCTGCTGGGAAATGGTCGAGCCGCCGCGCAGGCGGTGGCCGCTCCGGTTGGATTCGATGGCCTTGGAGATGGCCTCGAAGTCGAAGCCGGTGTGACGGCAGAAGTTCTGGTCCTCCGCCGCGATGGCCGCGTAGGCGAGGTTGGGCGAGAGGGCGTCGAGGGAGCGCCACTCGCGGCGCACGGTCTGGCCCGCCACCCAGTCGCGGATCATGAGCGAGGTGACGGGCGGATTGATCCAGCGATAGGCCAGCACCCACAGGAAGGTGAAGGCGAGCCACAGGATCACGATACGAATGGCCCAGGTGGAAATTCGCGCAAGGATGGATCGACGCACGCCAGGACTCGTCTGTTCTGCCTCGCCGTCCGGGCGCAGCGCACCGGAAGCGTGGATGACAGTGCCTTCACGCCGGGCAGGATGCAATGGTGTGAGTGAGGGGCGTCAAGTCAGGGCGTTGAGCGATGGAGAGGTGCAGCCGGGCGGGCAGGCCGGGCAGGCGGGCTGGCGCCCGGCTACTCGATGGCGAGTTGCCGGGCCTCCACCACCTTGCGCATGGCCTTCTGCACCTTCTCGAAGGCGCGCACCTCGATCTGGCGGATGCGCTCGCGGCTGACGTTGTATTCCTTGGACAGGTCGTCCAGCGTCGCGGGCTCTTCCTTCAGGCGGCGCTCCGTGAAGATGTGCCGCTCGCGCTCGTTCAGCTCTTCCATGGCTGCCATCAGCAGCTCATGGCGCATGTCCGCTTCCTCGCGCTCGGCGACGATCTCGTCCTGGCGGGGCGTGTCGTCCGCCAGCCAGTCCATCCACTCGCCGCTGTCGCTGTCCTGCCGCAGCGGCACGTTGAGCGACGTGTCGCCGCCCATGGCCATGCGGCGGTTCATGGAGATCACATCATCCTCGCTCACCTGGAGGGTGGTGGCGATCTTCTTCACGTCGTCCGGGTGCAGATCGCCATCCTCCACCGCCTGGAGCTTGCCCTTGAGGCGGCGCAGGTTGAAGAACAGCTTCTTCTGCGAAGCGGTGGTGCCGATCTTCACCAGCGACCACGACCGCAGGATGAACTCCTGGATCGAGGCCTTGATCCACCACATGGCGTAGGTGGCAAGGCGGAAGCCCTTGTCCGGGTCGAACTTCTTCACGCCCTGCATCAGGCCGATGTTGCCCTCCGCGATCAGTTCCGACAGCGGCAGGCCGTATCCCCGGTATCCCATCGCGATCTTGGCGACGAGCCGCAGATGGCTGGTCACCAGCTTGTGGGCGGCCTCGGCATCCTCATGCTCGACCCAGCGCTTGGCGAGCATGTATTCCTCCTCCGCCGAAAGCAGGGGAAACTGCCGAATCTGCTGAAGATAACGGGAGAGCGATGCTTCACCCGTCAATGCCGGAACGGTCGCTGTCGTAATATTGGCGGACATGGCGTCTTCACCCTCTTGTCTAGTCATAGCTTACGACCGTTCTGTTCCCTGGAACAAGCAACGAACCGGCAAAAGACTGTTTCCAACTAACCACCTAACCATCGGATCCCAGTGCCGCGATGAGTTGCCGCATATCCTCCGGCAGCGGGCTCTCGAAGTGCAGGGCCTCCCCCGTGATCGGATGGACAAACCCGAGCACGCCCGCATGAAGCGCCTGACGGCGGAATTCGAGCCGGTCGAGCACGGATTTGACCCGCGATTTGCGCCCGGCCCGGCCGTAGGTGGGATCGCCAAGCAGGGCGTGGCCGATGGAGGCCATGTGCACGCGCACCTGATGGGTGCGTCCGGTCTCCAGCCGGCATTCCACCTGCGCCGCGTCCGGCCCGAGGGGGCGGACCACCCGGTAATGGGTGACGGCGTGGCGGCCGCGCCCGTCGCTGACAATGGCCATTTTCTTGCGGTCGTGGACCGAGCGGGCCAGCGCCCCCTCGATCCGCCCGGCAGGTGGGACGGGGATGCCGCCGACGACGGCCGTATAGACCCGCTCCACCGTATGGGCGGCGAACTGGCGGGAGAGATGCTCGTGGGCGGGGTCGGTCTTGGCGACCACCAGCAGCCCCGAGGTGTCCTTGTCGATTCGGTGGACGATGCCCGGCCGCGCCACCCCGCCGATGCCGGAGAGGCGGCCCCGGCAGTGGTGCAGCAGGGCATTGACCAGCGTGCCGTCCAGATTGCCCGCCGCCGGGTGGACAACCAGCCCCGCCGGCTTGTCCACCACCAGAAGGTGGTCATCCTCGTAGACAATGCGCAGGGGGATGTCCTGCGCCTCCGCCTCGGCCGGACGGGGGGCGGGCACGGCGATGGCGTAGCTCTCGCCCGCCTTCACCTTGGTGGCCGGGTCGCGCACGGCAACGCCGCCGCGCGTGACCTCGCCCGTGCTGATGAGCGACTTGATGCGTTCCCTGCTCAAGGTGGTCAGGCGCAGCGCAAGCGCCCGGTCCAGCCGGTGTCCCGCGTGCTCTGGCGCGATATCGACGTAATGAATTTGCCCCGTGGTCATGGACCCCTAGTTAGGGAGCCAACGGCCAAGATGTAAGAGGCCTTGTCAAATGCCTGTGGGACATCCACTTTTTGCTGGAATGCAGCGTGCGGGAGACTCGATATGAACATGCGTCGGCTGGTTTTGGTGACAAGCGCGGCCCTGCTGCTGGCGGGCTGCGGCATCAACGATGTCCCGACCAAGGGCGAGGCGGCGGCCGCCGCCTGGGCGGAGGTGCAGAACCAGTATCAGCGCCGCGCCGACCTGGTGCCGAACCTGGTGGAGACCGTGCGCGGCTACGCCAAGCACGAGGAAGCCACGCTCAGCGCCGTGATGGAAGCCCGCGCCAAGGCGACGAGCGTCACCATCACCGCCGACGATGCCACCGACCCGGAGAAGGTGGCCGCGTTCGAGCAGGCGCAGGCCGAGCTGTCGCGCGGCCTTGGCCGCCTGCTGGCGGTGGCCGAGAACTACCCGGACCTGAAGGCGAACCAGAACTTCCTGGCGCTGCAATCGCAGCTGGAAGGCACGGAGAACCGCATCGCCGTTGCCCGGCGGGACTACATCCAGGCGGTGCAGACCTATAACCTCGAATTCAGGAACATCCCCGACAAGTGGGTGACGGCCATCTTCCACGGCGATGCGGAACCCATGACGCCGTTCGCGGCGTCGCCAGAGGCCCAGACCGCCCCGAAGGTGAGCTTTCAGTGACAGGTGATGCGCGCCGCCGGGCCGGGCTGACGCTCGCCGCTGCTCTGCTCGCGGGCCTCGCCCTGCCTGCGGCGGCGCAGCAGGTGGCCGCGCCGAAGGAAGCCGCCCCCGCAGCCGTGATCTCCGGCGCTTCGGGCGGGGAGGTGACCGTGCCCGAGGCGGCAGCGGGCGCGGCGGCGATCCAGAACAGCGGGGCGGGCAAGGCGCTGGAGCCCATCACCAAGCCGCTGACGGCCCCGCTTCAGGGCCAGCCGCAACAGCCGCAACAGCCGCAACAGGCCCCGCAATCGCAGGCGGCCCCGGCGGCCGCCATGCCGAAGGCGGAATCGGGCGCGGCGGTGCGCGGCGGCAAGCTGACGTTTCCGGCGCTGACCGGGCGGGTGGTGGATGAGGCGGGCATCCTCGACCCCGAGACCGAGGCCGCCCTCACCCAGCTCTCGGCCGCGCTTGAACAGCAGACCAGCGACCAGCTCGTGGTGGTGACGCTCGCCAGCCTCCGGGGCCGGGAGATCGAGGAATACGGCTATCAGCTGGGCCGTCACTGGGGCATCGGCCAGAGCGGCAAGGCGGCCGCGGGACGGGCCAAGGACAATGGCGTGCTGCTCATCGTCGCGCCGAACGAGCGCCGGGTGCGCATCGAGGTGGGCTATGGCGCGGAAGGACGGCTGACCGACGCGATTTCGAGCGTCATCATCAACCAGTCGATCCTGCCCCGGTTCCGGGCCGGGGACTTTGCCGGCGGCATCCTGCGCGGCGCGCAGGACATCACCCAGGTGCTGGGCGGGGACATCGAGCCGTTCCAGCAGATGGCGGCGCGCCGGCCGGTCGAGGGCCATGACAGCATCGGCATCGGCGGGGCCATTCTGTTCTTCATCATCTGGTTCTTCATCGCCCGCCTCGTGAGCCGGGGCGGCGGGCGCGGCGGGCGCGGCTCCTCCGCCGCCGCGGCCCTGCCGTTCCTGCTGATGAGCGGCGGACACCGGGGCGGATTTGGCGGCGGCGGGTTCGGCGGCGGCGGCTTCCGGGGCGGCGGCGGCTCCTTCGGGGGCGGCGGCGCGTCGGGCAGCTGGTGAGGGCACGGATGATCAAGGAGGCCAGCGGTGCCAAACCTGTCTGAAGCGGATCTGGCGCGGATCGAGGCGGCGGTCGAGGAAGCCGAGCGGACCACGACGGCGGACATCGTCTGCATGATCGCCCGGCAATCGGAGGACTTCCGGCTGCTGGGCGTCGCCTGGGCGGCGCTGATCGCGCTGGTGGTGCCGTGGGTGCTGCTGTGGCTCACCCACTGGCCGGTGATGGCGCTGCTGGTGGCCCAGATGGCCTTTTTCCTCATTCTGGCGGCGGTGCTCAGCCTGACCCCGGCGCTGCTGTGGGTGGTGCCCAGAAGCTGGGCCCGGCGCGAGGCGGCGCAGGCGGCGCGGGAGCAGTTCCTGCTGCATGATATCCACCGCTCCCCCGGCCGGCAGGGGATTCTGCTCTACGTTTCGCTGGCCGAGCACTACGCGGAAATCCTCGCGGACGTGGGGCTCAAGGACAAGGTGGACGAGAGCGTCTGGAAGGACGCCATCGACACCCTGGTCGCGACCGCGAAAACAGGCAGCATCACCGACGGTATTGTCGCAGCCATCGAACGCTGCGCCCCGGCGCTGGCGATTGCCGCGCCGGTCGGCGAGGACGGGGGAGAGGGCAATGGGCTCTCCAATCGCCCGATCATCATCTGACATGCCCCCGGGTGCGGCGTCGTCGGGCGAGCGGCTGCGCGAAGTGGTACTGGGCGAGGCCGACCGGCAGGCCATTCTCGCGGAAGCAGAGGCGGCGGGCCGCCGCGAGTGCTGCGGCCTCTTGGTGGGCCGCTGTGCAGGCGGGCAGGCGCTGGTGCGCGGCGTCGTCCCGGCGCGCAACGTGGCGGGCGAGCCCGAGCGGTTTTTCGAGATCGACCCCCGGGTGCTGCTCGCAACCCACCGGCAGGCGCGGGAGGCGGGGGAGGCCATACTCGGCTGGTACCACTCCCACCCGGGCGGGGACAGCCGGCCCTCGGCCTGTGATGCGGAACGCGCCGTCGAGGCGAGCAAGGTGTGGCTGGTGGTGGCGGGCGGCGTCATCGGCGCGTATGTCGCGGAGGAGGACGGAGCCATCGCAGGGCGTTTCCGGCCGTTGCCGCTTCGGGTTATAAGCGGGCGAGACGAGAAGGAGGCCGGATATGGCAACCGGTGAGGTGAAGTGGTTCAACCGCAAGAAGGGCTTCGGCTTCATCCGCCCCGACTACGGCGTGAAGGATGTGTTCGTGCACGTCTCCGCCCTCCAGCGGTCCGGGATGCGGGTGCTGGATGAGGGGCAGCGGGTGGAATTCGAGCTGACCCAGCTTCAGGACGGGCGGACGGCAGCGCTCGGCGTGCGCCTGATCGAGGCCTAGCTCCCGCCTCGTCCGCAGCCAGCGGCGAGCGGTCAAAAACAAAGCCCCGGTCTCCATGCGGCCGGGGCTTTTGCTGTGTCGCCGCCGCGCCCCCTGCGGCAGGGCCGGGAGGCGCGGGTGCCAGAGGCGGGGATCAGAACGGCAGGTAGCGCCGCTCCTTGGTGAAGTTGATGTAGCCCATGTTCGCGCCGAGCCGCCAGCCCGCGCCCAAGCGCACCGGCACCACGACCACGTTGTCCCGCTGGTGATAGCTCACCGTGAAGCCGCCGATGAGGTACACCTTGCCTTCGATCGCCGGGTAGCGCTTGTAGATGTCGTTGGTGTCGTAGAGGTGGTAGATGAGGGTGAAGGTCTTGCTCACGTCGCCGCCGATGTCCGGCCCGAGGGAGGGGCCGGTCCAGTGGATCGGCATCTCGCCTTCCACCTTGTGGTAGAGCGTGCCGTTGCCGTAGCGCAGGCCGACGATGAACGCGCCGCCGCCTTCCTGGCCCACGATGTAGGCATTGGGGCGGCCATGGTCGGCGAAGATCTTCTCGATGACCTTGCCGATGCCCTCGGCGCCCTTGCCGAACGCGCCGGACGCGGCGGCGAGCACGGATTCCTGATCGTAGGTGTTCTCGGCGGTCTGCTGCGGGTCGGTCGCGCCCGGCGCGGCCGTTGCGCTCTGCGCGGTCTGGCCGTCAGCCGCTGCGGGCGCGGCCTGACCTTCCGCCGTGGCGGGCGCGGCCTGACCCTCCTGCGCGGGGGCAGGCTGGGCCGGGGCGGTTTGCGCCGTGGCGGCCTGTGCGGGCACCAGCGGCGTCGGGGCATTGGCGGCAGGCGGCTGATCGGGGAGCGGTGTTTCGACGACCGCATCCTGGCTCTGGGCCTTCACGGCCGGGGCAGGGGTCGCCAACCCCAGCCCGAGGGCAAGCGCCGGCGCGGTGATGCCAAGGACAGACAGAGCGAAGCGGCGAGACTGCATGCTGGACCCCGTTGTGTTTGGTTCATTGCGTCATGTTTGTTTGCCAGCACAGTGATAGGACTGGGCGACGAAATCAACAACGGGGCGGGTTGGAGGCGTTCAAAACACGAAAGGCCGTGATCCGGTTGCGGTGGCCGGTGGTCAGGCGTCGACCAGCGCGTGGAGCCGCTCCATCAGCCGGCAGGAGGCGATCGCCTCCATCAGCGGTGCGATGACGGCGGGGAACCGGGCGACCAGCCGGTCGCGCTGGTCGGCCTGCTCGGCGGCATAGGCGTCCAAGAGGGGGCGCGCGGGCGACGACGGGGCAATGTAGAGGCGGCGGATGCGGGCCAGCACCCCGCACTGCACCGCAAGATCCTGAATGTGGCCGAACCAGTCCTGCAGGCGGTGCAACTCCGCATGGAGGGCGGCGAAACACACCGCCGTCTCCCGCGCGGGCAGCAGCTCCAGCGTATAGCGCAGGTTGCGCAGCAGCTTGCGCAGCTCGTGCAGCGGCTCGTGGCCGAACAGGTTCTCCGGCTCCGCCATGGCGAGCTGGAGCCGCACCACCAGCTGGCGCGCCCGGCGGGCGGCGGCCCGCTCCAGATCGCCGGGGTCGACCGCCCGGCTTTGCTGGATGGCATCGGCCAGCCGGTCTTCCAGAATGTCCATGCGGCCGGAGGCCAGCCCCGCGCGCACGTGGGCGAGCGCCTCGGCCCGCTCGGCCGCAACGCACGGCCCGACCGCTTCCCACAGCGCGGGCGGGCAGCGGGCGGCCATGTGTTCGGCGGCCATGTCGAGGTCGCGCACATGGCCCAGCAGCCGGGCGAGCCAGCGCATGTCCTCCACCAGCGCGCGGGTGAGGGTGGGATCAAGCTGGGGACCGCCCGCGCGCAGGGCCGCGCGGGCCCGCCGGATGGCCAGCCGCTCCTCATGGGCGTAGTTGTCGCTCACGCCCGCCGCCAGGGTCGCCGTGCCGCCCGCAAGCGCATCCCGCACGCGCAGGAGCGCGCCCGTGAGGTCCATATGGGGGGCAACAGCCTGTCCGGTCATGATGCTCCTGTTCCGTTGAAGGAGATTGCAGCGCTGTCGGGGGCGTCCGGCCGCCGTTCCGCCCCCTGACCGGCGGAGGAGTATACACAGAATCAGTAGTCGCGCGACCACTTCAGGCTGACGTTGGTGCTGCCGAGCGTTGCCACCTGCGACAGCAGGCTGAGGGTGCGGGTGAGGTCGATCTCGACCAGGGTGGCGGTATAGCCGCGCCCGTCCGTCGCCACCTCCAGGTAGATCTTGTTGGTGATGTATTTCCCGCCGGAGAAGACCGTGCCGATGCCCTTGTCCTGATCGCCCGGCATGACGCGCAGGCGGTCGATGCCCACGGCCTTGCCGACCCGCCCGATGATGTTGAGATCGGCGTTGCCCTCGCGCAGCGCCGCCAGCGCCGCGCCCAGCTGCACGGCCTCGGTTGCGGACAGGTTGGGCACGCTGGCCCCGAACAGCAGGCGGGAGAGCACTTCCTCCTGCGGCAGGCGGGGCGTGGAGGTGAAGCTGACTTCCGGCTTGCGCGCCGTGCCGCGGATTTCGATCATCACCGTGACGTTGTCCAGCGCGTGGGTGGCGACGATGTCGAGGATGGGATCGGGCGGGGTCTCACCGCGCAGGATGATCTGGCCCCGGTCGAGATCGAAGTCGCGCCCCGAGAACTCGTAGGTGCCGCGCACCAGATCGAGACGCCCGGCGAGCAGCGGCGTTGCGGTGGTGCCGGTGATGTTGAGCTGCCCTCGCCATTCCGAGTGGAGCCCCATGCCTTCGAGCATCACCTCTTCGGGCGCGGTGATGTCGAGCGCCATCCGGAAGGGCTGCAAGACCGGCGCGCGCGTCGCCAGCGGCTGGCTGAAGGCAAGCGCGCCCACCTCCTCGTAGGCGATGCGCGGCACCGGGTTGGCCGCCGCCTCGCCGCCCATGCGGATGCGGGTCTGGGTGACGCGAAGCCGGCCCTCGATCAGTCCGCCCTCGGGGCCGTGGGTGAGGCGGGCCTTGCCGGTGGCCGAGGCCTGAATGTCGTCCCGCCGCATGATCGCCGCGCGGTCGAAGGTGAGCTGGACATCCGCCGGGAAGCCGCGCGCCGAGGACAGCTCCAGCCAGCCGGTGGCGGAGACGCGCCCGTTGCGCCCGGCCGTGCCGCCAAGGCGCACGATGTCGAGCCGGGGGCCGCGAAACACCGCTTCCAGATCCACATTGGTGACGCGCAGGCCGGTTGCGAGGTTTTCATAGGACGCGCCGGTCGAGCGGATGTTGCCCGCGATGTCCGGGTCGCCCAGCGTGCCGCCAAGGCGTGCCCGGATGATGGCGGGGCCGGAGACTTCGTGGGTTTCGATGCCGGTGAGCGCCCACAGGGCGTCGGCCCGGCCATTCCAGCTGATGTTGCCCGACAGTGGCACGTTGCGCCAGTTGACGGGGACCGGAGAGCCGCCCTGGTATTCCAGCGGCGCAAGCGCGAGGCGCACCGTGCCCGAGGTCTGGCCGTTCTCGGTCGCGGTGAGGGTTGCCTCGGCGCGGGGGCCGTCAAGCTGTGCCCGGACCCTCATGCCGACCGGCGCGGAGCGGCCGATGAGGCTGGCGCGGTGCAGATCCTGAATGGTGAGATCGGCGGTGGCGGTGGGCAGGCGGCCCTCCTCCCAGGCGTAGGCAGCGCTGCCGCTGAGGCGGCCGTCGATGCCGGTGCCGGGGCGCACAAGTTCGAGCGCAAGGGCGCTGATCTGCCGGGCGGTGGCATTGACGCGGCGGCGGTGCGGCGTCCACACCGCCTCCACCCCCAGCGTTCCCTGACCGAACGCCAGTTCGGTGGGCGACAGGAGCCAGCCGCCGCCGGGGGCGATGGCGAAGTCGGCCGGGCGGGAGAGGCGCACCGGCGCGCCCGCGATCTGCCCCGCGCCGGTGACGCGCACGGCCCCGGGCGTGAGATCGGCGGTGCCGTCGAAGTCGAAGGGCGCGCCCCGTTCGCCCTTCAGGGTGAGGCGCAGGCGCGAGCCGTCGCCCTGACGCAGACTGGTGAGCGCCAGTTGCTCCAGCCGCAAGGTGGCGGTGGCCACCTGACTGGCGCGGAAGCTGCCGGTGAAGCCGGGATCGTCGGGCGCGAGGCGCAGCTGGCCCCGGGCGGCGAGGCGATCGACGAACAGGCGGGTGGCCGGCTCGCCCAGCCGCACGGAGCGGCCGGTGATGTCGATGTCCGCCAGGGTCACTCCCGGTCCACCGGGCAGGGTGACCCGGCCCGACAGGCCGCCGCCCGCGAGCGCCAGCCGCCCGCTCCAGGCCTGCCCGGGCGCCTGATGCAGCACGCCCGACAGACCGATGTTGCCAAGCTGGAAGTTGACGTTGTCGAGGGTGACGCCGCCGCGCACCGTCATGTCGGTGGCGCCGGAGAGCGGCCCCAGCGCCGAGGCGCCGGACAGGGCGAAGTGGAACCGCTCCAGCCGCTCGGACCGGCCGGCGAGGCGCAGGCCGGTCAGTTGCCCCGGCCCGAGCGCGGCCTCGGCCAGCCGGGCGTCGAGGTCGATGCGGTAATCGGGCAGGGTGCCGGAGGCGGTGAGCACAAGCTGGGCCGGATCTCGCGCGGTGAGAACCTGGGAGGCGCCCGCAAGGGCGTAGAGGGGGCCGCTCATGCGCCCCGACACGCCGCCGCCGGGGGCGATGTTGAAAAAGCCCTGAAGCTGGAGGGTCTTGCCCGCAAGGCGCAGATCCTCCAGCCGGAACACGCCGTCCTGGCCGCGCGCAATGCGGCTGGAGAGGCGGGTGTCCGCGCCGATGAGGGCGCGCACCGGGCGGCTCAGCGGCTCCAGCGGGCGGGTCTCGGCCACGCCGGCAAGGGTGGTGCGGCTGGCGAAGTCCCGGCCCGCGACGACCAGTTTCAGGGTGAGCGTGCCGCGCGTGATGGTGGGGAATTCGATGCGCTCCAGCGCGCCGTCCAGGGCAAGGCGGTACTCCTGCGAGCGGAAGTCGACAAACCCCTCCAGCGCCGAGCGGGCATTGGGGCCGCGCAGCACGCCCTGTTCCAGCGTGAGGCGCGGGCCGGGCAGAGCAGCGGTGATGCGCCCGGTGACGGTGGCGCCGGACAGGCGCTGGCCCAGTATGTCGCCAACGCCGGTCACGCGGGTGACCCGGGCCTCGACGGGCATGGCGGCGAGCGAGCCGCCCTCCGGCCGCAGGGTCAGGGAGAGGCCGGACAGGGAGATGCGGCGGCCAAGGTGCAGGGCGTCGCTGCGGCCCACGATCTCCAGCTTCGGGTGCTGGACCAGACCTTCCGCCGTCAGCCGGGCGGTGATGGGGGCCGAGCGGATGCCCGGCACCAGGTCGGCGATGTCGCCAAGGCGGGCGGTGGCATGGGCGTCGTGCAGCCGCCCGCTGCGGATCTCGACCCGGCCCGCGCCCTCGACCGCGATCACATCGGAGCGCAGGGACAGGCGGGTGTCGACCGTGCCCTTGCGGGCAGTGGCGTCGAGGTCGACGGCACCTCCCGTCGCCAGCAGGCGGCGCAGGAGCAGGGGCAGGTCGGGCGCGGGGCGCACATCCCCGTTCAGGCGGAAATGGCCGTCGTCGGCGGCAAGGGCGAGGGCAAGGAGGGGCGCATCGCTATAGCTGGCATCCACCGCGCCGCGCCAGCGGGCCCAGGTGCCGTCGCCGCGCAGGCTGAAGGTGAAGCCGTGGCGGGTGCCGAGATACCCGGCCAGCGCGCCCCCGGTGGGCGCGTTGACGTGGGCGTTCAGGTCCAGCACGTCGTCCTCCGGCGCGATGGTGACGGCCAGCGCCAGCCGGTCGCCGCTTGCCGCCCCGCCCAGGTTGAGCAAGGCGGTGGCGGTGCGCCGGGTGAGGTGCAACCGCCCGTTGGCGGTCAGCACATAGCGCTCGCCCGCCGCCCCTTCCTCCAGGATCAGCTGGCCCACCCGCAGGCGGCGGATGGTGATGTCGATGTCGGGCAGGAGGGGGCGGTCCTCGCCGGTGGGGCGGAACTCCGGCCGGCGCTCGATGATGACCGTCGGCGCGCGCAGGGTGCCGATGTTGACCCGCCGCTGCATCAGGTCCCACGGCCACCAGCGCATGGAGACGGACGGGATGTGCGCCCAGCGGCCCTTCGGGTCGTAGAGCGAGACATCGACGGCGGTCAGGTGCCCGAACAGGGAGCCGCGAAAGCCGCCGACCCGCACGGCAAAGCCCGAGCGGGTGTCGAGCGTCTCCAGCTGGCGGGCCACCCAGTGCCGGCCGGGGTCGGTGTCCAGCCAGGCAACGGCGAGCGTGCCGGCAAGGCCGAGAAACAGCAGGAAAGCCGCCGTCCAGAGGACCAGCTGCCGGACCCGCCGCAGCCAGCGGCGCCGGGTGCGGACCGGCAGCGGCGGCGGCGCGTCAGGAGACGCCTCGACGATCGCTTCCGGAGTTTCGCTGCCCGCCATCAGAAACTCTGGCCTATGCTCACGTAGAGAAGGAACCGGCTTTCCCCCGACTGTCGGTCAAGCGGCGTGGCGAAGTCAACGCGGATGGGGGCAAAGTCGGTGTAGTAGCGCAGGCCGATCCCGGCGCCCCAGCGGTAGTTGTCGAAGGAGGGCGTGGCGTCGGCGTGCACCGTGCCGCCATCGATGAAGCTGACGATGCCGAAGCTGGAACTGAAGCGCCAGCGCAGCTCGATGTTGCTCTCGACGAGGGACTTGCCGCCCAGCGGCTGGCCCGCCGCGTCCTTGGGGCCCACCTCCTGGTAGCCGAAGCCGCGAATGGAGCCGCCGCCGCCCGCGAAGAAGCGGCGGGTGGCGGCGATGCGGTCGCGCGGCGCGCCCCGGATGGTGCCGACGTGGGCGCGGGCGGCGAGCACGAAATCCGCATCCGCGTTCAGCGGCCAGTAGTAGCTGGCCCCGGCGTCGGCGCGCAGGTAGCTGAAGACGCCGTTCTGCTCCGACAGCTCGGGCGAGACGGTGCCGAACACGCGCAGGCCGCGGGTGGGGTCGAACAGGTCGTCCGTGCCGTCGAAGTTGACCGAGACCGGCGCGGAGAGCAGCAGGTAGGTGCGATCGCCGAGGGCATCCTCGATGCGGGCAAGCTCCGCCTCCACATGGGCCGAATAGACCCAGCGCTTCTGCCACTTGGGGCCGGTCTCCCGTTCGAGGCCCGCGCTCACCTCGAAGCGGCGGGCCTCGTAGGCATCCGGGCTCTCGTGGGCCGCCAGCACATGGCCCACCAGCGAGAGGTCGCGGCGGCGGAAGTTGGAGCGCTGGATGTCGGCGCGGACCAGCTGCTCCTCGGTGCCGAGGCGGCCCAGGAGGGTCAGCCGCTCCTCCCGCCCGAACAGGTTGCGGTGCTGCCAGGACACCTCCCCGCGCGCGCCGGATTCGGTGCCGTAGCCGAGGCCGAAGCTGATGGTGCGGTTGCGGGCGGGCTCCAGCAGCACCCGGATCGGCGCTGTCACCTCCTCGGCTTCGGCCGGGGTGCCCTCGGGCAGGTAGGGCTCGACAGTCGCCTGGGAGAACAGGCCGGTCTCCAGAATGGCCTCGCGGAAATCCTCCAGCCGGCGCTGGTCGTAGGGATCGCCGGTGCGGAAGCGGGCGAGGCTCGCCACATGCCCGGGCACCAGCACCGGCGTGCCGCCCACCTCGATGGGGCCGAAGCGCGCCCGGGGGCCGGGCGACGCGGGAAGGGAATAGGAGACGGTGCGGCTGTCATGATCGACGATCACCCGGCGCTCGCCCAGCCGGGCGAAGGGGTAGCCGCGCCGGGGCAGCTCCTGCCGCAGCCGCGTCTCCGCTTCCAGAATGGCCGAGACGGCGGCGGGGGCCTCGGGCTCAAGGCCCGCGATCTCGTGCAGCAGTGGCTGGAGGGGCGGGGGCGCGTCGATCGTCACGGACGAGAAGCGGTAGCGCGGCCCGGGGTCGGCGGTGAGGGTGACGACGAGGCTTGAGGTCTCGTGCGCGCCGCTTTCGTCGCCCCGCGCGGTGGAGGCGGTGACCCGTCCCGCGAAATACCCCTCCGATTCAAGCAGTTGCTCGGCGAGCTGCGTGTCCGCCGCGATGCGGCGGCGGATCTGGGCCAGGCTGTCGGCGGCCTCGCCCCGGTTCGCCCACAGGGTGGAGAGCTCCTTCAGCCGCTTCTCCAGCCCGAGCGCCTCAAAGCCCTGAAAGACAACTCTGTAACGAAGGGAAGCGGCAGGTTCGGGCGCTGCCTCGGGGGTGCGTGGCTCGGGGGTGGTCTGGATGTGGTCTTGGGCGGTCATGGCCCGGGCGGGCGCCAGCGGCGACGCCAGCAGGAGGCCGGCAAGACCGGCGCAAGTCATTGTGAATGCAATCCCCCAACGCATCATCTGATTGGTCTACCCGATCCTGCCGCCGAGAACAGGGAGAATAATGCGTGGGGCGGCAGCCAGACTTGGCCGCGCGGTTAATGGAAGGGAATTTGCCCCGGCGGCTCCGGTCGGCGCGGCTCAGTGCAGCTCGCCGACGGGGTCCTCCAGCTGGAGAATCTGGATGGCGTGCTCGACGGCGCGCCAGTGGAGAAACAGCTGGTCGTTGCCGCAGGCCCGGTTGCGATCGGCCTGACCGGCGGCCTCAAGAATGGCGTCTTCCCCATGCCACTGGATCAGATCCTGGGCCACCTTGTAGGCCGATATGTCATAAATGGTTAACTGATGCATTCTCAGCTCCGATCGTGCGGATCTTCGCACCCCTTGGCGCTCCCCCTTGGCATCGCCTCGGGAATCGTCTACGGGCAGCCGCGCCCGCCGAGGTCGAGTGTTCACCTTTTTGGTTGGGAAAAGGTTTACGGACCCGACTCGGGAAAGTCGCCTGTAGCATATCGGATGCGCCTGGACTGTCCCGTTTCGCTTCCGCACGCTCGTCCTGGCTTGTTTTCTGGCAGCATTGGGGCCAGATGGACACGGGGGCGTCGATCGCAGGCGAAAGGTCGGCGCTTTTTTTGTGGGTGCGGTGTCGCGTTCTCCGGGGGGTATGGCGCAGCCTGTGCTGCCGGGACGTGCATGAAGGAGAGCTGCTATGAAGCCTGTCGCCGGTGGCGTCTGGATCTTTCTGGGAGTGGTGATCGGCATTGTCGCCGGCTGGGCCGTCGGCCAGGCGAGCCTCGGCCTCGTCGCCGGACTGGCGGTCGGCGTCGCCCTTGCCGCCATCGTGACGATCCGCGATCTGCGCCGCGAGCACCGCGACGGGCAGGAGTGACGAGGGGCAGGGCCTGAAGAAAAAGGGGCGCGTAAAGAAAAAGGGGCGCGTTGCCCGCGCCCCTGCTTGTTGCCGGATTGATGCCCGCTGTCCCGGAGCCGGCCTCAGAGCCGGCGGCCGACCCAGACCACCCGGCCCACGAGATCAAGCGATTCGGGCGGGCAGTCCTCCCACGAGGAATAATTCGGGTTGTCGCAGCTGGCCCGGACCCGCTTGGTGGTGGGATTGACCGAGAGGCGGCGAATGAGGATGGACTCGTCCGTCCGCACCACGAACACGCCATCGCGCAGACGCCGGTCGGCCGTATCCACCAGAATGTGATCCCCCTCCGCCAGGGTGGGGTACATGGAATCCCCGTCCACCCGCAGCACCGACAGGGCCTCGACCCCGCCCGAGGCGATGGAGCGTGCCCACTGCGCCTGGAAGGCGAGGGCGCTCTCCGGCCCGCTGGCCGGGGAGGCTTCGGTGGGCAGAACCTTGCCGTCCGGCGTCAGGTGCGGCACCAGCACATAGTCCCGCGAATCGCTCACCAGCTGCGGCTCGTTGTGCACCGCGCGCCCGATCGGACCCGGAGGGCCGCCCAGCTCCTGCTCCGACACGCCGAAGTGGGCCGCCAGCCGCCGCCGGTCATCCTCCGCCAGCTTGCGGGGAACGCCGCGCTTGATGAACTGCTGAATGTAGGTGGGATTGCGGCCCAGCATCCGCGACAGGGACGCGTAGTCGTCTCCCCGTTCCTGGATCAGGCGATCCAGCGTCTGTCGTACGGATTCACTCTCCATCGTCTCGACCCCTTGTTGCCATGCGCCAGGCGGCAGAGGGGCGCGGGCCTCGTGCAGCGGCGCTGCGCCGCCCGAGGCGCTTGCCCTTCCCTATGAATATAGGATTTGCCCTAGACAACAACAGGAATATTCCATAGTAGGAAAAAACCTATGATAACCATAAGAAGATAGGAAAACTCATGGCAACACCGATCCTGGCGGAAATCGAAAGCGTCCTGCGGGAGACGGGGATCGCGCCCTCGCGGTTCGGCCGCACGGTGATGGGCGACCCGCGGCTGGTGTTCGACCTGCGGCGGGGGCGCTGCCTGACTCCGGCCAATGTCCAGCGGGTGCGGATCGCCCTGCATCAGCTCGCCGCCGGGGCCTGAGCCGTGGCGGCGGCCGCGCTCGCGCTCATCGGGCTGGCTCTGGCCGGGCTGGCTCTCATCGGGCTGGCTCTGGCCGGGCTCGTGCTGGCGGGCCTCCGGGTGGCGCGGGGCAGGGACGATCTGTCGAATAATGGCAACAGAAGATTAGAATATATTAGAGTCAGGGATGAGAAATATTGCAGAAAAATTCAAATGGGTGACAATGGATGGTTGATCACAACTGTGACGGACTCGCGGCATAGTTGGGATTTTCGTGAATCACGTGTATTTAAATCCGCTTTATTGCGCCAAAAGCGGGCGTTCTATTTTGATCGGCATAATAATTGCGAATTAATCATTCGACGGTCATCCAGAGCTGCCCGGCGCCGGCCTGGTGCGGTGCGCCCGCAGGGGGTGGCTGTGGCTTCCAAGAAGGAGGACGCACATGAGGCTCACCTGGCAGGATGTCGCAGGCGATTTGCCGGAACCGGACATGCCCGTGCCGCAGCAGGGCTGGGCGACACGGTTGTTCTCGTCATCCCTGGTGCTGAAGGACATGGAGGAGCGCGGGCGGCTGGAGCGGGTCGCCCGGACGCTGCGCCAGAACGGCGTGTTCGTGGCCCTGCGCGGGCCCGGCGGCAGGCCGGTGGCGTGCCGGCTGGTCGGCCTCGAGGGGCAGCTGCGCGTGGTGCTGGATTTCGAGGTGGCGGAGGCCGGGGATGCGGCCTTCGGGGAGAGGGGCCTTGTGGCGGTGTGACAGGCCGGACCGGGACGGGTGGCGGACGTTTGGCGGGCGACGGGCCGGCGGGCGATGGGCGATCAGTGGCTCCGGCCGGTCAGGGCGGAGCGCATGAAATCGGTGCTCTCGGTTGCCGACAGGCCGCGGGCGTAAAGGAAGCCTTGCCCCTGCTGGCAGCCGAGCGCGCGCAGGGTGTCGGCCAGTTCCATGGTCTCGATGCCCTCCGCCACCGTTTCCTTGCCCAGGTTCCGGGCGAGGGCGAGGATGACGTTGACGATCTTGTAGTTGTCCCGCACCGCCAGCATGTCGGTGATGAAGGACCGGTCGATCTTCAGCACGTCGATGGGGAAGCGCTGGAGATAGCTGAGGGACGAGTAGCCGGTGCCGAAGTCGTCCAGCGCCAGGCGGATGTTCAGCGCCTTAAGTTGGCGCAGCACCTGGTTGGCCAGGTCCGGGTTCTCGACGAGGGCGCTCTCGGTGATCTCCAGCTTCAGCCGGTCGCCGGGCAGGCCGGAGCGGGCGAGGGCATCCGTTACCACCTTGGCCAGGTTGTCCCGGGCGAACTGGATGCCCGAGACGTTGACGCCCATGGTCAGGTGGTCGGCGGCCGGGCCGAACTGGGCGCGCCATTCGCTGAGCTGGCGGCAGGCCTCGGCAAGGGCCCAGCGGCCAACGGGAATGATGAGCCCGGTCTCCTCCGCCAGCGGGATGAACTCCGCCGGGGAGACATAGCCGCGCTCGCGGTGGTTCCAGCGGGCCAGCGCCTCGAAGCCCATGAGCGCCCCGGTCTGGAGGTCGATGAGCGGCTGGTAGTGCAGCTCCAGCTCCTCCCGGTCCACCGCCTTGCGGAGGTCGTTCTCCAACTGGAACAGGTTGCGGGCGCGGCGGTGCAGGCCGTCGTGGTACACCTCCGTGTGCGCGCCGCCGCGCGACTTGGCCTGATGCATGGCGAAGTCCGCATCGCGCAGCAGGGTGTCCGCGTCGCAGCCCGAGGCCCGGGTGGTGGCAATGCCGATGCTGATGCTGGTGAACAGCTCCTGATTGGAGACCACGAACATCGTGCTCATTTCGCTCTGGATGCGCGCGGCCACCGCCAGCGCCTCGGAGAGATTGTCGATCTCCCGCATCAGGATGGCGAACTCGTCGCTGGCAAGGCGCGCCACCAGATTGCCCGGCGGCGTGCAGGACATCAGCCGCCGCCCGATGGCGATCAGCAGTTCATCGCCCGACACATGGCCCATGCTCTCGTTGATGAGCTTGAAGCGGTCCACGTTGATGATGAGGAGGGCGGTCTCCTTGCCCGGCGCCTGCCGGATGGCGGTGACGGCACGCTCCACCTCGTCGGCAAAGAGCACGCGGTTGGGCAGGCCGGTGAGGCTGTCGTGAGTCTCCAGATGCTGGCGCTGGCGGTCGGCCGCCTTCTCGCGGGTGCGGTCGGTGAAGGAGGCCACCACCTGCGTGATCCGTCCGTCCTGCGCGGCGATGGGATGAAACTCGATGACGAAATGGCGGTCGTGCGGGGCTTCCCGGTACTGCCAGTCCAGCGTCATGACCTCGCCGGACTCGAAACAGGCGCGCAGCTGCTGCGCCACCAGCGAACCATCGCCGCCCCGGCCCAGAATCGTCTCCGCCTCCAGCCCGAGCACCGCATGGCGGCGCAGGTCGAACATGCGCTCGTAGGTGGCGTTGGTGAGATGGCAGATGATCTGCCCGTCCGCGTTGCGCTGGTAAAGCTGGATGCCAACCGGCAGGGCGTCGAGAAGGGGCTGAACTTCCGTAAAGCACGCACTCAGGGCCTGAGCTGCCGACTCGAACGGTTTACCATTTGCTGGCGTCAACGCTGGTTTAATTGCCGACACGCTGCCTCAGCCCATAACCATTGCACCCAGAGAGAGGGCCACTTTCGCCAAGCGGCAATCTGGCCATTTTCTCTCTCAAGCATGACTATGGCAGAGAGTCCCTTAACAGGGCGTAAAATAAGAAAAAACTTTCGAGGGCCAGGGAAGGCGCGCGATTGCGCCCCAGTCCGCCCGCGCCGCCAGGCGGCCGGCAGGGGAGCCCGCCCGCGCCGCCAGGCGGCCGGCACGGGAGCCCGCCCGCGCCGCCGCAATTGTCCCGCCGGCGCGAACGTGCTTTATCCCCCCGGCCGGAACCGTGGCACGGACCGGCGGCGTCGGGGCCGTGAATTGAGGGGAAGGAGCGGCGGCATGACCGGGACGGCAGGGGAGCATCTTGCCTGGCTGGAGGAGGGGCAGCGCCACCTCTGGCTGCCCTATACCCAGATGAAAACCGCACCCCGGCCGCTGCCGGTGGTCTCCGCCGAAGGCGTGCGCCTGCGCCTCGGCGACGGCCGCGCGGTGGTGGACGGCGTCGCCTCCTGGTGGACCGCCGCGCACGGCTACCGCCACCCCCATATCGAACAGGCGGTGAAGCGCCAGCTCGAGACGCTGCCTCACGTGATGCTGGGCGGGCTGGTGCACGAACAGGCGGCCCGGCTCGCCGCCCGGCTGGCGCGGCTGCTGCCCGGCGACCTCGACCACGTGTTCTTCAGCGAATCGGGCTCGGTGTCGGTGGAGATCGCCCTCAAGATGGCGGTGCAGTACTGGCTGAACCGGGGCGAGCGGCGCACCCGGTTTCTCAGCTTTGCCAAGGGCTACCATGGCGACACCTTCATGACGATGAGCGTGTGCGACCCGGACGAGGGGATGCACGCCCTGTTCCGTGGCGTGGTGCCGGAGCAGGTGATCGCCGACCTGCCGGTGGATGCGGACTCGGAAGCGCGGCTGGCGGCGCTGCTGGCGGCGCACGGCCACGAGATCGCGGCGGTGATCGTGGAGCCGCTGGTGCAGGGCGCGGGCGGCATGAAGTTCCATGACGCCGAAACGCTGCGCCGGCTGCGGACGATGTGCGACCGCCACGGCGCGCTGCTCATCTTCGACGAGATCTTCGTGGGCTTCGCCCGCACCGGCCTCGACCTGTTCGCCTGCGCGGCGGCAGACGTGGTGCCGGATATCCTCACCCTCTCCAAGGCCCTGACCGGCGGTACCCTGCCGCTGGCGGCAACGGTGGCCTCCCGCAAGGTGTTCGAGGCCTTCTGGGACGACGACCCCGCCCGGGCGCTGATGCACGGTCCCACCTACATGGGCAACGCGCTCGCCTGCGCCGCGGCCAACGCCTCGCTCGACCTGTTCGAGAGCGAGGACCGGATCGGCCAGGCGCGGGCCATCGGCGCGCAACTGGCGGCCGACCTGGAGCCCGCCCGCGCCCTGCCGGGCGTCGTCGACGTGCGGGTGCTGGGCGGCATCGGCGTCATCGAACTGACCCGCCTTGGCGACCCCGCCTGGCTGAAACAGCGGTTCCTCGACCTGGGGGTGTGGCTGCGCCCGTTCGGCAACATTCTCTACACCACGCCGCCCCTGACCATCGGCGCGGACGACCTGCGCCAGCTGACCAAGGCGCTGGTCACGGTGGCGGGCGAGTGGTCGGCCCGATTCGGAAAAGGCGAATGATATGAACAGCCTGAACGTAATGGCTGAGACGAAGCTCAAGGCGCTGGAGAAGCTGCATCTGCGCCGCCGCCTGCGCCCCAGCGACCGCCTGCCGGAAGCGGTGGTGGTGCGGGACGGCCGCCGCCTGCTCTCCTTCAGCTGCAACGACTACCTCAACCTCAGCCTCGACCCCCGCGTGATCGAGGCGGCGGTGGAGGCCACCCGGCGCTACGGCGCGGGGGCGGGCGCGTCGCGGCTCGTGACCGGTGACCATCCGCTGTTCGCCGAACTCGAAGCGCGCCTCGCCCGGCTCAAGGGGACGGAGGACTGCATCGTCTTCGGCTCGGGCTACCTCGCCAACGCGGGCATCCTCCCGGCGCTGATGGGCGCGGACGACCTGATCCTCACCGACGCGCTGAGCCACGCCTGCCTGCTCTCCGGCGCGCGCCTCGCCGGCGCCAGAACACTCACCTTCCGCCACAACGACATGGCGCACCTGGCCGAACTGCTGGAGACGCACCGGGCCAGCCACCCCCACTGCCTGGTGGTGACGGACGGCGTCTTCTCCATGGACGGAGACCTGCCGCCGCTGCCCGAAATGGCGGCCCTGTGCGCCCGCCACGACGCCTGGCTGTTCACCGACGACGCCCACGGCATCGGCGTGGTGGGCGGCGGGCGCGGCTCCAGTTTCGCCTTCGGGGACAAGGTGGACGTGCCGCTCCAGATGGGCACCCTCTCCAAGGCCATCGGCGGCTACGGCGGCTACCTGTGCGCCTCCAAACCGGTGGTGGACCTGATGCGCACCCGGGCCCGCACCTTCGTGTTCTCGACCGGCCTGCCGCCCGCCAGCGTGGCAGCGGCCATCGCCGCGCTCGACATCATCGAAAGCGAGCCCGGATACTGCCAGCGCCCGCTGGACCTGGCGCGCCTGTTCGCCTGGCAGATGCAACTGCCCGCACCGCAAAGCCCCATCGTGCCGGTGATCGTGGGCGACGCAAGCCGGGCCCTCGCCCTCAGCGCCGCACTGGAAGCGGAAGGCTTCCTCGTTGCCGCCATCCGCCCGCCCACCGTGCCGCGCGGCACGGCACGGCTGCGCTTCACCTTCACCGCCCGGCACCGGGAGGAGGACGTGGAACGGCTGGCGGAAACGCTGAAGCGGTTGATGGAAGGGTAATTTTTTCAAATGGTTAGGGGGTTTTGTTGCAGGAGGGGCTTGCCCCTCTTGGCAACCTCCCGATTTTTTTCGGGCCACGCCTGTCATCACGCGCGCGTCCCGATAAAAAAGTAAGGGAGGTGCAGGAGGGTCCGAGACCCTCCTGCAAAACCAATAACGTCCCTATAACTATCCAGACTCAAAACGGACGAGGATCCCCATGAGCCGCCTGTTCGTCACTGCGACCGGCACCGACATTGGCAAGACGCACGTCACGGCGCTGATGCTGCGTCAGTTGCGGTTGCGGGGGCTCAATCCGCTGGGGCTCAAGCCGGTGCTGAGCGGCTATGACGCGGCGGCGCTGGCGGAGTCGGACCCGGCCCGGCTGCTGGCGGCCATGGGCGAGGCGGTAACGCCCGAGGCCGTTGCCACCATCAGCCCGTGGCGGTTTGCGGCGCCGCTCTCGCCGGACATGGCGGCGCGGCAGGAGGGGCGGGTGCTGCCCTATGGCGAGATGGTGGCCTTCTGCGAGGAGACCGCCGCCCGCCACGAGGGGCCGGTGCTGGTGGAGGGTGTGGGCGGCGTCATGGTGCCGTTGGATGACACCCACACGGTGCTCGACTGGATGGCGGATCTGGGGTTTCCCGCCGTGCTGGTGGCGGGCACCTATCTGGGCACTCTCAGCCACACGCTGACGGCGCTGCAGGCGCTGGCGGCGCGGGGTGTGCGGGTGCGGGCAGTGGTGCTCAGCGAGAGCGCGGGCGCGGGCGTGCCGACGGCGGAGACGGTGGCGACGCTGCGGCGTTTCACCGGGGTTCCCATCCGGGTGGTGCCGCGCGCCGACGCGGGGGGCGAGGGGGGCGATGGGGAGACGGGCGTTGCCAATGTGCCCGATCTGACCGATCTTCTGGCCGAAGAGTTGCCGCCGGACTGGACAGAGGCGGCAAGATGCCGCTAAAGCCGCCTGCAAGGATTTTGTGAAGTGCCGAGGATGCAATGGGCCTGTTAGCGCGGACTTTCACCTGGTGGAACAACCAGACCTGGGGGACGTGGCTGTTCACGAAGCGCCGGGGCGAACTGGTGGGCCAGGACGACCAGGGCAACCAGTATTATCGCGAGCGGGACGGCCGCCGGCGCTGGGTGATCTACAATGGCGACGTGGAAGCGAGCCGCGTGCCGCCCGAGTGGCATGCCTGGCTGCACTACACCGTGGACGCCCCGCCGACCGAGAAGCCGCCGGTGGTGAAGCCCTGGGAGAAGCCGAAGGAGCCGAATCTCACCGGCACCCCCGCCGCCTATGCGCCTCCGGGTGCGTTGCAGGCCGGCGGCGTGCGTCCGCCCGCCACGGGCGACTACGAAGCCTGGCGGCCTGAATAAACCTGGTCCGGCCCCACGGGGGGCCTGCCTGAACGGGAGCCGAGCCGAATGCAGCTCAAGGAAAGCCTGGTAGAAGCCCTGATCGGCGCGGTGGTGCTGGCCGTCGCCGCCCTGTTTCTGGTTTATGCCTACAGCAACACGGCCATCGGCCGGGCCAGCAGCGGCTATCCGCTGGTGGCGCGCTTCCCGAGCGCGGTGGGCGTCAACGTGGGCACGGACGTGCGGATCTCCGGCATCAAGGTGGGCACCGTGACCCGGCAGGAGCTGGACCCGCAGACCTTCCAGGCCAGGGTGACCTTCACCGTGAAGGACGACGTGAAGCTGCCGGTGGACACCATCGCCAAGATCGCCTCCGAAGGCATTCTGGGCGGCAGCTACATCGAGCTGTCCCCGGGCGGCGACATGGACACGCTGCAGCCGGGCGACGAGATCGAGCAGACGCAGGGCTCGGTGGACCTGATGGGCCTGATCGGCCGCGCGATCTACAGCGCGGGCAGCGGCGGCAACGCGTCGGACGAGTCCGAACCGTCGCCGTCCCCGTCCGCGGAGTAAGGCCCGGTGGCCACCCGGCCCGCCGCTGCCGCCGTCGCGACGGCGTTGTTCGGGCTCGGACTCGCGCTGGCCGCCAGCGGCGCGCTGGCCCAGAGCGGGGCCCAGTCCCAGGGCAGAGCACAGGCCCAGAATTCGGAGACGGCGCAGACGCCGCCTCCCGCCTCCGACCAGCTGCCGACACCGGTGGCCGAGCGGGTGGCAACTCTGGTGGTTCTCGACAAGTTCACCGGCACGACCCAGACCTTCGAGGTCAATCCCGGCGCGGTGATCCGCCATGGGCGGCTGACGATCCATGTGCGCAGCTGCGAGGCGAGCCCGCCGTGGGAGCGCCCCGAGGCGGCGGCCTTCCTGCAGGTGGATGAGCAGACCCTCCAGGGCACGGTGAAGCGGGTCTATTCAGGCTGGATGTTCGCCCGCGCGCCTGCGCTCCATCCGTTCGACCACCCGGCCTACAACGTGCTGTTCAGAAGCTGCAAGATGAGCTTCCCCGAGAGGGGCGACGAGACGGTGGTGCTGACGCCCTCCGCGCCCGCTGCGCCTGCTGCCTCCTCCGGGCCGGAGGGCGGGGCGGAATAGCGCCCGGACGCGGTCTCACCGGCCGCGTGCGCCTCGGCAAGGCTGTCGATAGCGAAGAAATCCCCTTCCGCCTCCAGCGCGGCGCGCAGGCGGTGGCGGTATTCGATGCGGCTGATCTCGATGGTGCCGAACCGGGCCAGATGGGCGGTGAGGAACTGGGTGTCGAGCAGACGGAAGCCGCCCACCTTCAGCCGCGCCACCAGATGCACCAGCGCCACCTTGGAGGCGTCCGTCATGCGGCTGAACATGCTCTCCCCGAAGAAGGCCGCCCCCAGCGAGACGCCATAGAGGCCGCCCGCCAGCCGGCCCTCGCGCCAGCATTCGATGGAATGGGCAAAGCCCTTGTGATGGAGGGCGGTGTAGGCTTCCAGGATGCTGTCGTTGATCCAGGTCTGCTCCCGGCCCGGTCGGGGCTCGGCGCAGGCCAGCATCACGTCGCGGAAGCAGCGGTTGGCGGTGACGGTGAACCGGTCCTGCCGCACCACCTTGGCCAGCGAGCGGGGTACGTGGAGGCCGTCCAGCGGCAGGATGCCCCGCCGCCGCGGCTCGACCCAGAACACCTCGTCGCTGTCCCGCTGCTCGGCCATGGGGAACACCCCCGCCGCATAGGCGCGGATGAGGAGGGCAGGCGTCAGCGTCATGTTCGGAGGCGCGTGCATAGGGCCCAATATAGCACAGGGGGTGCGGATTTCCGCCAGTTCTCCGTTTTTCCGGCCCCAACGGAAAGGGCCGCCGCTCGGGAAGAGCGACGGCCCTGATTTTCCGCAGCGCAGGCAGCCTTACGGCTGCTCGGACAGCCACTTCTCCAGCCACTTGATCGAGTAGTCCCCGTTCAGGAAGTCCGGGTTCTCGATCAGCGCCTGGTGGAGCGGGATCGTGGTCTTGGGACCGATGATCACATACTCCTCGAGCGCCCGCTTCAGACGCATCAGCGCGTCATTGCGGTTCTGGCCGTAGACGATGAGCTTGGCGATCATCGAATCGTAGTACGGCGGGATGCGGTAGCCGTCGTAGAGGGCGCTGTCGACGCGCACATGCAGGCCGCCCGGCGCGTGGTAGTCCGTCACCTCCCCCGGTGCGGGGGTGAAGGTGCGCGGGTCCTCGGCGTTGATGCGGCACTCGATGGCGTGGCCCTCGAGGCGCACGTCCTTCTGGGTGACGGAGAGCGGCAGGCCCGCCGCCACGCGGATCTGCTCCCGCACCAGATCCAGGCCCGAGATCATCTCGGTGACCGGGTGCTCCACCTGAAGACGGGTGTTCATTTCGATGAAATAGAACTTCTCGTCCTCATAGAGGAATTCCATCGTGCCCGCGCCCACATAGCCCATCTTCTCGATGGCCGAGCGGACGATCTCGCCCATTTCCGCCCGCTGGCGGGCGCTGAGCGCGGGCGAGGGGGCCTCCTCCAGCACCTTCTGGTGACGGCGCTGGAGCGAGCAGTCACGCTCGCCCAGGTGAATGGCGTTGCCGTGGGTGTCGCCCAGCACCTGGAACTCGATGTGACGCGGGTTGGAGAGGTACTTCTCCATGTACACCGTGTCGTCACCGAACGCGGCCTTGGCCTCCGCCTTGGCCTGGCTCATCAGGCTTTCCAGCTCGTCCTCGGACTGCACCACCTTCATGCCGCGTCCGCCGCCGCCCGAGGCGGCCTTGATGAGCACGGGGTAGCCGATCTGGGCGGCGATCTCCCGGGCTTCCTCGAAGCTCGACAGCGGCCCCGGCGAGCCCGGCACCAGCGGCAGGCCCAGCTCGGCGGCGGTCTTCTTCGCCATCACCTTGTCGCCCATGAGCTGGATGTGCTCGGGCGACGGGCCGATCCAGGTCAGGCCATGCTCCAGCACGATCTCGGCGAACTTGGCGTTCTCGGAGAGGAAGCCGTAGCCGGGGTGAATGGCGTCGGCGTGGGTGATCTCCGCCGCCGCGATGATCGCCGGAATGTTCAGGTAGGACTGGGCCGGAGAGGGCGGCCCGATGCACACCGCCTCGTCGGCCAGCCGCACGTGCATCGCGTCGGCATCGGCCGTGGAGTGCACCGCGACGGTCTTGATGCCCATTTCCCGGCATGCGCGATGAATGCGGAGGGCGATTTCGCCGCGATTGGCGATGAGTACTTTTTCAAACATGCCTCAAACCTTTCGGGATGGCGGCTTTCCTTCAGGAATCAGCGCAACCGGACGCCGGAGAGCGGGACGCGCTGGCAGAAAGACCAGCCCGCAGGAGCAAAACGGGCCTGCCGCAACCGCGGCCCGCCCGCGTGGGAGCGGGGCGCACGGCCGGACGGCAGGTCCGGGTCACTCTCGGTTCAGTTGTGCTCATTCAATGATCAGCAGCGGCTCGCCGAATTCGACCGGCTGCTCGTTGCTGACCATAATCCGGGTCACGGTGCCGGCGCGCGGCGCGGTGATCGGGTTCATCACCTTCATCGCCTCGATGATGAGCAGGGTCTGGCCCTCCTTCACCTGCGCGCCAACCGTCACGAACGGCGGCTTGCCGGGCTCGGGCGCCATGTAGGCGGTGCCGACCATCGGCGAGGTCACAACGCCCGGGTGCTTGGAGAGGTCCGCCTCGGCGGGCGCAGCCGCAGCAGCCGGCGCCGCAGCCGCAGCGGGCGCCGCCGCAGGCGCCGACACCTGAACCGGCGCAGGCGCGGTCACGACCGCATTCTGGGCGGGGAACTGACGGGCCACGCGCACGCGGCGTTCGCCATCAACCACCTCGATCTCGGTGAGATCGGTTTCCTTCAAGAGTTCCGCGAGCTCGCGAACCAAACCTTTATCAACCTGCATAATCGTTGCAGCTCCCTTTCCGGGCATCCTATTCCCCTGAATTTGTCGCGGACTGAATCAGAATTGCGCGGCCGCTTCAAGCGCCAAGATGTATCCGAGTGGTCCGAATCCCTGGATAACGCCCTTCGCCACCGGTGAGACAAACGACCGGTGACGGAACGGCTCGCGTGCGTGTGGGTTCGACAAATGCACCTCAATGACCGGCAAGGCAATGGCCTTGATGGCGTCGTACAGCGCAACGGAGGTATGCGTGTAGGCACCCGGGTTGAAGATCACACCCGTGCAGGTCTCCCGAGCCTCGTGCAGCCAGTCGATGAGCTGGCCCTCATGGTTCGATTGCCGGAAAATCACCGAAAGGCCCAGTTCTGCGGCACGCTTCTCCACCATCGCCTGGATGTCGGCCAGCGTCGCCGAGCCGTAGACGCCGGGTTCGCGGGTGCCGAGCAGGTTGAGATTGGGACCGTTCAGAACAAGCACCCGCCGGGTGTGGCTCTCGACCATGCAGTCTTGTCTTTCCACTGTTGCCGTCAACCCTCTATAGAGAAGAAGAGCGGGCCCGGCGAGGGCTTCTCTCACGTTGCTCCACAGAGGCGCACTCGCCCCGCGGCCGCGCGGCAAAGTCCGGCACTGGCCGGGCTTCGTTCCGCCGGTCGGCCGCGAAGCGAAGCGGCTCTTATAATGGCCATGTCTTCCTCAGGTAAAGCAGTCGAGTCCAAACAATGATCCAGATCCTGCTGAACGGCGAAACGAAACGGCTGGAGGGCGAGCCCACCGTTGCCGACCTTCTGGGAACGCTGGGGCTGGAGCCCGGCAAGGTCGCGGTGGAACGGAATCTGGAAATCGTGCCCAAATCAGCCTACGACGCCACCCGGCTTGCCGACGGCGACAGGCTGGAAATCGTTCACTTCGTAGGCGGAGGAGACCACAGCGTGACTGCAACCCCTGAGAAAGCCCCCGAGACGGCTGACGATACCTGGACCGTGGCGGGCCGGACCTTCCGCTCCCGCCTCATCGTCGGCACCGGCAAATACAGGGACTTCGAGGAAACCGCCCGGGCCGTCGAGGCCGCCGGCGCGGAAATGGTCACCGTCGCCGTGCGGCGCGTGAACGTCTCCGACCGCAACCAGCCCATGCTCACCGACTTCCTCGACCCGAAGAAGTACACCTACCTGCCCAACACCGCCGGCTGCTACACCGCCGAGGACGCCATCCGCACCCTGCGCCTCGCCCGCGAGGCCGGCGGCTGGAACCTGGTGAAGCTGGAAGTGCTGGGCGAGCAGAAAACCCTCTACCCGGACATGGTGGAAACCCTGCGCGCCACCGAAGTGCTGGCCAGGGACGGCTTCGACGTGATGGTCTACTGCTCGGACGACCCCATCATGGCCAAACGCCTCGCCGACGCCGGCGCCTGCGCCATCATGCCGCTCGGCGCCCCCATCGGCTCCGGCCTCGGCCTCCAGAACCCGGTGATGATCCGCCTGATGATCGAAGGCTCCAAACTGCCGGTGCTCGTCGACGCAGGCGTCGGCACCGCCTCCGACGCCGCCGTCGCCATGGAACTGGGCTGCGACGCCGTGCTCATGAACACCGCCATCGCCGAAGCCAAAAACCCCGTCGCCATGGCCCGCGCCATGAAACTGGCGGTCGAGGCCGGACGCCTCGCCTACCTCGCCGGCCGGATGCCGAAGAAACGCTACGCCGATCCGTCCTCGCCGCTGGCCGGGCTGATCTGACGCCGGGTTTGAGGTTTTGGTTTCAAGATATTGAATTTTATCAGGGTTACGCAGCGTTTGCGGAGGTAAACAAACGAAAAATGCAGGAGGGGCTTACCCCTCCTGCACCTCCCATTCGTTTCAAACGGCCGTGGTTCCGGTGCCCGCTGGAGCCACGGCGTTTTTGTTATGGGGCAAGCTGGACAGGGCCTGAGTCACAGGGGGCATTCCTGGGCCGCGCCTGATGTGACCCGAATACGCTCCTTGAAATCTTTCAGCGGATGAGAGGGATCGGGGGGATTGGGCCGCGCCTGATCCGGGCCGCGCCTGATCCGGGCCGCGCGTGCTCCTTAAAATCATTCAGCGGATGAGAGGGATCGGGAGGATTGGGCCGCGCCTGATCCGGGCCGAGCGTGCTCCTTAAAATCATTCAACATGGCGATGAGGGGGCCGGGCGGGGGATGCCCTGGCTGGTGGTCTCCCCACGGACGCAGGCTTGGTCCCGCTCTTCCCGAGCGATCCTGGCTGTGAGGGGAGGCCGAACGGTATCCGCTCCTCCCATGACCCTGCGCTGTTTCGGCGGGGCTCGGGCCTTTTAGTGTCACTTATGACACTTTGTCGAAGGGGGCGGCCTGTCGTGGGAGGGGCAGGGTGCGAGGGGGCAGGGGAGGCGCTCTTTTCGGGAGATCGGGGAGCGCGGGGCTTTTGCTGCCAGGCGCCGGGGCGCCAGGGGGTGTCCGCCGGTGGGTGTCAACAGGTGTGTCAGCGGTGAGGGTCAGGTTCTGGTGTCAGCCGGTGGGGGGTACGCGGGGAAGTCTGCGAGAGAGCGTCGGGCAGTGGTATCAGCCGATAGGGAGGCAAGGGGTGATGTCAGCAGGTGAGGGTCACGGGTGGGCGTCTGCCAGCGAGCGCCGGACGGTAGTGTCAGCCAAAAGGGGGCAAGCGGTGGGGCGCAGGCGGTAATGTCAGCCAGCGGTGTCGGCTGGTGGTGTTCAGGGGGTGTGTCAGGGGGCGGCGTCTGGCCGTGGTGTCTGTTGGCGGTGCCAGGGGGTGATGTCCGGCAGGCGGCGGCGTTTTCTGGCTTCGGGCAACTAGCGCAAACGCACCTTAAAATCATTCAACGGATAAAGAGGGGCCGCCGGGATGGTGGCCGTGGTCGGGGTGATGCGCTGACGCGCTGGGCCCTGCCAACGCTGACTTCGCCCGATTGGTCCCGCGCCTCTCCGAACCACCGAGAGCTTACCCAACCTTTCCGGGGAGAGCCGAACTGTCCCGGTTTTCGGCTAGTTCTGTGCTGTCTCGGCGGGGCTCGGTCCTTTCAGTGTCACTTATGACACTTTGCCAGAAGGGGGGCGGTTGGTGTGTCTCCGAGGGTGGATGGGGAGAAGGGGGTGCGAACGGGGCTGAGGGGCGGCGCGTGTGGGGGCCTTAGAATGTCTGCCGTGGGGTGGGCGACGGGTTCGGTGTCTGAAGGGTGCGGAGATCCAATGGGTTTTCCGGGGGATGACAGGGTTTTCCGGGGCCGGGTGGTTCAGGTTCGTTTGGCGCGGCGAACCTGGCGTCTGACGGGAAATCACCTGGCAGGGGGACCAATCAAAGGCACGGTGTGGCGTTGCGGGCTGGCAACGACTTCGCTTGCGGATGGGCGAGCGGTTTCTGAAGGGCGCGGCCGGATCAACGTGCAGGCTGAAAGGGCCGGGCGGTGATGAATCGCTTCACGGAAGGCATGTGACGTTTCGGAAGGGCGCGGCCGGATCAATGAACGAACTGGACGTGCCGGACAGCGGTAAATCGGCTTGCGGAGGGTGCGTGACCCTGTTGAAGGGCGCGGCCCGGTAATTCAAGGGAGGTGCAGGAGGGTTAAGACCCTCCTGCATCTTTTGTTTGTTAGCCTCCGCAAACGGGAGGGTCCGCGACCCTTCTGCATCTTTTGTTCGTTTGCCTTCGCAAACGGGAGGGACAAGTCCCTCCTGCATCACTCAACAAATGAAATACCTCACTCCCCGGTCTGGGTGCCGGTGCGGGAGGAGCGGGTTTTGGCGATGGCGTCCCGGAGGTCGTCGATGCTGACGGCGCCGGAGATGATCTGGTCGCCGATGATGTAGGTGGGGGTACCGGAGAGGCCGAGGGTGCCGCCGAGCTGGAGGTTCTTGTTCAGCTCCTGTTCGAGGCTGGGGTCGTTCATGTCGGTGGCGAGGCGTTTCTCGTTGACGCCGGCCTTGCGGGCGGCGGCCACCAGTTTTTCCTGGGTGACGCGGCCTTCGACGCTGAAGATGGCGTCGTGCATCTCGAGGTAGCGGCCCTGGCGGGCGGCGGCGAGGGCCATGAGGGCGGCGCGGCGGGACAGGGGCTCGCTGCCCTGCTGGTCGAGGATGGGCAGGTCGCGGTAGACCACCTTGAGGTTGGGGTCGCTGGCGATGAGTTCCTTCATGACCGCGTGGGAGCGGCGGCAGTAGGGGCAGCGGAAGTCGAAGAACTCGACGAGCGTCACGTCACCCTTGGGGTTGCCTGCCACCGCGCCGGGGAAGGGGGTTTCGATCTGGTCGCGGTAGCTGTTCAGCACCTTGACCACCTCGCGGCGCTGCAGCTCGGTGACCGCTTCCGGGATGATTTCCGGGTGGTCGAGGATGTACTGGCGGACCAGCGCCTCGATCTGCTTCTCCTGCGCGGGCGTGAAGTCGGTCTTGACCCGTCCGCCGGATTCGGCGCGGGGCGCGGGGGTGAGGGCGAACAGCCCGGCGCCCGCCGCGACGAGCAGGACGAGGGAGACACCAATTCGCTTCATGCTGATCACCAGTTCGAACAAATGTTGCTGAATGCGGGCGCGGGTGCGAGCGTTTAGCCCCGACGGCGGCCCTTGCCCCGCCCGTTTCTGGCCGCTTCTTGCGCGATGAGCAAGATGTCTTGCGCCCGTAACCATTCCGGCGTGTTCTTCGGCAGACCGGAGACGGCGCGGTGGGCGTGGTAGGCCACCTCGGCCGGGTTGGCATTGTATTGCAGGCTCAGCCGCTCGGCGGAGGCGAGGGCGGCGCGGGCCTCGTCGCCCAGCTGGGTGTAGGCCATGCCCAGCTGGAACCAGGCGAAGGGATTTTCCGGGTCCTGGGTGACGACACGGCGCAGGATGGTGACCGCCTCGCGCGCGAGATCCGGGTTTTCCATGGCGACGAGGGCGTGGCCGAGCGAGGTGGCGATCAGCGGCTCGTTGGGCTGGATCTGGACCGAGCGGCGCAGGGGGACGATGGCTTCCTCCACCTTGCCGGATTCCAGCAGGATCTGGCCCTTCATTTCGAGGAAATAGGGATCGTCCGGCTTCTGGGCGAGCAGGGCGTCCACTTCCGCCTCCGCCTCCTCGCGGTGGGCCAGCTTGTGCCAGGCGTAGGCCCGGGCCAGCCGGGCGGGCATGGAGGTGTCCGTCTCCGGGTAGAGCTGGAAGGTGCGGGGCGGCTCGTTGATGTAGCCCGCCAGCTTGGCCTTGATGCGCAGGAAGCGGGTCTGGTCCTCGGCCTTGGGCGGCTTGGCGTAGTGGGGCGAGGCGGACACCCGCTCCTGAAGCTTCTCGATACGGTCGCCGGTGAGCGGGTGGGTGCGGATGTAGGCATCCTGCGTGTAGCCGTAGCGGAACTCCATTTCCTGGAGCTTGCGGAAGAAGCTGATGAGCCCCTCGCCGGAAATGCCGGACTTCTCAAGGAACTCCGCGCCCGCCTGGTCGGTGACGGCTTCCACCGAGCGGGAGTAGGCGAGGTAGTTGCCCTGCGCCAGCGACTGGCCCGCCATCATCGCCGCCATGCCCGCGTCGCCGCCGCCCGCCGCCATGGCCGCCACGCCCACCAGCAGGCTGAGGATGCTGATGTTGCCCGCCTTGGCGGCGGCATCGTCGTGGCGGATCAGGTGGCCGCCGGCGATATGGCCGGTTTCGTGGGCGATGACGCCGATCAGCTCGTTCACGTTGTCCGCCTGGAGGATCAGGCCGGTGTTGATGAAGATGTTCTGTCCGCCCGCCACGAAGGCGTTAATCGAGGGATCGCCCACCAGGTAGAAGCTGATGGCCCGGGGATCGAGCCCGGCGGCCTCGAAGATGGGGCGGCTGATATCGTGGAGGAAGCGCTCGGTTTCCGCGTCGCGCAGCAGGGACTGCGCCCGCGCCGGGCTGGCCAGAACCAGAAACGCCACCATTCCCAACGCCACGAGGCGCCAAAGCCGGGTCCAGACAAGAGACAGGTTCATCATGGCCGCAAGAGTGGCAATCCGCCGGGAGCGCGTCAATCGAGCAGACGGTCAGGCGCATCTTGGCCGCGCCGGAAACAAAGGGGCAGGGCGCAAAACGGAACGGCCCCGCGCCTCGGTGTGGAGACGCGGGGCCGGAGCTACAGGCCGCCGGGGGTCAGCGCCGCCCGGGCGGGCTTGCCTTAGCTGCCGCTGAAGGTGCGCTGCCACCAGCCGCGGCGGGCCGGGCGGGGCTGCGCCGGTTCCGCGGGCGCGGCGGCCTCGGTCGCCTCATTGGCGGCCGGTGCGCCTTCATTGGCGGCGGCGGGAGCCGGTGCGGGAGCCTCTGCCGCTATGGCAGGCTCCGGGGACGGCTCGGACCCGGACTCGTCACCGGACGGAGCGGCCTCCGGCGCGGCGGGAGCGGCAGGCGCTGCCGCCTTGGCGGTCTTGCGCGTGCGGGTGCGGGTGGCCCGTGCCGGCTTTTCCTCGGCGCTTGCCTCCGCTTCGGGCGCCTTGGCCTCGGCGGTCTTGGCCTTGGTGGTGCGGCGGCGCTTCGGCTTGGGCGCCTCCTCGGCCGGGGCTTCCGCAGCCGGGGCTTCCGCAGCCGGGGTTTCAGCAACCGGGGCCTCGGCAACCGGAGCCGGTTCAGCCGCCGCAACCGGAGCTTCAGCCGGGGTTTCGGCCGGGGTTTCGGCCGGAGCCTCGGTCTCGGCCGCCTTGGCCTTGGTGGTCCGGCGGGTGCGGCGCTTGGGCTTGGGCGCTTCCGCCGGGGCCTCGGCCTCGGCCGGAGCCTCGGCTTCAACCGGCGCGGCGGTCTCGCCCGCGGTGTCGGCGACGGCCTCGGAGACCGCTTCGGTCACGGCCTCGGACACGGCAGCGGCTTCGCCGACGGCCGGAGCCTCGGCGCCTTCGCCAGCCACGGCCTGCGGACGCTCGCCCCGGTCACCGCGACGGCGGCGACGGCGGCGGCGACGGCGTTCGCCCTCGCCATTGGTCTCGCCGCCCGCTTCGGCGGCAGCGGCCTCGCCGCCCTCGGCGGTGAGGGCCTCGCCATTGGTCTCGCCGTTCTCGGCCGCGCCTTGTGCCTCGGCCCCGTTCTCGCCGTTCTCGCCATGGCGGCGGCGACGGCGGCGACGGCGGCGACGGCGGCCCTGACGGTCCTCGTCACCCTCGGCCTGGGTCTCGCGGGCCTCGCGGGCCTCGCGGGTCTGACCGCCCGCCTTGGCGGTGGTCTCCTCGACGGTATCCTCGGCCTCTTCCTCGTCGGCGACGTTGTCCTCTTCCTCCGGCTCCTCGGCGGGGACGGGCTGGGCCGTCAGCTCCACCGGCGCGATGGCCGGCGGCGGGCCGGAGCGCTCGATCTCATAGTTCGGCACGATGAGGTCGGCCTTGGGCTCCACCTCGATGGTGATGCCGTAGCGGCTCTCGATCTCGGTGAGTTCGGCGCGCTTGCGGTTGAGGATGTAGATGGCGATTTCCGACGGCACGTACAGCAGCAGGTGCGACGCGCGGGCCTTGATCGCCTCCTCCTCCAGCGCGCGCAGCACATGGAGCGACGAGGACTGGACCGTCCGCAGGAAGCCCGCGCCGTTGCAGTGCGGGCAGACGTGGGTGGATGCCTCCAGCACGCCGGTGCGCAGGCGCTGGCGCGACATCTCC
Organism: Pedomonas sp. V897; assembly: GCF_051304405.1. Classification (NCBI taxonomy): domain Bacteria; kingdom Pseudomonadati; phylum Pseudomonadota; class Alphaproteobacteria; order Sphingomonadales; family Pedomonadaceae; genus Pedomonas; species Pedomonas sp. V897. The sequence goes on from NZ_JBPPGG010000002.1 coordinate 187,001, forward strand.
AGCAGGCCGAAGTTGGAGATGCGGCCCACCTGGATGCGGGCGCGGTCGTTCTTCAGCGCCTCCTTCAGGCGACGCTCGACATTTCGGATGTTGTTCTTGTCCTCCATGTCGATGAAGTCGATGACGACGAGGCCTGCCATGTCGCGCAGGCGCAGCTGGCGGGCGATCTCCTCGGCGGCCTCCAGGTTGGTCTTGTAGGCCGTCTCCTCGATGTTGTGCTCCTTCGTCGCCCGGCCGGAGTTGATGTCGATGGACACCAGCGCCTCGGTCGGGTTGATGACGATGTAGCCGCCGGAGCGCAGCTGCACGACCGGCCGGTACATGGCCTCAAGCTGCGCCTCCACCTGGTAGCGGTGGAAGAGGGGCACGCGGTCGCGGTAGAGATGCACCTTCTTGGCGTGGCTCGGCATGAGCAGGCGCATGTAGTCCTTGGCGGCGCGGTAGCCCGCTTCGCCTTCCACCCACACCTCGTCCACGTCGCGCGAGTAGATGTCGCGGATGGCGCGCTTGATGAGGCTGCTGTCCTCGTAGATCAGCGCCGGGGCCACCGACTTGAGCGTCTGCTCGCGGATCTCGTCCCACAGGCGGGTGAGATAGTCGAAGTCGCGCTTGATCTCGGTCTTGGTGCGCTTGAGGCCCGCCGTGCGGATGATGCAGCCCATGCCCTTCGGCAGCTTCAGCTCCGACATGATGGACTTGAGGCGGCGACGGTCGGCCTGGCTGGAGATCTTGCGCGAGATGCCCCCGCCGTGGGTGGTGTTGGGCATCAGCACCGAGTAGCGGCCCGCCAGCGACAGGTAGGTGGTGAGCGCCGCGCCCTTGCCGCCGCGCTCTTCCTTCACGACCTGGACCAGAAGGATCTGGCGGCGCTTGATCACTTCCTGGATCTTGTAACGGCGGCGCAGGGCCGTGCGCCGGCGGCGCATGGCTTCCTCGGCCTCGTCCTCGTGATCGTCGTCGCCGCTGTCGTTGACCTCGGAAACCTCGCCGCCCTCGCGGGCCACGACCTCGCCGGTCTCGTCGGCGGCTTCGTCGTCGCCGCCGTCGCGGGAGGTCTGGTCCGCGTCGTCCATGCGGGACGCGGCGGCTTCCTCCGCAAGCAGGGCCTCCCGGTCCTCATGCGGGATCTGGTAGTAATCGGGGTGAATTTCGCTGAAGGCCAGAAAACCGTGACGATTGCCGCCGTATTCCACGAAAGCGGCCTGAAGCGACGGTTCTACCCGGGTTACCTTGGCGAGATAGATATTGCCTTTGAGCTGCTTCTTCGTTGCTGCTTCAAAATCAAATTCTTCAATACGTGTGCCGCGCACCACCGCAACCCGGGTCTCCTCCGGGTGGCGGGCGTCGATTAACATGCGAGTTGACATTCAAATTTCTCCATGCGCGCAGCCGGGCGGGCGCGCAAAGGCGCCTGGCGCGAACGGCTGCGTGTGTCTGAGACCACTGCCGGCCGTCGTGACGGCTCGGCACAAATCGTTCCAGGGGCCGGATGTTCAACGGCCTTGCGTTCGGGAGCGCGGCGCAAGGGAGGCGGTATTTCATCCTCTCCTCAGCTCTTTCGCCCGAAACTCGGCCCATCGATTGCTATCCTTGTCGTCAAAGCGTCTCGTCAGCCTGGCGATACGCGCGGCCCAAACACGAAAAAGGGGCCGGGTGCAGGAAGGACGACGCTGACCGCGTTGAACACCGAAACTGTAACATCTGGACAGCTAACACCAATTCAGGCAATCCACAACCCAACTCCGCGCATGGATGCGCTCAAGATATGCGGTTTGTCGCCTGGGCGCTTGTTCAGCGCGGCCCGGCCGATTAATGTGCGGAGCAAATCCAGACACGCGATGAATAATTTCGGCAGCGACATTCCTTTATTCGGCGGCGGCGAGCGGGCGTGAGAGCAGGACAGGATGCAATGATCGGCCTCCGGGCGAACGAGAGGCGCGCGACCCGGCGGGCCGCCCGCTGGCCGCGGGCTGCTCTCTGGCGGCAGACCGTAATCCGGGCGGCCTGGGCGCTGCTGGCGGCGATGGTCCTTCTGGTGCTGGCCGGAGGCGGTACGCAGGCCGAGGCCGCGCGGGTGACGGGCCTGTCCTCCACCATGCAAGGGGCGGACGCGATCGTGACGGTGGACCTCGACGGGCCGTTCGAGGCGCCGCGCCTGTTCTATCTGGACGGGCCCCAGCGCGTCGTCATCGACTTTCCGGGCGTTCTCGTGCCCTCGGCACAGCGGGCGGCGGGCAGTGGGCCGGTCCAGGCCGTGCGCCTCGCCCAGAACAGCCCGCAGCTGGCCCGCCTCGTCATCGATCTCGGCGCCAACGCCGTTGCCGCGCTTGATCCGTCGGTCGAGCCGGGCCGCAACGCCCTGCGCGTGCGGGTGACGGGCACCGACCGCAACGCATTCCTCGCCGCGCTGCGCCGGGGTGCGACCCGCCTCGCGGTGGCGTCCGCCGCCGCACCCGCTTCGACGCAGGTTGCCGCATCCCAGCCCGCCAGCGCGGCTGCAACCGCTCCGGCGCCCGCACCGGCCCCGGTCCAGACCGCTGCTGTTGCGCCCGCGCCCGCTCCGGCGCCGGCGCCGGCCGCGCCCGTGTCTCCGGCGGCGCTGCCGGTGGTGGTGATCGACGCGGGCCACGGCGGGCAGGACCCGGGCGCGCCCAGCGTCATCAAGGGCAAGTGGGAAAAGGAAGTGACGCTCGCCATCGCCAAGGCGATCAAGGCGGAGCTGGACCGCTCGGGCAAGGTCAAGGCGGTGCTCACCCGCTCCACCGACATCTTCATCCCGCTGGGCCGCCGCGTGGAAATCGCCCGCGAGGCCGGGGCCAACCTGTTCATCTCGATCCACGCCGACTCCATCGCCCGGCCGGACGTGCACGGCGCGACCGTCTACACCCTCTCCGAGACCGCGTCGGACAAGGAAGCCGAGCGGCTGGCCGCCAAGGAAAACAAGGCGGACATCATCGCCGGCATCAATCTGGGCGCGGAAAGCCCGGATGTGACCAACATCCTGATCGATCTGGTGCAGCGCGAGACCATGAACCTCTCCGCCGAATTCGCCGGGATCGTGGTGCGCGAGGTGGGCAAGCACCGCTACTTCCGCTCCAACAACCACCGCTTCGCCGGCTTCCGGGTGCTGAAGGCGCCGGACGTGCCCTCGGTGCTGCTGGAGACCGGCTACATGTCCAACGAGGCGGACTCCCGCTACCTGTTCTCGCAGGCGGGCCAGGCCGCCATTGCCAAGGGCGTGCGCGCCGCCGTCGAGGCCTACTTCCAGCGCTACATGGTGCAGACGGCCGTGGCGGCGGGTGCGTCCTGATCGCGGTGCCGTGCCGGGCCCCAGCACCTTGATCCGCGCCCGCGCGTTTTCAGCTCACGGCGCTGGCGGGCCGTGGCGCGCCGGTTGCGTCGGCCCGCAAACCGCCGTAAACGCTCTCGCCGCGAGCAAGCCTTTTGGGAGGTCGCAGTTTCCCGGACGCAGGGCGGCCAGCCCTGACCGAAAGCTGCCGTTAGCGCAAGGAGCCCACCGTGGCTGAACCGGGCCAGAACGATCACGAAAGCCGGAACGGCGACAGCAACCGCGAGGCCGGCACCCGCAAGGGGTGGAGCGAGGGCCTCCGTCGCATGGGGGAGCGCCTCGGCGGCGTTGCGCACCTGTCGCGGCGGCGCAAGTGGCTGCTGGGCGGCGCGGCTCTCGTCGGGCTGGGCGTGGTGGCCGCCGGGGGAGGCTATGTCAGCCTCTCGCAGGACCTGCCCTCGGTCGAGGCGCTGCGCGCCTACGAGCCGGACCTGCCGACCACCGTGGTGGCGGGGGATGGCTCCATCCTCGCCGTGTTCCAGCGCGAGCGGCGCGTCTACACCGCGTATGACGAAATCCCCGAGCTGGTGCGCCACGCCTTCATCTCGGCGGAAGACAAGACCTTCTACTCCCACAAGGGGCTGGACTATCCGGGCATCGTCCGGGCCGTGCTCACCAACATCCGCAACATCGGCAAGAACAAGCGGCTGGTTGGCGCGTCCACCATCACCCAGCAGCTGGCCCAGGCCATGCTGCTCGGCCGCGAGGTGAGCTACACCCGCAAGCTGCGCGAGGCCATCCTCGCCAAGCGGCTGGAGGAGGCGATGCCCAAGCAGCGCATCCTCGAGCTTTACCTGAACCAGATCTTCCTCGGCCGGAACTCCTACGGCGTGGGCGCGGCCTCGCTCGCCTACTTCAACAAGCCGCTGGAGGCGCTGACGGTGGAGGAGGCGGCGTTCCTTGCCTCCCTGCCCAAGGGGCCGAGCCTCTACGGCCGCCCCAAGTATCGCGCCATGGCGCTGGAGCGGCGCAACTACGTGCTCGGCCAGATGCTGGAGAACGGCTACATCACCCGGGCGCAGTACGACGCGGCGGTGTCCAAGGACATCGTGCTGGCGCAGGTGCGCTCCCGCCCCACGTCCCGGCTGGGCGAGTATTTCGTCGAAGAGGTGCGCCGCACGCTCATCGACGTCTACGGCGAGGACAAGGTCTACGGCGGCGGCCTCTGGGTCTACACCACCATCGACCCCGACATGCAGCGCGCCGCCGAGAAGGCCATGCGCGACGGCTTCGTGCGCTACGAGCGCGGCAAGGCCTGGCGCGGGCCGGTCGAGACCATCGCGCTGGGGGAGGGGTGGCAGAAGCGTCTCTCCGCCCTCAACGTGCCGGTGGGCTATGACGACTGGCGCGCGGCCGTGGTGCTGGAGAAGCAGGGCGGCACCGCCACCCTCGGCTTCGAGGACGGCTCGACCGGCCGCCTGCCCGCCGCCAACGCCACCCGCCGCCGCGACGGGCGGCCCGCCTTCGACCTGCTGAAGCCGGGCGACGTGATCCCCGTCTCCCGGGTGAAGGACACGAAGGACACCTACACGCTCCAGCAGATCCCGCTGGTCTCGGGCGGGTTCGTTGCCGTGGACACGCTGACGGGCCGCGTGCTCGCGCTGGTGGGCGGGTTCGACGCCCGCCGCAGCCAGTTCAACCGGGCGACCCAGGCCAAGCGCCAGCCGGGCTCCGCGTTCAAGCCGTTCGTCTACGCCGCGGCGCTGGACAACGGCTTCACCCCGGCCTCGGTGGTGCTGGACGAGGATTTCTGCGTCAATCAGGGCGGCCGGCTCGGCGTCAAGTGCTTCCGCAACTTCTCCGGGCGCGGCACCGGCCCGCAGACGCTGCGCACCGGCCTCGAGCAGTCCCGCAACCTGATGACGGTGCGGCTTGCCAACAGCGTCGGCATGCCCAAGGTGGCGGACATGGCCGTGCGCCTCGGCATTACCGACCAGATGAGCCCCATGCTCGCCATGGCGCTGGGCGCGGGCGAGACCACGGTGATGCGGCTGGTGACCGCCTATGGCATTCTCGCCAACGGCGGCAAGCAGATGCAGCCCATCCTCATCGACCGGGTGCAGGACCGCCACGGCAAGACCATCTACCGCAGCGACACCCGCAAATGCCCCAGCTGCGCCGCCAACGACTGGCAGGGCGAGGGCATGCCGCAGGTGGCGGACACGCGCAAGCAGGTGATCGACCCGCGCACCGCCTATCAGGTGGTGCACATGCTGGAGGGCGTGATCGAGCGGGGCACCGCCCGCCGCCTGCGCGTGCTGGAGCGGCCGCTCGCGGGCAAGACCGGCACCACCAACAACTCGCAGGACGTGTGGTTTGTCGGCATGACGCCGGATCTGGCGGCGGGCCTCTACGTGGGCTACGACACCCCGAGCAGCCTCGGCGGCTGGGCGCAGGGCGGCACGGTCGCCGCGCCGATCTGGCTGGACTTCGCCCGGGAGGCGCTGAAGGACGCGCCCAAGCCGCAGTTCACCGCCCCGCCGGGCCTGCGCTTCGTCCGGGTCAACCGCAAGACCGGCCAGCTCGCCAACTACGACGGGCCGGACGTGATCTGGGAGGCCTTCAAGCCGGGCCTGGAGCCGCGCCGCTTCGTCGCGCTCGGCGAGCCGCAGGTGGTCAAGTCCGACACCGACTTCGTCGAGACCATGGGCGGGATTTACTGAGGCCGGAATGGCGGAACCGGGGCGGGGGTCTCCCCCGCCGCGCCGGGAATGTCTATATGGAAGCCCGTATTCAGACATTGACATTGCAAGCCGGGTCTGGCTTTTCCAACGGCTCTGCCCCGGCAGGGGTGTTTCCTGTCATTTACGGAAAGCAAGGAAGACATGCGCGCGGAAGCGGAAGCCCATGTGGCACAAATCAAGCAGGCGCTCGACCTGCTGAGGAGGTTTCTTTGACTGGGATCGGGCGCTAAGGCGGCTCGATGAGCTGAACGCGGCGGCGGAAGATCCGGCGCTGTGGAACGATCCCAAGAAGGCTCAGGCGCTGATGCGGGAGCGTCAGCGGCTCGACGTGGCCATCAACGCCACCCGCAGCATCGAGCGGGAGCTGGAGGACACCGTTGGCCTGATCGAGCTGGCGGAAGCCGAGGGCGATGAGGGCATGGTGGACGATGCCGTCGCCGCGCTGGCGGATCTGGCGAAGCGCGCCGAGCGCGACAAGGTGGCGGCGCTGCTCTCGGGCGAGGCGGACGCCTCCGACTGCTACCTCGAAATCAACGCGGGCGCGGGCGGCACCGAGTCCAACGACTGGGCCGAGATGCTCCAGCGCATGTACACGCGCTGGGCGGAGCGTCGCGGCTTCAAGGTGGAGCTGATCGACCGGCACCCGGGCGAGCAGGCGGGCATCAAGTCCTGCACCCTGCTCATCAAGGGCGAAAACGCCTACGGCTGGGCCAAGACGGAAAGCGGCGTGCACCGCCTGGTGCGCATCTCGCCGTATGACGCCAACGCCCGCCGGCACACCAGCTTCACCAGCGTGTGGGTGTATCCGGCCATCGACGACGACATCGAGATCGAGATCAACGAGAAGGATCTCAAGATCGATACCTACCGGTCGTCGGGCGCGGGCGGTCAGCACGTCAACACCACGGACTCGGCGGTGCGCATCACGCACATCCCGACCGGCATCGTGGTGGCGTGCCAGAACGAGCGCTCCCAGCACAAGAACCGCGCCACCGCCATGAAGATGCTGAAGGCGCGGCTCTACGAGGCCGAACTCCAGAAGCGCGAGGCCGAGGCGGCCGCCACCAACGCGGCCAAGACGGACATCGGCTGGGGCCACCAGATCCGCTCCTACGTCCTGCAACCGTACCAGATGGTGAAGGATCTGCGGACGGGCGTGGTCAACACCCAGCCGCAGCTGGTGCTGGACGGCGACCTGGACGAATACATGGCCGCCGCGCTGTCGCAGCGCGTCACCGGCGAGAAGGTGGCGGTCGAGGATATCGACTGAGCCTTCGGCGCCGCCTGTCCTCCCGGGCGGGAGGGGCCCCGGACGGGCCCTCCCGCGCCGGGGGTGGCGGCGGGCGGAGGGGCGCGTTAAGGATCCCTTACCCCTTGATGTGGCAAGGATGAGTCCATGCGCCGGAGAGACAGGTTCAACGGAGTCCCCATGCACCGCTCCCGCCCGCTGTGGCTGGCAGGCGCGGCGCTGATGCTTGCGCTCGCCGTGCAGGCGGGGGCAGGGGCGGCCCCGGCCCAGGCCGCCGGGAAGCGGCGCGGCGAGCTGACGCTCGACGCGGGCACCTCGCTCAGCCTCGGCAAACGCCTCGAGGCGCGGGGGGACAATGAAGGGGCGCTCGGCCTATACCAGAAGGCGCTGACCGAAAACCCGAACGATCTGGAAGCGCTGCGGGCGCTGGTGGGCCTGGCCGTGCGCACCGGACGGGCAGGGCTCGTCCCCGACGAGGCGGCGCGGCTGGCGGCGCGGCAGCCGGACGACATGGCGGCGCAGGTGTGGCTGGCCGCCAGCCTCAACGAGCGGCGGCAGCCGCAGGAGGCGCTGGCAGTGCTGGCCCGGGCCGAGACGGCAACGGCCAATCCGGTGCCCGGCCTGCTGTGGACCCAGCGCGGCATCGCCCATGATCTTCTCGGCGCCCATCTGGAGGCCCAGCGTGCCTTCAGCCAGGCCGTCACCCTCGCGCCGGGCGAGCGGGCGCTGCCCATGCGGGTGGCGCTGTCGCTGGCGTTGCAGGAGGACTATCCGGCGGCGCTGCGCATCCTCCAGACGCAGGTGAACGACCCGGTGATGGAGCAGCCGGTGCGCGAGACGCTGGCGATCATCTACGCCCTCTCCGGGCAGACCGACACCGCGCTCGAGATTGCCCGCACCGCCGTGCCCGGCGTGCTCGCCGAGACGCAGCGGGCCTATTTCGCCGCCCTGCCGGGCCTGCCGCCCGCCGCCAAGGCCTTTGCCGCCCACTTCCGCCGCATTCCGCAGGACGCGCTGGGCGCCCGCGCCGTGCCGGTCCCCGATACCGAGCGCCAGGCCGAGCGTCAGCCGGAACACCGGCCGGGCCCGGAGGCAGGCATCGACGTGTTCGAGGTGGCGCCGACCAGCGTTGCGGACCCGGCAGCGGAGCCCCAACCGGCGCCGGTGCCGGTGCCGCCTGCCGAGGGGGCGGGCGCGCTGCCGGAGCCCAAGCTGGTGCGGGTGGCGGAGAGCATGGTCCCGGCGCAGAGGGTGTCAGCGCAAGGAACCCCGGAACAGGCGGCCCCGGAACAGGCGGCCCCGGAGAAAGCCGTTCCGGCAAACAGCTACTGGCTGCAACTGGCCAGCCTCCATGAACCGGGGCGGCTCGACCCCGCCTGGCGGGAGACGACGGCCCGGGCCCCGGACCTGCTGGCGGGGCGGACGCCCTATTTCGAGGCGCAGACGGTGAAGGGCAGCCCGGTCTACCGGCTGATGCTCGGGCCTTTCGCCAGCTTCGCCGAGGCGCGCGACATGGCCGGGAAACTGGGCGCCAGCGGGATAAAATCCGTGATCCGGCGGAACGTTGCGGATATAGAGCCGCTCAAGCGCCAGTAGTCCGATCCGTTGATGCCAGAAGGAGGGGCGTCTTGTCCGTCTACGCACCCCGCGAACGCCTCGCGCCCTATGCCGCCGATCCGTCCCGCTCGCGCGGGCGGCTGCACCCGCAGGAGGAAAGCCCGGGGCGCACGGCCTTCCAGCGCGACCGCGACCGCATCATCCATTCGACCGCCTTTCGCCGGATGAAGCACAAGACGCAGGTGTTCGTCTCGGTGGACGGGGACCATTACCGCACCCGCCTGACCCACAGCCTGGAGGTTGCCCAGATCGCCCGCTCCATCGCCCGGCGGCTGGGGCTGGACGAGGACCTGACCGAGGCGCTCGCGCTTGCCCACGATCTCGGCCACACCGCCTTCGGCCACGCGGGCGAGGAGGCACTGGCGGACAAGATGGCGGCGTGGGGCGGGTTCGACCACAACGCCAACACCATCCGCATCGTCACCCGGCTCGAACACCGCTACGTGGCGTTCGACGGGCTAAACCTCACGTGGGAGACACTGGAGGGGCTGGCCAAGCACAACGGGCCGGTCGCCAACCCGCCGTGGGCACTGGCGGAGTATGTGGCGGAGCATGATCTGGAGCTGGACACCTACGCCAGCCTCGAGGCGCAGGTGGCGTCCCTCTCCGACGACATCGCCTACAACACCCACGACGTGGACGACGGCCTGCGTGCCGGTCTGTTCACCATCGACGACCTGATGGGCGTGCCGCTGGTGGCGGAGACGTGGGCGCGGCTGACCCGCCGCTATCCGGGCGCACCGCACGACCGGCTGCGGGCCGAGCTGATCCGCTCCATGGTCAGCCACCTGGTGCTCGACCTGCTCGCCGAGACCCAGGCCCGGCTGGACGCGCTGCAACCGCAGTCGGCCGACGACATCCGGCGCGCAGGCCATCCCGTCGCCGCCTTCAGCGAGGCCGCCCGCCTGCAGGAGCGGGAGCTGAAACACTTCTTGCGTGCGCGCATGTACCGCCACTACAAGGTCGAGCACATAACCGACCTGGCGAAGGGGGTCATCGCCGACCTGTTCGACCTCTATCTGGACGATCCCATGCGGATGCCGCCAGAATGGTCGAGCCGCGCAGCCCGCGCGGCCATGCCGGACAGGGTGCGGACGGTGGCGGACTTCATCGCCGGGATGACGGACAATTTCGCGTTGCGGGAGCTGGCCCGGCTGACGGGACGGAAGCCGATCGAAATATAGAACGGGTTTTTGATGAACGTCTTTCATGTGTTTGAGGAGCGGTTGAAATCTGCGCTGGCCGCGCTGGCGGAGAGCGGAGACCTGCCGCAGGGTCTGGACTTCAAGGCGGTGACCGTGGAGCCGCCCCGCGACCCCTCCCATGGCGACCTCGCCACCAACGCGGCGCTGGTGCTGGCCAAGCCCGCCGGCAAGCCGCCGCGCGCCATCGCCGAGGCGCTGGCCGCCCGCGTGCGGCAGGACCCGGACGTGGAGACGGTGGAGGTGGCCGGCCCCGGCTTCCTCAACCTGCGTCTCAAGGCCTCGTTCTGGACCGCGCAGGTGGCGGAGATCCTGAAGGCGGGCGAGGCCTATGGCCGCTCCGCCATCGGTCAGGGCCAGCCGATCAACGTGGAATATGTCTCCGCCAACCCGACGGGGCCGATGCACGTGGGCCACTGCCGCGGCGCGGTGGTGGGCGACGCGCTCGCCAACCTGCTGCAGTGGGCGGGCTACAAGGTCACCAAGGAATATTACATCAACGACGCGGGCGGTCAGGTGGACACGCTGGCCCGCTCGGCGCACCTGCGCTACCAGCAGGCCGCCGGCCGCGACATCGGCGAGATCCCCGAGGGCTTCTACCCCGGCGACTATCTGGTGCCGGTGGGCCAGAAGCTGTTCGAGACGTATGGCGAGCAGTACCTGGACGCGCCGGAGAGCGAATGGCTCCAGCTGTTCAAGAAGGAAGCCACCGACCAGATGATGGCCATGATCCGGGAGGATCTGGCGCTGCTCGGCATCCATCACGACGTGTTCTACTCCGAGCGGTCGCTGCACGAGGACGGCTCCATCGCCCGGACCCTCGCCGACATGGAGGCAGCGGGCCTCGTCTATGTGGGCACGCTGGAGAAGCCGAAGGGCGAGGCCGCCGAGGACTGGGAGCCCCGGCCGCAGACCCTGTTCCGCGCCAGCGCGTTCGGCGATGATTCCGACCGGGCGCTCAAGAAGTCGAACGGCGCGTGGACCTACTTCGCCGCCGATATCGCCTACCACAAGACCAAGGTGGAACGCGGCTTCACCCAGCTCATCGACATCTGGGGCGCGGACCACGGCGGCTACGTCAAGCGCATGCAGGCGGCGGTCAAGGCCATCTCCGGCGGCAAGGTGCCGCTGGACGTGAAGCTGTGCCAGATGGTGCGCCTGTTCAAGAACGGCGAGCCCTACAAGATGTCCAAGCGCGCGGGCAGCTTCGTGACGCTGGCGGACGTGGTGCGCGAGGTGGGCCGCGACGTGGTGCGCTTCATGATGCTCACCCGCCGCGCCGACGCCCAGCTGGACTTCGACTTCGCCAAGGTGCTGGAGCAGAGCCGCGAGAACCCGGTGTTCTACGTGCAGTACGCCCATGCCCGCATCTGCTCGGTGATGCGCAAGGCGCAGGACGCCGGCCTGCCGGTGACGGGCCTCGAGGCCGTGCCCGCCGCGCAGCTGGCGCGGCTCACCGCCCCCGAGGAAGCGGCGCTGATCCAGCTGGCCTGCCAGTGGCCGCGTCAGGTGGAAGCGGCCGCGCAGGCCCACGAGCCGCACCGCATCGCCTTCTACCTCTATGACCTTGCCGCCGCCTTCCACGGCCTGTGGAACCGGGGCAACGATGATCCGTCGCTGCGGTTCATCGTGGACGACGCCGAACTGAGCCGCGCGCGGCTTGCCCTCATCCAGGCGGTGGCGCAAGTTATCCGCAACGGTCTGGCAATCATGGGCGTCGAGCCCGTGGAGGAGATGCACTGATGGTCCGCGCCCGCGGTTCAGGCGCCAGCGACACCGGGGAGGACGACAGCCCGCCCTGGCTCGAACCCGCCGCCCTCTCAGAGGACGGGGAGAGCTTCCTGTCGCGCAAATGGATCGTGGGCGGCGCGGCGGTGTTCCTCGTGGCGCTGGTGGGGACGGTGATCGCCGTCTCCTCCGGCGAGAAGGAAGACCCCTATGGCATGTCGATCGTGGCGGGCGCCAATGGCGAGCCGCCGCTGATCCTGGCACCCAAGGAGCCGTTCCGCGTGAAGCCCGACGATCCGGGCGGCATGAAGGTGGACGGCGAGGGGCTGCTGATCGGCCAGGTGGCCTCCGGCGGCGAGCTGGATTCCGAGGTGAAGCTGGCCACCGGCCCCGAGCAGCCGGTGGAGCGGCCCGCGCCGCCGCCCGAGCCCGAACCGGCACCCGCGCCCGCCCAGCCGGCGCAAGCGGCAGGCCCGCAGGCCAGACAGCAGGGGACGGGCCAGCAGGTGGCAGGGGCGCAGGCTGGGGCGCAGGGCCCGACGGCGCTGACGCCGCCGCAGGCCGAAGCCAAACCGGCACCGGCGGAGCAGGCCGGGGCGAAGGCGGACGCGGGCAAGCCCGCCGCCAAGGCCGAGGAGGCCAAGCCCGAGGTGCCGAAGAAGCCGGCCTATTTCCTCCAGCTTGGCGCGTTCTCGTCCGTCGAGCGGGCGAATGCGGGCTGGCAGCAGTTCTCCGCCACCTACGAGAAGGAGCTGGAGAATCTGGGGCCGGACATCCAGCCGGTGAAAACCGGCGACAAGACCATGTATCGCCTCCGGGCCGGACCGATCAGCCTCAAGGCGCGGGCGGACAGCCTGTGCAACCGGCTGAAGAAGGCGGGTCAGGCCTGTCTGGTGGCGGAAAAATAGGCTGATCGAGAGGCTGAACGCCGTGATTCCCGTTTTTTTCGGCCTCGAGGGGCCTGTGCTGACGGACGCGGAGCGCGCGCTGTTCCGCGCCGTCGATCCCGCCGGTTATATCCTGTTCCAGCGCAACTGCGTGGACCCGGAACAGGTGAGGGCGCTCACCGATTCGCTGAAGGCGCTGTCGGGCCGGGGCGAGAGCCTGCCGATCCTCATCGATCAGGAGGGCGGACGCGTTGCCCGCCTGCGCCCGCCGCACTGGCCGGAATTCCCGGCGGCCCGGCGGTTCGCCGAACTCTATGAGGTCTCGCCGGTCGCGGCCATGGACGCCGCCCGGCTCAACGCCCGCGCCATCGCGGCGGTGGTGCGGAGCGTGGGCGTGACGGTCGATTGCCTGCCGGTGCTCGACGTGCCGGTCGAGGGCGCGCACGATGTGATCGGCGACCGCGCCTACGGCTTCGAGGCGCGGCAGGTGGCGGCGCTCGGCCGGGCGACGCTCGACGGCCTGCGGGACGGCGGGGTGGTGGGTGTCATCAAGCACATCCCCGGCCACGGCCGCGCCCGCAGCGACAGCCATCTGGAGCTGCCGGTGGTGGACGATCCGCTGGAGAGCCTCGAACAGGACTTCGCGCCCTTTGCAAAGCTGGCCGACGCGCCCATGGCGATGACCGCCCACGTGGTCTACACCGCGCTCGACCCCGAACGCTGCGCCACGCTCTCGCCGACGGTGATCGGCGAGGTGATCCGGGGGCGGATCGGCTTCAACGGCCTCCTCATGTCCGACGACATCAACATGAAGGCGCTCTCCGGCACCTATGCGGAGAAGGCGCGCGGGTGCCTCGCGGCCGGGTGCGACATCGTCCTGCACTGCTCGGGCGTGCTGGCCGAGATGGAGGAGGTGGCCGCCTGCCTGCCGGAGATCACGGCGGACGCAAAGGCGCGGCTGGAGGCTGCCATGGCCTCGGTGCAGGCGGGCGCGGACGCGAGCGCCGAACGGGTGGCAGACCTTTCGGCCCGGCGCGACGCATTACTGGCGCTTGCCTGAAACCGCCTTCCCCGGTAGCCCTTGTGCATGAGCGAGACTGAGGCCAACGACGCAGTGCCGAACCCCGGGGCAGAGACCCCGGCGCCGGGCAATGACGAGACGCTGTTCCTCAGGCTGGAAGCCTACGAGGGGCCGCTCGATCTGTTGCTGCAAATGGCCCGGTTCCAGAAGGTGGACCTGGCCAGGATTTCCATTCTCGCGCTGGTCGAGCAGTATCTCGCCTTCATCAACGAGGCCCGGCGGCTGCGGCTGGAGCTGGCCGCCGACTACCTCGTCATGGCCGCCTGGCTCGCCTACCTCAAGAGCCGCCTGCTGCTGCCGCCCGAGAAGGACGAGGAGGAGCCCTCCGCCGAGGAGCTGGCCGCCCGCCTGCAATTGCAGCTGCAACGGCTGGAGGCGATCCGCGACGTGGCGGCGCGCCTCATGGCCCGCGACCGGCTGGGGCGGGATGTGTTCCCGCGCGGCGCGCCCGAGGGGCTGGCGGTCGTCAAGCGGGCGGCCTTCGACTGCACCCTCTATGAGCTGCTCAAGGCCTACGCCGACATCCGCGCCAAGGGCATTCGCCAGACCTATCAGCCGAAACGCCGCCCGGTGTGGCCGCTGGAGGCGGCGATGAGCCGGCTGGAGCGCATGATCGGCCATACGGTGCAGTGGACGGATATCGCCCAGTTCCTCCCCGAGGGAGGCGATCTGGACTTCCGCCGCTCGGCGCTGGCCAGCACCTTCCTTGCCACGCTCGAGATGGCGCGCCTCGGCAAGGCCGAGGTGCAGCAGCTGGAGCCGTTCGGCCCGCTCTACGTGAAGAAACGGGACAGCGCATGACGCACAATCCTGAGCATCTGCGAATGGTGGAAGCCATTCTGTTCGCCGCCACCGAACCCCTGCGCGAGGCGGACATCGCCGAGCGCATGCCCGAGGACGCCCGGGTGCCCGAGCTGCTCCAGGCGCTGGCGGCGCAGTACGAGGGGCGGGGCGTCAACCTGGTGAAGCGCGGCGGCGCCTGGTTGTTCCAGACCGCGTCCGACCTCGCCTTCCTGATGCGCAAGGAGGTGGACGAAAGCAAGCGCCTCTCCCGCGCGGCGGTGGAGACGCTGGCGATCGTCGCCTACCACCAGCCGGTGAGCCGCGCCGACATCGAGGACATTCGCGGCGTCTCCCTCTCCAAGGGCACGCTCGACCTCCTGATGGAGGCAGGCTGGGTGAAGCCGGTGGGGCGGCGCGAGGCGCCGGGCCGCCCGGTGGTCTATGGCACCACGCCCGAGTTCCTCGCCCACTTCGGCCTGGAGTCGATCCGGGATCTGCCGGGCCTGGAGGAACTGAAGGCGGCGGGCCTGCTCGAGCCCATCGACGTGCAGCTGGCCCAGCAGCTCGCCAATGCCCAGTCGTCCGCCCAGTCGTCCGCCCAGTCCGCCCCGTCTGCCCCGTCGCAGGAAGGGGAGGACGGGGAGGCCGCCGGTGACGCTGCCGAGGCCGGTGACGCTGTCGAGGCCGTCGAAGCTGTCGAGGATGGCGCCGAACCGGCTGAATCGGGGGAGACGCACGCCGCTCCGAACCCGGAGCCGATGGACGGGGAAGACGCCGCTCCCTATGATCCGGCGCAGGCTGTGCCGGAGGACCATGAGGCGTGACGCCGCGTCTCGCGGTTGCACTGTGGCAAGTTGCCGGGTAACGCCTTACATACCCGCAGATTACGAGGGCTCCCCGCACGGCGCGGGAGCCGAACGAGGAGTTAGCAAATGGGCTTGGGAAGCATCTGGCACTGGTTGGTGCTGATCCTGGTCGTTATCCTGCTGTTTGGCCGCGGCCGGATTTCCGACATCATGGGCGATGTCGCCAAGGGCATTAAAAGCTTCAAGAAGGGTCTGGCCGACGAGCCCGAGACCCCCGCTCAGCAGCCGGCCGCCCAGCCGCAGCCGCGCATCGCCGGCGATCAGGTGGAAACCTCGGGCGGCGCCAAGGAAGAAGCCAAGCACTGATCCGCGCCCTGAACGGCCTGTCCCATGTTTGATATTGCCTCGTCCGAGCTGCTGATCGTGGCGATCGTCGCGCTGCTCGTGGTGGGTCCGAAGGACCTGCCCAAGCTGATGCGCACGGTCGGCCAGTGGATCCGCCGCGCCCGGATGATGACCGCCCAGTTCCGTGCCGGCTTCGAGCAGATGATGCAGGAAGCCGAGTTCCAGGAGGAGCGGGAGCGGATCATGAGGGAATACCCGAACGCCGCGCCGCCGCCGCCCGCACCAACGACGGCACCGGCGCCAGCACCGGCTGCGGCACCGGCTGAGGCTGGGGGCGTGCAGACCTTCGCCGCCACGGACGGGCCGCTGCCGCAGGACGCGCCGGCCGCCGCCACCGCAGGCGCGCAGGAGACCAGCGAAGCCGCTGCGCCGGCCGCCGCCGGGGATGGGCCGGCCGCCGCCGGGGATGGGCCGGCCGGGGACGCGCCGCGCGCCGCTTCGGAGCAACGTTTGTGATCCGGGACATCGACGAAACCAAGGCGCCGCTGCTCGACCACCTGATCGAGCTGCGCCGCCGCCTGCTCTACGCCGTCATGGCGCTGGTGGTGGCGTGCATCATCGGCTTCTGCTTCGCCGACCAGATCTTCGACTTCCTCGCCCGGCCGCTGGCGGACGCCTTTGGCGGGCGGGAGGGGGCAAAGCTGGTCTACACCAAGCTCTACGAGGCCTTCTTCGTGAAGCTGAAGGTGGCGATGTTCGCCGGGTTCTTCGTGTCGTTCCCGTTCATCGCCAACCAGATCTGGCTGTTCATCGCCCCGGGCCTCTACCGGCACGAGAAGAAGGCGCTGCTGCCGTTCCTGTTCGCAACGCCCGTGCTGTTCCTCTTGGGCGCGGCGCTCGCCTACTACTTCGTGATGCCGGCCGCGTTCCGCTTCTTCCTCAGCTTCGAGCACCACGACACGCTGGGCGGCATCTCCCAGGAGGCTCTGCCCGCCATGGGGGATTACCTGTCGCTGGTGATGCACATGGTCTTCGCCTTCGGCTTCTCGTTCCTGCTGCCGGTGCTGCTGGTGCTGCTGGCGCGGGTGGGCATCGTCTCGCTGGAGACGCTGGTGAAGGGGCGGCGCTATGCCATCGTCATCGCCTTCGCCATCGCCGCCGTGGTGACGCCGCCGGACGTGATCTCCCAGCTCATGCTGGCGATCCCGCTGTGCCTGCTCTACGAAATCTCCATCCTTTGCATCCGGGTGATGAACCGGCGCGCCGCCGCGTCCGCCAGCGGCCAGACGGACGTGGTCCGGACGGACTGATCCGCGCGGAACTGCGGCGGCCGGGCGCTCAGTCGTCGCGGGCCATGGCGCTGGCAACGCGGGCCATGCTGACGCTGAGGCGCACGCCAAGGCCCGGCTCGATGCCGCTCTGACGCACCGCCGTGCTCATGGCCTCCACCCACTGCTGGGCGGTGGTCTTCGTGATCCTGACGCCGGAGTGGACCGACATGATGCACCGGCCGGGGTTCTGCTCGAACCAGTGGCGCGGCCCGCCAAACCAGCCTGTCAGGTATCCTTCCAGCGATTCCCGGGTTTTGGTCAGATCCGGGGCGTGCAGCGCCCGCAGCTCTGCGTAGCGGGGATCGGAGTCCATCAGGTCGTAGAAGTGGGTGACGATCTTGCGGACGGTCTCCTGTCCGCCGATGGCCTCGTAGAGGGATCGGGAGTCCTGATCGGTTGTGGCTGCGGTCATGACCTTCCTTTCCGTTCCAGTTCCAGTGGCCAAATCCGTGTGATGCCGCGCCCGGACGCAAAGACGGAACGCGGACTTCTAGCAGCCTACGGGCGGCCCGGGGAGGCGTCCTTGATCGGGATCAAACCGGTGGAGCGGCGCCTTACGGTGCGCGGCCGCGCCACTCGGCGAGCAGGTCCTCGACCTCGCGCTCCACGATCTGGCGGGCTTCCTCGCGGGTGAGGGTGTGCTTGAACAGCAGGGCGTCGTAATCCGTCAGCTGGTGGCGGATGACGGACCGCACCATCTCCTCCACCGCCTGCCGCTCCAGCCCGGCCGGCACCGTGCGCGCCGCCAGCCGCTCGGCCACCTCGTCGCGGAAATAGCCGGGGCAGGCGGGAAACAGTGCCCGCACCCGCTCCGCCCATGCCCGTCTGGCGCCTGCCGCCATGGGGATCTCCTTGTCATGCCCGGGCCCCAGCGTAGTCGCCCGGCGCTGCCCGGAAAACGCCCAATCGTTGCGGCAGGGGCGGCGCAACGGTTGGCGGGCCGTCTCCGATCCGATAGGGTGCGCAGGGCCAGACGGCGGTGACGGGGCGCAGGCGCGCCGCGCCGGTGTTCCAGGCGCATGGTGACGCCCGAGAGCATGATGCCGAGGGTTTGGTGAAGAAGGAGGTTGTGTTGTGCTGATCCGCTTTTCCCTGATTGGCGCGGTGGCGATGCTGGCGGCGGCGGCCCCGGCCGCTGCGGAAGGCGACCCGGTCGCCGGTGCGAAGGTGTTCAAGCGCTGCTCCAGCTGCCACTCGCTGGAGGCGGGCGACAACATGATGGGCCCGAGCCTCGCGGGCGTGTTCGGCCGCAAGGCCGGCCAGGCGGACTTCAAGTACACCAAGGCCATGGCCGAGTCCGGCCTCACCTGGGACGAGGAGACGCTGGACGCCTACCTCGCCAATCCCATGCAGGTGGTGAAGGGCACGAGCATGATGTTCCGCCTGCCCAAGGCGGAAGACCGCGCCAACCTGATCGCCTACCTCAAGACCAACCCCACCGGGGAGTGACCGCGCCCCGGCGACGCCCGCCCCCGGCGGGAGGATCTGCGAAAGCCCCGGTGCGACCCGCCGGGGCTTTTGTCGTCAGGGGGATATTCGACCATAAGGCCCTGTCATTTGGATTAGTACAGGAGTAATCTTCTGACAGGTTGAAGACTGATTGGGTGTATAAAAATGGACAACAAACCCGATCTCTACGAATCTCCCTCGCAGCGGGATACGGCTCGGAGACACTCGTTTCAGATCCAGCAGGATACGACTGGTCGGGATACGACTGGTCGGGATACGACTGGTCGGGATATGGCCGGTCGGGATACGGCAGGCACAGCAGGCCATGCAGCCGGGGCGGGCTGCACCCATGGCTGAGGCGGGCAGCGCACTGTTCGGGCCGGGGCTCGCCGGGCCCTCGGGGCTCGCCGGACCTTCCGGTTTTCCCGAAACCTCGGCAGATCCCGGAAGCGCCGGGCGGCTTCGGCCCATAAAACTGGTGATCGGCAGGGCTCTTGGGGTCGGGGCCGGTGCCGGTGCCGGGACCGGTGCCTCCCGCTCACGGGAAGCAGCCTCCGGAGAAGCCGCCGCCGGAGAAGCAGCTGTCCCAGAGGCAGCCGCCGGAGAACCTGCTGCTGGAGCAGCAAGCCCAAGAGGAGCAAACATGGTCTCCGAGAAGGATTATGTCGACGCGAAGATCGACGGCGTCCACTCCGAACTGCGCGCCGATATCGCCGAGATGCGCGCGGACCTGCGGGCATTGGGGGCGAAGATCGAGGCGCTGCCCACCACCTGGACGCTCATCGGCACGGTGGCAGGCGGATTTGCCGTCTCGCTCAGCCTGCTGTTCACCTTCCTCAGCTATTCGGGGGATTATGCGGATAGCGCGCGGGCGCAGCAGATGCAGCTGGACAAGGTCACCACCCTCTCCGAACAGAACGCCCGCATGATCGACCGCAGCGCCCGCCTGATCGAGCGTAACTCCCGTCAGGTCGCCGACCTGTCCAGCCGGATGGACCGCTTTCTGGCCCGTGAGGAACGCCGCTCGTCTGCCCGGGAGTGAGGCGCTGGCGTTTGCACGGCCTCGGTCAAGAGGGCGCCGGGGAACAACGGCGGTCAGGAGGATTGCAACACGCCCGGTGAAGGGATGGAGTCGGCAGCGTGCGACGCCGGCTCCTGAGAGCCCACATCTTGTGAAAGCCCACAGCTTGTGAGAGCCCATTACTCCTGAGAGCCCTTTGCCAGCCTTCGATCTGGTTCGTCACCGGGCGATACAGCGCGGTCCGGCCCGGCGCGGTTCAGTTGGATGTGGTCCTGCCGGGGGGGCGGCTCAGCGCGGTTCAGCCCGGAGCGGTTCAGTTGAGTGTGGTTCTGCCGGGTGGGGTCCGGCTCAACGCGGTCCAGCCCGGAGCGGTCCGGCCCAGACGGTCCGTTCCTTCCCGGTTCAGTTGGATGTGGTTCTGCCGGGTGGGATCCAGTCCGGCGCGGTTTGGTCCTCGGCCGTTCAGGCCGTCGCCACCCGGTCTTTCGCTGCCCGTTTCCCCGCGATCCGGTCCGCACCGGCCCGAGCCTGCAGGGCCAGGCCGATGCGGGGCTGGATCGCTGGAGGTTGATCGCTGGAGGTGGAACTCTGGAGGCCCGGCAAGCCGCCGGGCTCGCCGCTGAGCCTCCGAAGCGGAACCTGAACCTGAACCGCTATACCTGACCTAGCCACTGAACCGGTTGTTCTTGGGGAAGCCCATCGGCGGCAGGCGGCCCGCCTGAGCGCGGTTGCCGATCCAGTCGCTCAGGTTGGTCTCGGTGCGGGTGCGCCCCGTCGAGCCGCCCATGGGCCAGGACAGGCCCTCGGCCAGCGTGAACAGGGTCACGTCCGACAGGCCGCCGTCCTTGTACTTCTGGAGGGTGACGCCCTGGCCGGAGGACAGCTCCGGCACCTGCTCCAGCGGGAAGATCAGCAGCTTGCGGTTCTCGCCGATGACCGCCACGTGGTCGCCCTGCACCGGGAGGAAGGCCACCAGCCGGGCGTTGCCCTTGGGGCGCATGACCTGACGGCCCGCCTTGGTCTGGGCGAGCACGTTCTCCGCCGCCACAACGAATCCGCGCCCGTCACTGGAGGCGAGGAGATATCTGGCATCCGCCCGCCAGGGGCACATGGCGACCACGCGGGCGTCCGACTCCAGATCGATCATGAGGCGAATCGGGTCGCCGAACCCGCGCCCGCCGGGCAGCCTGTCCGCGCCCAGCGAGAAGACGCGGCCCGTGTCCGCCACCACCAGGATCTTGTCCGTGGTGTAGGCGTGGAAGGCAAAGGCAGGGCCGTCGCCATCCTTGAACTTCTGCTCCTCCTCGAGGCTGATGTGGCCCTTCATCGCCCGCACCCAGCCCTTCTCGGAGCAGATGACGGTGATGGGCTCCTTCTCGATCATCGCCTCGAGCGGAATGGAGGGCATTTCCTTGGCCGTCTCGAAGGTGGTGCGGCGCTTGCCCAGCTCCGTCTCCGGCCCGTAGCGCTTCTTCAGCTCGGCCAGATCCTTCTTGATCCGCCGGGACTGCTTGGCCGGAGAGGCCAGCAGCTCCTGAAGTTCCGCCTGCTCCTTGCGCAGCTCGGCGTCCTCCTTGCGGATCTCCATCTCCTCCAGCTTGCGCAGGGAGCGCAGACGCATGTTGAGGATCGCCTCGGCCTGCCGGTCGGTGAGACTGAAGGCCTTGATGAGTTCCGCCTTGGGATCATCCTCCTCACGGATGATGCGGATGACCTCATCCAGGTTGAGGTAGGCGATGAGATAGCCGCCCAGCAGCTCGAGCCGGTCGGCGATCTTGCCGAGCCGGTACTCGGTGCGCTTGCGCAGCACGTCGAACAGGTGATCAAGGAAGGCTTCCAGCGCCTCCTTGAGGCTCATGACGCGCGGGACGCGGTTCTTGTCCAGCACGTTGAGGTTGAGCGGGAAGCGAATCTCCAGATCCGACAGCTTGAACAGGCTCTCGATGAGCACGGTCGGATCGACGGTGCGGGACTTGGGCTCCAGCACCAGCCGGATCTCCTCCGCCGACTCGTCGCGCACGTCCTCAAGGATCGGCAGCTTCTTGTCGTTGATGAGCCCGGCGATCTGCTCGATCAGCTTGGACTTCTGCACCTGATAGGGGATCTCGGTGACAACGATCGCCCAGGTGCCGCGGCCCTGATCCTCGATGTGGTAGCGGGCGCGCAGGCGGAAGCTGCCGCGGCCGGTCTTGTAGGACTCGATGATCGACTCCCGGCTCTCGACAATGATGCCGCCCGTCGGGAAGTCCGGCCCGGGGATCAGGTCGACGAGGGCTTCGGTCGAGGCGTCCGGGTTGTCGAGCAGCAGGGTCAGGCCGTCCACCAGCTCGGCCACGTTGTGCGGCGGAATGGAGGTGGCCATGCCCACCGCAATGCCCGCCGCGCCGTTGGCCAGCAGGTTGGGGAAGGTGCCGGGGAAGATCTCCGGCTCCTCCTCCTCGCCGTCATAGGTGGGGCGGAAGGGCACGCACTCCTCGTCCAGCCCCTGCATCATCTCGCTGGCAACGGTGGTGAGGCGCGCCTCGGTGTAGCGCATGGCCGCCGCGTTATCGCCGTCGATGTTGCCGAAGTTGCCCTGACCGTCGATCAGCGGGTACCGCACCGCAAAGGTCTGGGCGAGGCGCACGAGGGCGTCATAGACCGACTGGTCGCCGTGAGGGTGATACTTACCGATCACGTCGCCGACGACGCGGGCGCACTTCTTGTACCCCGTGTTGGGGTCCAGTTTCAGCAGACGCATCGCCCACAGGAGGCGGCGGTGCACCGGCTTCAGGCCGTCCCGCACGTCCGGCAGCGAGCGCGCCATGATCGTGGAGAGGGCATAGGTGAGATAGCGGGTGGAAAGCGCCTCCGAGAACGGCTCGTCTTGAATGCGCTCTGCTTCGGGAACTTGCGGTGTCTTTGCCATGGCGATGCTTATAACGGGTTGCCGGAAGGTCGGCTACTGTTGTTCTCGTTGTGTTCGCGATAAACAATGGATTCAATGCGGTGGCGCGCTTCCCACAGGCTCTGCACCCGCCCGACCAGAATGTCGCGATCCAGGAAATGGCCGGTGAGCTTCAGCCCGTCGGCAATGGCGGACCACGCCGGCCACTGGCCAGCCGGCAGGCCGCCCGGCAGCAGAAAGGCGGGCAGGGGCAGAAGACGCGCCGCATAGGGCAGCCCCGCCTCCCGGCACACCGCCTGCGAGGACTTGGGGCTGACAAACGCCAGATCCTCCGTGGCGCCGGTGGCAACGCAGTGGGTGAGATCGAGCCCAAACCCCAGCTCGCTGAGCAGGATCAGCTCATAGCGCACCAGCGTCGCCGCCCAGGCGCGCGGCTCCGCGCTCGCCTCCATCACCGTCAGCAGGCCCGAAAGCGCCTCGTGAATCGTCGGATAAGGCTGGCGCTCCGGCAAGGCCGCAGCCGTCAGCGCCGTCGCCCAGTCCAGGATCGCCGTGCCAAGACGCGGCCCCCACACGATCGGCGCGGCCGAATGGTCCAGCTCCACCGTCATGTGCCCCAACTGGGACTCAACCCGCGTGCGCCACTCCGCCTTCACCCGGTTGCCCGGAACCAGAACAGGACGCAGCCGCCGCCCGGACCCGCCGCGCACATACCCCGCAATCAACCCCGCATCCGAGGTGAGCACACGCACAATCGCCCCGCTCTCGCCGTGAGCGGTCATGGACAGAATGATGGCAGACCCGGACCAGTGCATGGGGTGGTTGTAGAGGGTTTTTCCAGATTTTGCAGGAGGGTCTTGGACCCTCCTGCACCTCCCTTGAGTTTGTCCGGCCGCGTTTCAGGCGCGCACTTGGAAACGCGGCCCGGTCCAGCCCGATGTCCTTCGGGTATTTCAAGCGGACGTGCGGGGTGAAGCGGAGGCGATTTCTGGAGGAGGAGGTCGTTAAATAGCGGTGTTTCAGGCGCGCACTGGAAACACGGCCGTGTTTCCTCCTGACAAAACAAGGGCCGTGCCCTTCCTGAAGCGCACGGCCCTTTAAATCGAACGGGAGGTGCAGGAGGGACGAGTCCCTCCTGCAAAACATTCCTGGAAAGAGGACATCACTCCACCCAGTCGAGGCCGATGTCCTTGTAGACGGAGCGGTCGTCGGCCCAGTCGGGTTTGACCTTGACGAACAGGAACAGGTGGACGCGGCGGCCGAAGTTGGCTTCCATTTCGGTGCGGGCGGCGGCGCCCAGTTGTTTGATGCGCGCGCCTTTGGCGCCGAGCACGATGGCCTTCTGGCTTTCGCGCTCGACGTAGATGACCTGGTGGATGGCGGCGGAGCCGTCGCGGCGTTCCTCCCACTTTTCGGTCTCGACGGTGGCCGAGTAGGGCAGTTCGTCGTGAAGCTGGTGGTAGATCTGCTCGCGGGTGATTTCGGCCGCCATGAGGCGCTGGGTGACGTCCGCCACCTGATCCTCGGGGTAGTGCCACGGGCTCTCCGGCATACGCCGGGCGAGGGCCTTCTTCACGTCGGCGACGCCGTCGCCGTGCTGGGCGGAGATCATGAAGGTTTCGTCGAAGGTCACGCGCTCGTGCAGCTTCACCGTCAGGGCGAGCAGCTTTTCCTTGGGCGTGATGTCCACCTTGTTGAGGACGAGGAACCGGGGCGCGCCGGACTGATCCTGCGCCAGGTTGGTGAGGATGCTGTCCACCTCCTCGGTGATGCCGCGCTTGGCATCGACGATGAGGCAGATCACGTCCGCGCCCTGCGCGCCGTCCCACGCGGCCTTGACCATGGCGCGGTCCAGCCGGCGGCGGGGGCGGAAGATGCCCGGCGTATCCACCAGCAGCAGCTGGGCGTTGCCTTCGATGGCGATGCCGATGAGGCGGGTGCGGGTGGTTTGCACCTTGGCGCTGACGATGGCGACCTTGCTGCCGACCAGCGCGTTGACCAGGGTGGACTTGCCGGCGTTGGGGGCGCCGATGATGGCGACTTCACCGCAGAACGTGGCGCCCTCGGACGGGCCTTCGCCGGGGCGAGGGGCCGGGGACGTGGGGGAGGTAATCTCAGTCATTCTTCTCTTCTCTGACCTTGGCGAGCAGGGCGGCCGCCGCCTGCTTTTCGGCTTCCTGGCGGGACTTGCCGGTCGCCTGGACGGGGTCCAGCGTGCGGACCGTCACCTCGACCGTGAACTGCGGCGCATGGTGCGGGCCGCTGCGGCCGACGATGGCGTAGGCGGGCAGCGGCAGGCCGCGTCCCTGCGCCCATTCCTGAAGGGCGGACTTGGGGTCTTTCTCCACCGTTGCCGCGCCGGTGAGCAGGGGCTCCCAGGCGGAACGCACGAACTTGCGGGCCGCTGCCATGCCGCCGTCGAGGTAGAGCGCGCCGATCAGCGCCTCGCACACGTCGCCGAGCACGTTGACGGTTTCGTTGACGCCCTGCTCGCGGGCGGTGCGCTCCAGCCGGATGTGGCGGGCAACGCCGAGGTCACGGGCGATGCGGGCGCAGGTCTGCCCGCGCACCAGCTCGACGAAGCGGCGGTTCAGCTTGCCTTCGCTCTCGTTCGGATGGCGTTCGTAGAGCCAGGTGGCGATGATGAGGCCCAGCACCCGGTCACCCAGAAACTCGAGCCGCTGGTAGTTGCGGCCCGGCAGCGAGGTGTGGGTGAGTGCCTCGACCAGCAGTTCGGCATTCCGGAAGCGGCGGCCGAGCTTCTGCTCGGCCCAGTCCTGCACGACCTCGGTGCTCATTCAACGGCCTGGAAAAGGCGGTTCCAGCGAACGGTCTTGTGCCACTTCCACGGCGTCCACAGCCGGGCCTCGCCGTTGGTGGAGAAGAACAGGAATTCGGCGCGGCCGACGATGTTCTCCGCCGGCAGGAAGCCGACGCCGTTCTCGGCGGCGGACATGCGGCTGTCCGCAGAGTCATCGCGGTTGTCGCCCATCACGAAGTAGTGACCGGCGGGCACGAAGTAGGGCCGGGTGGTGTCGCGCGGGCCATCGGGGATGAGGTCGAGCGTCAGGTAGCTGCGGCCGCCCGGCAGCGTCTCGCGGAACTGCGGGTAGCGGCAGGTGACGGTACCGTTGCCGTCGCTGACCCGGTAGAAGGGATACTTGGCCGCGCAGTCGGTGTTCGGGGAGACCTTCACCTCGAAGTCCTCCACCCGCTCGCGCCGGACCGGCTGGCCGTTGATGTGGAGCACGCCCTGGCGCATCTCGATCACGTCGCCCGGCAGGCCGATGACGCGCTTGATGTAGTCGGTGGAGTTGTCCGCCGGCAGCTTGAACACGATCACGTCGCCGCGCTTCACCTCGCCGCCGAACAGGCGCCCGTCGATCGGGGCCAGCCCGAGCGGGAAGGAGTAGCGGCTGTAGCCGTAGGGAAACTTGGAGACGAACAGGTAGTCGCCGACCAGTAGCCCCGGCAGCATGGACTCGGAGGGAATGTTGAACGGCTCGTAGGCAACCGAGCGGAAGCCGAGCGCGATCAGCACCGCGTAGACGATGGTTTTGACGAGTTCCTTGCTTTCATCAAACCAGCCGGTCTTGGCTTCGACAGGTTTGGAGGCGTTGGCGGATGCGGTGGCCTCCGTGGGGGTGTCTGGATCAGCCATTCTTCATAACCAAATATCGGGACGCCTGCTCTTGGCCCGCACGGGCAAAGCTGTCAAGTCGCACGGGACCAGCACGCGCTCAGGCCGGACGAGCCGTAATGAGAACAATTGCCTGCGCCCAGGGGTGGTCATCGGTCAAGGTGAGATGGATCTCCGCCGTCATTCCGGGAGGGGTGATCGCGGCGAGCCGTGCCGCCGCTCCGCCGGTGAGTGCCAGGGTCGGCTTGCCGGAGGGCAGGTTGACGACGCCGATGTCCTTGAGGAACACGCCCGCGCGAAAGCCGGTGCCCAGCGCCTTGGCGCAGGCCTCCTTCGCCGCGAAGCGCTTGGCATAGCTGGCGGCGCGGGTCAGCTCCCGCTTCTCCGACCGGGCGATCTCGATGTCGGTGAA
Source organism: Pedomonas sp. V897 (assembly GCF_051304405.1). Classification (NCBI taxonomy): domain Bacteria; kingdom Pseudomonadati; phylum Pseudomonadota; class Alphaproteobacteria; order Sphingomonadales; family Pedomonadaceae; genus Pedomonas; species Pedomonas sp. V897. The sequence goes on from NZ_JBPPGG010000002.1 coordinate 213,472, forward strand.
CACGCGGTTGATGAACCGCGCGCCGAACCGGTCCAGCGAGTTCTGAATCCGCTCGATGTTGCAGAGGTCGTTGCCGAGGCCGATGATGGTCATGGGGCGTATATATATCTTTTTCCGGGCGTTTTGCAGGCGGGGCCGGGCCCCTTCCGCAAAAGAGAAGGCCTCTCCCGACAATCCGCCTCAGAGCGCCGCCTTGCGGGCCTCGTCCATGGCGGTGCGCATCTGGCGGATGGCCTCCGCCAGGCCGACAAACACCGCCTCGCCGATGAGGAAGTGGCCGATGTTCAGCTCCACCACCTGCGGGATGGCGGCGATGGGGCCCACATTGTCGGTGCGCAGGCCGTGCCCGGCGTGGATTTCAAGGCCCAGCGAGGCGCCGAGCAGGGCCGCCTCGCGCAGACGGGTCAGCTCGGCCTGTTCGGCGGTGCCGGTGAGGTGGCAGTAGCGCCCGGTGTGCAGCTCGACCACCGGCGCGCCCAGCCGGGCGGCGGCCTCGATCTGGGCGGCCTCGGGCTCGATGAACAGGGAGACGCGGATGCCCGCGTCCTTCAGGCGGGCAACGATGGGGCGCAGGTGCTCGAACTGGCCGGCAGCGTCCAGCCCGCCCTCGGTGGTGCGCTCCTGCCGCCGCTCGGGCACGATGCAGGCGGCGTGGGGGCGGTGGCGCAGCGCGATCTCCACCATCTCCTCGGTGGCCGCCATCTCCAGGTTGAGGGGACGGCGCACCTCCGCCACCAGACGGGCGATGTCGTCGTCGGAGATGTGGCGGCGATCCTCCCGCAAGTGGGCGGTGATGCCGTCCGCCCCGGCCTCGACGGCGAGCAGCGCCGCCTTCACCGGGTCAGGATGCGCGCCGCCCCGGGCGTTGCGGATGGTGGCCACATGGTCGATGTTGACGCCGAGACGCTGATAAACTGCCGTCATGATGCACTCCCATCCGGTGAACGGTAGCACGTTCATTCTGCAGAGGAACCCCGTTCGCGGAGGCGAACATTCACCCGTTCGCGGAGGCGAACATTCACCCGTTCGCGGAGGCGAACATTCACCCGTTCGCGGAGGCGAACATTCAATAGCATCCTCCGCATTCCCATTCGTTTTATCGGACGCGTTTCCGGCGCTTGCCTCTGGGCGGTTTTACCGGCTTCTCCGGGTATCCGGAAGGCACCGCTGCAACTGCCAGACACGGCCAGACGCGGCCCGATAAATCGAACGGGAGGTTGCCAGGAGGGTCCGAGACCCTCCTGCAGAAAAAAATACCCCGGCTTACGCCTTCAGCCCGCGGCTGCCCGGCTTGATGGCCGGGATGGCGGCCAGTTCGGGCGGCAGCTGGTCGGGCTGGTAGGTCGGCACATCGAGGCGGATCAGCGGGAAGAAGGGCACGCCCAGATCCACCTTGCCGTTGGAGCGGTCAACCAGCGCACCGGCAGCGACGACGCGCCCGCCGTTGGCCTCGATGGTGGCGATGCACTCGCGGGAGGAGAGGCCGGTCGTGACCACGTCCTCCATCATGAACACGCGCGCGCCCGCCGGGATCTCGAAGCCGCGGCGCAGCTGGAACTGGCCCTCGACCCGTTCGGTGAAGATGCCCTCGACGCCCAGCGCCCGGGCCATTTCGTAGCCGACGACAACGCCGCCCATGGCGGGGGAGACGACGAGGTCGATCTGGTCGCGGATCTCGGCGGGGATCGCCGCGGCCAGCGCCTTGCACAGCTTCTCGGCGCGCCGCGGGTTCTTCAGCACCAGGGCGCATTGCAGGTACATGGGAGACCGCAGGCCCGAGGACAGGATGAAGTGGCCCTCAAGCAGGGCGCCCGCTGCGCGGAATTCGGCAAGAACCTCGTCGTTCGTCATGGTCTCTACAATCCTTACAACCTGATGCGCTCAACCGAGCTGACAACCTGCGCTGCCCTAAGCGCCGCCTGCACCCTTGTCAAATGGCGCAGGTCGATCACCTCCACGTCCAGCTCGAAGGTGAAGAACTGGCGGTCGCGGTGGGTGAGCTTGAGATTGGCGATATTGGCGTCGCTCTGGCCGAGAATGGTGGCCACCGTCGCCAGCGCGCCGGGCTCGTTCCGCATCACCACCGCCAGGCGGGTGACGAAACGCTCGGCCCGCTCCGCGTCGCCATGCCAGCGCAGGTCGATCCACAGCTCCGGCTGGTCGGAGAAGGACTCCAGCGTCTTGCAGTCGATGGCGTGCACATTGACGCCCTGACCGGTCTCGCGAATGCCGACAATGCGGTCGCCGGGGATGGGGTGGCAGCACTCCGCCAGATGCACGATCGCGCCGGGGGTGAGCCCCTGGATGGACAGCGCCAGCGGCGCGTTGCCGGACTCGGGCTCGGGGGCGGCCTTGCGGCGGCGCGGCTGCCCGCCGGTCGAGCCGGGCAGGATCGCCTCCATCACCACCTCGTCGGCGAGCTGGTGGCGGGCGAGGGCCAGATACAGCGCCTCCTCGTCCGGCAGCTTCAGCCGCTCCACCGCGTCGCGGATCGCCCCGTCGGCCAGCGGCACCTTGATGCGCTCGATGAGCGCATCGAGCAGGCGGCGGCCGAGCGCAATGCCGTCTTCCCGTTCCTTCTGGCGCACATAGCGGCGGATGGCAGAGCGGGCCTTGCCGGTGATGGCGAAGGTCTCCCACGCCGGGTCCGGCTGCTGGGCGGAGGAGCGCAGGATCTCCACCTGGTCGCCGTTGTTCAGCACCGTGCGCAGCGGCACGACGCGGCCGTTCACCTTGGCGCCGACGGCGGTGTCGCCGAGGCGGGAGTGGACGGCATAGGCGAAGTCAACCGGCGTCGAGCCTTTCGGCAGCTGGATCAGCTCGCCCTTCGGGGTGAAGCAGAACACCTGGTCCTGGTACATCGCCATCTTGGTGTGTTCCAGGAACTCCTCCGGGCTGGAGGCGTGTTCGAGGATTTCGAGCAGGTCCTGAATCCAGGGGGATTGCTGGCCGCTTTCCGGGTGGATGTGCTGCTTGTAGGCCCAGTGGGCGGCAAGGCCCAGTTCCGCCTGGGCGTGCATCTCGCGGGTGCGGATCTGGATCTCGATGCGCATGCGGCCCGGCCCCATGACCGTGGTGTGGACCGAGCGGTAGCCGTTGCGCTTGGGCGTCGAGATGTAGTCCTTGAAGCGGCCGGGCACGGTCGGCCAGCGGCCGTGGATGATGCCGAGCGCGCGGTAGACCTCGGGCACCGTCTCGACGATGACGCGGAAGGCGACGATGTCGGAGAGCTGCTCGAAGCTGATGTCCCGCTCCTGCATCTTCTTCCAGATGGAGTGGGGGCGCTTCTCCCGCCCCAGCACCTCGGCTTCGAGGCCGTGCTGGTGGAGCAGGTATTCGATGTCCTCGATGACGCGGGGCACCAGGTCGCCTGCCGTCTCGCGCAGCTGGGTCAGGCGCTTGGTGATGGACTCATAGGCCTGAGGCTCGAGCTCGCGGAACGCGATCTCGGTCATCTCGTCCTTGAATTCGTACATGCCGATGCGCTCGGCCAGCGGCGCGTAGATCTCCAGCGTCTCGCGGGCGATGCGGCGGCGCTTCTCCTCCTTGGGGATGAAGTGGAGGGTACGCATGTTGTGCAGCCGGTCCGCCAGCTTGACCAGCAGCACGCGGATGTCGTCCGACATGGCCAGCAGGAACTTGCGGAAGTTCTCGGCCGCGCGCTCGGACTCGGTCTGCGCCTCGATGCGGGAGAGCTTGGTGACGCCGTCCACCAGCCGGGCCACGTCGGGGCCGAACAGCTGCTCGATCTGCTCGTAGGTGGCGACCGTGTCCTCGATGGTGTCGTGCAGGATGGCGGTGGTGATGGTCTCGCAATCCAGCTTCAGGTCGGTGAGGATGCCGGCAACCTCGATGGGGTGGGAGAAGTAGGGGTCGCCGCTGGCGCGTTTCTGGGTGCCGTGCGCCTTCATCGAGAAGACGTAGGCGCGGTTCAGCATATCCTCGTCTGCGTCGGGATCGTAGGATTTTACCTTTTCGACCAGTTCATACTGTCTCAGCACGGGGGAACCCAAACCTCACTCGTTACGTCAGACCCGAGGATGCGGATCCCTCGCCAAATCCCGCCTCTCCGGCCTGCTTATCAGGCGTTAGGTAGCGAATATAAGAGGTCATTTCGAGGGGAACCAGCCGGGGCAGGCGTATTTTGCGCATTTCTGCAACAGGTGTGGCATGGCCTCTGCGGCCGGACCGATGCCGGGCAGAAAGAAAAGAGCCGCCCCGGCAGGTCCGGGACGGCTCTTTCGCATCGGTTCTGGCGGGCGGAATCAGTCCTCGCCGCCGTCGTCTTCCTCCACGGCCGGGCGCGGCGGCTGGGACGCGGTGAGGCGCAGCGCGGCGGCGGAGGCGGCCAGCGAGACCTCCTCGTCCGGGATCTCGTCCTTCACCTCGACGACCTTCTGCATCGACTGGATGAGAGCCTCGCGCAGTTGCTCCGGCTGGACGGTTTCCTCTGCGATCTCGCGCAGGGCGACAACCGGGTTCTTGTCGCGATCGCGGTCAACCGTCAGCTCGGCACCGCTCGAAATCTGGCGGGCGCGCTGGGCTGCATAGAGCACCAGGTCGAAGCGGTTGGGAACCTTTTCGACGCAATCCTCAACGGTGACGCGTGCCATGATAGAGCCTCATCTGAAAACCTTTGGAGAACGGCGGGCGCTAACAGCTTACGGGAGCGGTGTCAAGTCGCAGCCCTTCGGAGTCGGCGCACCATCGCCCAATCTAGTCGGCGTGCCGGGGCGTGCAAGGGGAAGAATGGCTAGCTGACCGGACTGGGCGGCAGATGCTTGAGCGGATCGACCGCCCGACGCCCGCGCCGGATCTCGAAATGCAGCTGCGGCCGGTCCACCGAGCCGGTCGCCCCGGCCCGGGCGATGGGCTCGCCCGCGCGCACCGTGTCGCCGCGCTTGACCAGCACCGCCTCGTTGTGGGCGTAGGCCGTCACCCAGCCGTCGCCGTGCTTGATGAGAACGAGCCAGCCGAAACCCTTGAGGCCGTTGTCCGCGTAGGCGACCACGCCCGGCGCGGCGGCGCGCACGGTCGCGCCTTGCGTGGCGGCGATGTTGATGCCGTCGTTGTGCAGGCCCCCCTGCTTGGGGCCGAAGGTGGAGAGCAGCCGCCCCGTCAGCGGCCAGGTGAAGGTGCCGGAGAACGCCGCCGGCTCAGGCAGCGGCTTCGGGGCCGCCGCGGCGGTCTGGGTCCCGGGCTTTGCCTGGGCGGCTTGCGGCGTCTGGGCGGAGGGGGCGGCCGGGGCGGCGGAGGCGGTGCTGCCTGCCGGGCGGGCCGCCAGCTGGCGGGGCGCCTCGCCCGTGCCGAGGGCGGGCGAGGCGGGCAGGCGCAGGCGCTGGCCCACCCGCACGGCATAGGGCTTTTCCAGATTGTTGAGCCGGGCCAGCGTCGTCAGATCCGTGCCGTAGGCGCGGGAGATGCTGTAGCCAGTCTCGCCCGGGCGCACCACGTGATAGCGCGCCGCCGGGATGGTGAGGGTCTGGCCCGCCTGCAAGGTGTAGGGCGGCTCCAGATTGTTGGCGACGATCAGATCGCGCAGCTCGACCCCGGTGCGGCGGGAAATGGCGAACAGCGTCTCGCCCCGCTGCACCGTGACGGTGCCGCCGCCGACGGTGTGCACGTTGGTCTGGGCGACGGGAGGCGCGGCGCTTGCCGACGCCGCGCGTGCCGTGCCGGATGCGCCAGACGTGGCGGACCCGGTAGACGTGGTGGACCCGGTCTTCGCGGCACTGGCGGACTTCGCGGCGGTGGCGGACGTTCCGGTCTTCTTGGCAGAAGTTCCGGTTTTGGCGGACGTTCCCGTCCTGGCAGAGTTGGCCGGTTCGGCGGGCCGGGTCTGGCTCGCCGCGCGGGCAGGCGGCTGGGTCTTCTGCGCCTGCTCGGCCGCCTGGCGCTGGCGGATCTCGTCATAGCCCGAGACGTAGCCGGACGTGCAGGCGGACAAGGTCACGAGCGCGGTTGCCGCGAGGATATGTCGGGTGCCTTTCGTCACGGGCGGAAGTCTAGGGGCAATGCGCCGCCAGAGAAAGACTTAACCGTTCCGCTGGGCAAAGGCGTTGGTGAGCGCGGCCATGGAGCCACGGTGCGTCAGGTCCAGATGCAGCGGCGTGACCGAAACAAAACGCTCCCGCACCGCCTTCAGGTCGGTCTCGTGGCCGGGCTCGGAGATCTCGCGGCCAAGGCCGAACCAGTAGTAGGTGAAGCCGCGCACATCGACCCGCTCCTCGATGAGCGGCTGGCCGTAGTCGCGGAATCCCTGCTCGGTGACGCGCACGCCGCGCACCTCTTCGGCCGGGCAGGGCGGGAAGTTGATGTTGATGAGCACGTTCTCCGGCCAGCCCGCCGCCAGCAAAGTCTTCAGCACCGGCACCGCATGGGCGCGGGCGGCGGCGAACGCCTCCGTGCCCACGGGCCGCTCGATGGTCGCCTGCGACAGGGCGACGGAGCGGACGCCCGCCAGCGTGCCTTCCATGGCGGCGGAGACGGTGCCGGAGTAGGTCACGTCCTCCGCCAGGTTCGCGCCCCGGTTGACGCCGGAGAGGATGAGATCGGGCTTCGGGCCCTCGATCAGCCGGCCAATGGCCATCATCACGCAATCGGTCGGCGTGCCGCGCACGCCGAAACGCCGCTCCCCGAACCGCTGCACCCGCACCGGATGGGACAGGGAGAGGGAGTGGCCCGCGCCCGACTGCTCCTCGAGCGGGGCCACCACCCAGACATCGTCGCTCAACTGGCGGGCGATTTCCTCCAGCACCTGAAAGCCGGGCGCGTGGATGCCGTCATCGTTGGTCAGGAGAATGCGCATGGATCAACTCAACCTCGACTGGAGCGAAATCATGCGAGGGGCTCGCCCCTCGCGCTCCCTTTCATTTTCAGGGCCGCACCCTTCATGGCGGACACGACCCTTTCTGATCGAATGGGAGGTGCAGGAGGGTTGAGACCCTCCTGCATGTTGACAACCAACCACCCTACGCCTGCGGCTCCAGCCGCTCGATGCCGCCAAGGTACGGCCGCAGGGCTGCTGGAATGACCACGCTGCCGTCCGCCTGCTGGTGGTTTTCGAGGATGGCGACCAGGGTGCGGCCGACGGCCAGCCCCGAGCCGTTGAGCGTGTGCACGAAGCGGGTGTTCTTCTCGTTCTTCGCGCGGGTGCGGGCGTTCATGCGCCGGGCCTGGAAGTCGCCGCAGTTGGAGCAGGAGGAAATCTCGCGGTAGGTGTTCTGGGCGGGCAGCCACACCTCGATGTCGTAGGTCTTGCGGGCGGAGAAGCCCATGTCTCCCGAGCAGAGCAGCACGGTGCGGTAGGGCAGCTCCAGCTTTTCCAGAATGGTCTCGGCGCAGCGGGTCATGCGCTCGTGCTCGGCCTCCGACTCCTCCGGCGTGGTGATGGAGACCAGCTCCACCTTGGTGAACTGGTGCTGGCGGATCATGCCGCGGGTGTCGCGCCCGGCCGCGCCCGCCTCGGCGCGGAAGCAGGGGGTGGCGGCGGTGAGGCGCAGCGGCAGGGCCTCGGTCGGCACGATCTCCTCGCGCACCAGGTTGGTCAGCGACACCTCGGCGGTCGGGATCAGGTAATAGGGGGTCTCGCCGGTGGTCTTGAACAGATCCTCCTCGAACTTGGGCAGCTGGCCCGTGCCCATCATGGTCTCTGGGCGCACCAGGTAGGGGACGCTGGCCTCGGTGTAGCCATGCTCCCCGGTCTGCACGTCCAGCATGAACTGGGTGAGGGCCCGCTCCAGCCGGGCGATCTGGCCCTTCAGCACCACAAAGCGCGCACCCGAGAGCCGGGCCCCGGCCTCGAAGTCGAGCCCGAGCCCCGCGCCCACGTCCACATGGTCCTTCGGCTCGAAATCGAACGCGCGCGGCGTGCCCCAGCGGCGGATCTCCACGTTGGCGGTCTCGTCCGGTCCTTCCGGCACGTCGGCGGCGGGCAGGTTGGGGATCTCGGCGAGGCGGGCGTTGAGGCGCGCCTGCACCTGCCGCTCCTTCTCCTCCAGCGCAGGCAGCTTCTCCTTGAGCGCCGCCACCTCGGCCATCAGCTCTTGCGCCCGAGCCTCATCCTTCTGCGCCTTGGCCTGGCCAATCAGCTTGGAGGCCTCGTTGCGGCGGGCCTGAGCCTGCTGCATCTCGGTGAGGACAGCGCGCAGCTCCTGATCGAGCGCGAGAATCTCGCCGCTCAGCGGGGCGAGACCCCGGCGGGCAAGCCCGGCGTCAAAGCCCTCGGGATTTTCACGGATGAAGCGGATGTCGTGCATGGCGCGCGCCTCTCGACAGCAAAACTGTTGGACCGGCGCTTCGTGTGGCCTTTCATCCGCCAAAACTCAAGACCGCAATGTGCGGACACGCCCGGATCGGGGGGATCGGCCGGGCCGGGCGCGGCGGCGGGGCAGGCGCCGGAAGTAAGCTGAATGTTCTGAATTGATACGTGATAACAATGACTTGCGGGAAATTTTTTTCACCCTTGTGTCTGGAAAGGACGGGCGGTCACCCTATAAGTGAACCTGTGCGTGAGCACTGGTAAGCGCACCCCCTGTTTCCGCTGCGCGCTGCGTTCCCGGGTCTTTTCCTGTTCCCCCGTCTTTTATCCGTTCCGCGTCTTTCGTTCGTTCCGCAGCCTTCGTTCGTATCGCCACGTTTTCCGCCGTTCTGACGTGTCCGCCGTTTTCACTGCGGCTCCGGCCGGCGCCTCTGGCGCCGTCAGGCCGGGGCGCGGCGGGGAGAAGCCATGCTGTTCAACAGCTACGAATTCATCCTTGCGTTCCTGCCGATCACGCTCGGCGTGTTTCTCTGGCTGAAGCGGAACGCCGCCGGCGCGCTGGCGGTGCCGTGGCTCGCGGCGGCCTCGCTGTTTTTCTACGGCTGGTGGAAACCGGTCTACCTGTTGCTGATCGGCACCTCCATCGCGGTCAACTACATGGCGGGGCTGGCGCTGGGCGGCGTCTGGCCCGGAGGCGGGCGGCGGCCGGGGCCGGGGGCACGGCGGTGGATCGCCATCGGCGGCGTTGCCTTCAACCTCGGCCTCATCGGCTATTTCAAATACGCCGGATTTCTGGTGGAGACGGTCAACGCCGCCACGGGGGCAGGGCTGTCGCTGGGGCCGGTGGTGCTGCCGCTGGCGATCTCCTTCTTCACCTTCCAGCAGATCGCCTACGTGGTCGATACCTACAAGGGCGAGCCGTGCGAGACGAGCCTCGGGCGCTATGCGCTGTTCGTCTCCTTCTTTCCGCAGCTGATCGCCGGGCCGGTGGTGCGCGCCCAGCTGGTGCTGCCCCAGTTCCGCCGCCTCTCCGGCCGCCACTGGGATGAGCGCCATCTGGCGGTGGGCCTGGCCATGTTCGGCATCGGCCTCGTCAAGAAGGCGGTGATCGCGGACAGCGTGGCCGCCTGTGCCAACCCGGTGTTCGCCGCCGCCGACGCCGGGGCGTCGCCCGACCTGCTCACCGCCTGGAGCGGGGCGCTGGCCTACACCTTCCAGCTCTACTTCGACTTCTCCGGCTATTCGGACATGGCCATCGGCGCCGCGCTCATGTTCGGCGTGCGCCTGCCGCTCAACTTCAATTCGCCCTACAAGGCGCGCAGCATCAGCGACTTCTGGCGGCGCTGGCACATGACGCTCTCCGCCTTCCTGCGGGAGTATCTCTACATCGCGCTCGGGGGCAACCGGCGGGGCCGGGTGCGCCGCTACGCCAACCTCATGACCACCATGGCGCTGGGCGGCCTGTGGCACGGGGCGGGGTGGACGTTCGTCGCCTGGGGCGTGCTCCACGGTGCCTACCTGTGCGTGAACCACGGCTGGAACGTCCTCGCGCCCCGGTGGCTCGTCCGCCTGCGCGCCTACCACCTTGCCTGCTGGCTGGCGACCTTCCTCGCCGTGGTGGCGGGGTGGGTGCTGTTCCGCGCCACCAGCCTCGCGGGCGCGGGGCGGATGCTGGAGGGGATGCTCGGCCTGAACGGCTTTGCCCTGCCAGCCGGGCTGGCAGCGCAACTGGGGCCGCTCGGTGCGTGGCTCGCCGCCCACGGCCACAGCGACCCCGGCCTCAGCGGCCAGCAGTTCGTGCTCGCCTGGAGCTGGATCGCGGTGCTGCTGGGCGTCACCACCCTCTGCCCCAACAGCCAGCAGATCCTGTCGCGCTACCGCCCGGCGCTGCACATCGGCCAGCCGCCGCTGCGCCGCCCGCTCGCCTGGCGGCTGAGCATGGGCTGGGCGGTGGCCTCGGGCGTTGCCTTCGCCGTGGGTCTGTTCGCGTTGCCGCGCGTCTCCGAATTCCTCTACTTCCAGTTCTAGCCGGCGGGGAGGCACCATCATGTCGGCCAAGCGGTTCCTGCGCACCAGCCTGCTCTCGACCGGGGTGACGATCGGCGGCTTCCTCGCCGCGACGGTCATCATCGACCCCTACGACTACTGGGGCACGCCCCGGCGGGAGGGCATCAACCTCTACAAGCCCAAGGTGCACAGCCACCTGAAGATCGCCAAGACCGGGCAGTACCTGCGCCAGAAGCCGCGCACGGTGCTGGCGGGCAACAGCCGGGTGGACGTGGGGCTCGATCCGCAGGACGCGGCCTGGCCAGCGGCGTTCCAGCCCGTCTACAACTTCGGGCTGCCGGGCGAAGGCATGGCCAGCGTCATCGAGACGCTGACGGCCGCCATGGCCCGGCACCGGCCGGAGCGGGTGTATCTGGGCGTTGATTTCTTCGACTTCCTCGTGCCGGAGGACCAGTGGTCCGGGTTCGACGGCGCGGCGCTGCCCCCGCGCCAGGCCCGGCTCCCGGCGCGGCTCAAGGGGCTGGCCGGCACCACCGTGTCGCTCGACGCGCTGGTGGATTCCGTGCTCACCCTCGTGGAGCAGGGCGAGGTCCATCCCGCCGACACGCGGGCCAACGGCTTCACGCCGCTGGAGAACTATCACGGGCACGTGGCGCGGGAAGGGCACGCCGCCCTGTTCGAGCAGCGGACGCGGGAGACGGTGGAGCGGCTGCTGACCCGGCCCCGGCGCATGGCGTGGCCGGGGCCCGGCCGCAATCCCGCCTGGGCGCGGCTGGAGCAGTTCCTCGCCTTTGCCCGCGCGCAAGGGGTGACGGTGGTGCTGTTCACCTATCCCTACCATGCGGAGCTGCTGGAGACGCTGCGGCAGACCGGCCGGATGGAGGACCTGAAGCAGTGGCATGTGCGGCTGGCGGCGCTTGCCGCGCGGGAGGGTGTGCCGCTGTGGTCCTTCCTCGGCTACAACCGGCAGACGATGGAGGCGGTGCCCCGGCCTGGCGACTACACCACCCGGATGCGCTGGTATTGGGAGGCCGGTCATTTCAAGCCGGCGCTGGGCGGGCTGATGGTGGCGCGCATGACCGGCGCCAGCACCCTGGAAGACTTTGGCCGCCTGCTGACCCCCGGAACCGTCGGCGCCGCGCTCGCTGATCTGGAGGCGGACGGGGAAGCCTACCGGGCCCGGCCGGATGCCGCCAGCGCGCGCGTTGCCGCCTATGTGCGCGCCCTCGGCAGGGTGCCCCGCGCCGGAGGCGAGGACGTGCAGCAGTCCGCCGAACTGCCTGCCGCGATGGCCGCCAGTAACAAACTTTAAAAACGCAAGTAACGACAGAGCCGGCCGCGCTGACGTGCGCCCGTGCCTCCACGCTTGGCCGGGGGCGTGGGGCCGGTGTGACTGTGCGCGGGTAGTTTACTCACGAAAACAGAGGGTTGATGGCGAAGCAGGTGCTTCCGTCCGGGGTTCGATTATGTCGTGAGGGAAGCGAAAATGATGGAATAATGTTATCTATATGTAACCATTTTTCTTGTTTCGATCAAATAAAGACTCTATGTTTCGTTAATGGGAGGGAATGAATGCCGAAGAACGGGTCGTTCGGCATTCTTGATTAACGAGACATTCATGCGTCTTCTGAAGTTATCCGTGCTTTTCCTGGCGAAATCGCTGGGGGGGTTCTGGCTCGCACAGCGGCTGACGGCCCGACAGCTGCGTATTCTCTGTTATCACGGCATCTGGATCGGCGACCGGCCCCGCATGGGCGACAAGCTCTTCATGGAACCGGAGACCTTCCGCCAGCGCCTGTTGCTGCTGAAAAAGGGCGGTTACCGGGTGGTCGCGCTGAGCCAGGCGGTGGAGGAGCTGGCCAATGGCCGCCTGCCGCCCAAGACGGTGGTCATCACCATCGACGACGGGTGGGCCACCACCCGGTCGCACATGGTGCCGGCCCTGCGGGAGGTGGGCTTCCCCTCGACCCTCTATCTGACCAGCTATTACGTCGAGAAGGCCACGCCCGTTCTCAACATTCTGGTGCAATTCCTGTGGACGCGCGCCACCAAGAGCGGGCTGAGCCCGATGGATGCCCTGCGCGCGGTCATCGCCGAGGCGCAGGCCGACGGGCACGGCGCGGAGATCGACATCGAGGCGATGGACAGCATGGCGCTTGAGGACGGCAAGGCGGTGTTCGCCGGGCTGCTCGAAAGCCTGCCGACCGTGTCGCAGCGGCTGGAGCAGGTGCAGCGCCTCGCGGAGCTGCTGGACGTGGATATCCGCGCCGCCGTGCGCGGGCGCTGGTTCGACCTGATGACGCCCGAGGAATTGCGGGAAGCCCAGCGGGCGGGCATGGAGATCCAGCTGCACACGCACCGCCACCGGTTCCGCACCGCCAGCCCGGCGGAGAGCCATCAGGAGATCACCGAGAACCGGACCCTGATCGCCGGTCTGCTGGGCGTGCCGGAGACGTCGCTGGTGCATTTCTGCTATCCGAGCGGGGGCTACAACGCGGGGCAGTGGCCGGTGCTGGCGGCGCTCGGCATCCAGACCGCCACCACCATCGAGGAAGGGCTGAACACCTCCCGCACGTCCCGCTACGGGCTGAGGCGGTTCCTCGACGGCGAGAATGTCACCCCGCTGGAGTTCGAGAGCTACCTGAGCGGCTTCTCCGAGCTGGTCGCCGGGCTCAAGGGCCTGCTGCACGGCCGGCGGGGCGACCGGCCCGAGGCCGGGTCGTCCGACGAATGGGCCATCGGCAGCGGCGCGCTGGCCAAGGCGCCCCAGCCGGGCTCCCACACGCAGACGGCGTAACAGCCGCTGGCGCAGGACAACAAAAAGGGGCAACAAAAAAGGGCTGCGGTGGTGCCGCAGCCCTTTCTGTTTGGATCTTGGGACTCCGCTGCCGGATTAATTGCCGGAGGCGGTGTTCGGCGCGTCCGCCACCCGGGCCTGGCGATAGTCACCGTCCAGTTCCGCCGCCAGATAGGCGAACACGGTGTAGGCCGCCGCCGTCTGGTTGAGGCGCTTGCGCTCGATCCGGTCGATGGTGTCGTCGGGCGTGTGGTGGGTGTCGAAATAGTCGCTGCCCTCCAGCGCCAGATTCACCACCGGCACGCCGTGCTGCATCATCGGTCCGATGTCCGGCCCGCCGTGGGCGGCGTTGTCGCCCCGGTAGATGCCGAGCGGCGTCAGCGCGTTCTGGATGCGCACGATCGACGGGTGCTTGGGATCGGCCACGCGGGTGTTGAAGGCGTAGACCGGCCCCTGGCCGAAGTCGGCTTCGGTGGCGAGAATGTGCTTGCCCATCTCCGCCTTGTGGGCCTCGGCATAGGCCTTCGCGCCGAGAAGGCCGTATTCCTCCGCGCCGAACAGCACCACGCGGATGGTGCGCTTCGGCCGCTGCGGCAGATCGCGGATCAGCTTGGCGGCGGTGGTGACCACCGCAACGCCCGCGCCGTCGTCAATCGCGCCGGTGCCCTGATCCCAGCTGTCCAGATGCGCGCCGATGAGGATGATCTCGTCCGGCTTCTCGCGCCCCTTCACCTCGGCGATGATGTTCTGGCTGGTCACGGTGCCCGGATGGCTGGGGGTGAGCTTCAGCTTCACCTTGACGGTGTGGCCCCGGGCCACAAGGCGCTCGATCTGCTCCGCATCGGGCGGGGAGATGGCCGCTGCCGGAATCTTCGGCGCGCCTTCCGCGTACACCTGCGAGCCGGTGTGGGGGAAGCGGTGGTCATGGGTGCCGAGCGAGCGCAGCAGATAGGCGACCGCGCCGCGCTTGGCGGCTTCGGACGCGCCGGCGCGGCGGATGAGACCGGCGGCGCCGTAGCCGCTGCCGTCCTGCGCGCGCACGGTCTTTTCGGTGACGAGCGCGATCTTGCCCTCAAGCGAGCCCTCCGGCGCTGCCAGCAGGTCGGCATAGCGCTTGAAGACCACCACCTCCGCCTCGATGCCCTCCGGCGGGGTGGCGACGCTGGTGCCGAGCGCGGTCACCACCAGCGGCTGGGGGGCGGGCCCGGTGATCTCGGCCTTTTCCTCACCGCGCAGCCAGCCGGTGATGGTGAAGCTCTCCTGCCGCACGGAGTCGAAGCCGAGCGCCTTGAGACGGGCGACGGCCCAGTCGGCGGCGCGCTTCTCGGCTTCGGTGCCCGCAAGGCGCGGGCCGATCTCGGTGGTCAGGTCGGTGACGATCTGCATGGGCAGGTCGCTGGCCAGCGCCTTGGCGGCAAGATCCGCCGCAATCGCATCGGGAGACCGGGTGGTCGCGGCCGGTGCGGCCACCGCAAGGCCGGTCGCAGGCAGCATCGGGGCGGCGCTGAGCAGCAGCGCGCCAAGCACGGAAACAATCGGTGTTTTCATGGATATCCCTCCGTTGCGGCACACGTTAGTGGGGACGGTGCCCCCATCGCAACGGGGTGAGCAAGAAAAATTCAATCGCCGGGTCAGAGCGCTTCCGCCAGCCGGGAGCAGACCCGGTTCCGGCCCTCCGCCTTGGCGCGGTAGAGCGCGGCGTCGGCCATGCCGAGGGACTGGGAGAGGCCCTTGGCGGGGGGGCGGCGATGATGGGTCAGCCCGATGCTGATGGTGACGGCGAGCGGCGCATCCCTGTCGATGTCGATGCGGAGGTCCTCGACGGCGCGGCGCACCCGCTCGGCCAGCGCCTCGGCGGCCAGCGGATCGGTCGCGTCCAGGGTGACGGCGAATTCCTCGCCGCCGAGACGGCCGAACAGGTCCGCCTTGCGCAGCTCCCCGGCAATGGCGGCAGTGACGGCGCGGATGACGACGTCGCCCGCCTGATGGCCGTACCGGTCGTTGATCTGCTTGAAGTGGTCGATGTCGATCATCAGCAGGGCAAAGCCGTGGTCGCCGGACAGGCTGTCGAGCACGGCGCGGGAGCGCGACAGAAAGGCATGGCGGCCAAGGATGCCGGTCAGGCTGTCCAGCGTCGCGGCGCGCTCCAGCTTGTCGAACAGCACGCGCTGGAGGGTCATGATGTTGGTGACGGTCAGCGGCCCCAGCACCAGCACGGCGATGCCGACGCGGAAGGAGGCCGTGCCGTCGAGAAAATCATAATGGTCGGAGGTCACCATGAACCCCGAGCCCTGCGCCTGGAGCATCACCACGCTGAACGCCAGCATGATGACGCTCATGGGGAACAGGCGGTAGGTCATGGAGCACCACAGCAGCGCGGGCACGGAAAAGGCGATGGCCCCCGGGCCGCCGACGACGATGGCGGCGGCAACCGAGGCGCAGAGCGATGCCAGCGGCGCCAGATGGCGGACAACCTCCTTCCACGGCCGGCGCAGGGGATCGGGGAGACCGCGGATCGTCTCCAGGTCCATGGTCAGGAGAACCGGCAGGAGGATGGTGTAGTTGATCAGCTCCGCCGTGAACCAGTAGACAAGACCGGTGAGGACGGAGCGGTCCAAGAGGCCGGGGGCGAGGCCGCAGCCGATGAGGGCCGCGCCGGTGGCGGCGCTGACGCAGATCAGGAAGAACCGCAGCATGGACATGGGGCGGCGCAGGCGGCGGTCCTCCTCGTCGAGAAGCTGGAAGCCGAGCCAGGCGCACGCCACGCCGCCCAGATTGGCAGCGGTCAGCCAGAGGTTGGTGGCCAGCGGGTCGCCGCTCAGGTTCCCGGCGAGGAGATAGCCCAGAAGCGCGCTCAGCCAGCCGGAGCGGCGGGCGAGTTCGGGCCAGGTGACGAACAGGCCAAGGAGGATGGCGTTCGCCGGCCAGACGACGGCGAGAAACCCCAGGGGGCGCGTCATGATGCCGATGAAGGAAGCGGCAAAGACGGCAAATCCCACCAGAAATAGGCGGACCGGCAGGCTCGGAGTCCAACGGGCTAGGCGGTGCAGGGAGTCGTCAGGCCTTTGGTCGCTGAACTCACTCCCGGTTCCTGACATGCGTTCGGTCACTCTGCACTCCCGCTCCGTGCGGCCAATGGCGCAGGCCTATGCCGAATATCGCCGGCAAATACCAGCAAGTTGGTAGAGTTTCTGGCGGGATTTTTGCTGATTTGGTAACTAGGGTCCGGACCCATAAACAGGATTCACATGGTTGCCGCGATGTGATTCACCTGCCTTTGGCGAGGAGGCACCATCGATGGCGGATTTCTTCTGGTTTTCAGATGAGCAGTGGGCGCGGATCGAGCCGCTCTTGCCGACCGATACGCGCGGGATGCCGAGGGTCGACGATCGGCGTGTGCTTTCCGGGATCGTCCATGCGCTGAAGAGCGGCGGGCGCTGGGGTGACTGCCCGGAGCACGTCTATGGGCCGAAGAAGACGCTCTACAACCGCTTCCGGCGCTGGGCCGAGCGAGGCGTGTGGGAGCGCATCTTTGCCGACCTTGCCGGGATGGATGGCGTACCCTCCAGGCTGTTCATCGACAGCTCGTGCATCAAGGTCCACCGCACCGCCGGCGGCGCAAAAGGGGGGCCTTGGCTCATGGTATCGGCATCACCAAAGGCGGCAGGAACACCAAGCTCCATGCGGTCTGCGATGAAAAGGGCCGTCCCCACGTCCTGCTCCTGACACCCGGCAACACCCACGATGCCAAGGTCGCCATGCTGGCGATCGATGCCGTCCCGCCGTCAGATTACCTGGTCGCCGACAAGGGCTACGACAGCAACGCCCTGCGCTCATGGCTGATCGAGCGCGGCACCACGCCGGTCATCCCGTCAAAGTCCAACCGCAAGGTCCCAATCGACCACGACCGCCAAATCTACCGGCAGCGCAACGTCGTCGAGCGCATGTTCTGCCGCTTCAAGGACTGGCGCCGCGTCGCCACCCGCTTCGATCGAAGCATCAAAACCTTCATGGCAACCATCGCCATCGCCGCCTTCGTCACATGGTGGCTCTAATGAGTCCGGACCCTAGTGTTGCAGTTGTGACGAACGTGAACGCGCCCGCAGGGGTTGTAACGTGTGCGCATCGTTCCGGGCTGGCTGCGTCTGCCACAGAAGGGCAAGGCCGATCAGAACGCCAAACCCTGCGCCGACCAGACCGAACAGGCCCACCAGCGCGGCCAGCGTCCAGAAGCCGCCGCCCAGCACCGCGTAGCCGAGGTCGGCGATGTTCTTGGCAAGGCAGATCACAAGCACGCTCCCGCCGCCAAGCGCGCCGCAGAGACTGCACAGCCACGGGATGGCAAGGCGGGCGGGAAGGCGGAGAGAGGGTGGGGAGGAGCGCATGCCGGGGGGTCTCCTTGCGCTCAGGTGTCCGACGGCCCCATGCCGCAGCCTCTCGGGTTGTTAAGTGGGGCGACGTTCGCTATCTGAACCCGACAACTGCCGCCAGACATCAGGACATCCATGAGCTATCAATACGTTTACGTCATGAAAAACCTGTCCAAGACCTACCCGGGCGGGAAGCAGGTCTTGAACAACATAACGCTCAGCTTCTTGCCTGGTGCCAAGATTGCCATCATCGGCGTCAACGGCGCGGGCAAGTCCACGCTCATGAAGATCATGGGCGGGCTGGATACGGAATTCACCGGCGAGGCCTGGGCTGCCGAGGGCGCGCGCGTGGGCTATCTGCCGCAGGAGCCGGAGCTTGATCCCACCAAGGATGTCCGTGGCAACGTGATGGACGGGGTGCGCGACATCGCGAACCTCATCGACCGCTACAACGAGATCGCGGCCAAGATGGGCGACCCCGGCCCGGACGATGATTTCGACGCGCTCATGACCGAGATGGGCGAGCTGCAGGAAAAGATCGACGCGGTGGACGGCTGGACGCTCGACAACCAGCTGGAAATCGCCATGGACGCGCTGCGCTGCCCGCCGCCGGATGCGGACGTGACCAAGCTGTCGGGCGGCGAGAAGCGCCGCGTGGCGCTGTGCCGCCTGCTGCTGGAAAAGCCGGACCTGCTGCTGCTGGACGAGCCGACCAACCACCTGGACGCGGAGTCCGTCGCGTGGCTGGAAAAGCACCTTCAGGAATACAAGGGCACGGTCATTCTCGTCACCCACGACCGCTACTTCCTCGACAATGTGGTGTCGTGGGTGCTCGAACTCGATCGCGGCCGGGGCATTCCGTTCGAGGGCAACTATTCGGCCTGGCTTGAAGCCAAGCAGAAGCGCCTGGCGCAGGAAGAGCGCGAGGAGGAGGCACGCCAGAAGGCCATCGCCGACGAGCTGGAGTGGATCCGCTCCAACCCGAAGGCGCGTCAGGCCAAGTCCAAGGCGCGTATCAAGGCGTTCGACGAACTGGTGAAGGCGCAGAACGACCGCGCGCCGGGCCGGGCGCAGATTCTCATCCAGACGCCGCAGCGCCTCGGCGACACGGTGATCGAGGTGCAGAACCTCTCCAAGTCGTTCGGCGACCGCGTGCTCATCGACAACCTGTCGTTCAGCCTGCCGCCGGGCGGCATCGTCGGCGTGATCGGCCCCAACGGCGCGGGCAAGACCACGCTGTTCCGCATGCTGCTGGGCCTCGAAAAGCCGGACAGCGGCACCATCCGCATCGGCGAGACGGTGCAGCTGGGCTACGTGGACCAGAGCCGCGATGCCCTCGACCCCAACAAGACGGTGTGGGAAGAGGTCTCGGGCGGGGCCGACGTGTTCTACTTCGGCAAGCACCAGATCTCGACGCGCGCCTATGTGGGGGCGTTCAACTTCCGCGGCCCCGACCAGCAGAAGAAGGTGGGCCTGCTCTCGGGCGGTGAGCGCAACCGCGTGCACATGGCCAAGATGCTGGCGCGGGGCGGCAACGTGCTGTTCCTCGACGAGCCCACCAACGACCTGGACGTGGAAACCCTGCGCGCGCTGGAAGAGGCGCTGGAGAATTTCGCCGGCTGCGCCGTGGTCATCAGCCACGACCGCTTCTTCCTCGACCGTCTGGCGACGCACATTCTCGCCTTCGAGGGTGACAGCCACGTGGAATGGTTCGAGGGCAACTTCCAGGCCTACGAGGAGGACCGCATCCGCCGCCTCGGCGTGGAGGCGGCCCGTCCGCACCGCATCACCTACAAGAAGCTGACCCGCTGACCGGGACCAGCGCACAAGCAGAAAAAAAGAGGGTCCGGGGAGCTGGCGCTTCCCGGACCTTTTTTCATGAGGTGGCTGACCAGTTTTTTTTGAGGACAGAACCGGGCGGCCCTTGCCGCGTCATGGCGCGGCGCTGATCAGATCTTCTGGCCCTTGGCGTTGTACTGGGTCACGTCCGTGCCGCATTTGGACTTGGGCGGGGTGTCGTCATCGGTGATGACGCCGAAGCTGAGCGAGCGCGGCATGTAGACGGCGACGTGCGAAATGATCGGCTCGTCGGAAAACAGCGCGTCGAACAGCAGGGGCTTGTATTCCATGGTCGCCTGCGCGACGACGGTAATCGCTTCGTCGGGAAGCTGGATGTTGCGCGGCAGCAGCACGTTCTTGTTGTTGGACGAGCCGATCTCGCTCGGAAAATCCACCCGCTTGCCGTCGCACCGCTGCCACAGGATGGTGTTGCCCACGTTCGGCCCGCCGCCGCGCACGGCGGTGATGTAGACCCGGCCGTTCTCCATGATGTCCAGCGGCTTCATCACCATGTTGGCGGAGAGGAACAGGTCGGAGATCTGGCCCTCCAGCACGCCGACGGGGGACTGGGCGGTCAGGTCCGCCAGCATGGTGGCGACGCGCGTCACCTTCATCCGCGCCAGGATGTAGTTGGCCATTTCCAGCCCGCCCGTGAACACGAGAATGAGCACGGGCGCGGCGAATGCCAGCTCGACGAAGCTGATGCCGCGCTGATCGCGCCTCAACCGGCGAAGCAATGTGCGAAGGGCGATCCTCATGGCGTTCGGCTGGCCTCTCAGTCCTCGCACTTGTAGGGCTCGTTGCGCGCGACGGTGCTGGCGGTGAGGGTCATGAAATCCTTGCCGCCCAGCAGCGGCATGTTGAGGAACAGGGTCGGCGCCTTGACCTCGGCGGTGTAGACGACCACGTCGCCCGGCCCGCCCAGATCGCCCACCTTGCCCCGGTCCTCGGACCATTTTCCGTCGCCATTGATATCCAGGTAGGAGTCGCCCGGATCGTAGCGTCCGTTGTTGTTGACATCGAGGGTGAGGGGCTCGGGCTTGCCGACCGAGCCGAAGCCGTCCGCGTAGGAGCGGGCCTCCACCTTCAGGGTGCTGCCGTCGATGTTGTACGGGGCCATGACGCGGCGGATTTCCGCCTCGATCATCTCGGCGCGGTTTTCCGCGCAGCCCACCGACTTGGTGATGGCCATGCGGGCGGCATCCCGGATCGCGCCATTGAGGCTCGCCTGTTTCAGCGCCTGGTAGCCGATGTCGAAACCGCCCAGCAGCAGCGCGACGAGCACGGGAAAGCCGAACGCGAATTCGACCGTGTAGCCGCCCCGTTCATCCCGCAGGAGGGCGCGCAGGACCGTCATGCCCATCCCCCCTTACTCCACCAGATGGAGCTGCACGAGATCGACGGCGATGGAGCGGAACGCGCCCTGCAAGGCGGCCGGATCGGCGGTGTCGAAGAAATAGCGCGGGCTCGTGGCGCAGGTGCGGTAGATCTCGCGCGTCGCCTGGTCATTGGAGTCGATCTTGAAGGCGATGGTGTAGACGCGGATGCCGTCCTGCCGCGCCGCCTCGCACACCTTCAGCAGACGCAGGGCCATCTGGCTTTCCGCTTCCTGATCCCGGTCGGGGAGCTTGCTGCTCAGCGCCTTCTGGTAGGGCGTGCGGTAGGCGGTGTAGTAGCCGTGGCTGATGTAGAGATCCTTGCCCTGGCTGTCGGTGCGCTTGCGCTGGCTGGCGGTGAGGTCAAGGCTGTCGCTGGTGTTGATGTAGTCGATGTTGCCGTCCGTCATCAAGATGATGGCCTCGACCTCGGGCTTGTTGCGCGGATTGTCCGGCACGATGCCGTTGAACAGATGGGGCGCGCGCAACATGCGGTAGGCCCAGGCCATGCCGAGGTTCGAGTGGGTGCCGTAGCCCGGATTGACGGCGTAGTTGTTTTCGTCGATCCACTTCTTCAGGTCCTGCGGCTTCGCGCCCCATTTGGGGAGCAGGGCCTGGGCGGGGCAATCCGCGTTCGGCGAGGGGTAGGTGTCGGCGCCCGGAATCCACAGCTTCGGTTGGGGCCATTGCAGCGAGACCTGCCCCTTGGAATTCTTGGTGGCGTAGGCCTGCCAGCTGTCGCGGGAGCGGGTGCGCGCCCGGATCTTGGTGGGATCGATGTTCTTGCTGGTGTCGAGGATGCTCTGGCCCGCAAGGCCGGTGCTGCCGTCGTACCAGGTCTTCATGACATCCTTCCAGATGCCGGTGTTGAGCTTGGTGTCCAGGTTGTAGAGGTTGTACGGCAGCAGGGGCGGCGAAAGCTGGGGCATGAACAGCGGCACGCCGCTCTCGCCCGGCGTGCGGGCGTGGGTGTCGTGCGCGCCCGCATCCATGACGGTCGACGGCGTGGAGATGTCCTGAATGGTGTAGGCGCTCTCGATGCAGCCCGCCCAGCCCAGCTTGTTGGAGGAGGAGGGCGGCGCGTCGGTGAAGGGCGGCATCCAGTGGACATACTCCTTCTTCAGATGCCAGCCGACGTTCACGGTCGTGGTGTAGGGGATCATGCCGATGGCGATGGAATCGTGGGCTTCCGGATCGCCCGCGTAGACCGTGTCGACAAACGTCTTGGCCGCCTGGCGCAGCGCCTGGATGCGGGTCATGCCGCTGCCGGCGCTGTTCTTCATGGAGCCGGTGTTGTCGAGAACGAGGATCGCCTCCAGCGCGTTGAACTTCTTGCCCGTCGCCACCTCCGCCTCGGCGGAGAGGGTGAAATAGGCGAGACTGTCCCCGAAGATGCGCAGGAAATGGGTGGGCATGCGCACCTGCGCCTCAAGCCGCAGGTTGACCGAATCCGAGAAGGCAGGGTCCGGCGCTTCCTCCGGCGAGATCACGAACCGGGTCTGGGTGGTGCCCATGTAGCCATCCGGGAAGTTGGCCCGGAAGTAGCGCTCGATTTCCTCGTTGCGCTTCTGGGTGTCGCCGGTCACCGTGCCGCCCGCCAGCACCGCGGCGTCCACCGCCGCCCGCAGCTGGGACTTCACCAGATAGGCCGAGCCCACGTCGACAGCGGCGCCGACCGCCCCCAGCAGGGGGATGAGGCCCGCCGCGATCATCGGCAGGGTGGTGCCGTGGCTGTCCGCCAGCAATCGGCGCAGCCGCGCCCGCCGGCGCTTGCAGGAAGGGACGTGCGTCAATGATCTGTCCGCCAGTCTGACACTCATGGCGACTCCTCGGCAACGGTGGGGGACCAAGGGCAGCGCAGCGCATGCCTGTCCAGACCATGCCGATGTGTACGGGAATCTTGTTAACGGTCAGCAAACAGGCACCGTTAAGAGGAAAGTGCTAGTTGTTAACCGTAAACGGCGCCATGCCGGGCGCTGGCCCGGTGTCAGGGGCGGGCCGGGGACTGTGCGGGGTGGGGAAGGTGCGGGCGCCCGGCCAGGCGGGCACCCGCGCGGATGTGAGGCCTCTAGAGGCTTGCCACCGGCTGCGCCGCCAGGGCGATGAGATCAACAGGCGCGTTGCCCTCGGGCCCGGGTTCGGTGGTTGCCGGATCGGTGTTCGCCGGCTCGGCAGCCGCGGGTTCGGTGGTCGCCGGATCAGTGGTTGCAGGCTCGGCAGAATCAGGCTCGGTGGTCCGGGATTCGGCCGGGGCGGGCGCACCGGCGGCCCCGCTCTGGAGAACGTCCGACGGCAGGGCGTTGTCCGCATCCTCGCCGAAGATATCGTCCTCGTCGGACGGCGCCTGGATCTCGCCGTCGGAAATCGCGAAGGCCCGGTTCTGGCGATAGGCCGAGCGGATGAACACATAGGGGTCGTCCGCCGTCTTGAGCAGCGGGTCAACCGTGTCGATGGCGTTGGAGCGGGTGTCGATGGCCTTGGCGGCGAAGGTGCCGTAGTAGGCCTTCTTGCCCAGTTCCTTCTCGATGACGATGCTGGCCGGATCGCCCAGGAACTGCACCACGTCGCCGATGAAGTCGCGCGGGTTGGACGGGCCGAGGAAGGGGAGAACCAGATAGGGCCCCTCCGGGATGCCCCACACGGCGAGCGTCTGGCCGAAGTCCTCGCGCTGTTCCTTGACGCCGAGCTTGGTCGCGGGGTCCGTGAGGCCCGCGATGCCGATGGTGGTGTTGATGATGAAGCGCCCGAGCGCGTTGGCGGCGACGCCCGGCTTGGCCTGCAGCAGCGCGTTGATGAAGGTGAACGGCTCGCGCAGGTTGTTGAAGAAGTTGGTCACGCCCTTGCGGACCGGCTTGGGCGTGATGGCGCGATAGCCCTTGGCGACCGGCTTCAGCAACACCCGGTCCACACCCATGTTGAACTCATGGACGGAGCGGTTGGTCTGCTCGAAAGGGTCATCATCGGCCGCGTGCACGGGGCCTGTGAACGAAACCGACAACGCGATCAGCGCCGTCGCGCCCATAAGCTGCTTGCGCCCGAGTGACATCATGGGGTTACCCTTTCGATACCAGCATCAATCAAAACCCCCGAATGAAACCCGGACAACGCAAAAACACCCGACAGGCGCCTTGGTGCGGGCCCCGGGGAGGAGGGGGAAACGCCGCTCAGATAGGTTCACGATTCCGGCTGTGCAACGGCACCCTGCAATCTTTCGTGGTGGCGGATCACCTCGTCGATGATAAACCGCAGGAATTTCTCGGAAAATTCCGGGTCGAGATTTGCATCCTGGGCCAGCCGGCGCAGACGCGCCACCTGCTGCGCCTCCCGGTTGGGGTCGGCCGGTGGCAGCCCCGCCTTGGCCTTGTAGGCGCCGACCTTCTGCGTGACCTTGAAGCGCTCGGCCAGCAGATAGACAAGGGCAGCATCAATGTTGTCGATACTTTCGCGGTAGGCTGCCAGCGTGTCGTCCATTGTGTGTTCCCTCGTTCCAGGCCAAGCCATAGTATGTCCGTATTGGCAGATGATCCTGACCATAATCTGAGCGTTTGCGGCGAATCGTCGCCTGACCGCCGGTTGGCCCTGACCATCTCCCAAGTGCTGTTTAAGGCGTTGTATCCATAAGAACCAGCATTGCCAGAGGAGATTCCGCCGTCAACGCCCGGAAGACCCCGCCGGGGGGGTGGCGGAGCGGGCCGGTGGCGCCGGATGAATCGCTCCGGAAGGGCCGTATTCTGGTATTTTGGCGGGTGCTAAGGCGGTTGCGATGCGGTTGTCGCGTGACTTCGGCGAAAAGCATGGCTACACGCTGCAGCTAGGATCAATGGAGTGACGGTGTGACAGCAAGCATCCAACCTTTGCGGGCCGACTACGCCAAGGCGCCCAGTATTGACCGGCTGATGGCGCTGGTCGGGCAGGATCTGGAAGCCGTCAACCAGATCATTGTGGAGCGTATGCAGAGCCCGGTGGCGATGATCCCGCAACTGGCGGGGCATCTGATCGCCTCGGGCGGCAAGCGGCTGCGCCCGATGCTGCTGCTGGCGGCTGCCAAGCTGCTGGGTTACGAAGGCACGCGGCATCACAAGCTGGCCGCCAGCGTTGAGTTCATTCACACGGCGACGCTGCTGCACGATGATGTGGTGGACGGTTCCAACCTGCGCCGTGGCCGCAAGACCGCGAACATCATCTGGGGCAACCAGCCCAGCGTTCTGGTGGGCGATTTCCTCTTTGGCCGGTCGTTCGAGCTGATGGTGGAGGACGGCTCGCTGCGCGTCCTGCAGATCCTCAGCCGCGTCGCCGCCATCATGGCCCAGGGCGAGGTCGACCAGCTCACCACCGCCCGGGATGTGGAGACCACCGAGGAGCGCTATCTCGGCGTCATCACGGCCAAGACGGCCGTGCTGTTCGCTGCCTCCTGCCAGGTGGCAGCCGCCATCATGGACTCGGACGCAGCGACGGAAGCCGCCATGGAAGCCTATGGCCGCTATCTCGGCATCGCCTTCCAGCTGGTGGACGACGCGCTCGACTACGCCTCCGACGCGGCCGTGATGGGCAAGTCGGTGGGCGACGATTTCCGCGAGGGCAAGGTGACGCTGCCCATGATCCTCGCCTACCAGCGCGGCACCGAGGAGGAGCGCGAGTTCTGGCGCCGCACCGTCGGCCGCCTGAAACAGGAGCCCGAGGATCTGAACCGGGCCATCGCCATCCTCAACCGGCATGGCGCGATCCGCGAGACGCTGGAGCGCGCCCGCCACTATGGCGACATGGCCAAGGACGCCCTGGCCGGGCTGCCGGACGGCGAGGCCAAGGACTGCCTGCTGGAGACCGTGGACTTCGCCATCGCGCGGGCCTTCTGACGAAAGGCGATGGTCGTCGCGTCCCGTCCGCAAGCGCCGGCGCTGCCGATCGATGCGGTTCTTCCCCGGCTGACGGAAGCGTTGCGCGCCGGGCCCAATGCGGTGCTCGTCGCCCCGCCGGGCGCGGGCAAGACCACGCGCGTGCCGCTGGTGCTGATGGACGAGCCGTGGGCAGCGGGGGGCAAGATCCTCGTGCTCAGCCCGCGCCGGCTCGCCGCCCGGGCCGCCGCCGCCCGCATGGCCGAGACGCTGGGCGAGGCGGTGGGGGCGACCGTCGGCTACCGGGTGCGGCTGGAATCGAAGGTCAGCGCCCGCACGCGCATCGAGGTGGTGACCGAGGGCGTGTTCACCCGCCTGGTGCAGGATAACCCCGAGCTGCCGGGCATCGCCGCCGTTCTGTTCGACGAATTCCACGAACGCTCGCTGGATGCGGATCTGGGCCTCGCCCTGGCGCTGGAGGCGCAGGGCGTGCTGCGGCCGGACGTGCGGCTGCTGCCCATGTCGGCAACGCTCGACGGGGCGCGGATCGCCACGCTTCTCGGCGACGCGCCGGTCATCCAGTCCGAGGGGCGCAGCTTCCCGGTCGAGACCCGCTATCTGGGGCGGGACCCGGCGCTGACCATCGAGGCCGAGACCGTGCGGGCCATCCGCGCGGCGCTGCGGGAGGAGCGGGGCAGCATCCTGGTGTTTCTCCCCGGCGCGGCCGAGATCAACCGGGTGGCCGCCCTGCTGCGCGAGGAAGGGGTGCCGGGCGATACGGACGTGCAGACGCTCTACGGTGCCATGGAGGCGGGGGCGCAGCGGGCCGCCATCGCCCCGGCGGAGGGCGGGCGGCGCAAGGTGGTGCTCGCCACCTCCATCGCCGAGACCAGCCTCACCATCGAGGGCGTGCGGGTGGTGATCGACTCCGGGCTTGCCCGCAAGCCGAAGTACGAGCCGGGCACGGGCCTCACCCGCCTTGTCACCGAGCGGGCCAGCCAGGCGGCCGTCGAGCAGCGCCGGGGCCGCGCGGGCCGTCTGGAGCCGGGCGTGTGCTGGCGGCTGTGGGAGGAGGGGCAGACCCGCGCCCTGCCGCCGTTCGACCGGCCCGAGATTCTGGAAGCGGACCTCTCCGGCCTTGCGCTCGACCTCGCCCTGTGGGGCGTGAGCGACCCGAACCAGCTGACATGGCTCGACCCGCCCCCGGCCGCCGCCTACGCCGAGGCGCGGGAGCTGCTGCGCGCGCTGGACGCCATCGACGACGCGGGCAAGGTGACGCCCCACGGGGCACGGCTCGCCAAACTGCCGCTTGCGCCGCGCCTTGCCCACATGGTGGTGGCCGCCGCCGAACAGGGGCTGGGCCTCCTGGCGGCGGAGATCGCCGTGCTGCTGGGCGAGCAGGGGCTGGGCGGAAACGACGCGGATCTGCGCCATCGCCTGTCCCGCTGGCGGCGGGAGGGCGGCAAGCGGGCCGAGCAGGCCCGCGCCATGGCCCGCCGCTGGGCCCGGCTCGCGGGCGCGGACGAGGCGGAATCGGACCCTGAGGAGGCGGGCCGGGTGCTGGCGCTGGCCTACCCGGACCGGGTGGCGCTGGCGCGCCCCGGCCAGCGGGGCAGCTTCGTGCTCGCCAACGGGCGCGGCGGCCAGCTCGACCCGGCGGACTCGCTGGCGGGCGAGCCGGGGCTGGCGGTGGCGGTTCTGACCGGCGCGGCGGACCGGGCGCGCATTCTTCTGGCCGCGCCGCTCGATCCGGCGCTGCTGCCGGACCTGTTCCCCGGCCATGTGACCGAAAGCGCGGACGTGCGCTTCGATGCGGCCAGCGGCGCCTTGCGCGCCCGGCAGGTGCGCCGGTTCGGCCGGCTGGTGCTGGGGGAGACGCCGCTGCCCAAGCCGTCGCCCGAGGCGGTGATGGAGGCCTGGCGCGGCGTGCTCCGGCGCGAGGGGCTGGGCCGCCTGCCGTGGACGGCGGCGCAGACGCGGCTGCGCGAGCGGGTCGCCTTCATGCGCGCGGCGGACCCGGAGGGGTGGCCGGACCTCTCGGACGAGGCGCTGATGGCGCAGTTTGACGACGGGCTCGGCCCCATGCTGGCGGGCAAGATGCGCCTGTCCGACATCACCCCGGAGGATCTGGACGGGGTGATCGCCGCTTTCCTGCCGTGGGACGCGAAGCGGCGTCTTGAGGATCTGGTGCCGGACCGGATGACGACGCCCGCCGGGACCAGCCACGCCATCGACTATGCGGCCCCGGGCGGGCCCGCGGTCGAGGTGCGGGTGCAGGAGCTGTTCGGCCTCTCCCGGCACCCGTGCGTCGCCGGGGGGCGCGTGCCGCTGACGCTGGTGCTGCTCTCGCCCGCGCACCGGCCGATCCAGACCACCCGCGACCTGCCCGGCTTCTGGCAGGGCTCGTGGGCGCAGGTGAAGGCGGAAATGAAGGGCCGTTACCCCAAGCACCCCTGGCCGGACGACCCGGCCGCCGCGCCGCCCACCACCCGCGCCAAACCGCGCGGCACCTAGCCGTTCGGAGAGGGGCGCGACGGAAGGAGGGCCACCCATCGCCTTTGTGGACTAGAGTCCGCCGCGCGGTATGGTCTCTGCCGGGACCGAGCCGCAAACAGGGCCGACGGACAGGAGGAGAGGAAGCGTGGCGCTGAAGGTGGCCGAGTTCAAAGCTCTTGAGGGGCAGGTGCTGGGCGTGACGGACTGGTTCCCGATCGACCAGCCGCTGATTGACCGCTTTGCGGAGGTGACGCAGGACTTCCAGTTCATCCATGTGGATGAAGCGCGGGCGCGGGAGACGCCGCTGGGCGGCACCATCGCCCACGGGATGCTCACCCTCTCGCTGCTGCCCCGGATGGCGGAGACGGTGGTGCCGCTGCCCGAAGGCCTCAAGATGGGGTTCAATTACGGCTTCGACCGGGTACGGTTCCTCAATCCGGTCAGAAGCGGCAAGCGGGTGCGGGGACGGTTCGCGCTGCGGTCGGTTGACGACAGCGAGGCAGACCGCCTGAAGCTCGTGCTCGACGTGACGGTCGAGATCGAAGGCGAGGAGAAGCCGGCGCTGGTCGCCGAGTGGTTGGCGCTCCACATGGTGTGAGGCGCCGCGCCCGGTGCGCCGGGGCGGCGGGATCAAAAAGAAAGGATGAACGGCAATGTCGGGACGGTTCGAGAAGCGTGGGCACGTGGGTGTCATTCTGGTGGACAATCCGCCCGTCAACGCCATCAGCCTGGGCGTGCGCCTGAGCATCCTTGACGGGCTGAAGCAGGCGGCGGCCGATGCGGACGTGAAGGCCGTGGTCATCGCCTGCGCCGGCCGCACCTTCATGGCGGGCGCGGACATCGCCGAGTTCAAGACCGGCCCGAAGGAGCCCTTCCTGCCGGAGGTGGTGGCCGAGCTGGACCGCTTCGGCAAGCCGCTGGTGGCCGCCATCCACGGCACGGCCTTCGGCGGCGGGCTGGAGATCGCGCTCGGCTGCAACTACCGGGTGGCGACGCGCGACGCCAAGGTGGGCCTGCCGGAGGTGAAGCTCGGCATCCTGCCCGGCGCGGGCGGCACCCAGCGGCTGCCGCGCCTCATCGGCGTCGAGAAGGCGCTGCCGGTCATCCTCTCGGGCGACCCGATCCTGGCACCGAAGGCGGCGGAGCTGGGCATCATCGACCGGATCGTCGAGGGCGACCTCCTGGAGGAGGCCATCGCCTTCGCCAGCGAGAAGGCCGCCAGCGGTGCCAGCCACCCGCGCGTCAGCGAGAAGACCATCGACCGCGCGGCCCTGCCCGAGACCTACTTCGAGGACATGCGCAAGCAGGTGGCAAAGGAAAAGCGCAACCTGTTCGCGCCGCAGCGGATCGTTGACGCGGTGGAGGCGGCGGCGACCCTCCCGTTCGCGGACGGCATGGCGAGGGAGCGGCAGCTGTTCCTGGCCTGCGCCGCCAACCCGCAGGCGCGGGCGCTCCAGCATGTGTTCTTCGCCGAGCGGCAGGTGGCCAAGATCCCCAACCTGCCGGAGGGGGTGACGCCGCGCCCGGTCCGCTCCGTCGCCGTGATCGGCGCGGGCACCATGGGCGGCGGTATCGCCATGAATTTCGCCAACGTGGGCATTCCCGTCACCCTCCTTGAGGTGAGCCAGGAAGGGCTGGAGCGGGGCCTCGGCGTCATCCGCAGGAATTACGAGCGCTCCGCCGCGCGCGGCAAGCTGACAGCGGCGCAGGTGGAGGAGCGCATGGGGCTGTTGCGGCCCACGCTCTCCTACGATGACCTGAAGGACGCGGACCTCATCATCGAGGCGGTGTTCGAGACGCTGGAGGTGAAGAAGCAGGTGTTCACCCAGCTGGACCGGGTGGCGAAGCCGGGGGCGATCCTTGCCTCCAACACCTCGTACCTCTCCATCGACACCATCGCCTCCTACACCTCCCGGCCGCAGGATGTGCTGGGGATGCACTTCTTCTCCCCCGCCAACGTGATGAAGCTGCTGGAGATCGTGCGCGGCGAGAAGACGGCGCCGGACGTGCTGGCCACCGCGCTGGCGGTCGCCAGGACCATCAGGAAGGTGGGCGTGGTGGCGGGCAACTGCCACGGCTTTATCGGTAACCGCATGTTGCAGGGCTATGGCCGCGAGGCGGGCCTTCTGGTGCTGGAGGGCGCGTCGCCCCAGCAGGTGGACAAGGTGCTCTACGACTTCGGTATGCCCATGGGCGTTCTGCAGATGGGCGATCTGGCGGGGCTCGACATCGGCTACCGCTCGCGCAAGGACCAGTCGCCGGACGCCTACGAGCCGAAGGCCGTGCGCATCGCCGACCGGCTCGTCGAGATGGGCCGCTGCGGCCAGAAAACCAACGGCGGCTACTACGACTATGAGCCGGGCGACCGCACGCCCAGGCCCTCGGCGGTGACCCAACAGGTGATCGACGAGGTGCGGGCCGAATACGGCATCACCCCGCGCGAAATCTCCGATCAGGAGATCATCGAGCGCTGCTTCCTCGCCATGGTCAACATCGGCTGCGAGGTGCTGCGCGAGGGCATCGCCTACCGGGCGAGCGACATCGATATCGTCTACCTCTACGGCTACGGCTTCCCCGCCTATCGCGGCGGCCCCATGTTCTGGGCGGAAAACGAGATCGGCCTCGCCAACGCGCTGGAGAAGATCCGGGGCTATGCCGAGACGGTGAGCGCGCGCTGGTGGAAGCCGTCGCCGCTGCTGGAGCAGCTGGTGGCGGATGGCAAGGGCTTCGCCAGCCTCGGCTGAGGAGCCCGGGCGCCGCGCCCGGCAAGTACTGCGTAAGCCTGTTCACCACGGATGAGGGGAGGGCGGCAGACCCCTGCCGCCCCGGGGAGGAGGATCATGCGGGAAGCAGTTATCGTCTCGACGGCGCGCACGCCCATCGGCAAGGCCTATCGCGGTGCGTTCAATGCGACGCCAGCGCCCACGCTCGCCAGCCATGCCATCGCGGCGGCGGTGCAGCGCGCGGGCATCGACGGGGCCGAGGTGGAGGACGTGATCCTGGGATGCGCGCTCCAGCAGGGCAGCCAGACGCCCAACATCGCCCGGCTGGCGCTGCTCCGCGCCGGGCTGCCCACCTCCGTGCCGGGCATGAGCATCGATCGCCAATGCGCCAGCGGCCTGATGGCGATCGCAACGGCCGCCAAGCAGATCGTCCACGACGGTATGCAGATCGCCATCGGCGGCGGGGTCGAGTCCATCTCCACGGTGCAGAACGACCGGTACCGGATCGAGCCGGACAAGAGCCTGGTCGAGCGGGTGCCCGCCATCTACATGCCGATGATCGACACCGCCGAGGTGGTGGCGAAGCGCTACGGCATCTCCCGCGAGGCGCAGGATGAATATGCCCTGCAAAGCCAGCAGCGCACTGCGCAGGCACAGGCGGAGGGCCGGTTCGATGACGAGATCATCCCCGTCTCCGCCACCATGGCCGTGGTGAACAAGGAGACCAAGGAGGTCTCCTTCAAGGACGTGACGCTGGCGAAGGACGAGGGCAACCGGCCGGACACGACGCTGGAGGGGCTCTCCAGCCTGCAACCGGTGCGCGGGCCGGACGGCTTCATCACCGCCGGCAACGCCAGCCAGCTCTCCGATGGTGCCTCGGCCTCCGTGCTGATGGAAGCGCGGGAGGCGGAGCGGCGCGGCCTGGAGCCGCTCGGCATCTATCGCGGCATGGCGGTTGCGGGCACCGAGCCGGACGAGATGGGGATCGGGCCGGTCTACGCCGTGCCCAAGCTGCTCCGGCAGCACGGCCTGACCGTCGGCGACATCGGCCTGTGGGAGCTGAACGAGGCCTTCGCCGTGCAGGTGATCTACTGCCGCGACCGCCTCGGCATCCCCGACGACCGGCTCAATGTGAGCGGCGGCGGCATTTCCATCGGCCATCCCTACGGCATGTCCGGCGCGCGGCTGACGGGCCATGCGCTCATCGAGGGCAAGCGGCGCGGCGCGAAATACGTGGTCGTCACCATGTGCATCGGTGGCGGCATGGGCGCGGCGGGCCTGTTCGAGGTGGTGTAACGCGGCATTTTTTCGGGGGGGCTGTTGCGCGTGCGGGAGGGGCGATGGCGCTCTCGCACGCCCCTTTCGATTGCCGTCTGTGCTCCCTGCGCGCAAGGGAAACAGGCGAGTCTCATTTCCCGTAAGTTCGTGTAATCAGGGTAGATTTTTCTCCCGGATGCGAAGGGCGGCCGGTGGCTGGAGGCCTCGGCGGCCCTTTTTAATTGCTGGTCGCGGCCCTACCTTGGGGCGGAGTCGCGCCGGGCAGAAAAACTCAGACGCCCGGCCCCGGGGAGAAAGCAGAGTTATGTTCCTGAGCCTGTTCGATGTGTTCAAGGTGGGCGTCGGGCCTTCCAGCTCCCACACGGTTGGCCCGATGCTGGCGGCGGCGCGCTTTGTCACCGGCTTCCGGGAGAGGGGCCTTCTGAACGCGGTCGAGCGGGTGCAGGTGGAACTGTTCGGGTCGCTGGCGCTCACCGGCCTCGGCCACGCCACGGACCGCGCCGTGCTGCTGGGGCTCGAGGGCAACCTGCCGCACGTGATCGACCCGGAGATCATCGAACCGGCGGTGGCGCGTATCCGCGCGGAGCAGCGGCTCCGGCTGGCGGGCGAGAAGCCCGTTCCCTTCGACCCCCGGGCGGATCTGGTGCTCGAATGCGAGGTGCGTCTGCCCTACCACGTCAACGGTATGCGCTTCACCGCATATGGCGCCGGAGGCCGCGAGGCGGCGCGGGAGATCTTCTATTCGGTGGGCGGCGGCTTCGTCGTCAGCGAGGAGGAGGCGGGGCGCAACGCGCTGATCGAGGACAGCGTGGCGGTGCCCTACCAGTTCGACACCGCCGCCGAACTTCTGGCGCTGGGCGAGCAGCACAACCTGGCCATTGCCGACCTGGTGATGGCCAACGAGATGGTCACGCGTTCCCGCGCCGAGGTGGAGGCGGGGATCGACGCCCTGTGGGCGACGATGGACGCCTGCATCTCCCGCGGCTGCCGGGAGGAGGGCGTGCTGCCGGGCGGGCTGAAGGTGCCGCGCCGCGCGCCCGCGCTGTACCGCAAGCTGCTGGAGCGGCAGGAGCGCTCGCTGCGCGATCCGATGACCGTGATGGACTGGGTGAACCTGTGGGCCATGGCGGTCAACGAGGAGAACGCGGCGGGCGGCCGGGTGGTGACCGCGCCGACCAATGGCGCGGCGGGCATCATCCCGGCGGTGCTGCGCTACTACGACCGGTTCTGCAACAGCACGCCGGAGGGCATCCGCATCTTCCTGCTGACGGCGGCGGCCATTGCGGCGCTGTTCAAGCGCAACGCCTCCATCTCCGGCGCGGAGGTGGGCTGCCAGGGGGAGGTGGGCGTTGCCTGCTCCATGGCGGCGGCGGGCCTGACGGCGGCGCTGGGCGGTACCAACGCCCAGATCGAAAACGCGGCCGAGATCGGCATGGAGCACAACCTCGGCCTTACCTGCGATCCGGTGGGCGGGCTGGTGCAGATCCCCTGCATCGAGCGCAACGCCATGGGCGCGATCAAGGCCATCGACGCCTCGCGCCTTGCCCTGCTGGGCGACGGCTCGCACGTGGTGCCGCTGGACAAGGTGATCGAGACAATGCGCCAGACCGGGCTCGACATGTCCGCCAAGTACAAGGAGACCTCCCAGGGCGGGCTTGCCGTCAACATGGCGGAGTGCTGAGGCCGGAACGGTTCACGGCGGCGGGCCGAAGCGTGGCGGGAGCGGGACGGACTCCCGGCCGGGCGGCACGCGCCGCCTCCGCGCCATGCTAGACTTCCCCCGGTGTTAGTTGCTTGCCCAAAGCCGGTGTCTCGACGGCCGGCGGGAGGAACCCTCATGGCGGACCGGAAGAACCGGCTTGTCTATTCCATCTGGTCCGAGGACGACCAGCAGATCAGCTTCGCATTCCCGCTTCACCCGCATACGGTCGCCCCGGAGCATGTGGGCGAGGTGCTGGACGTGCTGCTGGACACGCTCGATTGCGAGGTGGCGGAAATCGGCGCGACCAACGGCGACGTGCTTCAGGCCCTCGCCATGGCGCTGGCCTGCCGGGCCGCGGTGATGGAAGGATCGGTGGATACCAACACCGCCCTGGCGGACGATCTGGCGCAGGAAGCGCTCGCCGCCGCCCGCGCCAGCTTTGCCGCCGACAATCTGGACCGCAAGGGCTGAGCAACGGTTGAGAGGTGCAGGGCGGCGGCGGGCAGGGGCCCGTCAGCCGCGCTCGAACTTCCGGCTGAGAATGATGGACGACATGGTCTCGCGCACGCCTTCGAGCAGGCGGATCTGGTCGAGGGCCATGTCGAGGTCGTGCGTTGTCGGACCCGCCACAATGGCGATCAGATCGTAGGGGCCGCTGACCGAGAGCAGGCTGACCACGGCGCTGATGCGCTTCAGCCCGGCCTCGACGGCGGCCTGCTGTTGCGGCGCCACGCCGATCAGCACATGGGCGCGCACCCGCGTGTCCGCCGCGCCCAGCCGCGCCGAATATCCGGTGATGACGCCCGTCGCCTCCAGGCGGTCGATGCGGGCCTGAACCGTCGAGCGCGCAACCCCCAGCTTGCGCGCCAGCACCGCCGTCGGCAGGCGCGCGTTCTGCATCAAGAGCTCGATCAAGCGAGCGTCGAGTGAGTCTTCAGCCATAATGACGGGTATTTGAACAATCTGCCGACAAATGTCGAGCGTATTGTGCAGAGCGGCGCTCCACTTCGACTGTGCAGGGGCGTACCCTGCGCTATATTACGGGCAAAGAGAAGGGGTGGATATTCAATGCGTGATATACTGGTGATTGGCGCCGGCAACATTGGCGAGATGATCGCAGCCCTGTTGCTGCCGACGGGCGACTACCGCGTGACGGTGGCCGACCGCTCCGAACAGGCCCTGGCGCGGGTTGCGGACATGAACGGCCTGAACCGGATGGTGCTGGACGCCACCGACGATCAGGCGCTGGCCGATGCGCTGAAACACCGGTTCGCGGTGATCTCCGCCGCCCCGTACAACATTACCGCCCGGATCGCCCGCGCCGCCCATGCGGCGGGCGTGCACTATCTCGACCCGACCGAGGACGTGGCGTCCACCAAGCTGGTCAAGGAGATGAGCCGCTCCGCCGAGGCGGCGCTCATCCCCCAGTGCGGTCTGGCACCGGGCTTCATCGCCATCGTCGGCAAGCATCTGGCCGACACCTTCGACGAGCTGGACACCCTGCGCCTGCGCGTCGGTGCGCTGCCGCGTTTCCCGACCAACAGCCTGACCTACAACCTCACCTGGTCGACCGAGGGGGTCATCAACGAATATCTGGAGCCGTGCGAGGCCATCGTGAACGGCCGGCCGACGCTGCTCCCGGCGCTGGAGAACGTGGAGCAGTTCGTGCTCGACGGCGTGACCTTCGAGGCGTTCAACACCTCCGGCGGCCTTGGCACCCTGGGCGAGACCCTCGCGGGCAAGGTGCAGAACCTCAGCTACCAGACCATCCGCTACCCCGGCCACCGGGACATCATGCGGACCCTGATTCACGACCTGCGACTCGGCCAGCAGCGGGAGCTGTTCAAGCAGGTGCTGGAGAACGCCCTGCCGGCGACGGAGCAGGACATGGTGGTGGTGTTCGCGACCGCCACCGGCAAGCGCAACGGCCGCCTGATGCAGGAAAGCTACGCCAACCGCATCTATCCGCGCGAGATCGGCGGCAAGCAGTGGGCCGCCATTCAGGTGACGACGGCCAGCGCCATCTGCGCCGTGCTGGACATGCTGGCGGCGGGCGAGCTGCCGCAGAAGGGCTTCGTGCGGCAGGAGGACATTCCGCTGCCGGCGTTCCTGGCCAACCGCTTCGGGCGGGCCTACGCCATGGATCAGTCCCTGGAGCTGCGCAAAGCGCCGAGCCTGACGGCGGCCTGAGGGCACGCCGGGCAGGCCCGGTGATCCTCGGTGACTTCGTGAAGGCGGCTGGCCCTTGTGCCGGCCGCCTTTGTTTTTGATGCGGGAACTTAATAAAGGAAGGAGGTGCTGGGGACCGGGTCCCCTGCAACGCAGAGTCTTTCCCCGATCAAACCGCGTGGGTCAGCGCGTCAGCTCGCGCATGGCGCGGTCCAGCCCGTCGAGGGTGAGGGGGTACATGCGGTTCTCGAACAGGGTGCGGATCATGGTGGTGGACTGGCTGTAGTGCCAGTGCTTCTCCGGCGTCGGGTTGAGCCAGACCGTGTGCGGGTAGACGTTCAGCACCCGCTGGAGCCAGACCTGGCCCGCTTCCTCGTTCCAGTGCTCCACCGAGCCGCCGGGAATGGCGATCTCGTAGGGGCTCATGGCGGCGTCGCCCACGAAGATCACCTTGTAGTCGCTGGGGTATTTGTGGAGCACCTCCCAGGTGGGCGTGCGCTCGGCCCAGCGGCGGCGGTTGTCCTTCCACACGCCCTCGTAGAGGCAGTTGTGGAAGTAGAAGAATTCCAGGTGCTTGAACTCGGAGGTGGCGGCGGAGAACAGTTCCTCCATCACCTTGATGTAGGGGTCCATGGAGCCGCCCACGTCGAGGAACAGCAGCACCTTCACCGCGTTGTGCCGCTCCGGCCGCATCTTGAGGTCGAGGAAGCCGCGCTTGGCGGTGGCCTTGATGGTGCCGTCCAGATCCAGCTCGTCGGCCGCGCCTTCACGGGCGAAGCGGCGCAGGCGGCGCAGCGCCACCTTGATGTTGCGGGTACCCAGCTCCACCGAGGAGTCCAGGTTCCGGAACTCCCGCTTGTCCCACACCTTGATCGCCCGATTGTGGCGGTTGCGGTCCTGCCCGATGCGGACGCCCTCGGGATTGTAGCCGTAGGCGCCGAAGGGGGAGGTGCCGCCGGTGCCGATCCACTTGCTGCCGCCCTGATGCCGCTCCTTCTGCTCCTCGAGGCGCTTCTTCAGCGTCTCCATGATCTCCTCCCAGGAGCCGAGGGACTTGATCTTCTCCATCTCCTCGGGGCTGAGATAAAGCTCGGAGAGGGCGCGCAGCCATTCCTCGGGGATCTCCGCCGTGCCGGTGTCGATCACCGTCTCGATGCCGTTGAAGACCTTGCCGAAGACCTGATCGAAGCGGTCGAGCAGGGTCTCGTCCTTCACGTAGGTGGCGCGGGCCAGATAATAGAATTCCTCGACGCGCGGGCTGATGACGCCCGCCTTCAGCGCCTCCAGCAGCAACAGATGCTCCTTGAGGGAGGCCGGAATCCGGGCGTCGCGCAAGGCCGTGAGAAAATCGAGAAACATCTGCCGTCTCTTCCCCCAGTCGGGCCCGCCGCCGCGAGGCGCGGGCGCCTCCCTTCCATACGCCAGAAACGGCCGGGGCAGAACCCATGAGGAGAGGCAGGTTGCGCGCGCCCCGGGGCGGGCGCGCCGGTCAGGCGGGCGGGGGCCCGGCCAGTGCCGCCAGCGCCCGCTCCAGCACCTCCTCGGGCGTGCCGCTTGCGTCCAGCCGCTGCCAGAGGATGCGCCCGCGCACGTCCTCCGCCTGAAGGGCGACGATCGCGGCGGTGGCATCGGATGCATCCGGGGTTTCGACGGCCTGCGCCCGACGGTCGGCCCGCGCCATCATCACCTCGACCGGGGCGTCCAACCACAGGCCATGGAAGGGCACGCCCGCGGTCTCGGCGAGGCGCTGCATGGCGTTGCGCGAGGCCCGGCGCACGAAGGTGGCCTCGGTAATCACCACCAGCCCCTGTTTCAGGAGGGTCCGGGTGGTGCGCACCAGCCGCCGGTACACGGCGCGGCTGACGGCGGGCCGGTAGCCTTCCTCCCCCAGCCGCACCTCCGGCGGCAACCCGAACAGGCGCTTGCGGATACCGTCCGTGCGCAGCCAGACGCCGCCCGGCGGCGGCGCGAGGCGGACCGCAAGGGCGCGGGCGAGGGTGGACTTGCCTGCGCCCGAGACGCCGCCGATGGCGATCAGCCGGGGCGCGGGCGGCCGGTCGAGGATCTGCCGGGCGAGGCGCAGCGCGTCTTCCCTGGCCGGGTCTTCCGCGAACAGGCTCAGTGCCCGCAGCGCCACATGGAAGGGGATCAGCGAGGCGTTGTCATACGCCTGCCGGGATTCGAGCGCCCGGCTGAACACGGCACTGGCCAGATCCGGCCGGCCCGCCAGCAGGAGGTCGCACAGCCGGGCCGCGAGCTGGGCGTCCGGCCCGTCCGCCAGCGCGTCGGCGAGCCGGTTCGCGTCCGCCAGTGTGGTCACGGCGAGCGTGGTTGCGGCCGATGTGCCTGCGGCGGGCGAGGTGTCTGCAGCCATGGCGAGGCCTCCCGGCTGGGTCCTCAGGGAAGGCTGGTATCGCGGGGCCGCAAGGTCAAGGGCTCGCCCGGGGGGAGACGGTACAAATACCCCGGTCTGCCGCCCTATTCGCCGCGCCGCGCCATGAAGGCCAGCCGCTCGAACAGCATCACGTCCTGCTCGTTCTTGAGCAGCGCGCCATGCAGTGGCGGAATGAGCTTCTTGGTGTCGCGGCTGCGCAGCACGTCGGCGGGCAGATCCTCGTGCATCAGCAGCTTCAGCCAGTCCAGCAGCTCGGAGGTGGAGGGCTTCTTCTTCAGGCCCGGCATCTCGCGGATCTCGTAGAAGATGTTCAGCGCCTCGCGCACCAGATCCCGGCGGATGTCGGGGAAGTGCACGTCGATGATCGACTGCATGGTCTCCGGGTCGGGGAACTTGATGTAGTGGAAGAAGCAGCGGCGCAGGAAGGCGTCCGGCAACTCCTTCTCGTTGTTCGAGGTGATGATGACGATGGGGCGGTTGACCGCCTTCACCGTCTCGCCGGTCTCGTAGACGTGGAACTCCATCCGGTCGAGCTCCTGCAACAGGTCGTTGGGGAACTCGATGTCCGCCTTGTCGATTTCATCGATCAGCAGCACCGGGGTCTCGGGGGAGGTGAAGGCCTCCCACAGCTTGCCCTTGCGGATGTAGTTGGAAATGTCGTGCACCTTGGGGTCGCCGAGCTGGGAGTCGCGCAGGCGGCTGACCGCGTCGTACTCGTAGAGACCCTGCTGGGCCTTGGTGGTGGACTTCACGTGCCATTCGATGAGCGGCGCGTTGAACGCCTTGGCCACCTCGATGGCCAGGACCGTCTTGCCCGTGCCGGGCTCGCCCTTCACCAGCAGCGGGCGGCGCAGGGTGGCGGCGGCGTTGACGGCAACCTTCAGGTCGTCGGTGGCGACATAGTTCGACGTGCCGGTAAAGCGCATGGCTGCTGTCTTCCCCTTCCAGAAAACCACAAGTCAAAACCACAGGTCATCGGGCACCCTAATCGGCTCCCGGGGGATCGGCAATCTGGCGGAATGGCAGGGGACTAGATCTTCCGGCGCGACAGGCAACGCGCCCGCTCGGCCAGCATGGACCAGAAGGTGGCCTGAAGCGTGAGCGCCTGGCCGATGCCGAACAGCAGGCCGCGCCGCGCCGAGGGGTCTTCGGCGATGGTCGCCAGATACTCGGTCAGTGCCGGTGTGGGGGCGGGAGGCTGGTGCGCCATGATCTCCAGCCCCGGAATGGTGATGGCGGGCTGGCCGGACGGCGCGTTCTGGAGGACATGGCTGATGAGCCGCGTGACGCGCATCCACGACAGGCTGATGGCCGTGCCGGTGCCGAAGGCGCAGCCGTTGCGCTCGGAGGTGAGCAGGATTTCGAGGCGCCGGCGGTGAGTGAGGGCGTTCGCCTCCGACGTGGTGAGCCCGGCCCGCAGGCGGGTGGGGCCGACCGCCACCGCAAGCTGGCGGATGCAGTCCGCATGGAGAATGGAGTCACCGAACAGGGCGACGGCCAGGTCGGGCGCCGGCAGGTCCACCGGCAGGGTTTCCTGCAAGGCGCCGGCCACCTGCGTGGCCATGATCGGCCAGCCGTGGCTGGCGATGGCGAACAGGTGGGCAAAGTCGGCGAGGATGGCCGTCGCAAGCTCCCAGGGCACATCGCTCAGCTCGGCGAGATAGGCGGGGGACAGGGCGGGCTCGCGCTTCAGGCCCTCGAGCAGGTTGGCGGCGAAATCCGGGCCCGAGGCAGACTGCTGGGCCATGACGTTCCAATGGCTCTCGCTCCGGCGCGGATCGGCGCCGGCCGGCTGCAACGCGGCAGCGCTTGGTTCTTTCAGATCGTAGGCCATGTCGGCTGGGAAACTATCAGCCGAACATTAAGAGTCGTTTAACGACTGCCCGGAAACCAAGCAGAGTTCCGTTCCGGTAAAGTCACCAGTCAATTTCAAAGGTTAAAACGAAAGCGCCCCGGACACGGGGTCCGGGGCGCCTGGAACAGCCGGTTGGCGGCGTCCGCTCAGGTGTCGAGGAAGCTGCGCATCTTGCGCGAGCGCGACGGGTGCTTGAGCTTCCGCAGCGCCTTGGCCTCGATCTGACGGATACGCTCGCGGGTCACCGAGAACTGCTGGCCCACTTCCTCCAGCGTGTGATCGGTGTTCATGCCGATGCCGAAGCGCATGCGCAGCACGCGCTCCTCGCGGGGCGTGAGCGAGGCCAGCACGCGGGTCACGGTTTCCTTCAGGTTGCCGTGGATGGCGGCGTCCAGCGGAATGACCGCGTTCTTGTCCTCGATGAAATCGCCCAGGTGCGAATCCTCCTCGTCGCCGATCGGGGTTTCGAGCGAGATCGGCTCCTTGGCGATCTTCATCACCTTGCGCACCTTCTCCAGCGGCATGGAGAGACGCTCGGCCAGTTCCTCCGGCGTCGGCTCGCGGCCGATTTCGTGGAGAATCTGGCGGCTGGTGCGGACCAGCTTGTTGATCGTCTCGATCATGTGCACCGGGATGCGGATGGTGCGGGCCTGGTCCGCGATGGAGCGGGTGATGGCCTGCCGGATCCACCAGGTGGCGTAGGTGGAGAACTTGTAGCCGCGCCGGTACTCGAACTTGTCCACCGCCTTCATCAGGCCGATGTTGCCTTCCTGGATGAGGTCGAGGAACTGAAGGCCGCGGTTGGTGTACTTCTTGGCGATGGAGATGACGAGGCGCAGGTTGGCCTCCACCATCTCCTTCTTGGCGATGCGGGCTTCGCGCTCGCCCTTCTGCACCATGGTGACGATGCGGCGGAATTCCTCGATGTCCACGCCGGCGGCGTTGGCGATCTCGGCCACCTGCGCGCGCAGGTTCTCGATATTGGCGCGCTCGGCGGTGATGAAGTTGTCCCAGTTCTTGCCGAGCTTGGCGACGCGGTCGAGCCAGCCTTCCTCCAGCTCCTTGCCCAGATATTCGTCCAGGAAGGCCTGACGCGGAATGCGGTAGCGCTCGGCAAGGCGCAGCGCCTGACCGCCCAGCACCATCAGCCGCTTGTTGAGGGCATAAAGCTGCTCGACCAGCTGCTCGATCTTGCTGTTGTTGAACTGCACGCTCTCGACGAGCGCGGTCAGCTCCTCGCGCAGCTTCTGGTACTTCTTCTCGTTGGCCTGGCCGAAGTCCTCACCGCGGTGAATGGCCTCCAGCCGCTGCTCCTGCAGCTTGGCGAACTTCTTGTGGGCCGCGGTGATCTGGGCGAACTTCTCCAGCGCCTGGGGCTTGAGCACCTCTTCCATCGCGGCAAGCGACAGGGTGTTGTCCTCCTCCTCTTCCTCGAAGGAGGGGCGCTTGGCGCGGCGCTCGGTGAACTCGTCGTCGTCGGAGGATTCCTCCACGACATCGTCGTCGTCTTCCTTGTAGGCGACGGTCGGCAGGTCGGAGTCGCTGTCGGCGCCCTCAACCTGCGCCTCGCTCGGCCCCTTGGACAGCATGGCGTCGAGATCGAGGATCTCGCGCAGCAGCATCTGGCCGTTGTTCAGGGCCTCGGACCACTCGATGATCGCCTTGAAGGTGAGGGGGCTCTCGCACAGCCCGGCGATCATGGTGTCGCGGCCCGCCTCGATGCGCTTGGCGATGGCGATTTCGCCCTCGCGCGACAGCAGCTCGACCGCGCCCATTTCGCGCAGGTACATGCGCACCGGATCGTCCGTGCGGTCCAGCGCGGTTTCCTTCTTGGTGACGGCAGGCGCGTCGAGGGTGTCGTCGTCGCAATCGGCGACAGCGTCGATCTCCTGAACGGCGGGCTCCGCTTCCACGTCCTCGGGGTCATCGCCCTCGATGACGTTGATGCCCATCTCGTTCAGCATGGCCATGATGTCCTCGATCTGCTCGGAGGACATCTGTTCCTGCGGCAAGTTGGCGTTCAACTCATCGTAGGTAATGTAACCGCGCTCCTTGGCGCGCGCGATCATGCGCTTCACCGACGCTTCGTTCACGTCGATAAGCGGGGCATCACCGGTCTCTTCAGCAGTATCTTCGGTTGTTTCCGCTTCCTGGCGTTTCACCATGTTACTCAAGTCCTTAGTGCCGGCCCGCTGGCTGCCAGATCTAACAGCTCACGTTCGATTGTTGCACGTTCCTGCGCGATTCGCATCGGGCGGAGAAGGGTCTCGTTGTCATCCAGCTGAATGGCCGCATTCGCTTCAGCCAATTCCGCATCCAGCGCATAAAGTCGTGTTACGGCATGCAAGACATGGACGAAATCCGCTTCCGCCTGTTCCGGGTTCGTTTCCCCGCGTGAGAATGAATACTGTTTTTTCCGTGTCCGGAGTCCTGCAAGCACCCGCCCAAACCCATCTGCGGTTAATGTGTGGTCGAGTCGGGTCTTGTCAAGGTCAGGCACGCGAATCGATGCCTCGAGCATGTGCCCGACGAGCCGTGCCATTTCGGGGTCCACATAGGGGAACCGCTCGATTTCCTCGTGGTAACGATCGAGCCACTCGGGGTGTTCCAGCAAACCGAGAACGATTTCGTGTTCGGTGGAGGGGGGAATCTTGGGATTGCGGATCTGCTGGAGGCTGACCCGAGTCTCCTGCCGGACCGGCGGCGGGCCTGGCTGGAACCGGCCGCGGCCGCGCCAGCCGGCGGTGTTCTCCTGCGGGCGCTCGCGCCAGGTCTGCTGGGCGCCGCGTCCTGTTAACGTGTCGAAACGATTGAGGAATTCCCGACGGTAGAGGTCCTGCACGGTGCGGTCCGCAATGGCGGCGGCGCGGCCGAGTAGGCTCTGGCGCAGGGCGGCCCGGCCCTCGGGCGTGGTCAGCTGCGCCGTCTCCACTTCCGAGCGCCACAGCAGATCAACGAGCGGCTCGGCCTTGCCGGCGAGGGCGGTCAGCGCACCGGCCCCGCCGCCGCGCACCAGGTCGTCCGGGTCCTGTCCTTCGGGCAGGGTGACGAAGCGCAGGCTC
The DNA here is from genome assembly GCF_051304405.1 of Pedomonas sp. V897. Classification (NCBI taxonomy): domain Bacteria; kingdom Pseudomonadati; phylum Pseudomonadota; class Alphaproteobacteria; order Sphingomonadales; family Pedomonadaceae; genus Pedomonas; species Pedomonas sp. V897. The sequence continues at coordinate 256,633 of NZ_JBPPGG010000002.1, forward strand.
CGGCCCGCCTCCAGGAGGGGCAGGGCGCGGTGGGCCGCGCGAATCGCCGCGCGTTGACCGGCCGAATCACCATCGAAGCAGAGAATCGGCTCGGGGGTGATTCGCCACAGGCGGCGCAGGTGCTCCTCGGTGAGGGCAGTGCCGAGCGGCGCGACCGCCGCGTCCAGCCCCGCCTGGGCGAGGGTGATGACGTCCATGTACCCCTCGACCACGAACAGGCTGCCCGTCTTGCGCGCGGGCGGCGCGGCGAGGTCGAGGTTGTAGAGGGTGCGGCCCTTGTCGAAGAGGGGCGTGTCGGGCGAGTTGAGGTACTTGGGCTGGCCCTCGCCGAGGATGCGCCCGCCAAAGGCGATGATTCGCCCGCGGCCATCGCGAATCGGGAATATCAGCCGGTTGCGGAACCGGTCGTAGGAGGCGCGCTCCTCGACGGCGATGAGGAGCCCGGCCTCGACCAGCAGGGCCTCGCTTGCCCCCTTGGCCAGCAGCGCGGTCTTGAGCGCGTCGCGCTTGTCCGGCGCGAAGCCGAGGCCGAAGCGGCGGACGGTCTCGGGCAGAAGGCCGCGCCGCTGGAGGTACTGCCGCGCCTCCGCCCCGGCGATGCCGTGCAGCTGCTCGGCAAACCACGCCTGCGCCGCCGCCATCACGTCCACCAGGCCCTTCAGCCGCTCCTGCTGGGCGCGGCTGGCCTGGGTCTCGCGCGGCATGGGCAGGCCCGCTTCGCCCGCCAGCTGCTCCACCGCCTCGGGAAAGGTGCGCCCCTCCGCCTCGCAGAGGAAGCGGATCACGTCCCCGTGCGCGCCGCAGCCGAAGCAGTGATAGAAGGCCTTCTCGTCATTGACGTAGAAGCTGGGCGTCTTTTCGTTGTGGAAGGGGCAGCACCCTTTCCACTCGCGGCCGGCGCGCTGCAGCTTCACCTTGCGCCCAACGACCGCGCTCACCGGAACCCGGGCGCGGATTTCATCGAGGAAGGCGGGCGAGATGGTCATGGAGCCACGATCCTAGAGCGGAACACGACCCAAGGGAAACGGTTCAACTCTCTCAATATTCACGGTCGATACCGGAATTCACGGTCGATGCCGGATTTGCGGCCGGCACCGGCCGAACCTTGGCGCCCGAAGGCGTCCGGCCCGGGGGAGGCCGCACGCCTGCCGCATCCCCGCCTGGCAGCATCTTCTCCTGAATGTGGGGAGAAGGGGTCATGCCGCAAGGGAAGGGGACGCCGACGGTTCAGCCCGCGAGGGCGGCCTTCACCATCGGTCCGGCCTTGCCCATGTCGATCTGACCGGCGTAACGTTCCTTGAGAGCGCCCATCACGCGCCCCATATCTTTCGGAGAGGAGGCGCCGAGTTCGGCGACCAGGGCACTGATTACCTTTTGGGCTTCTTCATCGGACATGGCCCGGGGCAGGAATCGCTCCAGAACGGCGATTTCACCCCGCTCCGCTTCGGCCAGTTCGGCCCGCCCGCCCTTTTCGTACATCTCCACCGACTCGCGGCGCTGCTTGACCATCTTGGTCAGAACGTCGATGACCAGAGCATCGTCGTTGGCGGGCGCCTCGCCGGTGCGCAGCTCGATATCCCGGTTCTTGATGGCGGCCTGCGCCATGCGGAGAGTGGCAACGGTCTGGGTATCCTTGGCCTTCATGGCCTCAACGAGCGCTTGCTTGATGGCATCGCGGATCATGCGAGCGGAGTCCTGACAATGTTGGGAAAAGCAGAGCATAGCGATGGTTGACCCGGTTTTCAACCAAAAACTTTTGGCTAAGCCTTTGATTATAAAGGGCAATTTTTATTTGTCCTTTTCCTTGACACAGGGGCTCCAGGTCAATAGAGACGCCGCAATTTGCCCGGACCCGGACGGTCGGGCGAACCCTGACAACGCTTTGAGTATGAGAGGTGCCCGGTGACTGTTCCTGCCGCTGCCAAACCCACCGACGCGCCCATTGGAGCCACTGCCGTTCTCGCCCTTGCCGATGGCACCCTGTTCTGGGGCCAGGGTTTCGGCGCGTCTGGCGAAAAGGTGGGCGAGGTATGCTTCAATACGGCGATGACCGGCTATCAGGAGATCATGACCGATCCCTCCTACGCCGGGCAGATCATCACCTTTACCTTCCCGCATATTGGTAACGTGGGTGCGAACCAGGAGGACGTGGAGGCGATCACGCCCTTCGCCCTTGGTTGCGTCATGCGCGAGCCGATCACGCCGGAGGCCAACTTCCGGGCCGAGCGCACCTTCGATGACTGGCTCAAGTCCTACGGCCTCATCGGCATCGCCGGCGTCGATACCCGGCGCCTGACCCGCTACATCCGCATCCACGGCGCGCCGAACGGCGTCATTGCCCACAACCCCGAGGGCAGGTTCGACGTGGAGGCGCTGATCGCCAAGGCCAGGGCCTGGCCGGGCCTCAAGGGCATGGATCTGGCCAAGGAAGTCTGGGCGCGCCAGACCTACCAGGCCGACGAGACCCTGTGGCAGCTCGGCAAGGGCTACGGCCGGCAGACCGCGCCGCGCAAGCACGTGGTTGCCATCGACTACGGCATCAAGCGCAACATCCTGCGCAACCTGGCGTCCACGGGCGCGAAGATCACGGTGGTGCCGGGCGACGCCACGTTCGAGGAGATCATGTCGCACAACCCGGACGGCGTGTTCCTCTCCAACGGTCCGGGCGACCCGGCGGCGACCGGCGAATACGCGGTGCCGGTGATCCGCAAGCTGCTGGAGACGGGCAAGCCCATGTTCGGCATCTGCCTCGGCCACCAGCTGCTGGGCATTGCCGCGGGCGGCGAGACCTTCAAGATGCACCAGGGCCATCGCGGCGCGAACCACCCGGTGAAGGATCTGGAGACCGGCAAGGTCGAGATCACGGTGATGAACCACGGTTTCGCGGTCGATCCCAAGTCGCTGCCGGAGAACGTGAAGCCGACGCACATCTCGCTGTTCGACGGCACGCTGTGCGGCCTGCGCTACCTGGACAAGCCGGTCTTCTCCGTGCAGCACCATCCCGAGGCTTCCCCCGGTCCGCAGGACAGCTTCTATCTGTTCCAGCGGTTCATGGACCTGATGGATCGCTGACGATGGACCGCGGCGGGACGTCCGGGAAGACCTTGCGGCGACGCGGGCAGGCGGCTGACGCCTGGTCGCGCGGCCGTGGGTCGGACATGGCCATGCCGGACCCCGCCGGACGGCGCCTCTGCCTTTTCAGCTACTACGCCGGGCTGCTCGGCGAGCACGCCACGCCTCAGCTCAGCCCCTCCCTTTCGCTGCAACCCGCGGCTACCCCCTCTCTGCGGCTGGTCCACAGCCGGCCGGAGGCGGGGGTGGACGGCGGCACCCAAGCAGGATCATAAACGGTTATGCCAAAACGTACCGACATCTCCTCCATCATGATCATCGGCGCCGGCCCCATCGTGATCGGCCAGGCGTGCGAATTCGACTACTCCGGCACGCAGGCGTGCAAGGCGCTGAAGGAGGAGGGGTATCGCATCATTCTGGTCAACTCCAACCCGGCGACGATCATGACCGACCCGGAGCTGGCGGACGCGACCTACATCGAGCCGATCACCCCCGAGATCGTGGCCCGCATCATCGAGAAGGAGCGCCCGGACGCGGTGCTGCCCACCATGGGCGGCCAGACCGCGCTCAACACGGCGCTGGCGCTCGCCCGCGACGGCACGCTGGAGAAGTTCGGCGTCGAGCTGATCGGCGCGGACGCGGAGGCGATCGACAAGGCGGAGGACCGCCAGAAGTTCCGCGACGCCATGGACAAGATCGGGCTGGAATCGGCGCGCTCGCGCATCGCGCACAGCCTTGAGGAAGCGCTGGAAGCCCTTGAATATGTTGGCCTTCCGGCCATCATCCGCCCGTCGTTCACCCTGGGCGGCACCGGCGGCGGCGTCGCCTACAACAAGGACGAGTTCATCCAGATCGTCACCGGCGGCCTTGAGGCCTCGCCCACCACCGAGGTGCTGATCGAGGAGTCGCTGCTCGGCTGGAAAGAATACGAGATGGAAGTCGTGCGCGACCGCAACGACAACGCCATCATCATCTGCTCCATCGAGAACATCGACCCGATGGGCATCCACACCGGTGACTCCATCACCGTCGCGCCGGCGCTGACGCTGACCGACAAGGAATACCAGATCATGCGCAACGCCTCGATCGCGGTGCTGCGCGAGATCGGCGTCGAGACCGGCGGCTCCAACGTGCAGTTCGCGGTCAACCCGCAGAACGGCCGCCTGGTGGTCATCGAGATGAACCCGCGCGTGTCGCGCTCCTCGGCGCTGGCGTCCAAGGCCACCGGCTTCCCCATCGCCAAGGTGGCGGCCAAGCTGGCCGTGGGCTACACGCTCGACGAGATCATGAACGACATCACCGGCGTGACCCCGGCGTCTTTCGAGCCGACCATCGACTACGTGGTCACCAAGATCCCGCGCTTCGCCTTCGAGAAGTTCAAGGGCACCGAGCCGCTGCTCACCACCGCCATGAAGTCGGTGGGCGAGGTGATGGCCATCGGCCGCTGCTTCAAGGAGTCGGTGCAGAAGGCCCTGCGCGGCCTCGAGACCGGCCTTGACGGCTTCAACGAGGTGGACATCGACGGCAACAGCCGCGAGGCGCTGGAGACGGCGCTGGCCCGCCCGACGCCCGATCGCCTGCTGGTGATCGCCCAGGCGCTGCGCGAGGGCTTCACCGTCGAGCAGATCAACGCCATTACCCACTACGAGCCCTGGTTCCTGCGCCAGATTGCCGAGATCGTCGAGGCGGAAGCCGAGGTGAAGGCGAAGGGCCTGCCGCAGGACCCGCAAGCCCTGCGCCGGCTGAAGGCCATGGGCTTCTCCGACCGCCGCCTCGCCAGGCTGACGGGCAGGACGGAGAGCGAAGTGGCCGCGCTGCGCCGCGCCCAGGGCGTGACCCCGGTGTTCAAGCGCATCGACACCTGCGCCGCCGAGTTCGAGGCCCAGACCCCGTACATGTACTCCACCTACGAGGCACCCGTGTTCGGGGAGCCGGAGTGCGAGGCCAACCCGACCGAGGCGCAGAAGATCGCCATTCTGGGCGGCGGCCCGAACCGCATCGGCCAGGGCATCGAGTTCGACTACTGCTGCTGCCACGCCTGCTTCGCGCTGACCGACGCCGGCTACGAGACCATCATGGTCAACTGCAACCCGGAGACGGTCTCCACCGACTACGACACCTCCGACCGCCTCTACTTCGAGCCGCTGACGCAGGAGGACGTGATCGAGCTGCTGCGGGTGGAGCAGAAGAAGGGCACCCTCAAGGGCGTGATCGTGCAGTTCGGCGGCCAGACGCCGCTCAAGCTCGCCCAAGCGCTGGAGGACGCGGGCATCCCCATTCTCGGCACCTCGCCGGACGCAATCGACCTGGCCGAGGACCGCGAGCGCTTCGCCGCCCTCGTCGAGGAGCTGGGTCTGCGCCAGCCGGCCAACGGCATCGCCCGCTCGCGTGAGGAGGCGATCCAGGTCGCCGAGCGCATCGGCTACCCGGTGCTGATCCGCCCGTCCTACGTGCTGGGCGGCCGCGCCATGGAGATCGTGGACTCGACGGCCCAGCTGGAGACCTACATCCGCGAGGCGGTGCAGGTGTCGGGCGACTCCCCGGTCCTGATCGACCAGTACCTGCGCGACGCCATCGAGGTGGACGTGGACGCGCTGGCCGACGGCACCGACGTGTTCGTGGCGGGCGTGATGCAGCACATCGAGGAGGCAGGCGTCCACTCGGGCGACTCGGCCTGCTCGCTGCCGCCCTACAGCCTGCCGCAGGAGATCGTGGCCGAGCTGAAGGAAGAGACCCGCAAGCTGGCCCTGGCCCTCAAGGTGCGCGGCCTGATGAACGTGCAGTATGCGGTGAAGGACGGCGTGATCTACCTCATCGAGGTGAACCCGCGCGCCTCGCGCACCGTGCCGTTCGTCGCCAAGACCATCGGCATGCCGATCGCCAAGATCGCGGCGCGCATCATGGCGGGCGAGAGCCTTGCGTCCTTCAACCTCCAGGACAAGCCGCTGAAGCACATCGCGGTGAAGGAAGCGGTGTTCCCGTTCACCCGCTTCCCCGGCGTCGACCCGGTGCTCGGCCCGGAGATGAAGTCGACGGGCGAGGTCATGGGCCTCGATACGGACTTCGGCCAGGCCTTTGCCAAGAGCCAGCTGGGCGCGGGCGTCAAGCTGCCGCTGGAGGGCACGGTGTTCGTGTCGGTGAAGGACCGCGACAAGCCCGCCATGGTGGAGCCGGTGCGCCAGCTTCTGGAGATGGGCTTCAAGGTCATCGCCACGGGTGGCACGGCCGCCTACCTGAAGGAACAGGGGCTCGACGTGGGCTACGTGAACAAGGTGGCCCAGGGCCGTCCGCACATCGTGGACGCGCTGAAGGACGGCAAGGTGCAGCTGGTGTTCAACACCACCGAAGGCGCGCAGGCGCTGAAGGACAGCCACTCCATCCGCACCACCACGCTCTACAGCAAGGTCCCGTATTTCACCACCGCAGCGGCCTCCGCCGCCGCCGTGAAATCAATCCAGGCTTTGCGTCAGCGTACCCTTGATGTGCAATCCCTCCAGTCCTACTATTCATAAGGACCGAAAGGGGGACCGGACGAGCCGGTCTTGAGGATTCGAGCGACGCCGCGGGCGGTGGGGATATGCCGCCCGCAGGTGTCTTTTTCTTTGTGTGAGCCATGAGGAGCGTGAAGGATGGCCACCCTTGAGAAATTCCCCATGCTGGCGGAAGGGTTTGAGGCGTTGCAGGCGGAACTGCATCGCCTGAAGACCGTGGAGCGACCGGCGATTGTCGAGGCGATCGAGGAAGCGCGCGCACACGGCGACCTTTCGGAAAACGCCGAATACCATGCGGCCAAGGAGCGGCAGGGTCAGGTTGAGGCCCACATCGCCGAACTCGAGGATCGCCTGAGCCGCGCTCAGGTGATCGATCCCACCCGCCTGTCCGGCGACAAGGTGGTGTTCGGCGCGACCGTTACGCTTCTGGACGAGGACGACAAGGAAGTGGTCTACCAGATCGTCGGCCCCTACGAGGCCGATATCAAGCTGGGCCGCATCTCCTATTCGTCGCCGCTGGGCAAGGCGCTGATCGGCCGCAAGGTCGGTGACGAGGTGGAAGTGGTCACGCCGTCGGGCGAGAAGTACTACGAGATTTCCAAGCTCGAATTCAAATGATCCGGCGTCGGAGGGGGCTGCGGCGCCCTCCCGGCATCAGGTGATACAGACGGGTCGCATCCCTCGCGGTGCGGCCCGTTTTTTTTGCGCGGAATGGCTAATGGGCCTTTCATAAATTATAAACCGGTCGCTACTAGATCATTGTTCCCCAGACAAAAGGCGGGGGTCAGGGGGACATGACTAGATCAAATGATCAAGTCGAAATGCGTGGACGCGGACTGAGCGCGGCCGTTGCCTGGCTGCGGGATCTGAGCGTCCCGCGCAAACTGTTCCTCACCTACAGCGTCATCGTCGCCGTGATCATCTGCCTTGCCGGCTTCACGGCCTACGCGAGTTTCTCCACCCGCCGGAACGTCGAGGAACTGGCAGGCCTGTCGGCCCGGACCGTCAAGCTCGGCACGGCGGAGCTGGAGGCGCTGATGGCGCTGGACCGCATCAAGCAATACGTCATCAGCCCGGATGCGGAGACCGCCGAGGAGGTGAGGGGCAAGCTGGAGCGCGCGCAGGCGGAGCTTCAGAACGTGGCCGAGACCCTCGCCCAGCTGGGGCAGGAGGAGCGGCTGCGCCAGACCGGGGAGCATCTGGCCGCCTTCCACGACGCCTTCGGCCGGATCGCCGCCAGCCAGGCGCAGATCCAGCAGGAAAGTCAGGCCAGCATCCAGACGCTGGGGCCGGCGATCGCGGACTCCCTGCGCACCATCATGACGGCCTCCTACCGCAGCGGCGACACCCGCGCCGCCTACTTCGCCGGCCGGGCGCTCGACCTCTACATGCAGATGCGCATCGACGTGAACCGCTTCCTCTCCGAGGGGCGGCGGGAGGATGCGGAGGCGGCGAAGCAGGACCTCCTCAACCTCGAGGATGCGCTCAACCAGCTGTTCGGCGTGCTGTCGTCCCGCTCGCTGGTGGCGCAGGCGGATCAGGTGATTGCCAACCTCGTCACCTACGACAAGAGCTTCGACGCGCTGGTGCGCCTGGTCGAGGCACGCAATGCGGATGTGAACAGGATCCTGACCGAGACCGGCCCGGCGTTCGAGCAGAGCACGGACGCCCTCCGCAACGCGCTGGTGGCGCGGCAGGAGGAGGCCGCGCAATCCACCATCGACCGGGTGGTGCTGATGCTGACCCAGTCCGCCCTCGCCAGCGTGGCGGGGATCGGCCTTGCAATTCTGGCGGCGCTGCTGGCGCTCAATTTCATCGTCAATCCCATCCGCGCCATGGCCGAGGCCATGCGGCGTCTGGCCAAGGGCGACCGCGCCATTGAACTGGGCGCCCTCAACCGCGGCGACGAGATCGGCGAGATGGCGCAGGCGGTGCAGGTGTTCAAGGACAACGCCATCGCCATGGAGCAGTTGCGGGCCGAGCAGGAAGCTCGCGAGGCAGCCCGGCGCGAGGCCGAAGAGCGGGAGCGGGCGGTGGAGGAAGAGCGCCGCCGGCAGCGGGAGCAGGAGCGGCTGGAGGCCGAGGCGGAGAAGCGGCGCGTGCTGGCCGAGATGGCGGACCACTTCGAGACCAGCGTGAAGCGGGTGGTGGAGGTGGTCTTCCAGACGGCGCGGCGCATCGAGGATGGGGCGCGGCTCGCCTCCGAGGCGGCGCAGAACAGCGTGATGGTTGCGGCCAACGTGGCGGCGACCTCGGAGCAGGCGAGCCAGAACGTGGCGACGGTGGCCGCCGCGACCGAGGAAATGTCCCTCTCGATCAACGAGGTCTCGTCGCAGATGGCCTCGTCCACCGCCATTGCCAAGCGGGCGGTGGAGCGGGCCCAGCGCACGGACGAGATCGTCGCGGGCCTCGCGGGCGACGCCCGCCGCATCGGCGAGGTGGTCGGGATCATTCAGAGCATTGCCGAGCAGACCAACCTGCTGGCTCTCAACGCCACCATCGAGGCGGCGCGCGCCGGCGAGGCCGGGCGCGGCTTTGCCGTCGTGGCGTCGGAGGTGAAGGCGCTGGCCAACCAGACCGCCCAGGCGACCGAGGAGATCGACCAGCAGATCCGCTCGATCCAGTCGGTGACCGGTGAGGCGGTGGACGCCATCCGCGAGATTCAGGACATCATCCGCGAGGTGAGCACCCTGTCCGCGAGCGTGGCCGGGGCGGTGGAGCAGCAGGCGGCGACCACCCTCGAGATCTCCCGCAACACCCAGCAGGCGGCTCTGGGCACGCAGGAGGTGGTGAGCAGCATCCTCCAGGTGCGCGAGGGCGTCGATTCGACCGGCGCGGCGGCGCAGGAGTCCCTCAAGGCAGCGGCCGATCTCAACCAGCAGGCCGCCATGCTGCGGGACGAGGTGGAGCGCTTCCTCGACCGCGTCCGCGCCGCCTGACCCGGCATTTCCCTGTTTCAGGCAGCCTCGGGGCCGGCGGGAAGGATATCCCGGAGACGGGGGATCCATCGGCCGGTCTTGAAGCGAGACGTGTACGGACATAGCTATAGGGGGTGACACCCGTTTCGACCTCGCTTCCCGCCGCGCCGGCAATCCGGTTTCTCATCCTGGCCTGCGTGATGATCGAATTGCTCCTCATCCTGATGCCGTCCGGCGTCAGCGAGGGGTTGATCGTCGCGCTGTCGCTGATCCCCGCCCGCCTGACGCTGACGCCGGGCGCGGGGGCGATCACGCTGGTCACCTCCCAGTTCCTCCACGCCGGGCTCGTCCACCTGCTGGCCAACATGATCTTTCTCTGGGCCATCGGCCGCCCGGTGGAGTGGGTCATCGGCACAGGGCGGGTGGTCGTGCTCTATCTGGTGACGGGCGTGGCCGGGGGGCTTGTCCAGACGCTGGCGGACCCCATGTCCACCATTCCCGTGGTCGGCGCGAGCGGGGCCATCTCTGGCCTCCTTGCCGTCTATGCCCTGCTGTTTTCCCGCAGCCGGGTCGCAACCCGCATGCTGGCGGGCTTCCGGGTGCCGGGGCAGGTGCTGCGCGTGCTGTGGTTCGCTGTCGCCTGGATCGGCATCCAGCTGATGGTGGCGATGGTGTTCAACACCGGCTCCCCCGGCGGCGTGGCCGTCTGGGCGCACATCGGCGGTTTTCTGGCCGGGCTGGTGCTGGCGGCGCCGTTCACGCGCCGCAGGCGGCCGGAGAGCTGAGGGGGTGTCAAACGCCTGTCACGGGATGCAGGCAGAATGTCCAACAACAAGAAAAGGGAGACTGGACATGAAGACAAACCGTTCGATCGATCAGGCTGGGCTGGGGCGCGTCGCCCGCCAGCTGCTCAAGACCATTCCGGCCCGCAGCCGCGACGAGGCGCGGCGGATTCTGGTGGGGCACATCGGCCCCTACGGCCCGTCGCCGAGGGTTGTCGAGATGGCGCTGGACCGCCATTTCGCACAGTGACGAGGCGGCCGGGAGAAGCGCTGACGGCATCAGCGCCGCGGCGTGCCGGTGCGTGAACCGGCCCGGAGCTTGCGAAGATCTGCCCGAGGCGGATCGACGCAAGCTCTTTTTGTTGGGCGCCGGTGCGCCCGGAGATTGTTCAGGCGCCGGTGCGCCCGGGTGTCACCCTTGGCTGGCCGGGACGTCCGGTTGCAGCAGCCGGTGCAGGTGGACAATCACGTACTTCATCTGGGCGTCGTCCACGGTGCGCTGGGCCGCGCCGCGCCAGGCCTTCTCGGCCGAGGCGTAGTCCGGGAAGATGCCGACGAAATCAACGGCGTTCAGGTCCTCGAATTCCAGGCCCTGCGGGTCTTTCACCCGCCCGCCAAACACCAGGTGCATCAGGTTCTTTGTCATTTACTCTGCTCCGTAGGTCTCGAGAACCGCCTGTTCTTTTGCAATCGGAGCGGCGTTCCGAGACTCAGGTTCCCGCATTTCAGGAAGCGCAATGTTGGCCCCGCTCGGGGCGCAAGGCGCTTCAACCCCAAAGACCGGTCCGGTCCGGGATGATCTGGCCGCGCTGATAGCACAATGAAGGGGTGCGGTCTGCATCCAGCAGCAACGGTCCGTCGAGATCCACGAACGTTGCATAGGGTGTGAGCAGCACCGCAGGCGCCATGGCCAGCGACGAGCCCACCATGCACCCCACCATGATGGTCATGTCATGGCTCCGGGCCCGCTCGAGGGTGTGGAGGGCCTCGGTCAGGCCGCCGGTCTTGTCCAGCTTGATGTTCACCGCGTCGTAGCGGTCGGCGAGCCGGTCGATGTCGGCGGCGGTGTGGCAGGACTCGTCGGCGCAGATGCTCACCGGATAGCGGCCGCGGGTCAGCACCTGATCGGCGGTCGCGGGCAGGGGCTGCTCGATCAGCACCACCCCCAGCTCGGCGCAGCGGGGCGCGAGCCGCTCCAGCGTGTCGAAGTCCCACCCCTCGTTGGCATCGACGATCAGCCGGGCGTGGGGCGCGGCCTCGCGCACGGCGCGCAGCCGGTTCAGATCCTGCTCGCCGCCCAGCTTGAGCTTGAGAAGGTCGGTGCCCGGGGCACGCCGGGCCGCCTCGGCCATGGCCTCGGGGGTGCCGAGGCTGAGGGTGTAGGCGGTGGTGACCGGCCGGGGTTCCTGCAGCCCCGCCAGCTCCCACACGGGCACGCCGTTCTGGCGGGCCTCCAGATCCCACAGGGCGCAGTCCACCGCGTTGCGGGCGGCACCGGCGGGCAGCAGGCGGCCGACTTCGGCGCGGGTGCAGCCGGCCTCCAGCCGGGGGCGGATGGCCTCGATCTGGGCGGCGACGCTCTCCAGCGTCTCGCCATAGCGGCCATAGGGCACGCTCTCGGCCCAGCCGGTTGCGGCCCCTTCAGTCAGGCGGACGGTGATGACCTCCGCCTTCGTCTTGCTGCCGCGCGAAATGGTGAAGGCGCCCCGGATGGGGAAGGTGTCCACCTGAACCTCAAGCCGGCGCATGGCTGCCCCGCTCCTGTTCCTCGAACTCCCGGTGAAGCCGCTCCAGCGTCTCCTCGACGAACCGCTCGAAGTCCGGCCCGTCCCAGGCGCGGTGCTCGCCCCGGGCGTAGGCAAGGGCGTTGCGGTGGTAGAGAAGGGCATTGAGCCGATTGGAAATCCAGCTGTTCTGCGTGCGGATCACCCGGGCGGGGGAGCCGACGACGATCGAATTGTCCGGGATGACCGTGCCGTCCTTCACGTAGCTGTGCTGGCCGATGATGCAGTTGTTGCCCACCCGGGCGCCGTCATAGACGGTGGCGTTGATGCCGATGAGGCAGTTGTCGCCAATGCGGCAGCCATGGAGCGTCGCATGGTGGGTGACGGAGCAGAAAGCCCCAACCTCCACGGGGAGATTGGGGCTGGTGTGGATCATCACGAAGTCCTGGATGTTCGTGTAGCGGCCGATGCGGATGTGCGCGGTCTCGGAGCGCATCACCACATAGGGCCAGACGGACGCGCCTTCGTCCAACGTCACGCGCCCGTAAAGCTGGGCGGTCGGGTGGACGAAGGCGGCATCCGCCAGATCGACCCGGCTGCTCATTTCTTCGTGCTGGCGGCGGCCGCCGGCGCGGGCGCGCCGGTCGTGCCCTTCATCTCGGCGATCAGGCCATCGAGGCCGCGCGCCTGGATCTTGGCGTTGAACTCGTCCCGCTGGGTGACGGCCATGCTGACGCCCTCAAGCGACAGGTCGATCACCTTGAGGCCGCGCCCCTCCACGTTGCGGACACGCCAGTCGGCATGGATCGGCTGCTGGACCTTGGGGCCGGTCACCACGGTGCGGACATAGATGTCGCCGCGCGGGGCCGGGGCGGTGCCGGTCACCTTGAGGGTGGAGTTGCCGTACTCGGTCAGCCGCGAGGAGTAGATGCGGATCACGTAGTCCGGGAACACGGCGTGGAAGGACTTGAGCTGCTCGGGCGTGGCGGTGCGGCGGGCAGCGCCCAGCACGCCGTTGCCGATGATGTCGAGGGCGAACCCTTTCTGAAGAAGCTGGCGGAACTGCTGGTCCCGCTGCGCCTGGGTCAGCGACTCGTTCCGCAGCACCGCGAACGCCTCGTCCGCAAGGGTCTGGATGAAGCTGGTGGCGGCACTGGCGCTCACCGCTTCCTGCGCCTGGGCTGCCGGGGCGATGACGCCGGTTCCGACGACCGAACCCAGGGCGAGGGCAGTGGCGAGGAACGCATGAAAACGAAGACGCATGGGTGCTCCTTTCCTCCTTCAGCGTCTGACGGGCGGACGGCCAGTCCTTACGCAGGCTGAAGCGACTAGTTAGTGCCTGGCCTCAGATCTGCCAAGCCTCAGGGGGGCACAATTGAGCACAGTCGCTTAATCCGGCCTGAACCGGTCAAAGTTCTGCCTGTTGGTTTTTCAAGGACTTTTCAGGCCCGGCCTGGTCGCGCGCCTGTCCGCAAGCCCGGTTTTCTTGTACCAGAGGGGTTGCTGACGGGGAGGAAAACAGTCCTGACAAGGTGATGAAACCATGTAATAGTCAGGCTGTTGCAGGCATGGCCTGCATGATGTTTCGGTCGTGTAGCTTCTGATTTCAACTTGAACATAAGGTGGTCTTGATAAGGGGGGGATCATGATTCCATTGCCCAAACGACTTATCGCCGAACTTCTGGGAACCTTCTGGCTTGTGCTTGGCGGCTGCGGCAGCGCCGTTTTTGCGGCCGCCGTGCCGGATCTCGGCATCGGCTATGCCGGTGTGGCTCTGGCCTTCGGTCTGACCGTCCTCACCATGGCCTATGGTCTTGGCCATATCTCCGGCGCGCACTTCAATCCGGCGGTCACGGTCGGCGTCTGGGTCGGCGGGCGGTTTCCGGCGGGGGAGATCATTCCCTACATCATCGCCCAGGTCATCGGCGCGGTGCTCGCTGCGCTGCTCATCTACTGGATCGCCAGCGGCCAGCCGGGGTACAGCCTGGCGCCCAACGGGCTGGCGGTGAACGGCTTCGGCGAGCTGTCCCCGCACGGCTACGGCCTTGGCTCCGCCCTGGTGACGGAGATCGTGATGACCTTCGGGTTCCTGATCGTCATCCTCGGGGTGACGGATGAACGCGCTCCGGCGCGCTTCGCCCCGCTTGCCATCGGCCTGGCACTCACCCTCATTCACCTCATCAGCATTCCGATCACCAACACCTCGGTCAATCCGGCCCGCAGCACGGGGCCGGCGTTGGTCGTGGGCGGTCTGGCGCTGCAGCAGGTGTGGCTGTTCTGGGTGGCGCCGATAGTTGGCGCCGCGCTGGCCGGGGTGGTCTATCGCCTTGCTTTCAGCGCGTCCGCACCGCGCAGCGAGGGCTGATCCGACGGACCGTGCGACGGGCGGTCAGGGGCCATCCGCTCCCTGGCCGCCCTTGATGTATGGCCTTGATGCACGGCCTTGATGCAGGGCCTTGGTACATGGACTTCCAAGGAGATGGAGAGGGCGCGCTTAACTCCCACTTAACCAGTAGTGCCTAACGATGAGGGTTGGAATGGGCGTTATGGCCAGTCCAAAGGGCTGGAACGTTCGGAGGTGAGATCTTGAGTGCCGGACATCAGCTTTCCGTGGAAGACGTTAGGAATCTCCTGTCGGACCCTTCCACCGAGAACCGGGCTCTGACCGCGAGCAAGGTTGCGACCGCGTTTTCCAGCGGGGGACTGAGCGAGCGGGAGCGGGAACTGGCGGAGGAAATCTTCCGCATCATGGCCCGGGACGTGGAGCAGAAGGTGCGGGCGGCGTTGTCCCAGAGCATCCGCCTCAGCCCCGACCTGCCCCATGACGTGGCGGTCACGCTCGCAAACGACATTGCCGCGGTGGCGCTGCCGATCATCGAGGCCAGCTCCGTGCTGACCGATGACGACCTGCTGTCCATCATCGAGTCCAAGCCTGCCGAGTACCAGGTGGCGGTGGCGGGCCGGGCCGTGGTCTCCGAGCGGGTGTCCGACGCGCTCGTCGATACCCGGAACGAGGACGTGGTCGCCCGCCTGGTGGCCAACAACGGCGCCCAGCTCAAGGAAGAGACGATGAACCGGGTGCTCGATGACTTCGGGCACATCAAGCGCATCTCCAATCCCATGGCCGAGCGCGCCGTGCTGCCGATGAAGGTGGCGGAGCGGCTGGTGACGCTGGTCTCCGAGAAGATCCGCGACCATCTGGTGACCCACCATGACCTGTCGCCGGACGTGGCGATGGACCTGCTGCTGGACAGCCGGGAGCGGGCGACGCTCAACCTTCTGGGCGGGGAAGCCGACACGCCGGACGTGTTCGAGCTGGTGGACCAGCTCCACGCCAACGGACGCCTCACCCCCACCATCATCATGCGCGCGCTGTGCATGGGCGACCTCTCCTTCTTCGAGGTGGCCATGGCCAAGCGGGCGGACATTCCGGTCGCCAACGCGCACCGGCTGATTCACGACCGGGGCGGCATGGGTCTGGCGCGCCTGTTCGAGCGCTGCGGCCTGCCGGCCCAGTCCCTGCCGGTGGCCAAGACGGCGCTGGCGGCCATCGAGGAGCTGACCCAGAATGCGGATGGCGACCGCCAGATGATCCGGGAAATGACCATCGAGCGGGTACTGACCCAGTTCGAGGAAAACATCGACCCGGAGAACCTGGACTATTTCATCGCCAAGATCGCCGGGCGCGGCGAGGGCGCGGCGGCCTCACGGCCCCACTGAGACGCGCGTTTCCGATGCAAAAGAAAAAGCCGGGCGCTGAGGGCCCGGCTTTTTTTTGGCGTGCGCGTGGTGCCGCTCAGCCGGTGAGGCGGTTGATGGACTGCGCCAGCATCACGTAGAGCTTGCCGAGGTCCGACGACAGCAGGGTGACGCTGAGGGCCTGCCCGTCGCGCTCGGCCATGGTGCGGCCGATCAGCTTCTCGAAATCCCGGATGTAGCGGCGCACCTGTTCGCGGAATTCCATGTCGCTGTCGAACAGGCGGGAGATCTGCGCCCGCTCGCTGCGGTCCGCCAGCTTGACCGCCCGGCGCACGAAGATGCTGCGGTCGCCCTTGAGGTAGGCCTGCCATTCGGTGTCCGAGACGTCCGTGCCCAGCATCTTGGCGATGTCGATGGCGGCGGAGTTCAGGCTCTCGATCAGGTGAGCCGCGGCGCGGGAGAGATCCTGCTCGGACATCTGGCCGAGGTAGGCGTCGGTCTCGGCAACCCGCTTCTCGATGGCCGACGCCAGCTCGTTGAGGCGCGTGACCTCGCTGTGCAGGTGGCCAACGGCGACCCGCGTCGCCTCGACACCGCGCCGGCTGGCGGCTTCCACCTCGGTCATGGTTTCGCGCAGGGGCTCGACCAGATCGTTGCGCACCGACTCGACGCTCATGCGCCGCAGGGTGGACTGGGCGGTCTGCACGATCTCGTCCGCCGCCGACTTGAGCGCCTCGCTGGCCTGAGCGGTCATGGCGCGGATGCGGCCGAGGGCCTCGACCAGCTGGGTCGAGCTCTGGATCGCGGTGGCCTGGGTGGCCTCCCGCGCGGCCGAGAGGGCGGGGGTCATGTCGGCGAGCGCCTTCGTCATGCTGTTCTGGAGCGCTTCCAGCTCCTCGCGCTGGCGGTCGAGCGTCGCGGACACATCGGCGAGGGTGTTCGACAGCGCCGCCGCGCCGCTGGAGACCGCCTGCATACCCCCGGCCACGGTGTTCGACTGTTCGGCCGCCTGGGCCACCGTGTTGCGGGCTTCGGACGCCTGTTCGATGGTGGCCGCCAGCGCCTGGGTGAGGCGGGCCGCCTCGCGCTGGGTCTCGACCAGAGCGTGCTGCATCTGGTCGGTCGCCGCCATGCCGTCGGAGAGGGCCTGGGGCAGCGTGCGGGCGTCGTCACCAAGGGCACGCAGCCGCTGCTGGAGACCGGAGACGCTTTCCTCCTGCGCGGTGAGGCCGGCTGCGATCTGACTCTCCACCTCGCTCCAGGCTTCGTGCAGCCGGGCGACATCCTCGGCGGCGCTCTGGCGCTGGGTGGCGAACTGGCTGAGCAGCTGGTTGATGCTGGCGCTGACGTGCTGGGTCTGGTGGGCCAGATCGTTCATGGCCTCGGCGGCAACGCCGCTGAGGCGGGAGCGCAGCGATTGCAGCGTGGCCTCCAGCGCCTCGGCCTGCTCTCCGGCCATGGTGCGGGTGGCCTCCGCAAGGTCATTCAGGCGGGTGGAGAGCGCATCCATGCTGGCGGCCACCTCGTCGCGGCTCGCGCTCAGCTGCTCGGAAATGGCGCGGCCCCGCGCGTCGAGCGTTTCGGCCTGGGTACCCAGCGCTTCGGTCGCGGACTGGATGCGCGGCAGGAATTCGGTGACGGCGGTCTCCGTGACCCGCAGGTTGGCTTGCAGGTCGCGCTGGCGCAGCAGCAGCTGGTTGACCGCGCGCGAGAGCGTCTCGGCCTGATCGTGGGTGGCCGCGCCCGTGGTCTGGAGCTTCTCCGCCAGCCCCTCGATGCGGCCCGCCAGCGGGTCGAGAACGGCGGGCAGGCCGGAGACCTGCTCGCTGGCCTTCTCGACGGACCCGGCGACGCGGCTGCTGGCGGCATCCAGCGCCTCGCTCGACGTGCCGAGCGCGGCGGCGCTGGCGGCGAGGCGCGTTTGCGCCGAGTCCGCAAGGGCGCTCAGGCGCTCGGCGGCGCCCATCAGGCGGCCGATCTGCTGTTCGATGCCCGAGGAGAGCCCGTCCGCCCGCTGCTCGGCAACGGCCAGCGCCCCGTCAAAAGCGGAAAAGCTCTCGTTGACGCGCTCCGCCGCCCGGCGCAGCCGCCGCTCGGCCGCAATGGCGTCGTGCAGCTGGACCCGCGAGGCCGGGGCCTGGGCGCGCACCACGAAGAACCCGGCCACCAGCCAGATGACCGAGAGCGGAGCGGTCGCGCCGGCGGCAAGGATCGCCAGCTCAAGGAGGCTCGGCTGGGCGCCGCCCCGGGTCTGGTACAGCAGGAGGACGGACGCGGCGACGCCGGCGAGCCAGACAATCGAAAGGACAAGCGCAATCCAGAGCGGTGCGCGGGGGCGCGCGCCGCCGTCCGCTTCGGCTTCGACGTCGGTCTCGGACATGAGGAATTCCATCTGATCGGCGTGGGTCGAAGGCTCGTCGGGAGCGGTCTGGCCGGCGGTCTCCGTCGCCATGGCCTCGCCATCCCCTTCTGCGTCAGCCGACGGCGGGATGGCGGTCTCGGATGCGGAATGGTTTCCGGCGACTCTGGGGCCAGACGCAGATTGGCGCACGAGCGGGTCACTCCCAAGGGTTGGCGTAGCGTTAGCGATTCACACGGCAGCGTCAATCGCCGGCCATGTGGTTTGTCACAGACCGACGGCCTTATCCAACACATCGGCCCATCTGCAAACAAGGTTTAAACCACACCGGTTTCACGACCAAGCCGGGATCCGGCGAGAGAACGCGCAAACGGCCGGTGGAACGCCGGTCTCCGGCGGGGCCGGGGCGAATGATCGTGGCAAAAAATCCGGTTTGAGGGCATGGAAAGCAAACGAACTGTTGGAATCGTTTAACAGGCTTTTTACGTTGCCAGACGGAATATTCCCGGGAAGCCCGGGGAGATGACGGTACGGAACAGGGAGCGGCGCCGCGCGCCGGTAAGTACAGGATGCCTTTGGACCTTCAGCGCTTGAGTGTCCTCGTCGTGGAGGACAGCCCGTTCATTCGGTCGCTGCTGATACAGTCGCTCAAGGTTCTGGGGGTCGGGCAGGTGCTGTGGGCGGAGCATGGCGGCAAGGCCATCGAGCTGATCCAGCAGGTCTACAGCGATCCGGTGCGGGCCGGAGCCATGAGCATCGACCTGATCCTCTCCAACTGGCAGATGTCACCCGTGGACGGGGCCATGCTGCTGCGCTGGGTACGCCGCCACAAGGACTCGCCGGACCGCTTCGTGCCGTTCCTGATGATCACCGCCTATTCGGACCGCGCCCGGGTGGAGGAAGCCCGCGATCTCGGCGCGCACGATGTGCTGACCAAGCCGTTTACCATCCGGACGCTGGGCGACAAGCTGACCAACCTCATCAACCGGAATCGCCAGTTCGTCCACACCAAGGACTATTTCGGCCCGGACCGACGCCGGCAGAACCTGCCGTTCGACGGCCCCGAGCGGCGTGTTCTCACCGACAAGAGCCCCGAGGTGGAGGTGATCCATGGCTGAGATGCGGGTATCGAACAAGCCGACGGTCAAGGTGCGCTTCTACCGGCTCCGCAACCGCCTCAAGGAGAAGGCGGTGGGACTGGGGCCGGGGGCGGACGAGGTCTATTACCTCGACGAGCAGGCGCTGGAGGCCGCCCAGCGCATTTTCGAGCAGATGGCCGAAGACTATCCGGACTGGGTGAACGGCCAGCTCAACACGCTCTACGAGCTGCACCGGCGCTGCGTCGACAGCCCGGAGCAGCGGCGCGCCCTGTTCGAGCAGATCACCGCGCTCGCCCACGACCTCAAGGGGCAGGGCGGCACCTTCGGCTATCCGCTGGTCACCGCCTTCGCCACCTCCCTCAACCGGTTCTCGGCGATCCGGCAGGACATCACCGACAACCACGTGGAGATCATCAAGGCCCACATCGACGCCATGCGCGCCGTAATCCGCGATCGCATCAAGGGCGACGGCGGCAAGATCGGCACGGCGCTGCAGCGGGGGCTGGAGCAGGTCATCGAGAAATACCGCTAGGGCGGTGCCGCCGGGCCTCTGGCGGCTGGTGCTGGCCGGAGAATGGCCGTAGAGAAGGCCGAGTCTCGAGATGATCGGCATCTCCAAATGAGGAGCGTCATGGCGCTTATCGGGCTGTTTTGCGCAAACCATCCCAATGCCGATGGCAACGGCGAACCCGCGGCCCTGCTGCGGGTGGGCGGCATCACGCTGCTGGAGCGGAACATCCGCCTCGCGCTGCGGGCGGGTGCGGTTCGCGTTGTCGTTCTGGCCGATGTGATGGGGCCGCAGCTCTCCGCCGAACTGGCGATGCTGCGCCGCCGCTATCCCATGCTGGATGTGGTGGGCGAGGCCGAGCATCTGGCGAGCCGGGTCGAGAACGCCGACCGGGTGCTGATGATCGAGGAGGGCTTCGTCGTTGACCCGCGCCTGGTGGCCGAGGCTGTCGCCTGCAGCGGCCGGGAGAGCGCGGCGGATGAGGCCGGAGCGAACACGCCCGACGCCGGAGCCGCGAGCGACCGTGGGCCGGAGGCCGTGATCTCGGTGTGGCTGGCCGGCCCTTCGGTGCCGGACCAGGCGGTGCGGCTGACCGCGCAGTATTTCTCCGCCGCCGTCAGCGTGCTGCCGGGGCAGATCGTGCGCCGGGTCGCCAAGGGGCTGGGGGATTGGGATTTCGAGCAGACGGTGCTGCGCGCGGCGATGGTGGACCTGCCGGTCCTCTATCTGGATGCGGCGCGCTGCGGCGGGTTCGACCCCTCGCTCGGGCGCGACCTGCCGCTGGTCTGGCATGCGGTGACGCGGCAGGAGATGGCGGCGAAGGTGGACATGAGCCTCGCGGGCCTCGCGGATGCCAGCCGGGCCGATGCGCCGACTCGCTGGATCTATGCGCCGCTTGCCCGCCTGGCCCTGCTGCACGGCGACCGGCTGCGCCTCGGCGCTGTTCCGGTGGCCTGGGGTGGGGCCGTGCTGGGGCTGCTGGCTGTCTGCGCCTTCGCGCTGGGCTGGCTGTGGGCCGGTGTCGCCTGCGCGATTCTCATGGGGTTCGCCTTCGAGATGGCGCACCGCATCGAGAAGCTCCGGCTCGACCCGGCCGTGCCGCGCCGGGTGCGCCAGATCACGCCGCGCCTCGCGGAGGCGGGCTGGTACGCGGGGCTGTGCGCCGCCTTCGTGGGCACGGAGGGGATGGCCGCCGTTGCCGTTGCCCTGTTGATGCTGGTGTGCCGCCTCTCCGCCGATCTGCACCGCCACTACTTCCGGCGGCTGTTCCAGTCCTCGCTGGAGGAGGGGGCCGGGCTGCCGCGCCTCATCGGGCTCGCGGGAAGCGGGCCGCAGACCAACATGTGGCTGCTGCTGCTGTGCGGCGTCGCCGGGGCGTGGTACGGCGGCTTCTGGGCGCTGGCGGGGTACAGCGCCGTCACCTATGCGCTCGTTCTTGCCGTTTTCATCCTGCGCCTGAAGCAACTGGTGCGGGGCCAGACGCCGCTCGGGAGCGGGCAGGAGGAGGGCGGGTCGTCCTCCGTCGGCAACAGCGGATAGACACAATCTGAATTTACTATATTTAGCCTGCTGCGAACCGAAGCGGGACTCGGGCGTCCTTGTCATGGGGGAGTGGAATATGCGTGTTTTGTTGACGACTCTGGCGCTTTCCGTGGTCAGCGCATCGGTACAGGCTTCCCCCTGGGCGGAAGCGGGCGACCGCCGCCTGCGGCAGGACGTCGAGCTGCTGGCCGATGCGGGCCTGCTGGGCGGCCCGATCAACAGCTGGCCGCTGCCCTGGGCGCAGATCCACGATGCCCTCTCCACCCTGAACAAGGACGAGCTGCCCCCGCATCTGGCCGCCGCCGCCGACCGGCTGGAGATCTACCTCGACCTCTCGCAGCACCGCACCGTCTACACCTTCGATGCCAGTGTGGCGAACGACCCCTCGCTGGTGCGCGACTTCGGCGATTCCGCCCGCGAGGATGCGGATGTGTCGGTGAAGGTGTCCCACGAGCTGGGCGGCACCACCATCAACTACGGCATCGGCTGGCGCCCCAGCCAGGTGGGCAAGGACTATCACTTCGAGAACGTCTACGTCGCCCAGCGCTTCGGCAACTGGGCGGGCTACATCGGCTATGTGGAGACCTGGTGGGGGCCGGGGCAGGAGAGCGGCCTCATCATGTCCAACAGCGCCCGGCCGTTCCCCAAGATCGGCCTGAAGCGCCTCTCGCCCGAGCCGTTCAAGCTGCCGGTGCTCAACCTGCTCGGCCCCTGGCGGTTCGAGACCTTCCTCGGCCGCCTGGAGAAGAACCGGGGCGACTACGAGCACCCGCTGCTCATGGCCATGCGCTTCTCGTTCAAGCCGGTGCAGGCGGTGGAGATCGGCTTCAACCGCACCATGCAGCTGTGCGGCCGGGACCGGCCCTGCGGCTTCGGCATCTGGAAGGACGCCATCTTTGCCATCGGCACCAACGACAACACCGGCACGCTGAACGAGCCAGGCAACCAGATCGCGGGCGCGGACATCCGCATCAGCGGGCGGCTGGGCTCGGTGACCGCCTCGGCCTACGGCGAGGTGATCGGCGAGGACGGCGACGGCGCGCTCATGATCGAGCAGCTGTCCTACACCGCCGGCGGCACGCTGACCGGCGGCCTGTCCAACGGCTCCATCTGGCGCGTGGGCGTCGAGTACAGCGATACCTATGCCACCTTCCTGACGGAAAAGCCGTCCGGGTGGGTTGGCAAGCACGCGCCGGGCTCCACCTACAACCACTTCATCTACCGCGACGGCTACACCTACTACGACCGTCCCATCGGCATGAGCCTTGATGGCGACACCCGCCTGTTCTCCGTGACCGGCTCGCTCACCGACAAGCGGAACCGCCGGTTCTACGGCGCGGTGCGCCGGGCCAACATCAACCTGACCGACACGCCCAAGTACCGCATCAGCCAGAACAACGAGAAGATGTGGATCGGCGAGGCGGGCGTCGAGTGGCCGACGCCCTGGGGCGATATCCGGGTGGAGGGCCGCCTCCAGACCGACGCGCCGAATACGCCGGGCCGCTCGCCCATGAAGGGCCAGATCGAGCTGGGCCTGCGCTCGCGGTTCTGATTTTTCGCCAGCCTGCCCGGAGTTGGCATCGCTTTTGCTCATTCCCTCCTGCAACTGTGAGGGAATGAGCGCAGCGCGATGTTCAGTCTGGCTGAAATCCTGAGATTTTCGGATACGGCAGGGTCTTGCGCGGCCTGCTCCCGGATCGGTCCGTCCCGGCAAAAGTTGCCGGTCGGCAAGGTTGAAGGGGGCATTGCCGCATGTCGCTGAGCAATATTCTGCAGGTGGCCTATTCAGGCATTTCCGCTTCGCAGGCGGCGCTGCGGTCTGTCACGAACAACATCGCCAACGTCAACACGCCGGGCTACAGCCGCCAGCAGGTGGTGATGGAAACCCACGCCTACGGCGGCGAGGTCGCGGGCGTGAAGATCGGCCAGATCCGCCGGGTGACGGACCAGTTCCTCGAAAAGGCGGTCTATTCGGCCAGCGGCGATACCGGCCGGTATTCGGTCATGCAGCAGTTCCATGACCGCCTTCAGGGCTTTATCGGCTCCTCCGATTCCAAGACCGGCATCGGCGCCCGGCTCGATTCCATCTTCGCGGCCATGGCCACGCTGGCGGGCGACGCGGCGGACACGGTCCGCCGTCAGGGCGCCATCGACAGCATCGCCCGCTTCACGGAGGAGGTGCAGTCCCTCTCCGGGCAGATCCAGGCGCTGCGGACCGACGCCAGCAACCAGGCGATGGACACGGTCAACACCATCAACGACCTGCTGGCGCGCATCCATGACCTGAACCCGCGCATCGTGCAGCTCAAGGTGACCAACGGCGATGCCAGCGCCCTGGAGGAGCAGCGGGCGCAGGCGCTGGCGGAGCTGTCCTCGCTGATCGACATCCGCACGGTCGATGCGGGGAACGGCGCGATCCATCTGGTCACCGCCAATGGCACGACGCTGCTGGACGACACGCTCTACAAGCTGGACTACCCGTCGCCCGGCGTGGTCTCGATCGAGACCAACTTCCCGCAGATCCGCCTTCTCGCGGTGCCCAAGGGCGGCGGCGCGCCCAAGGATACGGGCATGGTGCTGGACGGCAACCTGTCCTCGGGCCGTCTGAAGGGCCTTCTCGACCTGCGGGACAAGGAGCTGCCCGCCATCGCCGCCACGCTCGGCGAAATGGCGCGCGCCTTCGCCGACGAGATGAACGCCATTCACAACGCCCATTCGGCCGTGCCGGCGCCGCAGGTGCTGAGCGGGCGCCAGACAGGGCTCCTCGGCACCGATCCGCACGGGTTCACGGGCGTCTCCACCTTCGCGGTTGTGAACGAAAACGGCGTGGTGGTGGCGTCCCAGACCATCAACTTTGATACCCTGCCGGCCAATGCCACGATCAACGACGTGGTGGCGCTCATCAACGCCGGTCTTGGCGGGCAGGGCACGGCGACCTTCGTCAACGGCCAGCTCTCCATCAAATCGAACGTGGCGGGCGGGGGCGTGGTTGTGGCCGACGATCCGGCAAATCCCGCCAGCCGCGGCGGGCGCGGGTTCTCGCACTTCTTCGGCCTCAATGATCTGCTCGTCTCCGGGCAGAGCACCAATCCGGCAACCGGCGTGAAGGGCACCGATGCCCACGGCTTCGCGCCGGGCGGCTCGATGTACCTGGAGGTGCGCGACGCGAACAACCGGATCATCGGCAGCTATACGCTGAACGTGACCGGCACGTCGTTCGACGACCTGCTGGCGCAGCTCAACAGCCCGGCGGGCCTCGGCAACTACATGACCTTCTCGCTCGACGCGCAGGGGCAGCTGGTCTCCGCCCCCAAGCCGGGGTTTGCGGGTGCCGAGATCCACCTGGTGTCCGACACCACGTCGCGGGGCGGCACCGGCGTGTCGTTCAGCGCGTTCTTCGGCCTCGGCCACGCCAAGCAGGCGGCGTTCGCCAGCGATCTTGCCGTCCGCCCGGACATCCAGAGCAATCCCTCCCGTCTGGCGTTGGCCCGGTTCAATCCGGCGGCGGCCCCCGGCACCCCCGCGCTGGGCGAGGGGGACAATCACGGCGCCAACGCGCTGTTCGACCTCGGCAGCCGGAAGGTGGGCTTCGGCAAGGCGGGGGATCTCACCCCGGTTTCGACGACCCTGTCCCAGTACATGGGCTTCCTCCTGGGCGACGCGGCCCTGAAGGCCCAGCGCGCCGACGCCGGCACCGCCGACAGCACCGCGCTGCTGACGACGGTGGTGCAGCGGCGCGACGACTTCTCCGGCGTCAATCTGGACGAGGAGCTGAACAACATGATCGTGTTCCAGAACAGCTACAACGCGGCAGCGCGGCTGATGACGACGGCGAAGGAGATGTTCGACACGCTCCTTGCCATTCCGCAATAAACCTGACGGGAGCCTAGGATGACCCGGGTTGCAAGCTACTCCCACAACCAGTCCCTGTTGCAGGGGCTCCTGCGCAATCAGTCCGAGCTCTACAAGGTTCAGCAGCAGATCAACACCGGCAAGAAGGCCCAGGACTACCGGGGCCTTGCCTCGGAATCCTCGACCGTGGTCGCGGCCCGCGCGGCCTTCGCCCGCACCCAGGCCTACCAGAGCACGGCCAAGGAGGTGGGGCAGACCCTCGCCGTCGTCGATCTCCAGATCGGCTCGATGCTGGACAGCGCCCAGTCCGTGAAGGATGCCATTCTCGGCGCGCTGGCCCTGGGGGACGGGCAGGGCTTCATGAACAAGATCGAGGCCAGCTTCGGGATGATCGCCGCGTCGCTGAACACCAAGGTCGGCAACACCTACCTGTTTGCCGGGGCGCAGACCGACGCCAAGCCGTTTGTGGCGGGCAGCCTTGATGATCTGGTGGCCATGGCCTCGGCCGCGGATGCCTTCGCCAATGACCAGACCCGGACCTCGGCCCGGATCAGCGATACCCTCAACATGCAATACGGCGTGCTCGCCGATGAGGTGGCCGGGCCGATCATGGAGATCCTGCGGGCGATCAAGGAGTTCGACAACACCTTCGGACCGATCGATGGCCCGCTCACCCCCGACCAGGTGACCTTCCTCGAAAACCAGATCTCCGCGCTCGACGACGCGACCAAGACCATGCGCGGGGTGCAGGTGAGCAACGGCCTGCGTCAGGCGCAGGTGAAGGACGTGGCCACCAAGCTGGAGAAGCAGGAGCTCTACTTCGAGAGCTTCATCTCCGACATCGAGGACGTGGACATGGCCGAGGCCATCACCCGCTTCACCAACGATCAGGCGGCGCTGGAGGCCAGCTATCAGGTCATCAGCATGATCAGCCAGCTGAACCTGTCCAAGTTCCTGTAACGGCGGGTGGGCGGCCCGCCGCCGCCCCCGTCCGTCGTGGTAGAGGCAAGGGGATTCGCCGCACGGAAGGGTTGTGATTTCGGCCCGGCTCGCATAACGGTACTGCGTCTCTTCGGACAGTCGATGCGTCAGTAACTCTGGTTCGAGCCATGCCAATCAAGATTCCCGACGGCTCCCCCGCGGAAGCCGTTCTGCGCAGTGAAGGAGTGGAACTGATCCCGGAAGGCGTCGCCCTCCGGCAGGACATCCGCCCGTTGCGGATCTTGTTGCTCAACCTCATGCCCACCAAGATCGCAACCGAGGTGCAGATCGCGCGCCTGCTCAGCCACACGCCGCTCCAGGTGGAGCTGTCGCTGCTGACAACGGCCAGCTACACCCCGCGCAACACGCCGATCGAGCATTTGCAGGCCTTCTACCGCACGCTCGATGAAGTTCGGGCGGAGCGCTACGACGGCATGATCATCACCGGCGCGCCGGTCGAGACCATGGCCTACCCGGATGTGGCCTACTGGCCCGAGTTCCTCGACATCTTCGAGTGGTCCCGCACCAACGTGTTTCGCCGCTTCAGCATCTGCTGGGGCGCGCTGGCGGCGCTCTATGCGGGCTACGGCGTGGACAAGGAGCACTTCACCTGCAAGCTGTCCGGCGTCTACCCGCAGACCGTGCGGGCGCCGGAGGCGCGGCTGCTGCGCGGCTTCCCGGATGTCTTCCCGGCACCGGTGTCGCGCTGGAGCGGCGTGCGCCACGAGGACATCGCCGGCCACCCGTCGCTGCGCATTCTGGCGGATTCGCCCGTCACCGGCGCCTGCCTCGTGGAGGACGAGGGCAACGGCGACCTGTTCATGTTCAACCACCTCGAATACGACACGGATACGCTGAAGGGCGAGTATCTGCGCGATCTGGCGACGGACCCGAATACGCCGGTGCCCCACGGCTACTTCCCCGACGACGATCCGCAGCGTGAACCGGTGAACCAGTGGCGGCCCTTCGCCCACATGCTGTTCTGGAACTGGATCACGTGCCTCTACCGCGACACGCCGTTCGATCTCAGCGTGCTCAGCGAAGGCGCTGAACGGGCCTGACCCATTGCTACAGGCATGTCATGCGCCGCGCCGCAGGCAGGGTTGCCGCGGCGCAACGCTGAACCTTTGTCTGCTTAAAGCACTGGAATGATGCATTATATTTAGGCATGGTAATCTGGTATTAATTCTCGCCACGCTAACCAGTAGCGCATGGAGAGGAAAGCTGGCCAGCAAAGCATGACCGAGGAAGACGTCGAGAGGCTGTTGAGCTTGGCCGCGGATCGATCGAACGAGGCGCGCAAAGAGCTCTTCCATGCGATTGTCGACTTCTTCCTGCCGGAGAAGTATCGACTGACGGAGCATCAGCGGGCGCTGATGTCCGATGTGCTGGCCAAGCTGGTCAAGACCATCGAGATGGACGTGCGGCGCAACCTCGCCGAGATGCTGCTGCGCTCCGAAATCGATCTCCCCGAACTGGAGCGGATGCTGGCCAACGACGAGATCGAGGTGGCCCGTCCGCTGCTCGAGAACAGCAAGGTTCTGCGCGACGCCGACCTGATCGAGATCGTCAAGACCCGCAGCGACCAGCACCGCCTTGCCATCGCCATGCGCGATCATCTGAGCGAGACGGTGACCGACGCCCTCATCGCCCATGGCTCGACCGATGTCATCGAGGCCTTGATTCGCAACGAGGATGCGGTCCTCTCGCGCCGGGCGATGGAATATCTGGTGGCCGAGAGCCGCCGGCTTGACCGGTTCCAGGAGCCGCTGCTGTCGCGCTCGGACCTGCTGCCGGAGCTGGCCCACCGCATGTACTGGTGGGTGTCGGCCGCCCTCCGCCGCCGCATCCTTCTGGAATTCGACATCAGCGAGGAGATCCTCGACGCCGCCCTGCAATCGGCGACCCGTCAGGCGGTGGTCGAGGTGGACGAGAACCAGAGCCTCCAGTCGCGCGCGCACAAGCTGGCCCGACGCCTGAACGAGCTGGGCGAGCTGACCGACAACTTCCTCCTCCAGGTGTTGCGCCAGCAGCGCATCGCCGTGTTCCTCGCGGGCATCTGCGAGCGGGCGCAGATCGACAACCGGATGGGCTGGCACATCATCTCCGGCAAGAATCTGGAGAGCTTCATCGTGCTGGCGCGGGCCATCGACATGTCGCGGGACGTGATGGCCCACATCGTGCTCCTGCTGGGGAAGGTGAACAACCCGATGGCCATGCAGCGGCCGGAGGTCCTGACCACCATTCTCAAGCTCTACGACGAGCTGGAGCCCGCACGGGCGCAGCGGGTGCTGAAGCTGTGGCAGCGGGATGCCTCCTACGTGATGGCGATCGATGGGGTGCAGAATGGGGCGGTTTGAGCCCGGCCCCGGCGATGGGCCGCCCATCCTGGTCGTGCCGCCGCTGCGCTCGGCGCGACGGAACGCGGCGTCGAAAGGGGAGCAGCCGCGGACGTCGCCGCAGCCGGACGCGGCGGAAGACGCCGCGCCTGCCCTTGGTGACGCCGTGGTGTCGCTGCTGTTCCGGACCGACCAGAGCGGCCGGCTGATCGAGAGCAACGAGGCCTTCCGCCGCCTGAACGAGCAGTGCGGCGGCAGTGACGAGGCGGTGGCGATCCCCGGGTTTCAGGCGGCCGTCGAGACGGCGCTCATCTGGGGGAAGCCGGTCTCGCGGTCGCTGTCGGCGACGGTGGGCGGCGCGACCCGCCACTACTGGGCCAGTTTCGTGCCCCAGCGGAACGGCAGCGGGGCCGTCAACGGCATTGCCGGGGCGATGCAGGATGCAACGGAGCAGGTGAGCCGGGTGCAGGCGGCGGCCATGAACCAGGCCCGCTTCCGGGATTTTGCCCGCGCCTCCTCCGACTGGTTCTGGGAAATCGACGAGGACCAGCGCATCACGGCGCTCTCCGACCGGCTGACGGCGCTGATCGGCAAGCCGGTTGCCATGCTGGTCGGCAAGCCGTTCCAGTCGCTGGGCCGGCTGGAGGCCAACCTGGCGGGCGACATGCCCTTCGAGAAGGCGCAGACAACCCACGTGCCCTTCCGCAACCAGCTGATGGTGATGGAAGACGCCTCGGGCGACGCGGTGCTGTTCCACCTGGCGGGCGTGCCGGTGTTCGACGACGAGGGGTGCTTCCGGGGCTATCGCGGCGTCGGCATGGACGTGACGCGCACCTACCTCATGGAGGAGCAGACCCGCAGCGCCCATCGCAATCTTCAGGACGCGCTGGCGGAGCTGACCCGCAAGAACATGGCGCTGGACGTGGCCTCGGAGCAGGCCCGGGCGGCGCTGGAGGCCAAGAACGAATTCCTCGCCTCCATGAGCCACGAGCTGCGCACGCCGCTCAACGCCATCATCGGTTTTGCCGAGGCCATGCAGATGCAGGTGTTCGGCGAGCTTCAGCCGCACTACATCGCCTACGCCAACGATATCGTCACCGCAGGCTACCACCTGCTGGGGCTCATCAACGACGTGCTGGACGTGAGCGTCATCGAAAGCGGGGAGGTCACCCTCACGCAGGAGGAGATCAGCCTCGCCCCGCTTGTCGATCAGGCGCGCAGCCTCATCGTGCTGCGCGCCGAGGCCAAGTCCATCGATCTCAGCGCCGTCCGCTGCGACCCGTCGGTGCGCGTGGTGGCCGACGAGCGGCGCACCTTGCAGATTCTGGTCAACCTGCTCACCAACGCGGTCAAGTTCACGCCCGAGGGCGGGCGTATCGGGCTGGAAGTCAGCATCAGGCCCGGCGCAAAGCCCATGGTGGCCTTCACGGTCTGGGACACCGGCACGGGCATCGCGCCCGAGAACCACGAGCGGGTGTTCGAGAAATTCCAGCAATGTGCCGGGGGCGCCTACACCGGCAAGCCGGAGGGGACGGGGCTGGGGCTCCACATCTCCCGCCGTCTCGCCCGGCTCATGGGCGGCGACATCCTGCTGGACAGCGCCCTGGGCGAGGGGGCCCGCTTCACCGTACTGCTGCCCGCCGCCTGACGGTCCGGCCCCCGGTCGGACCCGGCAGGCCGGGGCCGGTATAATTTTATTCCAACATCGCTTTTGATTTGCGATCCTTCTTGCAAAGGATCATGCCTCTGGCGCGATTTCGTGTCCCGAGACGGTGATCTGTCTATTGACGATACATAAAGATATCTTTATGTCCGTATGCATGGATAACGCACTGACAGTTCTGAAGGCTTCCGCCGACCCCAGCCGCCTGCGCATTCTGGCGCTGCTGCACTATGGCGAGCTGGCGGTCAGCGATCTGACCCGAATCCTGCGGCAGAGCCAGCCGCGGGTGTCGCGCCATCTGAAGATCCTCGTCGATGCGGGGCTGGTGGAGCGGCACAAGGAAGGGGCGTGGGTGTTCTTCCGCCTCGCCGAGGGCGAGCTGGCCGATATC
Organism: Pedomonas sp. V897; assembly: GCF_051304405.1. Lineage (NCBI taxonomy): Bacteria > Pseudomonadati > Pseudomonadota > Alphaproteobacteria > Sphingomonadales > Pedomonadaceae > Pedomonas > Pedomonas sp. V897. The sequence continues at coordinate 287,054 of NZ_JBPPGG010000002.1, forward strand.
CTGCGCCGCATGCTCGACGTGCTGGTGCCCGCTGACGACCCGACGCTGTGCGGCGACCTGGCCCGGCTGAAGGACGTGCAGGCGGAGCGGGTGAGCCGCGCAAATGCCTATTTCGCCGATCATGCGCAGGAGTGGGACCAGGTGCGCTCCCTCTACATTTCCGAGCGGGAGGTGGAGGAGGCGATCATCCGTCACCTGCTGGCGCGGCCGGTGGAGAATCTGCTCGACATCGGCACCGGCACCGGCCGCATCCTTGAGGTGCTGGGGCCGCATGTGGTGCGCGCGGTCGGCATCGATACCAGCCAGGAAATGCTCAAGATCGCCCGCACGCGGCTGGAAGCGGCGGAGCTGCGCAACGTGCAGGTGCGCATGGGCGACATGTATGCGCTGAACGGTGCATCCATCTACGACGCGGTGGTGATCCACCAGGTGCTGCACTACGCGGAGGAGCCGCAGGCGGCGATTGCCGAAGCCGCGCGGGTGCTCCGCCCCGAAGGGCGGCTGCTGGTGGCGGACTTCGCCCCGCACGACAAGGAATTTCTGCGCGAGGAGCACGCCCACCGCCGCCTCGGTTTTTCCGACCGTCAGGTGATCGAGTGGATGGAGGCGGCCGGTCTCAGCGCGCGCGTCGTCGAGCATTTGCAGGGCAGCGAACTGACCGTGACGCTGTGGCTCGGCGAGAAGAACAAGGATTGAGGACCATGAACCCGCTGACCCCGAGCTTCCGCCCGCTGTTCGCCGATGTGCCCGGCGACATCGGAGTCTCCTTCGAATTCTTCCCGCCCAAGACGGAGAAGATGGAGGAGACGCTGTGGAACTCCATCAAGGCGCTGGAGCCGCTCGGGCCGCGCTTCGTCTCTGTCACCTATGGCGCGGGCGGCTCGACGCGCGAGCGCACCCACAACACCGTCACGCGCATCCTCAAGGAGACCTCGCTGACGCCCGCCGCGCACCTGACGTGCGTGGCCGCCAGCCGCGAGGAGGTGGACGCGGTGGCGCGCAGCTACTGGGAAAGCGGCGTGCGCCACATCGTGGCGCTGCGCGGCGACATGCCGACGGGCATCAGCACGCCCTTCGAGCCGCATCCGCAAGGCTACACCTGCGCGGCCGATCTGGTGGCGGGGCTGAAGAAAATCGCGCCCTTCGAGATCAGCGTGGGCGCGTACCCCGAGTGCCACCCGGATTCTCCCTCGCGCATCGCGGACATCGAAAACCTCAAGCGCAAGGTGGATGCGGGCGCGACCCGCTGCATCACCCAGTTCTTCTTCGATCCCGACACCTACCTGCGGTTTGTCGATCTGGCGCAGGCGGCGGGCATCACCGTGCCGGTGGTGCCGGGCATCCTGCCGGTCACCAATTTCGCCCAGCTGAAGCGCATGGCCGAGATGTGCGGCGCGAGCGTGCCGGACTGGATGGGCCGCCTGTTCGAGGGGCTGGATGACCGGCCGCAGACGCGCCAGCTGGTCGCCGCCACCATCGCGGCGGAATTGTGCGCGCGCCTTTATCAGCGCGGCGTGCGGAATTTTCACTTTTACACGTTGAACCGGGCTGAACTGACCGCCGCCATCTGTCACCTGCTGGGGGTGCGGCCAGGCTCAAGGCCGGATGTGGAGGTTGCGGCATGAACAGGGCGGAAAAAGCGGAACAGTTCCGGGAGGCGGCGCGCCGCCGCATCCTGGTGAAGGACGGGCCCTACGGCACGGCCATCCAGCGGCTGAAGCTGTCGGAAGCCGATTTTCGCGGCGGCCGTGATTTCGCGCGCGACCAGAAGGGCAACAACGATCTGCTGAACCTGACGCGCCCGGAGGACATCGCGGGCATCTGCCGCCAGTATCTGGAGGCGGGGGCGGATGTGCTCGCCACCAACACCTTCAACGCCAACCGCATCAGCCAGGCGGACTACGGGACGCAGGACCTGACCTACGATATCAACGTGGCGGCGGCGCGGCTCACCCGCGCGCTGGCGGACAGCCATGCAACGCCCGACAAGCCCCGTTTCGTGGCGGGCGCCATCGGCCCCACCAACAAGACCCTGTCCGTCTCGCCGGACGTGAACAATCCCGGCCACCGGGACGTGAGCTTCGACGAGATGAAGGACGTCTACCGCCAGCAGATCGAGGGGCTGCTCGACGGCGGCGTCGATTTCATCCTCGTCGAGACGGTGTTCGACACGCTCAACGCCAAGGCGGCGCTGGTGGCGGTTGACGAGGCGGCGGAAGCGCGCGGCGAGGCGGTGCCGGTCATGATCTCCATGACGCTGACGGATCTCTCCGGCCGCAATCTCTCCGGCCAGACCGTCGAGGCGTTCTGGCACGCGGTGCAGCACGCCCGGCCGCTGTCGATGGGCCTCAACTGCTCGTTCGGCGCGACCGAGCTGCGCCCCTATGTGACCGCGCTTTCGCGTATCGTCGATACGCTGCTGTGCGTCTATCCGAACGCCGGCCTGCCCAATGAAATGGGGGAGTACGACGAGCGGCCGGAGACCACCGGCACCCTGATCCGGGAGTGGGCCGAACATGGCCTCATCAATGTGGTGGGCGGCTGCTGCGGCACCACGCCCGCCCACATCGCCCGGATCGCGGAGGTGGTGGCGGCGCTGCCGCCGCGGCCGATCCCGCACCCGGAGCCGAAGCTGCGGCTCTCCGGCCTCGAGGCGTTCGCGGCCTGACGCGCGCCCTCGGGCGCGGCAGGGTGGTCCCGCCGCGCCATGACGTCCTCCCCAGTCTTGCGTGAATGACAACATGACAAACCAAGCCACTGCCACCTTCATCAACGTTGGCGAGCGGACCAACGTGACCGGCTCCGCCAGGTTCAAAAAGCTGATCATGGCGGGCGACTACACCGCCGCGCTCGACGTGGCGCGCCAGCAGGTGGAAGCGGGCGCGCAGATCATCGACATCAACATGGACGAGGGTCTGCTCGACGCCGAAAAGGCGATGGAGACCTTCCTCAAGCTGATCGCCGCCGAGCCGGATATCGCGCGCGTGCCGATCATGATCGACAGCTCCAAGTGGAGCGTCATCGAGACCGGTCTCAAGTGCGTCTCGGGCAAGGCGATCGTCAATTCCATCAGCCTCAAGGAAGGCGAGGAAGCGTTCCTGCGTCAGGCCCGGCTGGTGCGCCGCTACGGCGCGGCCATGGTGGTGATGGCGTTCGACGAGCAGGGGCAGGCGGACACCTGCGCGCGCAAGGTGGAAATCTGCGAGCGCGCCTACAGGCTGCTCACCGAAAAGGCGGGCGTGCCGCCCGAGGACATCATTTTCGACCCGAATATCTTCGCGGTCGCCACGGGCATCGAGGAGCACAACAACTACGCCGTCGATTTCATCGAGGCGTGCCGCCAGATCAAGGCCCGCTGCCCGCATGTGAAAATCTCGGGCGGCGTGTCGAATATTTCCTTCAGCTTCCGGGGCAACGAGCCGGTGCGCCGGGCGATGCACTCGGTGTTCCTCTACCACGCCATTCAGGCCGGCATGGACATGGGCATCGTCAACGCGGGCCAGCTCGACGTGTACGACGAAATTCCCGGGGAGCTGCGCGAGCGGGTGGAGGACGTGATCCTCAACCGCCGGCCGGACGCGACCGAGCGGCTTCTGGAAATCGCAGACAAATATCGCGAGAGCGGCGCGCAGGCGGAAACGCAGGAAGCGGAGTGGCGTTCGTGGCCGGTCGCCAAGCGGCTGGAATATGCGCTGGTCAAGGGCATCGACCAGTATGTGATCGACGATACGGAAGAAGCCCGCAAGCAGTTCGCCCGGCCGATCGAGGTGATCGAGGGTCCGCTGATGGCGGGCATGAACGTGGTGGGCGACCTGTTCGGCGCGGGCAAGATGTTTCTGCCGCAGGTGGTCAAGTCCGCCCGCGTGATGAAAAAGGCGGTGGCGCACCTCATTCCCTATATCGAGGCGGAGAAGTCCGAAGGCCAGCAGGCCAAGGGCCGCATCGTCATGGCGACGGTGAAGGGCGACGTGCACGATATCGGCAAGAACATCGTGGGCGTCGTGCTCCAGTGCAACAACTTCGAGGTCATCGACCTCGGCGTCATGGTGCCGTTCCAGACCATCCTGAAGGCGGCGAAGGAGCACAAGGCGGATATCATCGGCCTCTCCGGCCTCATCACCCCGTCGCTGGACGAGATGTGCACGGTGGCGGAGGAGCTGACGCGCGAGGGCATGACCCTGCCGCTGCTCATCGGCGGCGCGACCACCTCCAAGGTGCATACGGCGCTGAAAATCGCGCCGCGCTACGAGACCGGCCCGACCATCCATGTGCTGGACGCCAGCCGCTCCGTCGGCGTGGCAACAGCGCTGGTCTCGGACACCGGGCGCGAGGCCTTCCTCGCCGAAATCGCGGCGGAGTACGAAGAGATCCGTCGCAAGCGCGCGCGCAATCAGGAGTCCGAGCTGATCTCCATCGAGGCGGCGCGGGCGAACGGCGTGAAGATCGACTGGGAGGGCTATGTGCCGCCCCGGCCGTCGTTCATCGGCACCCGGGCGTTCGAGGACTATCCGCTCGAGGATCTGGTGGAGCGCATCGACTGGACGCCGTTCTTCCGCTCATGGGAGCTGGCGGGCACGTACCCGGCCATTCTCGACGACGCGGTGGTGGGCGAGAGCGCGCGCCAGCTTTTTGCCGACGCGCAGAAAATGCTGGAGCGGATCATCAGGGAGAAGTGGCTCACCGCCAAGGCGGTGATCGGCTTCTGGCCCGCCGCGCGCGATGGCGACGACGTGATCCTCTACGAGGACGAAAGCCGCACGAAGGAGCTGTCCCGCGTGCACTTCCTGCGCCAGCAGATCGCCAAGCGGGAAGGGCGGCCCAACATGTGCCTGGCCGATTTCGTCTCGCCCGGCGCGGACTATCTCGGCGGCTTCGCGGTGACGGCAGGTCACGGCATCGAGGAACATCTCGCCCGCTTCAAGGCCGCGCACGACGACTATTCGGATATTCTCCTCAAGGCGCTGGCGGACCGGCTCGCCGAGGCGCTGGCCGAGCGGATGCACGAGCGGGTGCGCCGCGAGTTCTGGGGATATGCGCCGGATGAAAACCTCAGCAACGAGGACATCATCCGCGAGAAATACCAGGGCATCCGCCCGGCGCCCGGCTATCCGGCCTGCCCGGACCACTCGGAGAAGCCCGAGCTGTTCCGCCTGCTGAACGCGGGGCAGCACGCGGGGATTCAGCTCACCGAGAGCTTCGCCATGGTGCCGACCGCGGCCGTCTCCGGCTACTACTTCTCCCACCCGCAGGCGCAGTACTTCGGCGTGGCGCGCGTCGGGCGCGATCAGGTGGAGGATTATGCCCGGCGGCGGGGCGTGTCTGTCGAGCAGGCGGAGCGCTGGCTGCGGCCCAGCCTTGGCTACTGATTGGCCCAAGGGCCTCGGCTACTGATTGGCCCAAGGGATTGACTGGGCCCGGCGAATGGCTGGGCCCGGCTATTGACAAGGCGCGGCGTCCTGCCCGTAACTTCTGCGGTGGCCGCAGGGCCTCGGCGAGCGGTTGTGGGGTGGGGGACCGAATGGGCATGACCGGACGAAAGGACGTCGCCTGGGGACGGCGTCTCGTGCGCTTGGCCGCCATCCTGACGGCGGTGATGGCGGCCGCGATCGGCGCGCTGGCGCTGTGGACGCAGTACCGGTTTCAGGAGCCGTTCCTGCGCACCTGGAGCCGCGCGCTCGGCCCCGAGCTGGAATGGCAGCGGGCCAAGTATCCCTCCATCGACTGGGCCTTTGCCGCGCCCGCCGCGCTGATGGGGCAGAGCGACAGCCGCCGCGTGTTCGAAATCCTCGCCCCGGCCGACGAACAGCCGCCGCTGGTCCTGTCCAGGGTGGTGGGGCCCCGGCTTCTCGATGAACCGCTGCCGGCGCGCTACACGGCGGAGGGTGTGCCCCTGCCGGCGATGGGCCCGGCGGATGTCAGCGACCCGTCCTCCGGCATCATCGAGCGCTGGCCCGCGCCGACGCCCGTTGTGGTCTCGACGACGCGGGAGCTGGGCGAGGCCATTCGCAACGCCCGCCCGGGCGATCACATCCTGTTGCAGCCGGGCAGCTACCTCTTCCGGGGCGGCGGCTTCGAGGTGCGCGCCAGCGGCACCCCCGACAAACCGATTTTCCTGCGCGCGGCGCGGCTGGGCGACGTGACCCTGCGGATCGGCACGACGCAGGGGTTCACCGTCTACGGCGGCTACTGGGTGTTCGAGAATCTGCTGTTCCAGGGCGTCTGCAACCAGGACGAAGACTGCGAGCACGCCCTGCACGTGGTGGCCAACGCCAGGGGCACGATCATCCGCAACAACGTGATGCGGAACTTCAACGCCGCCATCAAGGTGAACCTCGGGCGCAAGCGCACCCAGGCCCCGGACTTCGGCCTGATCGAGGGCAACCGCTTCAACAACGACCATCCCCGCAAGACCTACAGGCCGGTCACCCTGATCGACGTGGTGGGCGCGGACGGCTGGCGGATCACCTCCAACATCATCGCCGACTACGCCAAGGGCGTTGGCGACAACGTGAGCTATGCCGCCTTCATCAAGGGCGCCAGCCACGGCGGCGTGTTCGAGCGCAATCTGGTGATGTGCGAATGGCGGCACCGGGGCGGCATCCGCCTCGGCCTGTCGCTGGGCGGCGGCGGGACGGACACCTACGCCTGCCGCGACGGCCAGTGCGCGTTCGAGAACGATGGCGGGGTCATCCGCAACAACGTCATCCTCAACTGTCCCAACGATGTGGGCATCTACCTGAACAAGGCGGCCAACGCGGTCATCCACAACAATCTGGTGGCGGGCACCACGGGCATCGACGTGCGCTATCCGCAGTCGGACGCGCTCATCTTCAACAACATCATCGACGGCCGGGTGAAGGAGCGGAACGGCGGCAAGGCGACGCTGGAGAAGAACGTCGTGTCCGGCTTGCAGGCGGCGGTACTCGGCCGGACCAGCAGCAGCCTGCTGCGTGCGCCGTTGCGGGGCGACTTTTCCGTGGCCAACAAGGGGGCGCTGGCCGGCAAGGGCCGCGCGCTGGCCGCAGGCCGGGTGGACTTCTGCGGCCGGCTCCATGACGCCGCCAAGCCGGACATCGGCCCGTTCAGCCTGTCAAAGGGCACGCCGTGCGCGGAGCCGTGGATTGGCGGCGGCACGACGGCCAGCCGCTGAGCGGGCAGCCGCTCAGGCCTTCTCGGGGGAGCGGATCGGATAATAGCCCATGGAGGGCATGGACGGCCGGGAGCCCTGCTGGTCGGCCTGCAGCGTGTCTATCGACACCCAGCCGTCGGCGGTCAGCACGTCGAGCGGCTTGTACTGGACCTTGTACGACATCTGCCGGCAGTTCGGGATCCAGTAGCCCAGATACACATAGGGCAGGGCCATTTCGACCGTGCGGCGGATGTGGTCGAGGATGATGAAGGTGCCGAGGCTCCGGCGCGGCCCGTCCGGCTCGAAGAAGCTGTAGACCATCGACAGGCCGTCCGAGTGGTGGTCCGTGAGGCAAACGCCGACCAGGCGGCCGCCGCCCTCGGGGCCGGGCTCGCGGTATTCATACACCACCGTATCGACCGGCGTGCGCTCGATCATGTCGGTGTAGTCGTCCGCATCCATCTGGGTCATGCCGCCATCGGGATGGCGGGCATGGAGGTAGCGTTGCAGCAGCTCGAACTGCTCGGACGTGGCCCACGGCTCGCAGGCGTTGATGACCAGATCGCTGTGGCGGCGCAGCACCTTCCGCATGGTGGTGTTGGGCCGGAACTCGGCCGCCCGCACCCGGACAGACTGGCAGGCCCAGCAGCGGTCGCAGGCGGGCCGGTAGGCGACGTTCTGGCTGCGCCGGAAGCCCATGCGCCCGAGGGATTCGTTGAAGGAGGCGGCGTCGAGCCCGCGCAGTTCGGTGAAAACCTTGCGCTCCACCCGGCCGTGAAGATAGGGGCACGGGCCGGGCGCTGTCAGGAAGAACCGCGGGAACTGAAGCACCTGGTCGTTCATTCTCACCCGCTGAACAGTCAATCACCTTCCGGTGAAACGCCTTCTGGTGAAACGCCTACAGGAGAAACGCGCGGGACTGGTGTCCGACTGCGTTTCAGCCGCACATCCAGTATAGGCGGGCCGCTGCGGCGGAAAAGGGGAAAACCCGGCTTTCTTCGCGAAATTGGCGGAATGCGCAGCCCGGCTCAGTTCCCGCCGGCAAAGGCGGGCGCAAGCGCCGGGGCCTCGCGCAGCAGCAGGATCGCGACGCGGCGGTTCTCGGGCCGGTTAGGCGCGTCGGGGTAGAGCGGCTGGGTGGCGGCGCGGCCGGTCACTTCGGCCATGCGGTCGGGCCGCACGCCCGCGTCGCGCAGGACGCGGCGGGTGGCGTTGGCGCGATCGGCGGAGAGCTCCCAGTTGCCGTACTGGCCCTCGTTGGCATAGACCGCCCCGTCCGTATGGCCGGTGATGGAGATGCGGTTGGGCATGGCCTTCACCACGTCCGCCACCGTTTGCAGGATACGGACGTAGAAGGGATAGGGCGTGGCCGTGCCCGGGCGGAACATGGGCCGCTCGTCGCGGTCGATCAGCTGGATGCGCAGCCCCTCGGGCGTCTGCTCCAGCAGGATCTGGTCCCGGTACTTGGCCAGATCCGGCGTTTCCTGAATGGCGGTCTTGAGGTCGTCCTCGGCCTTCAGCAGCCTGGCGTCCGGCGTCGGCGGCAGCTTCATCTCGTAGGTGGGCGCCTGGTCTTCCTGCCGGCTCTGGTTGCGGGCGTCCTCGCTGTCCTTCGAGTCCTTGCTGGGGGAGGAGCTGGGCGTCGCCGTGAGGTTCGAGCCGCTGGCCTTGGCGCCTTCCGACTCCAGCGCCGTGCCTGCCAGGATGCCGCCCGCGCCCGAAGCGTTGGACATGGTGGCGTTGGAAGGCGTGAAGTAGTCGGCGATGCCCTGGAGCGTCACCTTGTCCGAGATGGTGAGCAGCCACAGCAGCATGAAGAACGCCATCATGGCCGTCACGAAGTCGGCATAGGCCACCTTCCACGCGCCGCCATGCCGGCCGTGGGCAGTCTTCTTCACCTTCTTGATGATGATCGGGCGCGCAGCGTTGTCGCCCTTGCCTTTGGCCATGACCAGACGTTCCGCCTCCAGTGGGGACCGCAACTATGGGCCGAAGCGGTTAAGAGGTGGTTAGCCCGCCTCGATCATGCGCACGTCATAGCCGCGCGAGCGCAGGGTGGTGACGAGCTGGTCCAGATGCTCGCGGTCGCGGGTTTCCACCTCGATATCGGCGTAGGTGCCCTTGGCCGGCAGCTTGGTGAACACCCGCTGGTGGCTCACGTCGATGATGTTCACCTGATGCTCGTGGAAGATCCGGGTGACATGGAACAGCTCGCCCGGCCGGTCCTTGAGGCGGATGCGCAGGCGCGCCAGCCGCCCCTCGCGGGCAAGCTCGCGCAGCAGCACGTTGGCGAGCAGGCGGGTGTCGATATTGCCGCCGCTGATGATGAGGCCCAGCTTCTTGCCCCGGTAGGGCGAGGCCTGCGCCACCAGCGCGGCAAGACCCGCCGCGCCCGCGCCCTCGGCCACCGTCTTCTCGATGGTGAGCAGCAGGGAGACGGCGCGCTCCAGCTCCGCCTCGGAGACCAGCACGATATCGTCCACCAGCGCCTTGACCATCTGGTAGGTCAGCTCGCCCGGGTATTTGACCGCGATGCCCTCGGCCAGCGAGTCGCCGTCGCAGATGGCCTCGAAGCCCTTCACCTTGGCCGCCATGGAGGGATAAAGCTCGGCCTGCACGCCGATGATCTGCATGTTCGGCTTCAGCCCGCGCGCCGCGGCGGCAACGCCCGAGATCAGACCGCCGCCGCCGATGGGGACGATCAGGCAGTCCAGATCCGGCACGGCCTCCAGCATTTCAAGGGCGATGGTGCCCTGGCCCGCCATCACCAGCGGGTCGTCGAACGGGTGGACGAACACCAGACTCTCGTCCTCGGCCATTTTCCGGGCAAGGGCGGTGGCTTCCTCCAGCTTCTCGCCGTGGAGGATGACGCGCGCGCCGTGGCCCGCCGTCTGCTGCACCTTCACCGTCGGGGTGCCCTTGGGCATGACGATGGTGGCCGGAATGCCGAGGCGGCTGGCGTGGTAGGCGACGCCCTGCGCGTGGTTGCCGGCCGACATGGCGATGACGCCCGCCTTGCGCTGGCCCTCGCTCAGGTGCAGCAGGCGGTTGAGCGCGCCGCGCTCCTTGAACGAGGCGGTGAACTGGAGGTTCTCGAACTTGAGCCAGATCTCCGCGCCGAAAATCTCGCTGAGGGTGCGGCTCTTGAGGCAGGGCGTGTTGATGATCGCGTTCTGAATGGCGGAGCGTGCACGCCGCACGTCCTCAAGGGTTACGGGCAGGTCGGCGGATGCGCCGGAGGGCTGGGATTGTGCCACGCTCATGGTTCGATGCGCCTGTTCAGTTCGCTTGTTGAATTCGTCGGTGAGGCCGCTCCAGGCGATCGAGGAATACCGCATGGGGCCGGTGTCTGTGGCAGGGAATACACTTCGCAGCCCCCGTCAGCAACATTCAGTACGGCTCGCGTCCGGTTCGGGCAGCAATGCTGTTGCGTTGCGGCCTCGCCGGACGCGCTCCGGCTGTGCTAGGAGGCAGGCGGTGCCAACGGAGGATTTGTGAAATGGCCAAGATTGCGTTTCTGGGGCTTGGAGTGATGGGCGCACCGATGGCGCGGCATCTGGCGAAGGCCGGTCATGAGGTGCGGGTCTACAATCGCACCACGGCCAAGGCCGAGCGCTGGGTGGCCGAACATGGCGGCGCCTGGGCGCCGACCCCGGCGCAGGCCGCCGAGGGGTGCGCGTTCGTCTTCTCCTGCGTCGGGGCCGATGACGACCTGCGGCAGGTGACGATCGGCGCGGGCGGGGCCTTCGAGTCCATGGCGGCGGGCAGCCTGTTCATCGATCATACGACGGTCTCCGCGCAGGTCTCGCGGGAACTGGCGCAGGCGGCAAAGGCGAAGGGCATCGGCTTTCTCGACGCGCCGGTCTCGGGCGGACAGGCCGGGGCGGAGAACGGCAAGCTTACCATCATGGTCGGCGGCGAGGAGGCGGATTTCCGCCGCGCCGAGCCGGTCATGCAGGCCTACGCCCAGCGCATCGGCCTGATGGGGCCGGTCGGCTCCGGCCAGCTCACCAAGATGGTCAACCAGATCTGCATCGCCGGTGTGGTGCAGGGCCTCGCCGAGGCGCTCAACTTCGCCATGGAGGCGGGACTCGACGCCCGCGCGGCGGTGGAGGTGATCTCCAAGGGCGCGGCGCAGAGCTGGCAGATGGACAACCGCTCCGCCACCATGATCGACGGCCAGTTCGACTTCGGCTTCGCGGTGGACTGGATGCGCAAGGATCTGGGCCTCGTGCTGGACGAAGCCAAACGCCTCGGCGTCTCGCTGCCGCTGACCGCGCTCGTCGACCAGTTCTACGCCGACGTGCAGAGGATGGGCGGCGGCCGGCAGGATACCTCGTCGCTCATTCGCCGTTTCCGGGGGTAGGGGATTGATTTAATCATGGCAGGAGGGCCCGCGACCCTTTTGCTTGATTGAAACCGGGGGATCATCCATGCGTCTTGCCACGGCTTTCCTGCTCGCAACCTGCCTGGCGGGGGGCGCTCATGCCGCCACCTATGTGCACAACGTGAAGGGATACACCTTCGATGCGCTGGGGCGGCTGCAATCCTTCGAGGCGGCGCTGATCGGGGACGATGGACGGGTCGAAGCCGTCGGCCCGGAAGGGGTGCTCAGGCAGCGCGCCGAAGGGGCGGATGCCGTCGATGGCAAGGGCGCGGTGATGCTGCCGGGCCTCATCGACGCCCACGGCCATGTGATGGGCCTCGGGCAGAACGCCCTGACGGTGGACCTGTCGGACACCCGCTCGCTGGAGGACGCCCTCGACAAGGTGAAGGCCTACGCCGCCGCCGACCCGGACGCCCGGTGGATTCGCGGGCGTGGCTGGAATCAGGAATCCTGGGGACTCGGCCGCTTCCCGACCCGCGAGGAACTGGACCGCGCCGTCGCCGACCGCCCGGTGTGGCTGGAGCGGGTGGACGGCCACGCGGGCTGGGCCAACAGCAAGGCGCTCGAGGTCGCCGGCGTGACGGGCGCGGCCAAGGCGCCCCAAGGCGGCGAGATCATCCGCGACGACGCAGGCACGCCCACGGGCGTGTTCGTCGATGCGGCCATGGACCTCATCACCCGCCACATCCCGGCGCCGACGGACGCGGAGCTGGAAGCCGCCCTTGAGGCGGCGCTCAAGATCATGGCCTCCGTCGGCCTCACCGGCGTGCACGACGCCGGGATCGACGCCCGTACCTGGGCGCTCTACCGCCGCTTCGGCGCGGAGGGGAAGCTGACGGCGCGGATCTACGCCATGATCGGCGGCGTCGGGCCGGACTTCGATGAACTCTCGAAGGAGGGGCCGCAGGACGGGCTCCACGGCGACCGGCTGTCGCTGCGCGCGGTCAAGCTCTACGCCGACGGCGCGCTCGGCTCGCGCGGGGCGGCGCTGCTCGCGCCCTATGCGGACGCGCCCGAGAGCAAGGGACTGCCCTTCCAGAGCGATGCGGCGCTCGCCAACATGATCTCCAGGGCCATTGCCAAGGGCTATCAGGTGAACGTCCACGCCATTGGCGATGGCGCCAACCGGCAGGTGCTGGACTCCTTCGGCCTGATCCTGCGCCACACCGGGCAGGGGCTGCGCCACCGCGTCGAGCACGCACAGGTGCTGGCGCCCGAGGACATCAAGCGGCTGGCGGAACTGGGGCTGATCGCCTCCATGCAGCCGACCCAGGCCACCTCCGACTGGCAGATGGCCGAAAAACGCCTCGGCCCGGACCGGCTGGAAGGCGCCTACGCCTGGCGCACCGTGCTGAACACGGGCGGCAAGCTGGCGCTGGGCTCCGACTTCCCGGTCGAGTCGGCCAATCCCTTCTACGGCCTCTACGCCGCCGTCACCCGCCAGACCCGCGAAGGCGAACCGCCGGGCGGCTGGCTGCCGGAGCAGAAACTCAGCATGGTGGAGGCCTTCCACGGCTTCACGCTGGGCGCCGCCTACGCCGGGCATCAGGAAAGCAAGGTCGGCAGCCTTGAAGCAGGCAAATGGGCCGACTTCATCCTCATCGACCGGGACATCTTCAAGGCCCCGCCCGCCGAGGTGTGGCAGACACAGGTGCTCGAGACCTGGGTTGCCGGAAAACGCGTCTACTGCGCGGAGGAGCGGTGTTCGTGACGCTGGGTTAAGGGTGAAAGGGGGTCTTGGACCCCCTTTCGATCCCCCTTGCGTTTGTCGGGCCGTGTTTCTGGAGCGCGCTGGAAACGCGTCCCCGTAAATGAAGGGAGGTGCAGGAGGGACCGAGTCCCTCCTGCGAAAAATCAGAAATCACTTCCCGTTCAGCAGCCTGGCCGCTTCCAGGGCGAAGTAGGTCAGCACGCCGTCCGCGCCCGCGCGTTTGAAGGCCATGAGGCTTTCGAGGATGGTGCGGTCGCGGTCGAGCCAGCCGTTCTGGATGGCGCCTGCGATCATGGCGTATTCGCCGGAGACCTGGTAGGCGAAGGTGGGCACGGCGAAGGTGTCCTTCACCCGGCGCACCACGTCGAGGTAGGGCAGGCCCGGCTTCACCATGACGGTATCGGCGCCTTCGGCCAGGTCCAGCGCCACTTCGCGCAGGGCTTCGTCCGAGTTGGCCGGGTCCATCTGGTAGGTTTTCTTGTCGCCCTTGAGGCGCGCGCCGGAGCCGACCGCGTCGCGGAACGGGCCGTAGAAGGCCGAGGCGTATTTGGCGGCGTAGGACATGATCTGGACGTTGGTGAAGCCTTCCGCCTCCAGCGCGGTGCGGATGGCCCGGATGCGGCCGTCCATCATGTCGGAGGGGGCGATGATGTCCGCGCCTGCCCGGGCCTGATTGAGCGCCTGCTGCACCAGCTTCTCGATGGTCTCGTCGTTGAGGATCTCGCCGGAGTCGGAGACCAGCCCGTCATGGCCGTGGGTGGTGTAGGGGTCCAGCGCCACGTCCGAGAGGATGCCGATGTCGGGCACGGCGTCCTTGATGGCACGGGTGGCGCGGCACATCAGGTTGTCCGGGTTGGCGGACTCGCGGCCGTCGTCGGTGCGCAGGTCGGCGGGCGTGTTGGGGAACAGGGCGAGGCAGGGGATGCCGAGGCTCTTCGCCTCCCGGGCCGCCGCGACCGCCAGATCGACGGACAGGCGTTCGACGCCCGGCATGGAGGCGACGGTGGTGCGCTCGCCGGTGCCTTCGATGATGAACAGGGGCCAGATGAGGTCCGCCGGGGTGAGCACGTTCTCGGCCACCATGGCGCGGGACCAGGCGGTCATGCGGGTGCGCCGGAGGCGGGCGGCGGGGTAGGGCGCGAGAGGAAATTGGGTCACGATCAGAACCTCGACTGGGTGGACGGCGGACCGGCCAGCGGTTCGGGCCGTCTGCCGCATTTTGCATCAGTCCGCCTGTTTCCAAGCGGGATGGAAATGCACTAGACACGTCTCCTGTTCACTTTCAACCGGGTGGATTGTCACAAGTTGGTGAAAACGCGAAAACCGTTGCTGGTGTTCGACTCCGGGGTCGGCGGCCTGTCGGTCCTGCGGGAGATCCGGCGCCTGCTCCCGGCGGCCCCCGTGGTCTATTGCGCCGACAACGGCGGCTTCCCCTACGGCACCAAGACCGAGGCGGAGCTGGGCGCCCGCGTGCCGGCTCTTCTCGGCCGCCTTGTCGAGCGGTTCGACCCGCAACTGGTGGTCATCGCCTGCAACACGGCGAGCACCATCTCGCTCGCCCAGGTGCGGGCGGTGCTGAACGTTCAGGTGGTGGGCACCGTGCCGGCGGTGAAGCCGGCGGCGCTCATCAGCAGGACGCGGGTGTTCGGCGTGCTCGGCACGCCCGCCACGGTGCGGCAGGCCTATGTGGACAATCTGGTGCGCGAGTTCGCCAGCGACTGCCTGGTGCTGCGCCACGGCTCGGCCGAGCTGGTGGCGATGGCCGAGCGCAAGCTGCGCGGCCTGCCGACGCCGCTGCCGGAGTTCCGCGCCGTGCTCGACGGGCTGCTGAGCCAGCCGGGCGGCGAGCGGCTGGACACGATCGTGCTGGCCTGCACCCACTTTCCGCTGGTGAAGGAGGAGCTGATGGCGGTTGCGCCGCGCCCCTTCCAGTGGGTGGACAGCGGGGAGGGCATCGCCCGCCGGGTCGCCTATCTGTGCCAGGGCGTGGAGTGGGAAGGGCCGCCCTCCGGCCTTGCCGTCTTCACCCGCGCGGACGAGGACGTGCATTTTCTCACAACGGCTCTTCGTTCTTTCGGGCTGGACAGGATCGTCACCCTTTAGGACTGTGGCCACGGCGCGGCGTGTGGCGCCGCATGACGTGTGTCCTGATTTCAAACGGTTTTTGAAGACTTTAGGCGGGGGATGACCATGAACGACGCTGTTCTTGCGAACGAGGACGTGCTTTTCGAGATTCAGGGCCGTGCGGGCATCATCACCCTCAATCGCCCCAAGGCGCTCAATGCCCTGACGCGCGCCATGTGCGTCGCCATCCATGATCAGCTGAAGGCGTGGGAGGCCGATCCCACCGTGAAACTCGTCATCATCCGCGGCGCGGGCGACCGCGCCTTCTGCGCGGGCGGTGACGTGGTGAGCATGCACCGGGCCGGCCGCGCGGGCAGCGACGAGTACGAGGGCTTTTTCTTCGACGAATACCGCGCCGACTACCTGACCAGCACCTTCTCCAAGCCGTATGTGGCGCTGGTGGACGGCATCGTGATGGGCGGCGGCGTCGGCCTGTCGGTGCACGGGCCGTACCGGGTGGCGACGGAGAAGACCCTGTTCGCCATGCCGGAGACCGGCATCGGCCTGATCCCGGACGTGGGCGGCACCTACCTGCTGGGCCACATGCCGGGCCAGCTGGGCGTCTACCTCGGCCTGCTGGGCGAGCGGCTGAAGGCGGCGGACTGCCTCTATGCGGGCATCGTCACCCATTATGTGCCCTCGGAGCAGATCGAGGCGCTGACCCGGGCGCTCGTCGAGGAGGACGCCGCGGTCGAGGACGTTCTCGCCCGCTTCCACACCGACCCGGGCGCGGCGCCGCTGGCCAGCGTGCGCGCGCAGATCGACCGGCACTTTGCGGGCGACACGGTCGAGGAGATCGTGGAGTCGCTCGGGTCGGGGGACGACTGGGCCGTTGGCGTGAAGGACCGCCTGCTGGCGCTCTCGCCCACCTCGCTCAAGCTGACCCTGCGCGCGGTGCGGGCCGGTGCGTCGCTCGACCTGGCGGGCTGCCTGCGGCAGGAGTACCGCATCGTCTGCCAGATCAAGCAGGGCCACGACTTCTACGAGGGCGTGCGCGCCCAGCTGATCGACAAGGACCGCAATCCCAAGTGGAATCCCGCCACGCTCGCCGAGGTGACCCCCGCCATGCTCGATCCGCATTTCGAGGAACCGAAGGGCGGCGACGTGCGTCTCGACTAGTACAACCATCGGGGTTAGGCTGGACCGGACCGGGCGGCGGGCGCGACGCCGCCCGCACAGTCGGGCCGCAAAGGTGGGGTTGCGACAAATTCGGCTATTGCGGGCGGGCATTCGGATACATAGGTTTGCGCCAAATGTAACGGTCCAGGATATGCGGCCATGAATTACGAGCGCGTTTTCCAGGAGGCGATCGATCGCCTGCACCAAGAAGGCCGCTATCGCGTCTTCATCGACATCCTTCGCAATCGTGGCGCATATCCCAATGCCCGCTGCTTTGCCGGCCACAACGGCCAGCGGCCCATCGTCATGTGGTGCTCCAACGACTACCTGTGCATGGGCCAGCACCCCAAGGTGATCGAGGCCATGGAGACCGCGCTGCACGACGTGGGCGCAGGCTCGGGCGGCACCCGCAACATCAGCGGCAACACTCACTACCACCTGGATCTGGAAGCCGAGCTGGCGGACCTGCACGGCAAGGAAGCCGCACTCACCTTCACCTCCGGCTACGTCTCCAACGAGGCGACGCTCTCCACCATCGCCAAGCTGCTGCCCGGCTGCGTGATCTTCTCGGACGAGCTGAACCACGCCTCCATGATCGCGGGCATCCGCAACTCGGGATGCGAGAAGCACGTCTTCCGCCACAACGACCTCCAGCATCTGGAGGAGCTGCTCCAGCAGTATCCGCTGGAGACGCCCAAACTGATCGCCTTCGAGTCGGTCTACTCGATGGACGGGGACATCGCGCCCATCGCCGCCATCTGCGACCTGGCGGACAAGTACAACGCCATCACCTACCTCGATGAGGTGCACGCGGTCGGCATGTACGGCGCGCGCGGCGGCGGCATCTCGGAGCGGGACGGCGTCGCCCACCGCCTCACCATCATCGAGGGCACGCTGGGCAAGGCCTTCGGCGTGATGGGCGGCTACATCGCGGCCTCCCGGACCATCATCGACGTGGTGCGTTCCTACGCGCCGGGCTTCATCTTCTCCACCTCGCTGGCCCCGGTGCTGGTGGCCGGCGCGCTGGCGAGCATCCGCCACCTGAAGGAGAGCAACGCCGAGCGGGAGCGCCATCAGGAGCGGGCCCAGTTCCTCAAGGACCTGCTGCGCGACGCCGGGCTGCCGGTGATGCCCTCGGTCAGCCACATCGTCCCGGTGAAGGTGGGCGATCCGGTGCGCTGCAAGAAGATCTCCGACATCCTGCTGCTGGAGTATGGAATCTACGTCCAGCCCATCAACTATCCGACCGTGCCGCGCGGCACGGAGCGGCTGCGCTTCACGCCGACGCCGCACCATGACGACTCCATGATGTACGCCCTGCGCGACGCGCTGCTGGAGATCTGGGACCGTCTGGAGCTGACCCGGCAGGCGGCCTGACGGCGGTTTTCTGCACGTCTTGATGGGTTGGCAGGAGGGGTGTGCCCCTCCTGCGACCTCCCGTTCGTTTCCGGCGGACGCGCCCCCGCGACACGTCGAAATACATCCCGGCCTTGCGGTGCTGTATAAGGGGGCGGGAGAGGGGGGAACGGCCTATGGCGGATGTTTTGGACGACGATTACAGCGGCTTCCTGATCGAGTTCACGCCGGTTGGCAGCAGCGTCAAGGTGTGCGCGGTGGACCCGCTCACCGGGCTGGAAGCGGTTGTGGTCGGCTCCAGCCTGACGCCGAGCCAGGTGCTCGCCATCATGGCGGTGCGCAAGCTCAAGACCCTGCTGGGGATGGAGGACGCGCCCGCGCCGGAGGAGCCGGCCCCGAAAGCGCCGCCGCCGCCCCGTCGCGGCCTGATCGTCTGAGCGGGGGCAGGGCGCCCCCTCTCGGGCCCCCCTTGCATGGTGAGTGCCCTTGCATGGTGAGTACCCTTGCATGGTGAGCATGGGAGCCATGCCCGGGCAGTGGCGCAGGCGGTGCCCCAGGGAAAACCGGGGCGTTTCCGGTACCTTTCCCCCTTGACTTTGTACCTTGCGGTCGCCCTTGCCCCTAGCCCTTGACGGTGCGCTGTGCTACGAGCCCCCTCGACGCGGGCCCTCGTCACGGGACAGGCCTGGGGGCCGGGCCCGTCGCCCTTGTTTTCGAGTCGAGAGAGTGCATGACCAAGACTGTCGCGATTGGTTCGGATCATGCGGGCGTCAAGCTCAAGCAGATCCTGATGGACGACTTGCACGAGGCCGGGTTCAACGTTCTGGATCTGGGCACCTGCGGGTCGGAGTCGGTTGACTACCCGGACTTCGGCTAC
The DNA here is from genome assembly GCF_051304405.1 of Pedomonas sp. V897. Lineage (NCBI taxonomy): Bacteria > Pseudomonadati > Pseudomonadota > Alphaproteobacteria > Sphingomonadales > Pedomonadaceae > Pedomonas > Pedomonas sp. V897. The sequence continues at coordinate 305,757 of NZ_JBPPGG010000002.1, forward strand.
GCGGTGGCCACGGCGGTGGCCGAAGGCAAGGCCGAGCGCGGCGTTGTCATCTGCGGCTCGGGCATCGGCATTTCCATTGCCGCAAACCGCATCCCGGCCGTTCGCGCCGCGCTGTGCACCAACGGGCTGATGGCGCGTCTCGCCCGCCAGCACAACGACGCCAACGTGCTTGCCATCGGCGAGCGCCTCACCGGCGTCGACATGGCCCGCGACATCCTCAAGGAATTCCTGGCGACCCCCTTCGACGGCGGCCGTCACCAGCGGCGGATCGACAAGCTCTCCAATCCGCCCGTTCGTACCCAAGGAGAATAAGCGATGACTTCCGCCGCTCTTAAGTCCGATGCCGAGGGCCGCGCCCCCGATTTCTTCACCGCCGGCCTCGAACAGGCCGACCCCAAGCTGGCCGCCGCCATCAAGGGCGAGCTGAGCCGCCAGCAGGACCAGATCGAGCTGATCGCCTCCGAGAACATCGTCTCCAAGGCGGTGCTGGAAGCGCAAGGCTCGGTGCTGACCAACAAGTACGCCGAGGGCTACCCGGGCAAGCGCTACTACCAGGGCTGCCACCATGTGGACATCGCCGAGCAGCTGGCGATTGACCGCGCCAAGGCCCTGTTCGGCGCCGAGTTCGTCAACGTCCAGCCGCACTCCGGCGCGCAGGCCAACGGCGCCGTCATGCTGGCGCTGGTGAAGCCGGGCGAGACCGTGATGGGCCTGTCGCTGGCCGCGGGCGGCCACCTGACCCACGGCGCGCCGCCGGCCATGTCGGGCAAGTGGTTCAACGCCGTGCAGTATGGCGTGGACCGCGAAACCCACCTCATCGACTTCGACGAGGTGGAGCGCCTCGCCAGGGAGCACAAGCCGCGCCTCATCATCGCGGGCGGTTCGGCCTATCCGCGCATCCTCGACTTCAAGCGCTTCCGCGAGATCGCCGACTCGGTCGGCGCGCTGCTGATGGTGGACATGGCGCACTTCGCCGGCCTGGTGGCGGGCGGCGCCCACCCGAACCCGCTGCCCTACGCGGACGTGGTGACCACCACCACCCACAAGACCCTGCGCGGCCCGCGCGGCGGCATGATCCTCACCAACAACGAGGACATCGCCAAGAAGATCAACTCGGCCGTGTTCCCGGGCCTCCAGGGCGGCCCGCTGATGCACGTCATCGCCGCCAAGGCGGTTGCCTTCCGCGAGGCGCTTCAGCCGGAGTTCAAGGTCTACGCGAAGAAGGTCATCGAGAACGCCCAGGTTCTCGCCCAGCGCCTGAAGGAGCGCGGCTGCGACATCGTCGCGGGCGGCACCGACACCCACCTGGCGCTGATCGACCTGCGCCCGAAGGGCCTCACCGGCAAGGACGCCGACGAGGCGCTGGAGCGCGCGGGCATCACCTGCAACAAGAACGGCGTGCCGTTTGACCCGCTTCCGCCGACCAAGACCTCGGGCATCCGCGTGGGCTCGCCCGCCGGCACCACCCGCGGCTTCGGCGTCGAGGAGTTCAAGGAAATCGGCGACATGATCGCCGACGTGCTGGACGGCCTGGTCGCCAACGGCCCCGAGAACAACGGCAAGGTGGAAGCCGAAATCCGCGCCCGCGTCTCGGCGCTGTGCAAGCGCTTCCCGATCTATCAGGGCTAAGCGGGATGTGACGGCTTGCAGGAGGGGCTTGCCCCTCCTGGCAACCTCCCGATCGTTTTGAAGGGCCGTGCCTGTGAGACCGGGTGCGGCCCTTTCTCATTCTTCCGAACGGGACGCGCCCTTCGATCACGGGCGCGCCCCGAAACGAAAGGGGGTGCAGGGGGTCCGCGACCCCCTGCATTTCAAGTCCCTTCCAATTTCTTTTCGCTGTCCTCCTGCGGCAGCAAATCTATCTTGAGGCAGCCTGCAGAGTGGACACCATATCTGGTGTAGACTACTGTCCGGCCATGCTCGCCAACGAGATGGAAGGCGGATGCGCCGATGCGTTGTCCATTTTGCAGTCACGAAGATACGCAGGTGAAGGATAGCCGGCCGACCGAGGACAACTCGGCCATTCGGCGGCGGCGGCAGTGCCCGGCCTGCGGGGCGCGGTTCACCACGTTCGAGCGGGTGCAGCTGCGCGAGCTGGTGGTGGTCAAGAAATCGGGCAAGCGCGAGGCCTTCGAGCGCGACAAGCTGGAGCGCTCCATTCGCATCGCCCTGCGCAAGCGGCCGGTGGAGCCGGAGCGGATCGACCGGCTGGTCACGGGCATCGTGCGCCAGCTCGAGTCGATGGGCGAGAACGAGATTCCCGCCCACCAGATCGGCGAGCTGGTGATGGAGCGGCTTGAGGCGCTGGACCCGGTTGCCTATGTCCGGTTCGCGTCGGTCTACAAGAATTTCCGCGAGGCCAAGGACTTCGAGACCTTTGTGGGCCAGCTGGGCGGAAAGCTGGAAGACACGCGCGAACTGGACGTCTGGAAGAGCGAATAGCGGCCGCACCCGCGCGGCCGCCGCACGAAAGCGGGCGGAATGAAGCACGATTACCGATGGATGCGCGCGGCGCTGGCGCTGGCCGAGCGCGGACTGGGGCGGACCCAGCCCAATCCGTCGGTGGGCTGCGTCATCGTGAAGGACGGCGTTGTCCTCGGCCGGGGCTGGACCCAGCCGGGCGGGCGCCCCCACGCGGAGGCCATGGCATTGGCTCAGGCGGGGGCACTGGCTCAGGCGGGGGAGGCCGCCCGCGATGCGACGGTCTACGTAACCCTTGAGCCCTGCGCCCACGAGAGCCCGCGCGGGCCTTCCTGCACCAGTCTCCTGCTCGCGGCGCGGCCCGCCCGCGTGGTGATCGCGGCGCTCGACCCCGACCCCCGCACCAGCGGCCACGGCGCGCTCGCCCTGCAGCGGGCGGGGATCGAGGTTGTGAGCGGCGTTCTGGAAGCGGAGGCGGTGCGCCAGCAGCGGGGCTTCCGCCTGCGCCTGGCCGAGGGGCGGCCGGAGGTGACGCTGAAGCTGGCGACCTCGCTCGACGGGCGCATCGCGCTGCCCAACGGGGAGAGCCGCTGGATCACCGGCCCCGAGGCGCGCCGGCACGCCCATCTGGAGCGGGCGCGCCATGATGTGATCCTCATCGGCCGGCGCACGCTGGAGACGGACGATCCCATGCTCGACGTGCGCCTGCCCGGGCTGGAGGACCGCTCGCCCCGGCCGGTGGTGGCGAGCCGGACGCTGGAGCGGATTGCGCCGTCGCTCAAGCTTGCGGGCCGGGCGGAGGTGCTCTCGGGCGCGTCCCTGCCGGAGATGCTGGCCGGTCTGGCGGCGGGCGGGGCGCTCCGTGTTCTGGCGGAAGGCGGAGCGGGGCTTGCAGCTTCGCTGCTCCGACACGATCTAGTGGACCGTCTGCTGTGGTACACGGCCCCGATCGTGCTTGGCGACGGGCGCAGCGGGGTCGAGGATCTGGGCCTTGCGCGTCTCGCCGAGGCGCACGGGCGCTGGCGCACGGTGGACAGTTTGGCGCTGGGCGAAGTTCGGCTGGCGGTTTTCGAGCGTATCCGTTAACGGGAAGCTGTTATGTTTACAGGCATCATTACAGACATCGGCACCGTCCGTTCCATCGAGCCGCGCGGCGACACCCGCATTGTGCTTGGCACCGCCTTCGACCTCTCGACGGTGGAGATCGGTGCGTCCATTGCCTGCTCGGGCGTCTGCCTGACGGTGGTGGACAAGGGGAGCGACTGGTTTGCCGTCGATGCCTCGGGCGAGACGCTGTCCCGCTCGGCGCTGGGAAGCTGGCAGGTGGGCACCCCGGTCAACCTGGAGCGGGCGCTGAAGGTGGGCGACGAGCTGGGCGGCCACATCGTCACCGGCCATGTGGACGCGGTGGGCCGCATCACCGACATCGTGCCGGACGGCGCCTCCCGCCGCATCCGCTTCGAGGCGCCCAAGGGCCTCGCGCCCTACATCGCGCCCAAGGGCTCCATCACCATCGACGGCATTTCCCTCACCGTGAACGCGGTCGAGGACGGGCCGGACGGCGTGCTGTTCGAGGTGAATGTCATTCCGCACACCCAGAGCTGCACGACCCTCGGCCGGGCCAAGGTGGGCGATCCCGTCAATATCGAGATAGACGTGCTGGCGCGTTACGTCGCGCGGCTCAAGGAGGTAGCGTCATGCTGAAGACGGCTCAATCCGAAGCCCATATGGCCCTGTCGCCCATCGAGGAAATCATCGAGGACGCCCGCAACGGCCGGATGTTCATCCTGGTGGACGACGAGGACCGGGAGAACGAGGGCGACCTCATCATTCCCGCCCAGATGGCCACCCCCGACGCCATCAACTTCATGGCCAAGTATGGCCGCGGCCTCATCTGCCTGTCGCTGACCGCCGAGCGGGTGCGCCAGCTTGAGCTGCCGCTGATGAGCCAGAACAACGGCACCCGGCACGAGACCGCCTTCACCGTCTCCATCGAGGCCAAGGAGGGCGTCACCACCGGCATCTCCGCCGCCGACCGCGCCCGCACCATCGCCGTGGCGATCGACCCCACCAAGGGCAAGGAGCACATCGTCACCCCCGGTCACGTCTTCCCGCTGATGGCGCGCGAGGGCGGCGTGCTGGTCCGCGCCGGCCACACGGAAGCGGCGGTGGACATCGCCCGCCTCGCCGGGCTGATGCCCGCGGGCGTGATCTGCGAGATCATGAACGACGACGGCACCATGGCCCGCCTGCCGGACCTGATCGCCTTCGCCCAGTTGCACGGCCTGAAGGTGGGCACCATCGCCGACCTGATCGCCTACCGCCGCCGCTATGACAATCTGGTGGAGTGCATCGCCGAAGGCGAGATGGAGAGCGAGTACGGCGGCACCTGGAAGCTCAAGACCTACGCCAACAAGGCGGAGTATGCGGAGCATCTGGTGCTCATCAAGGGCGATATCGACCCCGCCAGGCCGACGCTCGTGCGGATGCATGCCCTCTCCATCTTCAACGACATGCTGGGCGAGGTGAGCGAGCGCACCGGCCAGCTTCAGGCCGCCATGCGGACCATCGGCAAGCATGGCTCGGGCGTGATCGTCATCATCCGCGACACCCGGCCGGACCGGCTGTCCCAGATCATGAATGCCCGCGCGTCCGAATCCCGCGAGGAACATGTGCTGCGCGACTACGGCATCGGCGCGCAGATCCTGGTGGATCTGGGCGTCAGGGATCTGGTCCTGCTGACCCGCTCGGCGCGCCACAACATCATCGGCCTTGAGGGCTACGGCCTTCAGGTGGTCGACGAGATCGAGCTGTCGGACGACTGAGGCGGGGGCGGGGCCGCCGCCAGGGCGGCCCTCCCGCGCCGGTTCCGGCCCGTTTTTCACTGAGTTTGCTAGGTAAGTTCATGACCGCACCGCATATCCTGATTGTCGAGGCCCGGTTCTACGAGGATGTGGCCGACGAACTGGTGGTCGGCGCCATCCAGACCCTCGAGGCCGCCGGCGCAACGTGGGATCGGATCGCCGTGCCGGGCGCTTTCGAGATTCCGGGCGCGATCGCCATGGCCGCCAGAAGCGGCAAGTACGACGGCTACGTGGCGCTGGGCCTCGTCGTGCGGGGCGAGACCACCCACTACGACTACGTGTGCGAGGAAAGCGCCCGGGGCCTGATGGATCTGGCGGTGCGCGAGCGCCTCGCCATCGGTTACGGCATCCTGACGACGGAGAACTTCCGTCAGGCGTGGGAGCGGGCCCGGGTGGGTCAGGGCAACAAGGGCCGCGCCGCCGCCGAGGCCGCCCTGACGATGGTGGGCTACCGCCGCCGCTTTGGCGCGGAAGGGTGATGAGCCGTGGCTGACCAGACGCTGAAACCCAAGACCCGTCCCGGCACGCCGCGCAGCGCGGCGCGTCTCGCCGCCGTGCAGGCGCTGTACCAGATCGAGATGGCGAGCGACTCCGTCCCCCGCGTGATCAAGGAATTCCACGATCACCGGCTCGGCAGCGAGATCGAGGGCGACACCTACATCCGCGCCGACCGCAACCTGTTCGACGACATCGTCGCGGGCGCGTGGGCCCGCCGCGAGGAGCTGGACGGGCTGATCGCCCGCCACCTGGCCGAGGGCTGGACGCTGGAACGGCTCGACCGCCCGATGCGCCAGATCCTGCGCGCCGGTGCCTACGAGCTGGTCGCCCGGCCGGACGTGCCGACGGCGGTGGTCATCACCGAGTATGTGGACGTGGCCCACGCCTTCTACGAGCCGCGCGAGGCGGCGTTCGTGAACGGCCTTCTCGACCGGGTGGGCGAGGCGGCCGGCCGCAAGGGCAACGGCGCCAAGTGAGGGAGTTCGAGCTGATCGGCCGCCTGCTCGCGCCGATCGCTCGCGCGCCCGAGGCCCGCGGCCTCAAGGATGACGTGGCCGTGTGGTCCGCGCCGGCGGGCTGCGAGGTGGTGCTGACCAAGGACATGGCAGCCGAGGGCGTGCATTTCCTCGCCGACGATCCGCCCGAGGCCATCGCCGCCAAGCTGCTGCGGGTGAACCTTTCCGACCTTGCCTCCAAGGGGGCGGTGCCCCGGGGCGTGCTGCTGGGGCTCGGCCTGACGCCCGCGCAGGACGAACCCTGGCTGCGCCGCTTCACCGAGGGGCTGGCGGCGGATCTGGCACGCCATGACGTCCAGCTCTGGGGCGGCGACACCATCCGGGCGGGCGAGCGGCTGGTGCTCAGCCTCACCGCCATCGGCACCGCACCCCATGGCGCGGCGCTCAGCCGGGCGCACGCGCGGGCGGGGGACGATGTCTATGTGACCGGCACGATCGGCGATGCCTGGCTCGGCCTTCAGGTGCTCACCGGCGCGCTCGACCTGCCGCCCGCCCACCGGGCGGCGGTGGTGCAGCGCTACCGCTGGCCCGAGCCGCGCGTGGCGCTGGGCCCGGCGCTGCCCGGCATCGCCCGCGCCTCGGCGGACGTGTCGGACGGCCTCTTGGCGGATGCCCGCCACATCGCGGCGGCCTCCGGCGTGCGGGTGGTGCTGGAGGCGGCGCGCCTGCCGCTGTCGGACGCCGCAGCGGCGTGGGTGGACGCAGACGCGGGTGTGGGCGCGGCGGACAGCCTTTCCCGGCGCGTGCAGCTGGCCTCGGGGGGCGACGACTACGAGATCGTCTTTACCGCCAGCCCCCGGGACCGGGAGACGGTGTTGGGGCTTTGTCAACGATTTGGGATTAGGATTTCCCGAATCGGACGGGTCGAGGCGGGCGAGGGGCTGATGCTCCTCGGACCGGACGGCACGGCCCTTGCGCTGACCAAGCTGGGGTATGAGCATGGCGGGAGCAGACGGGGACAGGACTGAGGCCGACGCCGGCGCAGCGTCCCGCAAACGATCCAGACTCATCGCGCTCACGCTGCTGGCGGCCGGGCTGATCGCCGGAGGCGGCGGCGCGAGCGCCTACTTCCTGCTGACCGGCGGTGCGGGCGCCGCGGCGGCGCTGGCGCCGGAAGCGTCCGAGACGCCGCAGGCTCCGCCCGCGTTCGTCTCCCTCAACCGCCTGACGGTGCCGCTGGTTGCGCCCGGCGGCGCCCTCAGCGGCTATGTGAACCTCGACCTCCAGCTGGAGGTGGGGGAGCAGGACGCGGACTTCGTCAAGGCGCGGATGCCGCTGGTGCGCCACGCCATCAACCACAGGCTCTCCACCACGTCGGTTGCCGATGCCCGCAACCCGCTGCTGCTGGATTACGACGCCGCCGAGACGGTGCTGCGCGACGCCGCCAACGAATCGCTCGGCAAGCCGGTGGTGCGCACGGTGCAGATCACCACGGTCCTGCCGCTCTGAGCCTGCCGCCCCGGGGCGGTGCGTTTCGGCAGCGTAACTGCCATTTTCCCTGCTGTTTTCCCCGCAATCCGGTCTCCGCCGCGAGATCGCTTGCATGGCCCTTGTGCATTTGCAACGATCCGCCGCAGTTGCGACGTACAGTCCGTAGCGTCGGGAGCCGGTTGCGGTCCCTTGGGCGAGCCACCGCTCCAACCTGTTGATTCCATGCTTTTACCCAAACGAGGGCCGGGTTTCCGGCCCCGGCGAACATCGTTTCGTTGCGATGCGTTCGTGCACAAAAGCCATGCGAACCAAGGGGGAATCGCTCGTGGACATACTTTACGTGTCAATCGGGTGCGGGATCGTCGCGCTGCTTTACGGCGTGCTGGCGGCCCGCTCGGTGCTGGGAGCCTCGGCGGGCTCCGAGACGATGCAGCAGATTGCCGCCGCCATTCAGGAAGGGGCGAGGGCGTACCTGAACCGCCAGTACAGCACCATCGCGGTGGTGGGCGTGATCGTGGCGGCGATCATCTTCTTCACGCTCGGCCTCTATCCGGCCGTGGGCTTTGCCATCGGCGCCATCTGCTCGGGGCTGGCCGGGTTCATCGGCATGAACGTCTCGGTCCGGGCCAATGTGCGCACGGCGGAGGCGGCGCGGCAGGGGTTGCAGCAGGGGCTGACCCTCTCGTTCCGCGCCGGGGCCATCACCGGCCTGCTGGTGGCGGGCCTCGCGCTGCTGGCGATTGCGGTCTACTTCTTCGTGCTGACCCGGGTGCTGGACCATGCGGCGAGCGACCGGGTGGTCATCGACGCGCTGGTGGCGCTGGGCTTTGGCGCCTCGCTCATTTCCATCTTCGCGCGCCTTGGCGGGGGCATCTTCACCAAGGCGGCGGACGTGGGCGCGGACCTGGTCGGCAAGGTGGAGGCGGGCATTCCCGAGGATGACCCGCGCAACCCGGCCGTGATCGCCGACAACGTGGGCGACAACGTGGGCGACTGCGCCGGCATGGCCGCCGACCTGTTCGAGACCTACGTGGTCACCATCGGCGCGACCATGGTGCTCTCGGCCTTGCTGTTCGGCGCGGACCAGGACGCGGCCCTGCTCGGCAACCTCATGGTGCTGCCGCTGGCCATCGGCGGCCTGTGCATCCTCACCTCCATCATCGGCACCTTCTTCGTGCGGCTGGGCAAGTCGCAGAACATCATGGGGGCGCTCTACAAGGGCTTCTGGGTGACGGCGGTGCTCTCGGCCATCGGCTTCTGGTTCCTCATCCCCTATGTGGTGGGGCCGGGCGGCGCGGCGATCACCGCCGGCGGCATGACCTTCAGCGCCCAGAGCCTGTTCATCTGCAGCCTCGTCGGGCTGGCGGTGACGGCGCTGCTCGTCTGGATCACCGAATACTACACCGGCACCAACTTCCGCCCGGTGCGCTCCATCGCCCTGGCGTCGGTGACGGGCCACGGCACCAACATCATCCAGGGGCTGGCGGTGAGCCTGGAGGCGACGGCGCTGCCGACCATCGTCATCTGCGCGGGCATGATCTTCACCTACAGCCTGGCGGGCGTGATGGGCATTGCCTTTGCCGCCACGGCCATGCTGGCGCTGGCGGGCATGGTGGTGGCGCTGGACGCCTACGGGCCGGTCACCGACAACGCGGGCGGCATCGCCGAAATGGCGGGGCTGGATGCCAGCGTGCGCAAGAACACGGACGCGCTGGACGCGGTGGGCAACACCACCAAGGCGGTCACCAAGGGCTATGCCATCGGCTCGGCGGGGCTGGCCGCGCTGGTGCTGTTCGGCGCCTACGCGGCGGACCTCAACACCTTCTTCGGCGAGCTGACCATCGACTTCTCGCTGGCCAACCCCTACGTGGTGGTCGGCCTGCTGCTGGGCGCGCTGCTGCCCTACCTGTTCGGCGCGCTCGGCATGACCGCGGTGGGCCGCGCGGCGGGCTCGGTGGTCGAGGAGGTGCGGGGCCAGTTCCGCGACAACCCGGGCATCATGGCGGGCACGTCCAAGCCCGACTATGCGCGCACGGTCGATCTGGTCACCAAGGCGGCGATCCGGGAGATGATCATCCCCAGCCTGCTGCCGGTGCTGGCGCCGCTCGTCGTCTACTTCGTCATCAGCGCGGTGGCGGGGCAGGCGCAAGGGTTCGCCGCGCTCGGGGCGCTGCTGCTGGGCGTGATCGTCGGCGGGCTGTTCGTCGCCATCTCCATGACCTCGGGCGGCGGTGCGTGGGACAACGCCAAGAAGTACATCGAGGATGGCAACCACGGCGGCAAGGGCTCGGACGCCCACAAGGCGGCCGTGACCGGCGACACGGTGGGCGACCCTTACAAGGACACCGCCGGTCCCGCCGTGAACCCCATGATCAAGATCACCAACATCGTGGCCCTGCTGCTGCTGGCGGCGCTGGCGCACGGGTAATCGGGGGCGGCAGGAGGCGCACGTCCGCCTCCTGCACCCTCCATCCGGTTTCAGGGGCCGTGCCGGTCAGCCCGGGCACGGCCCTTTTTCTTTCCGGGACCGGGGGAGGGCGGCGCGGAAAACGAAGGGGTGCAGGGGACGAGTCCCCTGCAAAAGCCCCTGTTTCCTTAACATAACGCGAAATCGACGCTACGGGGGTTTAAACGCCCGTAGAGAGGTTTTTGCCTATCCACGCTGGGGTGGTGGCGGGCGGGTCTGTTTCGGCGCTGCAAGGGGCCTCTACGGGCGATTACGGGGCATGTAGGTTGCTGGAGGTCCGCTTATGCGGTCTCGCCGCTGCCGGGCCGGGTCAGGTCCTGATAGAACACCAGGGCATCGACGAAGCCGAAGCGCGGGTGCTCGAACGCGCCGGGCAGGCGGCCGACGATCTGGAAGCCCAGCGCCTGCCACAGGCGCACCGCGCCCTCGTTGGTGGAGATGACGAAGTTGAACTGCATTCCCCGGTAGCCAAGCTGGCGGGCGAGGTCCAGCGAGTGGCGGCACATGCGGCTGGCGACGCCGCGTCCGCGCGCCTGCTCGTGGGTCATGTAGCCGCAATTGCAGACGTGGCGGCCGCCGCCCTGCTGGTTGGTGCGCAGGTAGTAGGTGCCGAGGATCTGGCCGTCTTCCTCCAGCACGTGGACGTGGTGGTTGGGGGAGAGCCAGTAGGCGAGCGCTGCTTCGCGGCTCATGTCCCGGTCCAGCGTGTAGGTCTCGCCCGCCCGGATGACGGGCTCGAGAATGGCCCAGATGGCGTCCTGATCCTCGGGGCGGGCGGGTCTGATCATGGTGGAACCTCCTCAAAGCAACCGCTGCCGAGCACAGAATAATTCAACCGCATCGTCAAGGTGGATGTGTCTGTGCTGGCTCGCTTTTTCGGGTCTGATGCGTGATCCGGCCGACGTGCGGCCAGAGGATGAGAAATCCTCCGCAAGATGTTGGTTCCTAAAAGAAACACCCCCGGACGGCCGGGCCATCCGGGGGTGTTTCGGATCTTGCGCTGCGGCGCCGGTCAGGCGTTCAGGCGGCCCCAGACCAGATTGTCGTAATCGGTCATCAGGCGCTTGCAGACGTCGCCCGGGGTGAAGCGCCACGGGCCGATCTCGGCGACCGGGGACACCTCGGCGGCGGTGCCGGTGAGGAAGCACTCGTCAAAGTCCGACAGCTCCTCCGGCCAGATGGCGCGCACGTGGACCGGGATGCCCGCCCGCTCGGCCAGCTGGATCACGGTCTGCCGGGTGATGCCGTTGAGGAAGCAGTCGGGCTCCGGCGTGTGGATCTCGCCGTTCTTCACGAAGAAGATGTTGGCGCTGGTGGCCTCGGCCACGCGGCCGCGGTAGTCCAGCATCATGGCGTCGGCGCAGCCCTTGTCTTCCGCCGCGTGCTTGGAGACGGTGCAGATCATGTAGAGGCCGGCGGCCTTGGCGGCGCTCGGCGCGGTGTAGGGGGCCGGGCGGCGGTAGCGGGCGATGTCCAGCTTGAGGCCCTTCAGCCGCTCTTCCATCGAATAGTAGGACGGCCACTCCCAGCAGGCGATGGCCACGTGGATCTTCGTCTTCTTCGCCGAGATGCCCATCTGCTCGGAGCCGCGCCAGGCGACCGGGCGCATGTAGCAGTTGGTGAAGCCGTTGGCCTTCATCACCTCGTAGCAGGCGGCGTTGATCTCGTCGTCGCTGAAGGGAAGGTCGAAACCGAGCAGGTTGGCCGAGGTCCGCAGCCGGGCGGTGTGCTCCGCCAGCTTGAAGATGGTGCCGTCGTAGGCCCGCTGACCCTCGAAGACCGACGAGCCGTAATGCATGGCGTGAGTGAGGACATGCACCTTGGCGTCGCGATGCGGAACAAGCTCGCCGTCGAACCAGATGAAACCGTCGCGGTCGTGGAAGGGGCGGTCGGACATGGAACCTCTCTCGGTAACGTTGAATTCTAATATTCTTGTCGGTAGGGGGTTGCGTTGGGTAACATTCTAAGCGATATAAGTCAACATGGCTGACGCAAATTCTCTTGCTTCCCCCCTGTTCCTCCGCGAGGCGGAAATCCGTCGCGGCATCGAACTGCTGTACTTCGGCTATCGGGATTTCACCAAGGGGCCCGATGCCCTGCTGGAGAAGCACGGGTTCGGCCGGGCGCACCACCGGGCGCTCTATTTCATCGGCCGCAAGCCGGGCCTTTCGGTCTCGGAACTGCTGAAGCTGCTGCGGATCACCAAGCAGAGCCTGAGCCGGGTGCTCTCGGACCTTCAGAAGCAGGGCTATGTGGTGGCCTCCGTCGGCCCCTACGACAAGCGCCAGCGTCTGCTCTACCTCACCGACAAGGGCGTGGATCTGGAGCGGCAGGCCTTTGCCGCCATCCGTGACCGCATGGCGCAGGCCTACGGCCAGGCCGGGCCGCAGGCCGTGGCCGGGTTCTGGTCCGTGCTGCTCGGCCTCATCGACCCGGATCAGCAATCCGCCATCAAGGACCTGATGCGCTAGGGCTCAGGCCGCCAAAGCGCCCGCAGGCAAGGCTCAGGCAGGCTGCGTGCCGCCGGGCGTGCTGCTTGCATCCGGCGCGGCGGAGGGGCCCGACGCGGCAGACTGGCGAGCGCGCCAGCTGAAGCGGTCGCACCAGCGCTCGGCCCGGCCCAGGGCCTGATCCAGCGCTGCCATGGTGCGGGCCATGTCCGGCGTGTCGTCGCGCAGCCAGGTGCGGGTGACGGAGAGGTAGAGGCAGGTCAGCCCCTGAACCTTCGCCATGCCCGACAGGCCGGTGACGTTGACGCCCGCCGCGTCCGCCAGCACGCGCATGGAGCGCGGCAGGTGGCAGGCGAAGAAGGCGGCCAGCCCCGGGTCGGTGCAGGCGGCGTCCGCCAGCTTGCGGATTGCGCCCTTGTAGGGCTGGTGCGCGTCGAGCCGCGCCATGATGAGGTCAAACAGGCGGTCGCGGGTGCTGAGGCTCGCGTCGCCGCCGTCGAGGGAGCGCAGGGCGGCAATATCGGCGCGGCGTCCGAACTTCGCCAGCATGTCGAAGCGGCTGCCCGCCGAAAGCACAAGCTGCCACACCGGGAGTCCCGCTGCGGCAGCAATGCTCTGTAACGTCGTGTTTTGCCAACCCTGCCGTTCGATCACCGCCATGAGCGCGTCAAGGCAGCGGTCGAGATCAGCCGTGGGTGCAGAGGTCATGAGTCCTGTCCGAGCTCCCGGCTGCGGTTGGCCGCAGCCGTCAAGGTTGCCTCGATCAGGGGAGCCAGCCCGTGCTCGCTCATCAATACACTGAGGCCCGCGGCGGTGGTGCCGTTGGGGCTGGTGACCTGGGCACGCAAGGTCGAGGGGTCTTCCTGCGAGCGTTTTGCCAGCTCTCCCGCACCCGCGACCGTATCACGGGCCAGGTCCAGTGCCAATGCCGGGGGCAGGCCAAGCTTCGCGCCCGCCGCCGCCATGCACTCGATGAGGTAGAACACATAGGCCGGCCCGGAGCCCGACAGGGCGGTGACCAGGTCGATAAGCGCTTCGTCCTCAACCGCATAGGCATTGCCCACGGCGGAGAGCAGGGTGAGGGTGAGGGCGCGCTCGTCCGCGCTCACCTCGGGCGTCGCCACCGCAACGGTTGCGCCGCGGCCGATGGCGGCCGGGGTGTTGGGCATGGCCCGGATGAGTCGCTTGTGCCCGCAGGTCAGCTCGCCGAGCCGCCGGAAGGTGGTGCCCGCCGCGATGGAGATGACGAGCGTATCCTCGGCGATGAGCGGCAGGAGGGTGGGCAGCACCTTGGCCATCATCTGCGGCTTGACCGCCACCACCATGGCGCGCGGCTTGACGCCGTCCGCCGGCACGTCGGTGAACACCAGCTCCGCCTTCGCGCCCGCCTCGACTGCGCGGGCCGCACCCGCCGGTTCGAGAACGCGAATGGCTTCGGGGGCGATGCCGCCCGCGATCCAGCCCCGCAGCAGGGCCGAGCCCATGTTACCACACCCGACCAGAAGCAGCGGCCGGTCCGACGTCAACGCAACAGTCATGATGAACCTCTGAACGCCTGAGCCCTGAAGTGCCTTACGCCTCGCCCTGCGGATCGAGCAGCGCGGCCTCCATCGCCTCGGCCGGGCGCTTGCCCGCCCACAGCACGAACTGGAACACCGGATAGTAGCGCTCGCATTCGCCCACGATGGACTCGAGGATGGTGTGGGCCTGGGAGGAGGACAGGTTGCTGCCGTCGTCGTCCATCACGATGGCGTGGCGGAACAGCACGCTGCCGTCCTGCGCCCACATCTCGAAGTGGCCCATCCACAGCCGCTCGTTGATGAGGCCGAGGGTTTCGTAAATGGCAGCGCGCTTGGTATCCGGCACGCGGATGTCCAGCATGCACGCCAGCTGGATCACCTGATCTTCCCGATGCCAGAAGGCGCGAAGCTGATAGGCATTCCAGCTCCCCGGCGCGGCGACGATCAACTCGTCGTTGTTGTCGCGCTCATAGGCCCAGTCCCGCTCCGAGCAGCAGAATTCGAGCACCGACAGCGGATCGGCGTAAGACGCACCGACATCGTCCAACTCGAGCGCAGTCATGGTCTCTCCTGACATCCAATCAGTGGGAGCACACGCTCCCGGTTTCCGGAAATAGTCTCATGCCCCACCGCGAACCGCAAGGCGCGGCAGGTCGCCAGACCGCAGAATCTTGTGGACAAATCTGGGGTTAATTGGTCCCGGCAGGCGATTCGGGGCCGGAGGCGGTGTCCTGCGGCGCGGCCGATGCCCCGGAAAGGGCGGCTTCCAGCGCCGCGACGCGCGCCTTCAGCGCCTCGTTTTCCTCGCGGGCGCGCTCGGCCATGGCCCGCGTCGCCTCGAATTCGTCGCGGCTGACCAGATCGAGCCCGCCGATCACGCGCTCGACCCGCTGGCGCACCAGCGCCTCGATCTCGCGCTTCATGCCCGCCAGCGCTCCAACGGCGCCGGTGGCAACGCGGGAGAGGTCATCGAACAGGCGATTGTCAGTCTGCATTTGGGTTCCTCATTCTGCCGTCAGGGCCGGGCTGCCGTGTCGGTGGCGCCGTGGCGTGGCAGCGCCGGCCGTGCGTCCTTGCACCCTGAGGTAGAGCCCCGAGGCGGCGGGCACAAGAGCTGGACGATCGAAAAGTCATGAAACCGGCCCGGCCGCCCGTGCGGGGCAATGCAAAAGCCGCTGCGGACCGGCGGGTCGGCAGCGGCTTTGCGGGATGGTGTGGGGCAGCCCGGCCTATTCGGCGAGGGCGGTCTGGCGGGCCATCTGGTCCTCCAGATCCCGGGTCACGGCCTCGGGCGAGCGGGTGTAGCGCGCCAGACGGTTGTAGAACACCGGAATGACATAGAGGCTGAGCAGGGTGGACAGCGACACGCCGAACACGATCACCGTGCCGATGGCCTGGCGCGAGGCCGCGCCCGCGCCGCCCATCACCACCAGTGGCACCGCGCCCGCCACCGTCGCGATGGAGGTCATCAGGATCGGGCGCAGGCGGCGCTCCGAGGCGCGCAGGATGGCCTCGCGCACGGTGTGGCCCTCGTCGCGCAGCTGGTTGGCGAACTCCACGATGAGAATGCCGTTCTTGGTGGCAAGGCCCACCAGCATGACGATGCCCACCTGGCTGAAGATGTTCAGCGTGTTGCCGAGGAGATGCAGGCCAAGGGCCGCGCCGCCCACCGCCAGCGGCACCGTCAGGATGATGACGATGGGATGGATGAAGCTCTCGAACTGCGCCGCCAGCACCAGATAGATGACCAGAATGGCGAAGACGAGCGCAAAGAGCAGGGCCGAGCCCGCCTCCTTGTACTCGCGCGATTCGCCCTTGTAGCCGACGGCGACCACTTCCGGGTGCTTGAGCGCCTCGTTCTCGAGGAACGCCAGCGCCTCGCCCAGCGAGTAGCCCGGACCCACGTCGCCTTCGAGGGTGATCGCCCGCAGCTTGTTGAAGCGGCCGAGGGTGCCGGCGTCGGCGAACTCCTCGAGCGTGACCAGATTGGACAGCGGGATCAGCTGCTGGGTCGTGCGCGAGCGGACATACATGTTCTGAAGGTCCGCCGGCGAGAGCCGGTTGTCCCGCTGGGCCTGGAGCACCACGTAATATTCCTCGCCGCGGTCGATGAAGGTGGTGACGCGCTTGGAGCCCATCATGGTCTCCAGCGTCGAGCCGATCTCCGTGACCGAGACGCCCAGATCCGCCGCGCGGGTGGTGTCGATCTTCACCTGCATCTGCGGCTTGGTCTCCTTGTAGTCGGAGTCCAGGCCCTGGATGCCGGGGTAGTTGGCCGCCGCCGCCATGATGGCGTCGCGGGCGCGGGCCAGCTCCTGGAAGGAGGAGCCGCTGATGACGAAGCGGATCGCACGGCCGCCGCCGCCCAGCGAGTTGTCCTGGTTCAGGAACACGCGCAGGTTGGGCAGGTCTTCCAGCTCCCGGCGGAGCTGGCGGATCACGTCATCGGTGGAGACGTTGCGCTGGGACCAGTCCTTGAGGATGAGCGTGCCCGCCGAGCTGGTGAAATCGTCGCCGGCGCCGAAGCGGCCGGGCGCGCGCAGCACCACACGCTCGATCGGATGGTCTCCGCCCACGCTTTCGAGAATCCGCTTCTCCAAGTCGAGCGTTGCCTGGATGAGCGCGTCGAAGCCCATGCCTTCGGGGCCGGAGGTGTTGATGCGGGCCAGACCCGTATCCTCCTGCGGCGCCAGCTCGCTCTGGAGCGTGGCGAGGCCGAAGACGGTGAGGCCCAGCACCGCGACGCACACGCCCGCCGTCGCCACCCAGCGCTCCACCACCCCCTCGAGCGAGCGGCGGTAGGCGGCGCCGAGGCGGGCGAGCAGCTCGTCCATCTTCTGGTTGAAGCGGCTCGGCTTGACGTTGGCCTTCAGCATCTTGGAGCACATCATCGGCGTCAGCGTCAGCGAGACGATGAGCGAGACGCCCACCGCGCCGATCATGGCCGCCGCCAGCTCGCGGAACAGGCGGCCGGTGTTGCCGCCCAGGAACAGCACCGGCACGAACACCGCCATCACCACGACGGTGGAGGCGATGACCGCGAAGCTGACCTGCCCCGCGCCGTTGTAGGCGGCGAGCAGGGGCGGCTCGCCCTTCTCGATGCGGTGGTAGACGTTCTCCAGCACCACGATGGCGTCATCGACCACCAGGCCGATGGCCAGCACCAGCGCCAGCAGCGTCAGCAGGTTGAGCGAGTAACCCAGCGCCGCCAGCAGGATGAACGCGCCGGTGAGGCTGATCGGCACGGCCACCGCCGGCATCAGGGTGGCGCGCAGCGAGCCGAGGAACAGGAAGATCACCACCACCACCAGAACGGCCGCTTCGGCGAGGGTGTGGTAGACCTTCTTGATGGACTCGCTGATGAAGATCGAGGTGTCGTAGTTGACAAACAGCGTCATGCCCTCGGGCAGGGTGCGGTTGATCTCCGGCACCTGCTCCCGGATGAGCCGCGCCACCTCGACGGTGTTGGCGTTGGACTGGCGCACGATGCCCAGGCCCACGCCCGGCGTGCCGGTGTTGCGGTACATGGTGTAGGGGTTCTCGGACCCCAGCTCCACCTCGGCGATGTCGCCCATGCGCACCAGGTGGCCGTTCGCGCCGCGCCCGATGATGAGCTGGCGGAAGTCCTCCGGGTTCAGATAGGGGCGGTTGATCCGCAGCGTCAGGTTCTGGTCGCTGGATTCGATGCGGCCCGCCGGAAGCTCCACGTTCTGGGTGCGCAGGGCCTGCTCCACGTCCGCCGTGGTCAGCTGGTAGGCGGCCAGCCGCTCGCGGTTGAGCCAGACGCGCATGGCCGGGCGGCTGCTGCCGTAGATCTGCACGCGGGCCACGCCGCTGGTGGCGCTGAGACGGTCCACCAGATAGCGGTCGGCATAGTCCGCCAGTTCCAGAAGGCTGTGCTGCTTGCTGGTGAGGTTGAGGAACATGATGGGGCGGGCGTCCGCGTCCACCTTGTTGATCTCGGGCGGATCGGCCTCCTCCGGCAGGTTGTCGACCACGCGCGAGACGCGGTCGCGCACGTCGTTGGCGGCGTCGTCGATGTCGCGGGAGATGTCGAACTCGATGGAGATGTCCGAGCGGCCGTCGCGGCTCGACGAGGTGATGGACTTCACCCCCTCGATGCCGGAGATCTGCCCCTCGATGAGCTGGGTGATGCGGCTCTCGATCACCTCGGCGGCGGCGCCGCGATAGGTGGTCTCCACCGACACCACGGGGATGTCGATGTTGGGATACTCGCGCAGCGGCAACTGCGAGAACGAGATGATGCCGAAAGCCGTGATGAGCAGGCTCAGCACCGCCGCAAGCACAGGGCGGCGGACCGCGATATCCGAGACGCGCATGACCTTAGCTCCTGGTGGTGCCGCGCTCGGCCACCCGGGCCTCGGTGCCGGCGGCCTGGAGGAGCTTGATCGGCGCGCCGTCCCGCAGCTTCACCACGCCCTCGGAGACGACAAGGTCGCCCGGCTGGAGCCCGGCGGTCACCTCCACATAGCCCGGCTGGCGCTCGCCGGTGAGGATGCGGGTGCGGGTGACGGACTTGCCGTCCTCGTTGACCACAAAGACATACTTCTCCCGGCCCTCGGCGATCACCGCCAGCTCCGGCACCGCCAGCGCCTCGCGCTGCTCGCGGATGATGCCGACGGTCATCAACATGCCGGGGCGCAGCTTCAGGTTCGGGTTGTCGATGAGCGCGCGCACCCGGGCGGAGCGGGTGACGGGGTCGACCTGCGGATCGATGGCGGTGATGCGGCCGGTGAACAGCTCGTTGTTGAAGGCGGACACCCGGGCCTGCACTTCCTGGCCCACGTCCACCTGGCTGAGGTAGGCCTCGGGGATGGTGAAGTCGAGCTTGATGGTGGAGATGTCGCTGATCTCCACCAGCGGCGTGCCCGCCGTCACGATGAGACCCGGCGACACATTGCGCAGGCCGGCAATGCCGGTGAAGGGCGCGCGGATGATGCGATCCTCGATGCGGGCCTGGATGCTCTCGACGGTTGCGCGGGCGGCGTCGCGCTCGGCGATGCGCTGGTCGAGGCTGGCGCGGGTGGCATAGCCCCGGTCGGCCAGCTGGCGGACGCGCTCCAGCTGAAGCTCCGCTTCCTTGAGGCGGGCGCGGGCCTGGGCCAGATCCGCCGTCTCTTCGGAGAGGGCCAGCTCGGCCAGCACCTGCCCCTGCTGCACCGTCTGCCCGTCGCGGAAATGCAGCGCCTTCACCCGCTCGGTGACGTTGGCCGAGATCACCACCGATTCCCGGGCGTAGCCGGTGCCGACCGCCTCGATCTTGTCAACGAAACGGCGCATGGCCGCCGGCTCTGCGATCACCGACGCGGCGCGCTCGCTCCCCCGGCCGCCGGACCCGGCCTGGGGCTCACCGCCCCCACTGCCGCAGGCGGAGGTTGCAAGTGCCAGAGAAAGAACAGCTATCGCTCGGCGCCACATAGAACTCGATCCGTCACTGAGGGGGAAACCCTGTTTTCGCAGATATTATACAATTCATGTTACGTTCATCTACGTCAAAGCCCTTCGCGAATTTTTTTTACAAATTTTTCCGCGTCCGGCCCGTCTTTAACGCTTTGTTGCGAGACCGGGGCCCGGGGGCAGGGACGGCCTTGCTGCGATGCAGCGCGGGAACTTTTCATTTATTTCAATTCTTGCCGCGGTGCGTGAAGGTTTGATGCAGTCACACCCGTAACGATCAACGCGAGCGTTCGCGCGGGTTTGCGAGACGGTCCAGAGGCGCCGGACGGCGCCGGGTCATGCTGCAGTGCGAGATAACCCCCTTTTCATTTGTTTCAACATAGGTCAGTATCACTGACGAATATGGGGATGGAGGAGATGAGGCATGGCCCTCTTGGACCCTCGCATCACGCTCGAAGACAAATATACCAAAGAGCGTGGCCGAGTTTTTATCAGCGGATTGCAGGCGCTGGTGCGTCTGCCACTGGTTCAGGCCGCCCGCGACCGCGCGGCGGGTCTGAACACGGGCGGATTCATCTCCGGCTACCGGGGATCGCCGCTCGGCAACTACGACCAGGAGTTGTGGCGCGCGAAGAAGCTGCTGGATGAGCGGAACATCGTGTTCCAGTCCGGCATCAACGAGGACCTGGCGGCCACCGCCGTCTGGGGCAGCCAGCAGGTGGGCCTGCGGCCGGGCGCGAAGGTGGATGGTGTTTTCGGCATCTGGTACGGCAAGGGCCCGGGCCTCGACCGCTCGATGGACGTGCTGAAGCACGCCAACGCCGCGGGCACCAGCCCGCACGGCGGCGTGCTGTGCGTGGTGGGCGATGACCACGGCGCCAAGTCGTCCACGCTGCCGCACCAGTCGGACCACAACTTCCAGGCGGCGTTCATGCCGTTCCTGTATCCGGCCAGCGTCCACGAGTATGTGGAGTACGGCCTGCTCGGCCTCGCCATGTCCCGCTTCTCGGGCTGCTGGGTCGGCTTCAAGGCGACGGCGGACACGGTGGAGACCGCCGCCACGGTCGAACTGGACAACGAATGGCGCGAGATCGTCATCCCGCAGGACTTCGAGATGCCCGAGGGCGGCCTGCACATCCGCCTCGGCGACATCTGGCGCGAGGAGGACTCCCGCCTCCAGCTCTACAAGGGCTTTGCCGCCCAGGCCTTCGCCAGGGCCAACCGGATCGACCGGGTGATCTGGGACAGCCCGCGTCCCCGGCTCGGCATCGTCTCGGCCGGCAAGGCCTACGCCGATACCCTCCAGGCGCTGGAGGAGCTGGGCATCGATGAAGCGGTCGCCGCCGAGATCGGCATCCGGCTCTACAAGGTCGGCATGCCCTGGCCGCTGGAGCCGCACGGCATCCGCCAGTTCTGCGAGGGGCTGGAGGAAGTGCTGGTCATCGAGGAGAAGCGCGAGTTCCTCGAACACCAGATCAAGTGGCAGCTCTACAACTGGGACGAGAAGGTCCGCCCGCGCGTCGTCGGCAAGTACGACGAGAACGGCCAGTGGCTGCTCCACCCGGACAACGAGCTGACGCTGGGCGAGATCGCCCACGTGATCGCCTCCCGCATCGCCCGGTTCCACACCACGGACCGGATCCGCGCCAAGCTGGAGATGTTCGCGGCCCGCGCGGCGGCCAAGCGCAGCTACGCCGCGCCCATCGCCCGCAAGCCCTATTTCTGCTCGGGCTGCCCGCACAACACCTCGACAAAGGTGCCGGAGAACAGCCGCGCCCTGGCGGGCATCGGCTGCCACATCATGGCGCTGTGGATGGACCGCAACACCGAGACTTTCACCCAGATGGGCGGCGAGGGCGTCACCTGGGTGGGCGAGGCGCCGTTCACCACCGAGAAGCACGTCTTCTGCAACCTGGGCGACGGCACCTACTTCCACTCTGGCATCCTGGCGATCCGCCAGTCGGTGGCGGCCGGGGTCAACATCACCTACAAGCTGCTCTACAACGACGCGGTGGCCATGACCGGCGGCCAGCACGTGGACGGCGAGCTGACCATCCCCGAGCTGGTGCAGCAGCTGCTCGGCGAGAACGTGCGCAAGATCGTCGTCCTCACCGAGGACATGAGCCGCTACGAGACCATCAAGCTGCCGGGCGGCGTCCCGGTGCTGCCGCGCGCGGAGCTGGACCGCATCCAGAAGGAATTCCGCGAGACGCCAGGCTGCACGGTCATCGTCTATGACCAGACCTGCGCCGCCGAGAAGCGCCGCCGCCGCAAGAAGGGCCAGTTCCCGGACCCGGACAAGCGGGTGATGATCAACGCCGCCGTCTGCGAGGGCTGCGGCGACTGCTCGGTCCAGTCCAACTGCGTGTCGGTGGAGCCGCTGGAGACCGAGTTCGGGCGCAAGCGCACCATCAACCAGTCCAGCTGCAACAAGGACTTCTCCTGCCTCAAGGGCTTCTGCCCGTCGTTCGTGACGGTGGAGGGCGGGAAGATCGCCACCCCCGCGCTGCCGAAGCAGACCGACTTCGCGGCGGACGTGCCCATGCCGAGCGTCGGCCTGCTGACGGAGGACTACAACGTCATCGTCACCGGCATCGGCGGCACGGGCGTGCTCACCATCTCGGCCATCCTCGGCATGGCGGCCCACATCGAAGGCAAGGCCTCGACCACCGCCGACATGGCGGGCCTCGCCCAGAAGGGCGGCGCGGTCTACGCCCAGGTGCGGCTGGGCGCCAGCAACGACCACCTGCTCAGCCCGCGCATCATCACCGGCGGCGCCGACCTGCTGCTGGCCTGCGACGCGGTGGTGGCTGCAAGCGCGGTCATTCAGGACCTGATGACCCCGGAGCGCACGACGGCCGTGGTGAACAGCGCCATCCAGCCGATCGCCGACTTCGTGCGCAACCGGGACTTCGACTTCCGCCACGCCCAGGTGGAGCGCGCCATCCGCAACGTGACGAAGCCGGACGCCAGCGACTTCATCCCGGCGGAGAAGATCGCCACCGCCATCATGGGCGACGCCATCGCCACCAACATGATGATGCTGGGCTACGCCTGGCAGAAGGGCCGGGTGCCGCTGATGCTGGACAGCATCGCCGGCGCGATCAAGCTCAACGGCGTGGCGGTGGACTTCAACCTGCGGGCGTTCGCGCTCGGCCGGCTGCTGGCGCACGATCCGGCCAAAGTGCAGGCGCTGGTGGAAGCCGCGCGCGGCCCCATCGCCGAACCGCTCGCAAGGACGCTGGACGAGGTGGTGGCAAAGCGCGTCGCGGACCTGACCGCCTACCAGGACGCGGCCTACGCGGAGCGCTACCGGAACCTGGTCCGGAAGGTGCAGGCGGCCGAAAGCCGGGTCGCGCCCGGCTCGGACAAGCTGGCGCTGGCGGTCGCCCGCAACGCCTACAAGCTGATGGCCTACAAGGACGAGTACGAGGTCGCGCGCCTCTACACCGACGGCCGGTTCGAGCAGGCGCTGAAGGCCCAGTTCGGCAGCCACAAGGCGCTGAAGGTCCACCTGTCGCCGCCGCTGCTGGCCCGCCACGACCCGGCCACCGGCCGCCCGAAGAAAATGGTGTTCGGCGGCTGGATGTTCGGTGCGTTCAAGCTGCTGGCCAGACTGAAGGGCCTGCGCGGCACCGCGCTCGACATCTTCGGCTACACCGAGGAACGCCGCATGGAGCGCCAGCTGGTGGAGGACTACTTCGCCACGGTCGAGAAACTGCTGGCGGGCCTCGCGCCGGAACGGCTGGAGCTGGCCGTCGCCATCGCCGCCGTGCCCGACCAGATCCGCGGCTTCGGCCCGGTGAAGGCCGCCAGCGTGCCGCTCGCCCGCAAGCGCGAGGCGGAGCTGTGGACGGCGTGGGACGGCAAGACGTCCGACCGGAAGGCCGCCTGAGGTGACTTCCTGCGGGAGGGACTCGATCCCTCCCGCACCTCCCATTCCCTTGACGGGCCGTGCGCGTGATGACGGGTGCGGCCCTTTTCCTGTGATGAAGACATCAAAGGGCCCGCGACCCTTCTCGCAATCTGAATCCAAAATGGTCTAAACCCGGCTATGCCATGCAGACCGCAGTCGTTGGGGGCGCCATGGGTGTGATGAACCTGAGTGTCGAGGATGACATTGCCTGGCTGGTGCTGAACCGGCCGGAGAAGAAGAACGCGCTCAATCATGCAATGTGGGAGGCGCTGCCCGGCCTGCTGCGGCAGGTGGAGGCGGACCGGCGGGCCAAGGTGCTGATTCTGGCGTCCGCAACGCCGGAGGCGTTCTGCGCGGGGGCGGACATCGAGGAGTTCGCGGTGCGGGCCTCGGACGTGGACTGGCGGCGGCGCAATCAGGCAGCGATCCGCGAGACACAGGCGACGCTGGCGCGGCTGGAGAAGCCGGCGATCGCGGCGATCGACGGGGTGTGCGTCGGCGGCGGCTGCGGGCTGGCGATTGCGTGCGACCTGCGGGTGGCGGCGGACACGGCACGGCTGGGGATCACGCCCGCGAAGCTGGGGCTGGTCTACAGCCTGCACGACACCAAGCTGCTGGTTGATCTGGTGGGGCCGAGTCGGGCGCGGCACATTCTCTACACCGGCGCGCTGTTCGGCGCGGAGACGGCGCGGGACATGGGCCTGGTGGACGTGCTGACCACGCGGGACCGTCTGCGGGAGGACGCGCTGGCGCTGGCGCGGGAGATCGCGGCCAATTCCCAGCACTCGGTGCGGGCGACCAAGAAGATCGTGCGGCGGATTCTCGACGGCGCGGCGGACGATGACGCGGAGTCGATTGCGCAGTTCTTCGACGCCTTCGACGGGCCGGATTTGCAGGAAGGCGTGCGCGCCTTCACCGAAAAACGGCGGCCGGTCTTTCCGGTCCGCTGAACCACAACACATCGCAGCGATGGGGAGAGGAAACGTGGCGGGAGCGTTGGCGGGCATCAGGGTGCTGGATTTGTCGCGCGTGCTGGCCGGGCCGTGGGCGGGGCAAATTTTCGCCGACCTCGGGGCGGACGTGATCAAGGTGGAGCGCCCGGGGGCAGGGGACGACACCCGGGGCTGGGGGCCGCCGTTCCTCAAGGACAAGGACGGCAACCCCACCCGGGAGAGCGCCTATTACCTCTGCGCCAACCGGGGCAAGCGCTCGCTGGCGCTGGACATCACCCGGCCCGAGGGGCAGGAGATCGTCCGCAGGCTCGCCGCCCGGAGCGACGTGGTGCTGGAGAATTTCAAGACCGGCGGGCTGGCGAAATACGGCCTCGACTACGAAAGCCTCCGGACGATCAATCCGCGCCTCATCTACTGCTCCATCACCGGTTTCGGGCAGACCGGACCCAACGCCGGCCGCCCGGGCTATGACTTTCTCATTCAGGGCATGGCCGGGCTGATGAGCGTGACCGGCACGCCGGAGTCCGGCCCCACCAAGGTGGGCGTGGCGGTGACGGACCTGACGACGGGGCTCTATTCGGTCATCGCCATTCTGGCCGCGCTTCAGGCGCGCCACCGCACGGGCGAGGGGCAGCATATCGACATGGCGCTGTTCGATGTGCAGCTCGGGTGGATGGCCAATCAGGCGACCAACTATCTGGTGGGCGGCATCGTCCCCGGGCTGATGGGCAACGCGCACCCCAACATCGTGCCCTATCAGGATTTCCCGACGCAGGACGGGCGGATCATCGTCGCCGTCGGCAACGACGAGCAGTTCCGCCGCTTTGCCGCGATCCTCGGCCGGAGCGAGTGGGGGCAGGACGAGCGCTTTGCGGACAACCGCGCCCGCGTCGCCAACCGCGCGGAGCTGGTGGCGCTCATCGAGGCGGAGCTGCGGCGCGCGCCCTCCGCCCACTGGCTCGCCGCGCTGGACAAGGCGGGCATCCCCTGCGGCGCGGTCCAGTCGGTCGCGCAGGCGTTCGAGAGCGAACAGGCGCGCGCCCGGGGCCTGACGGTCGCGCTGGAGCATCCGCTCGCGGGCACGGTCAAGACCGTCGCCAACCCGATCAAGCTCTCCGGCACGCCCATCGAATACGGCAGCGCGCCGCCCATGGTCGGCCAGCACAGCCGCGCGGTGCTGACGGAACTGGGGCTGGGCGAGGACGACATCCGCGCGCTGGCGGAAGCAGGTGTTGTGGGTGGCGTGGAAGGCTAGGAGATTTTTCGCAGGAGGGTCTCGGACCCTCCTGGCAACCTCCCATTTTTTTATCGGGCCGTGCGCGTGATGACGGGAGCGGCCCTTTGGACTCTTCGTCAAGGAAAAGGGCCGTGCGCGTGATGACGGGTGCGGCCCATAAAACGAACAGGGGGTGCAGGGGGATCAAGATCCCCCTGCAATCCACCTCTCTTTTTTGCCCTTACTTCCCCATCGAATCCGCGATGGAGCAGGCGGCCGGGCCCATGATGACGACGAACAGGGTCGGCAGGATGAACAGGATCAGCGGCACGGTCATGATGGCGGGCAGGCGCGCTGCCTTTTCCTCGGCGCGCATCATGCGCTCGTTGCGGAATTCGGCGGAGAGCACGCGCAGGGACGAGGCCAGCGGCGTGCCGTAGCGTTCGGTCTGCACCAGCGTGGTGACGACGCCGCGCATGGACTGGAGGTCAACGCGCCTGGAGAGGTTTTCCAGCGCCTGCCGCCGCTCCGGCAGGAAGCCGAGTTCGATGGAGGTGAGGCTGAACTCGTCCGCCAGTTCCGGGTAGGCCATGCCCAGCTCGCGCGAGACGCGGGAGAAGGCGGCGTCCAGCGTCAGGCCCGCCTCGGCGCAGATGACGAGCAGGTCGAGCGCGTCGGGCAGGGCGAGGCGGATGGCCTCGGTGCGCTTCTGGATGGCGTTGGTGACGATCAGGTCCGGCAGCTTGTAGCCCGCCAGCACCACGCCGATGAGGGCCATCAGCTTGGTGTTGGTGGATTTGTCGGCCATCATGCCGAGGCCGTAGAGCAGGAACAGGGCAACGAGCGCCGCGAGGATCGGGGCGACGAGGCGCGCGAACTGGTAGACGATGACCGCTTCCCGGGTGCGCCAGCCCGCCTGCGCCAGCCGCTCCGCCGCCTGGCGGGTCTGCTCGTCCTGGAGTACCTTCAGGCGGTTGAGGATCTGGCCCATGGTGGCCGTGGCGTCCGCCTTGCTGATGAGCGCGCTGCGCCGGCGCGGCGCGGCCAGCCCCGCGCGCAACTGGGCCCGGCGCTCCTGAAGCGACTTGATGCGCTCGCGCATGGGGTCGCGCACGGTGGTGGCGGCCCAGATGGCAAGCAGCACCATGAAGGCGGCCACACCGGCGAGGATGGTGGCAAGGTCGAGCGGATCAAGGCCGAAGGGAAGGGTCACGGCTGCCGGTTCCTAAACCTTGAAGTTGACCATCTTGTACATGATGAAGCCGCCGATGCTCATCCACAGGAGGCCGCCGATGCCGGCGGCGATGAGGCGCGGATCGCTGAAGAAGCCGGCGAGATACGTGCTGTTGACCAGCCAGATCAGGCCGAACACGGCAAAGGGCAGGGCGCCGACGATGTAGGCGCTGGCCTTGGCCTCGGACGACATGGCCTTGATCTTGAGCTTCATCTGCTGGCGCTTGCGGAGCACGTCGGAGAGGTTGTCGAGCGTCTCGGCCAGGTTGCCGCCGGTCTCCCGCTGGATGGCGAGGGTGATGACGAAGAACTGGAACTCGGGCGTGGGCACGCGCCGGGCGATGTCGCCCAGCGCCTGATCCATGGTCTGGCCGATCTTGATCTTGTCGGCGACGGTGCGGAACTCGACGCCGACGGGATCGGGAATTTCCCGGCCCGCGATGGCGAGCGCCTCGGTGATGGGCAGGCCCGAGCGCAGGCTGCGCACCATGAGATCGATCGCCTCGGGAAAGACGGCGACGAATTTCTGGATGCGGCGGCCGATGAGAAACCCGATGGTGGCGTGGGGCAGGCCGAGGCCGACGAGGATGCCGAGCAGGATGCTGAGAAGCAGCGGGAAGCCCAGCGCCAGCCCCACGAGGGTGAAGCCGATCATGAGGCCGCCGCACAGCGCGCCGTACTGGCCGAGGCTGATGTCGCGCCCGGTGCGGCTGAGGCGCGCGCGCAGCTCCGCCGGGCGCGGGATGATGCTGCGCACCATCTGGTCGAACGCCGTCTCCTGCTTCATCGCGTGGATGCGCCGCATCTGCGCCTTGGCCGCGCCCTCGCGGCTGCCGGCGAAGCGGTCCCGGATCTGGTTCAGGCGCCTGGCCGCCTTCTTCTGCGGATTGGGCGCGGTGAAGAAGGCCAGCGCCAGCAGGGCCAGCACGAGGACGCCGCTCACGAGCAGGAGAAGGAGCAACGCGGGCGAATTCATCGGGAATGTCCTGTTGCGGGCGCGAGGGTCATAGGCAGTCCATCAGCGCGCGGCCGAGGCCGTAGTATTCGGCGCGTTCGTAGAAGGCGGGGCGCAGGCCGGAGGAGATGAACTCGCCCTTGAGGCGGCCGGTCTCGTCCTCGCCGGTGAACTGGAAGGTGTAGAGGTCCTGCGTGGTGATGACATCACCCTCCATGCCCACCACCTCGGTGATGTGGGTGACGCGGCGGATGCCGTCGCGCATGCGGCTCACCTGGATGATGAGATTGACGGCGCTGGCGATCTGCTCGCGGATGGCCTTGGGCGGCAGGTTGAGGCCCGCCATGTTGACCATGTTCTCAAGGCGGGTGAGGGCCTCGCGCGGGCGGTTGGCGTGGAGGGTGCCGAGGGAGCCGTCGTGGCCGGTGTTCATGGCCTGCAACAGGTCGATGGCCTCGCCGCCGCGCACCTCGCCGAGGATGATGCGGTCAGGGCGCATACGCAGCGCGTTTTTCACGAGGCCGCGCATGGTGACCTCGCCCTTGCCTTCCAGGTTGGGCGGCCGGGTTTCGAGCCGCACCACGTGGGGCTGCTGGAGCTGAAGCTCCGCCGCGTCCTCGATGGTGACGATGCGCTCGCCGGGGTCGATGTTGCGGGAGACGGCGTTGAGCATGGTCGTCTTGCCCGAACCGGTGCCGCCCGAGATAATGATGTTGAGGCGGCAGCGCCCGGCGATCTTGAGCAGCTGGCACATCTTCGGGCTGATGTTGCCCTGCGCCGCCATCATGTCGAGCGTGATCTTCTTCTTCGAGAACTTGCGGATCGAGATGGAGGTGCCGTCAATGGCGAGCGGCGGGATGATGACGTTGACGCGGCTGCCATCGGCCAGGCGCGCGTCGCAGATCGGGCTGCTCTCGTCCACGCGCCGGCCCACCGCCGCCACGATGCGCTGGGCGACGTTGAGCAGGTGCTGCTCGTCGCGGAACTTGACGTCCGTCAGCTCCAGCTTGCCCTTGCGCTCGACGTAGATCTGGTTGGGGCCGTTCACCATGATGTCGGTGACGGACTCGTCCGCCAGCAGCGGCTCGAGCGGGCCCAGGCCGAACATGTCGTTCAGCATGAGGGTGACGAGCTCGCGCTGCTCGGTCTTGTTCAGGTTGATGCGCTGCTGGAGCAGGAGCTCGGTGACGATGTCCGAGACCTGATCGGCGACCGCGTCGCGGGGCAGCTCGTTGATGGCGCTGGCGTCGATGTGCTCCATCAGGAGCGGGTGGATCTTCTCCTTGGCGGCGGCGACCGTGTTCTGGCTGCGGCCGTTGCCGCGCTGGCTGTCGGCGCTGTCCAGCGCCTTGTAGGCATAGACCAGCTCGTTCAGGAGCACGGTGACCGCGTCGCGCGCTTCCATCTCGGACAGGTCGATGCCGTGGACGCGGGCGGTCTCCTGCACCCGGTCGTGAATCGCCATCACCAGTTCGGTGCGCGCGCGGTCCTTGTATTCGGGCGCCGGGAACAGGTTCAGGAGGTTGGGCGAGATGATCTCGAACAGCTGGTCCACCACCTCGCCCCGCGCCACCGTTGCCGAAGGCGAAGGCGTCAGTGCCGGGGAGAGGGCCGGGGACGGCACAGGCGACAGGGCCGGCTGTGCCGCCGGCGTCTCCGCGCCAGCCACGGGCGGGCGGCGCGCGGCAAGCCCGTGCGCGGAATCGGCCTTTTGTGCCGAACGTCGTCCGAAGCCTACCTGTCTCATGCGCGTGTCCTAACCGTTCGTCAGCGCGACTTGGCCGGGATCAGGGATTTGAGGTTGGAGAGCCAGGCGAGCGGGCCGGTCTCCCGCCGCGAGTCCTCGTCCTCGGCGGTGACCACCAGCGTGCGGGCCAGATCGATCAGCGCGGCGGCGGTCTTGCTGCCCCGGCCCACCTCGGCCAGGCTCTTGCCCTGCTGGGCGGCGGCGATGGCCAGCTTGGGCTCCAGCGGCAGCACCGTGCCGATGGCGCTCTCGACGGAGGCCTCGAAATCCTTGCGGCTGACCTCGGTCTGCCCCTGCGCGGGCACCTTGTTGGCGATCAGATGAACCTTCGCGCCGGGCGCGTGGGCGCTGAGGAAGCCCAGCAGCCGCAGCGTGTCGCGGGCGGCGGCCAGCGTCAGGTCCGTGACGATGACCACGTGCTTCGCCTCGGCCACCAGCAGCGGGTTCTGCACGGCAAAGAGGCGCGGCAGATCCATGATGATGGTGCCGTAGGTCTGGCCCACCTGCGCGTGCAGGTGCAGGAGCGCCGCGCCGTCGGTGAGGAGCGGCGCGGTGATCGGCGCCTCGGCCGAGAGCACGGCCAGGTTCTCCGACGCCTTCACGATCGCCCGCTCGATGAACAGGCTGTCGATGCGGGCCGGATTTTCCAGGGCGTCGGTGAGGCCCCGGCCGGGCTCCAGATCGAAGGAGAGGGCGCCGACGCCGAAGTGGATGTCGAAGTCGAGGAGGGCCGTGCGGCGGCCCACCTCCTCGGCGCTCGCCCAGGCGAGCGAGGCGGCGACCGTCGAGGCGCCAACGCCGCCGCGCGCGCCAATCACCGCAACGGTGGTGGTGGTGCCCTCCGCCTCCGCCGGCTGCTCGGTCTTGGGGGCGTGCAGCGCCGCCTGGGCGCTGTGCAGCGCCTCGTGCATCACCGACGCGGCGACGGGCTTCAGGAGATAGTCATGGATGCCGGAGGCGATCAGCTCCCGATACAGCCGCACATCGTTCACCCGGCCGATGGCAACGACGATGGTGCCCGGCTCGCAGACTTCCGCCAGCGCGTTGATGTCGCCGAGCGGGTCCGCGCTGTCCGACAGGTCCACCAGCAGGATCTGCGGCGAGGCGGAGACGGACAGGGTCTGGACCGCATTGTTGAGCCCGCCCTTGTAGATGCGCTCGGGCGCCCAGCCCAATTCGAGAACACTGTTCCGCAGCGACTCGGCCGTCTCGTCGTCGCAGACGAAGGCCGAGAAAATCTCGCGCGGAGCGTCGGCAAACCGTTGGGTCGATGACCAGGGGGCATTCATAGCTTGTATCCCGCTTCCCGTGCGATCAGTTCCCGCCACCACCGCCGCCGGTGCGGATGCTGTTGGTGGTGGAGGCCTTCTCCAGAGGCTTGTTGAAGCCGCTCGGCACGCGCTGGCGCTGGTAGTCCTGATCCCGGGCGATGTCCGCCCCGGACGGGCCGTTGTAGACGCGGCCCTGCTCCAGATCGCCCGGATCGGCCGCCATGGCCGCCAGGTTGCTGTTGACCGCGCAGCCGTAGTTGCTGTGGGTGCTGGCGTTCATGTTGCCGAGGGGAGAGTCGGACCAGTCGGGACACACGGGCAGGGTTGCCTGCGCCCGCTCGATCCACAGCCGCGCGGTGCCCGCGGGCATCCCGGAGCGCCGGGGCGGGGCGCTCTGAGCGAGCGCGGCGCCATGCTCGGCAAGGACAGCCGAGACCGCCGCCCAGCGCAGCGGCGCGCCGTCCGCGCCGTTGTCCTCCAGCGTCACGCGGGTGCCGTAGCCCAGCTCCAGGCGGTCGAGGAAGGCGTGCAGCGCGCCGACCTGCTCGGGCAGGATCTGATGGTCCGGCCCGAAGACGATGTCGTGGTGGACGGTCTGGACGGTGACGGCCGGCGTCTTCAGCGACGAGACCCCGGGGTTGTGGCCGCAGCCGGAGAGGGCCGCCGCCACGCCGAGCAGCGATCCGGCCAGCAGAATGGACTTGAGGGCAGGCGCAAGGCTCATTGTGCGTTCCCCTGATCTGAGAGGCCGGGCGCGGGCGCGGCGGTTTCCGTGACGGTCTCGGTGACGGCTTCCGCCAGGGCCTCGGGTGCGGAGGCGGGCTCCGGTGCGGAGGCGGGCTCCGGTGCGGGGGCGATCTCCGGTGCCGGCAGGGGCGCGGCGGGCCGCGCCGGGGCGGGCGCACGCTCCAGGGTCGGGGAGAAGTTGGCCCCGACGAGCCAGCGCTCCAGATCGCTCGGCGCCCGGTAGCCGTCGGTCGGCAGGCGGATGTCCCGGGCGTTGACCGGCTTGACCAGATAGGGCGTAACGATGATCACCAGCTCGGTCTCGTTGCGGCGGAACCGGTCGGAGCGGAACAGGGTGCCGAGGATGGGCAGATCGCCCAGCACCGGGATCTTGTTGAGGTCCTGCCCGGTGGTGTTGCGCAGGAGGCCTGCGATCATGAAGCTCTGGCCCGAGCCCAGCTCCACGGTGGTCTCCGCCCGCCGGGTGGTGAGGCCCGGCACGCTGATGCCGTTGACCGAAATCGCACCGGCCTGGGACAGCTCGCTGACCTCCGGGCGCACCCGGAGGGTGATGCGGTTGTCGCTCATCACCGTCGGCGTGAAGGCAAGGCCCACACCGTACTGCTTGTATTCGATGAGCACCCGGCCATTTTCGGCGGGCATGGGAATGGCGAACTCGCCGCCCGCCAGGAAGCTGGCCATCTCGCCGGACAGGGCGGTGAGGTTGGGCTCGGCCAGAATGGTGACCAGGCCTTCCTCCGCCAGCGCGTCGATGGCCGCCGCCGCGTCGAGGCCGAACAGCTTGCCCGCAAGGCCGATGGTGTTGGTGCCTTCGGGCACCAGGAACTCGTAGCCCTTGTCGGTGATCTCCACCGCGCTGCGGCCGCGCCAGACGCCGAACAGGAAGCCGCCGGTGGCATCGCGGGTGGCGAGGTTGAAGCCCACCTCCTTCAGCAGCGTGCGGCTGACCTCGGCGATCTTGACCTGAAGGTTCACCTGCACGGGTGTTGCCGCCCGCAGCCGGTTGACCACCACCTGCTTCTCGCCCAGCAGCTGCTTGACCAGATGCTCGGCCTCGCCCACCGCCTCGGGGGAGGGCACCTGGCCGGAGAGCATCACCATGCCGTTGAAGGGCTCGACGGTGATGCTGGCCTCGGGCAGCGCCGCCCGCAGGAGGCTGCGGATCTGGTCGATGTTGTTGGAGACATGGACGCTGGCCGAATAGATCACCTGATCCCGGTCATCCATGGCGTAGAAGCTGGTCTCGCCCGGCCCGACGCCGAGCACGTAGATGAGATGCGGCGAGCGCACCTGCACGTCGGCGATCTTGGGGTCGGCGATGAACACGCTCGAGGCGGGCTGGTTGAGGCGCACGAGCGTGCCCTTGCTCACGGACAGGCTGAGCGACTCCTGCGGGTGCTGCACGGTGACGGACTGCGCGAAGGCCGCCGACGGCGCGCCTGCGCTGAGGCCGGCCGCAAGGCCGCCCCAGGCAAGGGCAGCAAGGAATCCGGCTGGGACGAAACGGCTGGGACGCATGTTATTTTGCTCCAGTCTCGGCCATGGAAGCCTGGTTGCCCCGCACGACCACAACCCCGCGGGTGCGGGGCGGGGAGGCCTTGGCGCCGCCGCCGCCCGATGACGACCGGGCGTTGACGAAGCGGGTCACTTCCGATGCGGTGGTAAAGGACGGGGCGTGGTCGCTCGGCAGGGCCGGGCGCACCCGGCCGTCGGCATCCACCGTGTCCTCGGTGTCGGCGAGGGGACGCAGGCTGAGCGACAGATTGCCCAGCTGCTCCATGATGTTGATCTTCTCCACCTGCTTGGGCGTCACCTCCAGCGTGGCGGTGCCGCCCGGCTTGGGCTTGTTGTCCTCGTTGGTGGTGTTCTGGTCGATGGCCAGCACCCGCACATTGCGGATGACGGTTTCGGACACATCGAGCCGGGGACCATCGCCCCGCTCCACCTCGTGGGTGACGACCAGATCCACCCGGTCGCCGGGGAAGATGAAGCCCGCAACGCCCGAGGTCTGGGAGATGGAGACGGTGATCGCCCGCATGCCGGGCGTCAGGACGGCGGCGAGGAAGCCGCGATCGTTCGGCCCCACCACCGCATCGCGGGTGATCGGCTGGCCGGCCAGAAACGCGCTGCGCAGAACCTTGCCGGTCATCTCGCCAAGCGGCGTGCCGTCCCGCACGTAGGAGTCGTCAATCGCCGACTCCGGCCAGGGCTGCCACTTCAGATCCTCGGTCTGGAGAATGCGCCCGGCCGGCAGGGTGCGGGCCGCCACCAGCACTTTCGTCTCGGCGACCTCGCGGGACGCAGTGGCAGGCGGGGTCTCATCGTTGCCCGACATCAGGGCCCGCGCCATCAGCGCGGTCACCACGGCAATGATCAGGGCTGCGACCGCTAGTATGAGACTGCGAAGGTTCATGCCGTCCTCTCTCGCGTCCGAACTGCGGGCAGTTATACGGAGGAAAGTTTAATGATTTCTTCGAGCAACAGAGCGCACCCCCCGAGGGCAATGGCGACCCCGTAGGGAACGGCGCGGCTGGATTGCCCGCGCAGGCGGCGCACGACAACCAGAACAAGCGCCTCCAGCCCGCCGAACAGCGCGATGAGAAATACCAGCTCCAGGGTCTGCGCCGCCGGAACCCACAGCGCCAGCGCCGCCGCCAGTTTGACATCGCCGCCGCCCATGGCCCCGAGGGCGAAGAGCGCGGCGAACCCGGCAAAGACCAGCGCGGCCACCCCGATCTGGTAGACAAGCAGAGGCAACAGGTCCGCGCCGCCCGCAAGGCTGGTGGCGATCCAGTAGGGCAGGGCGAGCCCCGCCACCACGAGGCACAGCCGGTTGGAGATGCGATACCGGCGCACATCGCCCACTGCGGCGATGACCAGCAGGGCAAGCAGCGCTATGAGAAGGACAAGCCGGATGAGTTCCCACATGCGGCAAGGTTCACATGCAAAGCTGAAGAAAGTGGAAATCTCCCCTCCCATGCAGACCCCCTCCGCCTCGGCCCGGCGTGCCTTCCCTCCGCAGACGGAAATCCGGGACTGGCGCGCCGCCGACGGCTGGCCCATGCGCACCCTGCGCTGCCTGCCGGAGGGCGCAGCGCGCGGCACCATCGTCTTTCTCAATGGCCGGGCGGATTTTCTGGAGAAGTATCTGGAGAGCTACGCCGCCTTTCTTGATTGGGGCTACGCGGTGGCCTCGCTCGACTGGCGGGGGCAGGGGATGTCGGGACGCCTGGCCGACCACCCCCACAAGGGGCATCAGGAGAGCTTCGACACCCTGGTCGGCGACCTGGCGGGCTGGGTCGAGGACCTGCGGCGGGACATGCCGGGGCCCCTTCATCTGGTGGCCCACTCCATGGGCGGGCATATCGGCCTGCGCTACCTCGCCGAACATCCGGGCGCGATTCGGCGGGCGGTGCTGCTGGCGCCCATGCTGGGCATTCGCACCGGGGGCATCCCGATCCCGGTCGCCCGGCAACTGGCGCGCTGGATGACCGGGCGCGGGCGGGGCGGCGACTTCGCCCTGACCCAGAAGCCCCACGGCGCGCAGGCCCTGTCTCCCGTCCGGCAGGCGGCGCTGACCGGTGACAACGAGCGGTTTGCCGACGAGATCTGGTGGGTGGAACGGAACCCGGCGCTGGCGCTGGGCGGCGTGACCTGGGGCTGGCTGGATGCCGCCTTCCAGTCCCTTGATCGGCTGGCCGCGCCCGGCTACCTGCAACGGGTGGAGACGCCCGTTCTCATGTTGATGCCGGAAAACGAGCAGGTGGTGGACCCGGCGGCCGCACGGCGTGCGGCGGCGCGTCTGCCGCACTGCCTGCTCAAGGTGGTGCCGGGCGGGCGGCACGAGCTGCTGCGGGATGTGGACGCGGTGCGGAACGCGGCGCTGGCGGAGATCCGCGCGGCGCTGGACGGGACGGAAGGTCAGGCGCGTGGCTGAGGCGTATGACGTGATCGTGGTGGGCGGCGGCATTGCCGGCGCGTCCCTGGCCGGGAGCCTCGGGCCCGATCTCAGGGTGCTGCTGCTGGAGGGCGAGGACTTCCCCGGCTACCACACCACCGGCCGCTCTGCCGCCTTCTATAGCGAAACCTACGGCGGCCCCCGGGTGCAGCCGCTCACCACCGCGTCGCTGCCGTTTTTTCTCGACCCGCCCGAGGCGTTCGGCGCGCCGCTGGTGAAGGCGCCGCGCGGGGCGCTGTATGTGGGCCGGGCGGAGCAGCGCGGCGCGGTCGAGGCCATGTACGCCCTGTACCCCGGCCTCGGGCTGGCGATCGTCGGGCCGGAGGATATCGCCGCCCGCGCCCCGGCGCTGCGGCCGGAGTGGCGCGCGGCGGCGGTGTGGGAGCCGGGCGTGCGCGACATCCAGACCAGCGCCCTGCACGAGGGGTTTCTGCGCCAGCTGCGCCGCAACGGCGGCACGGTGCTGACCGGCCGGCGGGTGACGGCGCTGGCGCGGGAGGGCGGGCTCTGGCGCGTCCATTGCGGGGCGGAGGTGCACGCTGCGCCCACGGTCGTCAACGCCGCTGGCGCCTGGGCGGACGAGGTGGCGCGGCTGGCGGGCGTCGCGCCCGTTGGCCTGACGCCGATGCGCCGGACCATGGTGGTGCTGCGGGTGCCGCCCGGGGAGTTTCGCCCCGAGATGCCGCTGGTGCTGGATGTGGACGGCAGCTTCTACTTCAAGCCGGACGCGGGCACCTACTGGCTCTCTCCCCATGACGAGACTCCGACCGTGCCGTGCGATGCCCAGCCGGAGGAGCTGGACGTGGCGGTGGCGCTCGACCGGCTGGAGAAGGCGACGACGCTGACCATCGGCCGCCCCGAGCGGGTGTGGGCAGGCCTCAGGACCTTCGCGCCGGACCGGGTGCCGGTCTACGGCTTCGAGCCGGACGTGCCGGGCTTCTTCTGGTGCGCGGGGCAGGGCGGCTTCGGTATGCAGACCGCGCCCGCCGCCGGGGCGCTGTGCGCCAGCCTCCTCAAGGGCGAGCCCGTGCCCGAAGCCCTGAGGGCAGCGGGCGTGGACCCGGCGGCCTACAGCCCGGCGCGCTTCCGCAGATAGAATCCGCAAACAGAAAAGGGCGTGCCCGTCTCTCTCGCGCACGCCCCGATCCCGGTTAAGGGATGTGCAGGAGGGGCAAGCCCCTCCTGCCATTTCTTCTTTTGGATCTTTTTCTTCTGGTGTTGCCTCTGCTGCCGTGCCGGGCCTTACGACTTCGCCTTCAGCACGTCGCGGATTTCGCGCAGCAGCTGCACGTCCTCGGGCGTCGGCGGCGGCGCGGCCGGAGCCTCTTCCTTGGCCGGACGGCGCAGCATGTTCGCGCCCTTGACGATCCAGAAGACGACGAACGCCAGCAGGATGAAGTTCAGCGCCACGGTGATGAACTGGCCGTAGCCCAGCACGGGCACGCCCGCCGCCACCAGCGACTGGTAGGTCTCCGGCCCTTCGAAGTTGGCCGGGACCTCCCCGAGCTTGAGGTAGAGGTTGCTGAAATCCGGCGTGCCGACAATGGCCGAGACCAGCGGCATGATGAGGTCGTTGACGACCGAATCGATGATCTTGTTGAACGCCGCGCCGATGATGACACCGACCGCCAGGTCGAGCACATTGCCGCGCAGGGCGAATTCTCTGAA
The DNA here is from genome assembly GCF_051304405.1 of Pedomonas sp. V897. Taxonomy (NCBI): domain Bacteria; kingdom Pseudomonadati; phylum Pseudomonadota; class Alphaproteobacteria; order Sphingomonadales; family Pedomonadaceae; genus Pedomonas; species Pedomonas sp. V897. The sequence goes on from NZ_JBPPGG010000002.1 coordinate 343,005, forward strand.
TTCCTTGAGCATTCCAGGTGCCCCCGAAGATGAATGACGGCGCGGATGATAGCCTTGGGGCGGCCGGGTCGGCCAGCATTCTTAAATTGCTGGCAGCAAGTTTGACTCAGGCGCCCCGGCGGATTTCCGCGATGCCGAGGCGGGCCAGTTCGTCGGCGCGCTCGTTCTCCGGGTGGCCGGAGTGGCCCTTGATCCAGCGCCACTCGATCTTGTGCGGGCGGGCCGCCTCGGCCAGCGCCTGCCACAGCTCGGCGTTCTTGACCGGCTTCTTGTCCGCCGTCTTCCAGCCGTTGCGCTGCCAGTTGAACATCCACTTGGTAATGCCGTCGCGCACGTAGACGCTGTCCGTGGTCAGCACCACATGGCAGGGCCGCTTGAGCGCGCGCAGCGCCTCGATGGCCGCCATCAGCTCCATGCGGTTGTTGGTGGTGTGGGGCTCGCCGCCGTGGATTTCCTTGACGTGCTCGCCCGCGCGCAGGATCGCGCCCCAGCCGCCCGGGCCCGGATTGCCGGAGCAGGCGCCATCGGTGAAGATTTCGACCGTCGCCCGCTCGCTCATGATGCCACCGCGAACAGGCGGGCGGCCTGCTCCCGGAAGAAGGTGAGTCGGCGGGCGTAGGCCAGCGGGTCCTTGCGGGTGACGATGGCATCGGCGGGGGTGTTCACCCAGTCGTAGGCGCGGGTGAGCAGGAAGCGCAGCGCCGCGCCCTGGCAGAGGAGGGGCAGGGCGGCGCGCTCGGCCCGCTCCAGCGGACGCACGCTCTCGTAGCCCGCGAGGAACGCGTCGGTCAGCGGCTGGTGATAGGTGTGGCCGTCGCTGCTGAAGCACCAGGCGTTGAGGCACACGGCCACGTCATAGGCCCAGGCGTCGTTTGCGGCGAAGTAGAAGTCGATGAGGCCGGTGACCGCCGCCCCGTGCACCAGCACGTTGTCCGGGAACAGGTCGGCATGGATGGGGCCGGAGGGCAGCCCCTGGGGCCAGGCCGCGCCGATTTCGGCGAGGGCGGTGTCGATGAGCCCGCGCAGGCCCGGCGCGATGCCGTCCGCCTCGGCGCGGATGCTGGAGGCCAGCCGCCGCCAGCCCTCGACCGACAGGTCATTGGGCCGGGTGAGGGGGAAGTCCGCCGCCGCCAGGTGCAGGCGCGCCAGCGCCGCGCCCACGTTGCGGCACTGCTCGGCCGTCGGCTCGGTCACCGAGACGCCGGAGAGAAACTCGATGAGGCAGGCGGGGCGGCCCGCCAGCCGGTGCAGGGTCTCGCCCGCCCGGTTGGGAATGGGGCGCGGCACCGGCAGGTGGCGGTCCGCCAGATGACCGGTGAGCCCCAGGAAGTAGGGGAGGTCCTCCACCCGCACCCGCTTCTCGTAGAGGGTGAGGATGAAGCGGCCCTGCTCGGTCTCGATCAGGTAGTTGCTGTTCTCGACGCCCTCGGCGATGCCCTTGGCGCTGAGTAGGCCGCCGATGTCGAAGTCCGCCAGAAACGCTTCCAGCGCCTCGGTCGATACATGGGTGTAGACTGCCACGCGGCCCCCCTCGCTTCCTTCCTTCGGTCGTCGACAAGTATCCGGTATCAGGCGGTCAAGGCGCGCGGCAGCTTGAACTCGATATCCTCGGTGGTGGTGGTGACGTGCTCGATGGCGAGCGTGAACCGCGTGCCGAGCGCACCGATCACTTCCTCCACCAGCACCTCGGGCGCGGACGCCCCGGCGGTGATGCCGACGCAGGCGACACCCTCGAACCACGACCAGTCGATATCGCCCGCCCGCTGAACGAGCCGGGCCCGCGCGCCGCAGCGCTCCGCCACTTCCACCAGCCGGAGCGAGTTGGAGGAGTTGGGCGCGCCGATGACCAGCACCAGCTGGGCACGGTCGGCAATGGCCTTCACCGCATCCTGCCGGTTGGTGGTGGCGTAGCAGATGTCCTCCTTCTTCGGGCCTTCGAGCGCGGGGAAGCGCTCCTGAAGAATGGAGACGATCTCGGCCGTGTCGTCCACCGACAGGGTGGTCTGGGTGATGTAGGCGAGGTTTTCCGGGTTCTCGACCTCGATGGTGCGGGCGTCCTCGGCGGTCTCGATGAGCGAGATGGCGCCTTCCTCCAGCTGCCCCATGGTGCCGATCACCTCCGGGTGGCCGGCGTGGCCGATCATCAGGATGTGCCGCCCCTGCGCCGAATGGCGCTCCGCCTCCCGGTGCACCTTGCTCACCAGCGGGCAGGTGGCGTCCACATAGAGCATCCGGCGGCGCTCCGCCTCGGCCGGAACCGACTTGGGCACGCCGTGGGCGGAGAAGATCACCGGCACACCTTCCGGCACCTCGTCCAGCTCGTCGACGAACACCGCGCCCTTGGCCTGGAGCGTCTCCACGACGAAGCGGTTGTGCACGATTTCGTGCCGGACATAAACCGGAGCGCCGAACCGCTCGATGGCCAGCTCGACGATCTTGATGGCGCGATCCACACCCGCGCAGAACCCGCGCGGATTGGCGACCAGTACGGAAAGGGAAGGCAGGGTCATGGGCCGGTCTATAGCCGGATTGGCCGCCAAAACAAACGCCGGAATTGTCTCAGGCGGCGGTTCCCGCCGGCCGGCTGCGTCATTTCATTGCCGGTTGGCGGTGGGTGCTAGGGGCGATCGTTGCTCGAATAAAGATACATCATTACGTCAACTGATCATTTACCTTTTTGATCTAGGTCAAGAATGGTGATCGGGGCGTTACGCGCAACTAACGATGCCGTCCGCAACCGTTTTGAGTCACCGAGGATCGAGAAAGGCAGAAGAAGAAGATGTTCGGGAAGTTTGCTCGCACGATGGCTCTCGCGGCGACTGCCGCAGCGGCCGTAACCGGCGCCGTCTCTCCGGCCCACGCGCAGGACGCGGCCTGGCAGAAGAAGGTTGCCCAGCTGATCGCTGACAACTTCAGCTATCCCCGCTCGGCGCAGGTGCGCGGCGAGGAAGGCACGGCCAAGGTCAAGGTGACGATGGATGCGAGCGGCCGAATCACCGGCGTCGAGCTGGTGGAGGCCACCTCCTCGGATATTCTCAACCGCGAGGCCGAGAAGATCATGACCAAGATCGGCAGCTTCCCGCCGCCGCCGGCCGGCGTGACCAGCCTGGTGGTGCCGATCAGCTGGAAGCTCAGCTAATCTCCGCATCGGCCCGGGGGCCGAAGGTTTCGCGAGCCGTTCGACGCAAGGCGTCGAGCGGCTCGCTTGCGTCTGGAGCGAAGCCTGCCTACTGTGCGGGCCGCAATTGTCGGCGGGAGAGGTATGCATGGCCACTGGAATGATGCCAGCCAAGGGAATTGACGCTCTGACGAACCTGCGCCGTCTGGCGGGCAGGGGCGGTTTCTGGGGCAAGGCTGGCCTCGTGGCGGTGACGGCCTCGGCGCTGCTGGCCGGGTGCGCGAGCAACCCGCTGGAGGTGCGGCGCACCCTGTGCCCGGCAACCGCCGTGCCCCAGCACGCGGGCTCGCTCACCTTCTTCTCGCCGCCCTCCAGCCGCACGGCGGACGCGGTGGTGGCGAGCGCCACCATCTTCGGCCTGGAAAACCACTGCGTGGAAAGCGCGCCCAGGGTGACGAACAACCTGCGCTTCACCATCGGCGCGCAGCGTCCCAATGCGGCGGCGGCCCAGACCATCACCGTGCCCTACTTCGTGGCGGTGGTGAAGGAGGGCAATCAGATCGTCTCCAAGCAGGTCTACGAGGCCACGCTCACCTTCGAGCCGGGCAGTGTGCGCACCGAGGCGGTGCAGACCGTGCAGGCGGCGATCGACCGGGCCGAAGCACTCAAGCTGGCCGGGCCCGACCACGATCAGGACAAAAAGAAGAAGAAGCGCAAGCGCGGCGAGCCGGTGCAGCCGGAGGACCTGTTCTTCGACGCCAAGCCCAAGGCCAGCGGCTTTGAAATTCTGGTGGGCTTCCAGCTCACCGATGCGCAGGTTTACTACAACATCGCCCACTAGCACCGTGAATCGCGCAGGCTTCATCTGACAAACAGTTGACTTGGCGTGCGCGACTCATAGGGTGTGCGGGCTGCGGAGCAATCCGACACCAGCGCGGGAGAGGCCGGCGGGCACCACCGTCCGGCGCCGAAGGAGCAACCGCCCCGGAATCTCTCAGGCAAAAGAACCGCGCCGGTGAACAGCACTCTGGAAAGCATTCGCGGGGGCGTCCCTTCCCGAGGGACCCTTGCGAATCACCGAAGGGGTAAGCGGCTGCCGGTCCAACGGCGGCTCGCGAAAGCTCTCAGGTTCCGTGACAGAGGGGGCAAACTCGTCCGACAAGGGACGGCTTTTGTCACGGAGAAGACCCTATGGCCGACGCGCCCGCAGAAAACCTCGCCCGCACGCCGCTCTATGACCTTCATGTGTCGCTGGGCGCCCGCATGGTGCCGTTCGCCGGCTACGCCATGCCGGTGCAGTACCCGACCGGCATCATGGCCGAGCACCGCTGGACCCGCGACAGCGCGGGGCTGTTCGACGTCTCCCACATGGGGCAGGTGCTGCTGAGCGGCGACAACGCGGACGCCGCGCTCGAGACCCTCGTACCGGGCGAGATCCGCGCCCTGCAACCGGGCCGGATGCGCTACTCGCTGCTGCTGAACGAGACGGGCGGCACGCTTGATGATCTGATGATCACCCGCCGGGAGCAGGACCTCTATGTGGTCGTCAACGGCGCGTGCAAGCACGACGACATCGCCCACATGCGCCGCCACCTGGAGCCGAAGGGCGTGACGGTGACCTACCGGGACGACCTGGCGCTGCTGGCGCTCCAGGGCCCGAAGGCGGTGGAGGCCCTGTCGCGCCTGGTGCCGGGCGTCGTCAACCTGACCTTCATGACCGCCGGCCGGTTCAACTGGGAGGGGACTCCGCTGTGGGTGTCCCGCTCCGGCTACACCGGCGAGGACGGCTTCGAGATTTCGCTGCCCGCAAGCATTGCAACCGATTTCGCCCGCGCGCTGCTGGACCAGCCGGAGGTGAAGCCCATCGGCCTTGGCGCGCGCGACTCCCTGCGGCTGGAGGCGGGCCTGCCGCTCTACGGCCATGACCTTTCCACCGAGATCACGCCGGTCGAGGCCGGCCTCGGTTTCGCCATTTCCAAGCGGCGCAAGATCGAGGGCGGCTTCCTCGGCGCGGAGGTGGTGCTGAACCAGATCCTGAACGGCACCGCCCGCAAGCGCGTCGGGCTGAAGCTGGAGGGCCGCCAGCCCGCCCGCGAGGGCGCGAACGTGCTGGCCGGGGACGGCCAGGTCATCGGCGTTGTCACCAGCGGCGGCTTCGGGCCGACGGTGGACGCGCCGATCGCCATGGCGTTTGTCGATGCCGCCCATGCCGCCGACGGCACCCGGCTTCTCATCGATGTGCGCGGCCGCCAGCTGCCGGCGACCGTGGTGCCGATGCCGTTCGTGCCGCATCGTTACGTTCGTTTTTCCAGCCAACAGGCGTAAGGCCAAAAGGGGTAAGGTTCATGACCGTCTATTTCACCAAGGATCATGAGTGGGTGCGGGTCGAGGGCGACACCGGCACCGTGGGCATCACCGACTACGCGCAGGGCCAGCTGGGCGACGTGGTGTATGTGGAGCTGCCGGAGATCGGCCGCACCGTCTCCCAGGGCGATGAACTCGCCGTGGTGGAGTCGGTGAAGGCGGCTTCGGAAGTCTATGCGCCGGTCTCGGGCGAGGTGGTCGAGGTGAACGATGCCCTCAACGGCGAGCCGGGCCTCGTGAACTCCGGCGCCGAGGGCGAGGGCTGGTTTGCCCGCGTCCGCCTGTCCGACGCTGCCGAACTGGACGCGCTCATGACCGAGGCGGCCTACAAGGACTACGTGGCGAGCCTCGCCTAACTTCTGTTCTCGAGGAACCGGGATGCGTTACCTGCCCCACATGGATGCCGACCGCCAGGCAATGCTGGCGGAGATCGGCGTCAAGCACATCGACGAACTGTTCCGGGATGTGCCCGCGTCGGCCCTGCTGAAGGAGCCCGTCAAGACGCTGCCCAACCACGCCAGCGAGCTTGAGGTCGAGCGCACGCTCTCGCGTATGGCCGGCCGCAACACGGCGGCAAGCCAGGTGCCGTTCTTCATCGGCTGCGGCGCGTACAAGCACCATGTGCCGGCAAGCGTGGACCACCTGATCCAGCGCGGCGAGTTCCTGACCAGCTACACGCCGTACCAGCCGGAAATCGCGCAGGGCACGCTCCAGTATCTGTTCGAGTTCCAGACCCAGGTGGCGCGGCTGACCGGCATGGAGGTGGCCAACGCCTCCATGTACGACGGCTCGACCGCCACCACCGAGGCCATCTTCATGGCCCGCCGCATCACCCGCCGGAAAAAGGCGCTGATCTCGGCGGGCGTCCACCCGCACTACGTGGACGTGGCCAGGGCGCTGGCCAAGGTGACGGGCGACGAGCTGGTCGTCGGCACGCCTGCGCTCACCGAGGGCAAGCCTGGCGGCGACTACGAGCAGCTGCTCGCCCGGATCGACAAGGAGACCTCCTGCGTCGTCGTGCAGAACCCGAACCTGTTCGGCCACGTGGCGGACCTCTCCGAACTGGCGGAGGCCTGCCACGCCAACGGCGCGCTGCTGGTGGTGGTGGTGACGGAAGTCGTCTCGCTCGGCCTCATGAAGTCGCCGGGCGAGATGGGCGCGGACATCGTGGTGGGTGAGGGCCAGTCCATCGGCAACGGCCTCAACTTCGGCGGTCCGTACCTGGGCCTGTTCGCCTGCCGCGAGAAGTTCGTGCGCCAGATGCCGGGCCGCCTGTGCGGCGAGACCGTCGATGCGGACGGCCGCCGGGGCTATGTGCTGACGCTCTCCACCCGCGAGCAGCACATCCGCCGCGAGAAGGCGACCTCCAACATCTGCACCAACTCGGGGCTGTGCGCGCTGGCGTTCACCATTCACCTGAGCCTGCTCGGCGAAGCCGGCCTGCGGAGGCTCGCCGAATTCAACCACGCCCGCGCGGTGCAGACCGCCGAGCGGCTGGCGAAGGTGCCGGGCGTCACCGTGGTGAACGACACCTTCTTCAACGAATTCACCATCCGCCTGAGCAAGCCCTCCCGCGACGTGGTGCGCGAGCTGGGCAACCGGGGCATCCTGGCGGGCGTGGCGCTGAGCCGCCTCTACCCGACCGAGACGGCCCTGCACGACGGCGTCGTGCTGGCCGTGACCGAAACCGTTACCGAATCCGACATCGAGGCCCTGGCCAAGGGTCTTGAGGAGGTGCTGTCATGCTGAACCGCCAGGGACGTCCCACGGGCGCCGGCGACGCCGCGTCGGGTGAAGGCTTTGCCACCTTCACCGGCCACAAGGGCCTCGACCTCAACGAACCGCTGATCTTCGAGATCGGCCGCATCGACCGCACCGGCGTCGATGTGCCGGAGGCGCCGAAGGTGGCCTCGCGCCTCGGCGGGCTGGAGCGCAAGGCGGCCATCGGCCTGCCGGGCCTCTCCGAGCCGGAGGCAGTGCGTCACTACACCCGCCTCAGCCGCAAGAACTACGCCATCGACATGGGCCTGTTCCCGCTGGGTTCCTGCACCATGAAGCACAACCCGCGCCTCAACGAGAAGATGGCGCGGCTGCCGGGCTTTGCGGACATTCACCCGCTCCAGCCGCAGGACACGGTGCAGGGTGCGCTGGAGCTGATCGATACGGTCGCCCACTGGCTGCTGGAGCTGACCGGCATGGCGGGCGTTGCCATGTCGCCCAAGGCGGGCGCCCACGGCGAGCTGTGCGGCCTGCTCACCATCCGCGCCGCGCTCGAAGCCCGGGGCGATGTCCGCCAGGTGGTGCTGGTGCCGGAATCGGCCCACGGCACCAACCCGGCGACGGCGGCCTTCTGCGGCTATCGCGTCGAGGAGATTCCGGCGGGCCCCAACGGCCGGGTGGATCTGGAGGCGCTGAAGGCGCGGCTGGGCCCGGATGTGGCGGCGATCATGCTGACCAATCCGAACACCTGCGGCCTGTTCGAGCCGGACATCATCAAGATCGCCGAGGCCGTGCACGCGGCCGGCGCGTTCTTCTACTGCGACGGCGCGAACTTCAACGCCATCATGGGCAAGGTGCGCCCGGGTGACCTGGGCATCGACGCCATGCACATCAACCTGCACAAGACCTTCTCCACGCCGCACGGCGGCGGCGGTCCTGGTGCGGGTCCGGTGGTGTTCTCCGAGGCGCTGGCCCCGTTCGCACCGCTGCCGTATGTCCGCAAGACGGCGGAGCGGTTCGAGCTGGTGGAGCACCTGGGCGAGGGCGGCGACAGGAGCTTCGGCCGCATGGTCGCCTTCCACGGCCAGATGGGCATGTTCGTGCGCGCGGCCAGCTACATGCTGAGCCACGGCGCGGACGGCCTGCGTCAGGCCGCCGAGGATGCGGTGCTCAATGCCAACTACATCATGGCCCGGCTGAAGGATGTGATGACCCCGGCGTTCGAGGGTCCGTGCATGCATGAGGCCCTGTTCGACGACCGCTTCCTCAAGGACACGGGCGTGACCACCCTCGACTTCGCCAAGGCGATGATCGACGAGGGTTACCACCCCATGACCATGTACTTCCCGCTGGTGGTCCACGGCGCCATGCTGATCGAGCCGACGGAAACCGAAAGCCGCGCCGCGCTCGACGAGTTCATTGGTGCGCTGCGCGCGCTGGCGGAAGCGGCGAAGAACGGTGACAAGGAGCGCTTCACGGCCGCGCCGCACTTCGCGCCGGTCAAGCGGCTCGACGAAACCCGCGCCGCCCGCCAGCCGGTGCTGACGTACAAGGCTCCGGCAGAGGTGAAAGCCGCCGCGGAGTAGGGCTTTCCGGGAGAGTTTCCTGCAGGAGGGGCTTGCCCCTCCTGCACCTCCCGTTCGCTTGCAGGGACGCAGCCTTTGGGGCCGCGTCCCTTTTTTTGTCTCTCCGGCACGCAGGGAAACGCGGCCCGAAAAAATGAAGGGAGGTGCGGAGGGTCCGCGACCCTCCGCGAAAAAAAACAGTCCCGATTGCGGGAAGAAAAAAGGCCGGAGCGGGAGGCTCCGGCCAGGCAGGTAGGTGATCAGCTACCGAAGGGTCTCAGCGCGCCGCAACCTTCTGCGGGGCCGAATAGATGGTCTGCGGGACGAAAACGTCCTCCCGCTCCTTGCGGACGGCCAGGTGCTCACCCAGCCGCACGGCCAGGGCCGCGATGGTGAGGGTGGGGTTGGCCCAGCCGGAGGTGGGGAAGACGGAGCTGCCCGCCACGTAGAGGTTGTCGATGCCGTGGACCCGGCAATCCGCGTCGACGACGCCGGTACGCGGGCTGGCCGACATGCGGGTCGTGCCCATGTGGTGATAGCCGCCGAACGAGTGGGAGCTGATGAGCGGATCGGTCTGCCACAGCGGGCCGTCCTCGTTCAGCCAGTCCTGCGTCTCGACCCGGCCCAGCCCGGTGCGCTGGAGCATGGCGTCGAAATGGCGGTTGATCACCTGGAGGGTGCGCTTGTCGATGTCGGCGAAGCGCCAGTCCAGCTCCACCCGGGGGATGCCGAAGGCGTCGCGCCGGTTGCCGAGGCGGACCCGGCTCGACGGGTTGGGCGCCTGCTCGGCCCGCACCACAATGGCCAGCTCGCGCCGCCCGGACTTCAGCAGCAGCCAGGGGCGCAGCGGGTCGATGTGCTCGTGCAGCCAGACCGCGCTCTGCTTGGTGAACATCCACAGCCGCCGCCCGGCCTCGGTCGGCGGCAGGCGGTGCTTGAGCGTGTTATAGAGCTTGAGCGGCAGGAACATGGACGCATCCGCCGACTGGCGCGCGCCCAGGGTGAAGGCGGTGTTGAGAATGCCCTCGCGCTCCTGGAGTGCCCGGCTCGGGCGCAGGAGCGCGGCGAGGCGGGTGCCCCGGTGCCGGTGGGAGCGGGCCAGCACCTTGAGCAGCGGCCAGCTGCGCTCGGTGACAACCCGTCCGCCCCGCGCGTGGGGGTGTTCCATGAAGTAGCGGCCCACCTGATCGTAGGCATTGCCGAGACCGTTCTTCCACACATCGTTGGAGGCCAGCAGCAGGCGGGCATTCTCGATGCCGCCCGCCGCCAGCACATAGCGCTGGGCGCGAACAATGGCCTTGTGTCCGGCCATGTCGCGGGCAACCACGTGGTCGATGCGGCTGCCGTCCTCCGTCGCCTGGATGCGGGTGACGGTGGCATGCAGCCAGACCTGCGCCCGCGGATGGCCGGTCACGTCCTCGATGTTGCGGTGGGTGAAGCGGTTGAAGCGGGTGTCGAACCGCCAGTAGCCCACCTCAAGGGCGGAATCGGACGCCTGCGCCAGACGCTTCGCCTCGGCATCCAGCCAGCCCGGCACCTCGGCCTCGGCGGGCATGTCGAAGGTCTTCCACGCGGCCCGGTAGTGTTCCGCGAGGTCGTCCTTGGAAATGGGCCAGCCGCTGTGCGGCACCCACGGCTTGGCCTCGAAATCCTCGGGGTCCAGCTCCGCCAGACGGCCGCCCCAGATGGCGGTGGTGCCGCCGAGCAGACGCAGCCGGGATTCCTGAAGCTCGTAGTAAGGGAAGCCGGTGTTGTCGCCATCCCCGAGACGGTGGATGGGGTCCTCGTGATCGCGTCCGCCGCTTTCCAGCAGGCAGACGTGAACGCCGCGGGCCAGCAGCGTGCGGGCAAGGGTCAGTCCGGCAACGCCGCTACCGATGATGCAGACGTCCGTGTTGATGGTCAGGCTGGAGGGGGCCTCGTGCAAATCAGCAAGCATGGGGGAACAATCCAGAACAGAACAGTGACAGGGGATGCAGACGCAACGGGTTGGACGGTCAGTGGGCGGGGGGATGAGCCGCGGCGCTTCTGCCGGCGGCCATGTCGTTCAGGCTCGCCAGCAATTGTGTGGCTGCGGCTTGCAGATCAGCCTCGGGCGCCTTGCCCACGAGGGCGTAGGCGAGGTCGCCGGATTGCCAGAAGGCCGCCGTTCCCTCGCCAACCGTCGTGACATGAAATTCGGAAGTCAGGTCGGACGGGCGCGGGGCGACGAACAGGGTGACGACGCCGAGCGAGCCCGCATCGGCCGTGACGCCGATGCTGTAGCCTTCATCCCAGGGGTAGACCTGCACGTCGTGCACGGTCCAGGTCGACGGCAGCTCGGGCAGGGCCAGTCTGGTCTCCGTCCACAGCTCGACCGGATCGTAGTTGACCGCCTCGATCTGCGAGACCATGCGCTGGCGCAGGTTGAGTGCCCGCTGGGCATCCAGCGCGTCGTCCACAAAGGCCAGCGTTGCGGCCTCGCTGCGCTGGTTGGCGCTGCCGAACGGCTGGATGGCGCTGACGACGATCCAGCCGACGGTGATGGCCGCCGCCAGCCCGGTGAGCCGGAGCGCATGGCGGCGCCACGACTGGCGCTTCAGCCCCTGCTGGAGCCGGACGGCGTCCTCCAGAAGGCGGCCGGAGGGCGCATCCTGACTCTGGGCGAACAGGCGCAGGGCATCGGTGGTGCGCAGGGCGGCCATCAGGTCCGCCGCCGCCTCCGGGTGACGGGACAGATAGTCCTCCACCTCGATGCGCCGGGCATCATCCAGTTGCCCGTCCATGTAGGCCTGCAAGTCGAACTCGGTGATCGAGGACGGTTGGGGGAAATCATTTCTCGCCATTGGAACCCCTAACCAGTTTGAGCGGAACGGAAGAGGACGGAGCCGGCCTCGACGCGGGCGCGGCCGCGAGGTCGAACTCCCTCAGGCTCGCGCGCGCCCGGGACAGGCGGGACATGAGGGTGCCGACCGGAATGCCGAGCGCCTCGGCGGCTTCCTGGTAGGACAGCCCCTCGACCGCCACCAGGTGGAGCGCGGCGCGCTGGGCCTCGGGCAGGCGGGTGAACGCCTGATGGATCTGGCAGAGCTGCACCCGGGTGTCGGCATCGACCGGAAGCGGGGCAGGCGCGGCCGCCATGGTCTCGGCTGCCATGGTCTCGACCGCCTTCTCCTCCATCTGGCGGCGGCGGTGGCCGTCGACAAACTGGTTGTGCAGGATGGAGAACAGCCAGGGGCGCAGCGCCCGGCGGTCGTCATAGGAGCCCCGGCGCTCGTAGGCCCGCACCAGGGTCTCGTGGACCAGCTCCTCCGCGTCGGCCGGCTCGCGGACGAGCGCGCGCGCATAGCGCAGCAGCGCCGGCAGCAAACCAACCACGTCGAAGGATTTGTCCGTCATGCCCCATGTACGGACCAGGGCGGTCATTTATTCCGTCTGGTCCCCAAAAAATTTTCGCGGGGCAGATGGCCCATGGTCGTGACAAAAAAATGGCGGCCTGCCCGATCGCAGACCGCCCGAGTTCATTACAGGCTGCCACTCCCGTAGCTAACGCGACAGGGCTGGAGAAGTTCGCCGCCTGTCGGCGAGCTGAGGCAGATTGTCAGGCTGGCCAGGCTGGCCCGCCCCGTAAGCGGTCGTCGGCTCGGCGGTGAGCAGCGGTGCCGGGCACCAGCGACAGGTCCGGGTAGGAGGCGCGGCAGGCTTCGTCCCAGACATCCGGGTGGGCGGCGATGAGCCCGAGGCGCGGGGCGCAGTAGGGGCGGTAGAGGCTGCCGTCCGGGTGGGCGATCCGCGCCCCCGCTTCCAGCGCGATGAGGGCCGGGGCGGCATGGTCCCAGGGCAGGAGGCGCCAGTAGGAGGCGGCATCGATCCCGCCCGCGACGAGGCGCAGATATTCGTGGCCGGCGCACATCATGGGCTCGACCTGCTCGATGGTGTCCAGCCGGGCGGCGGCCGTGATCTCGGGCGGCCAGAACCGCACCGAGACGGAAACCCGCACCGGGCCGGGTCGACGCGCCGGCAGGCGGACCCGCGCGCCGTTGATGTAGGCACCGCCGCCGGGGCGGGCTTCGGCCATGCGGTCGCCCCGCGGGTCGTAGACGAAGGCGGCGCGGGTTTCGTTGCCCTGCACCAGCGCCACCATCACGGCGAACCGGGGATCGCCGCTGGCGAAGTTGGCGGTGCCGTCGATGGGGTCGATCACCCACACCGGCTCGGCGGCGGCCAGCCGGTGAATGACCTCCGGCGCAGCGGCGACCGCTTCCTCGCCCACCACCAGCGCACCGGGGAGGAGTTTGAGGAGGCCTTCGGTCAGCAGCGCCTCGGCCTCCTCGTCGGCGATGGTGACGAGATCATCCGCGCCGGATTTCTCCCGGATCTCGTGGCTGGCAAGCGCCTGGAAGCGGGGGAGGATCACCCGCTCGGCGGTCTCCCGCAGCAGGGCGGGAACCTCGCCGAGGGCACGCTCGATCTGTGGGGTCATGACGGCGTCTCTTTCCATTCCGGGCCGGGCGGGTCTATAGTCCGGCGGCAGCGCGCGCGGTCATCCGGGACATCCGGCCTTGTTTCATGCGTTCCCGCTGCTTCTACACATTTTTCTGGCAAGCGTGAGATCGAGTTATGGCGCAAACCGAAACGGCCATTCTGGCAGCCGGGTGCTTCTGGTGCGTGGAGGCGGTGTTCGACGACCTGGTCGGGGTCCACTCGGTGGAATCCGGCTACATCGGCGGGCACGTGGACAACCCCACCTACCGCCAGGTGTGCGACGAGGACACGGGCCACGCCGAAGCGGTGCGGATCACGTTCGACCCGGCGCAGATCAGCTACGACGAGCTGCTGGACGTGTTCTTCCACATCCACGATCCGACCACGCTGAACCGCCAGGGCAACGACGTGGGCGAGCAGTACCGCTCCGCCATCTTCTACCTGAACGACGCCCAGAAGGTGGCCGCCGAAAAGGCGATCGCGGCGGCGCAGGCCGAATGGGACGACCCGATCGTGACCCAGGTGACGCCCGCCACCACCTTCTGGCAGGCGGAGGACTACCACCAGGAGTATTTCGCCAACAATCCGAACCAGCCCTACTGCGCCGCCGTGGTGGGGCCGAAGGTGCGCAAGTTCCGCGAGAAATACGCCCATCGCCTGAAGTACCGCTGAGACGCCGGCACCTGGCGAAACGTGAAAACGGCGGCCCCGAGGCCGCCGTTTCCGTGTCTGCCAGAGCGTCGGGCAGTCAGCGCTTGTTCGTACCGCCGCCCTGCTGGCCTTGCTGGCCGCCGCCGCTGCTGCTGCCGCCGCCGCGCCCGCCCGTCTGGGAGTGCTGGCCGCCCTTGCGCCCGATCTCGGCCATGTGCTCGCGATCCTGGCTCACGGTCTCGCCGCCCTTGCGGCCGGCTTCCTCGCGGCTCATCTTGCCGCCCTGGCCGCCGCCCTGGTTCTTGTTCTGTGCCATCGATGCCTCCTCTGGTTGGTCGATGCTCCGGCTAGAAGGCCGGGCGGGAGGCAATGTTCCGCAATGCGGGGCGAACCGAGGAGCGGAAGGGGCAGGTCGTTGCCGAAGAGTCCCCGGGCAGGGGCAGCCGGGCCGGCCTCAGCGCGGCAGCCAGGCGTCCAGCCGGCGCAGCGCTTCCTCCACCTCCGGGGTCGAAACGGCAAAGGAGAAGCGCAGGAACCGCTGGCCCTCGACGGGGTCGAAGTCGATGCCCGGGGCGAGCGCCACCCCGGTCTCCCGCACGAGGCGGCGGCAGAAATCCAGGCTGTCGTTGGTGAGGTGGCCGATGTCGGCATAGACGTAGAAGGCGCCGTCGGGCGGGGCGATCCTGCCGATGCCCATGGCAGGCAGCCGCTCAAGCAGCAGCGCGCGGTTGGCGCGATAGACCTCCAGATGGCCGCGCAGCTCGTCATCCGCCCCGAGCGCGGCCAGCGCCGCGTGCTGGGCAAGGCTGGGCGGCGTCAGGAACATGTTGCCCGAAATGGTGGAGACGGCCTCGGCCTCGCTCTCGGGCACCACCAGCCAGCCCAGCCGCCAGCCCGCCATCGAGAAATACTTGGAGAAGCTGTTGACGACGATGACATCGTCCGAGAAGGCGAGCGCCGTCGCGGGCGCGTGGGCATAGCACAGGCCGTGGTAGATCTCGTCGGAGATCAGCCGGATGCCGCGCCGCCGGCACACCTCGGCAATGGCGGCCAGCTCGTCCGCCGTCAGCATGGTGCCGGTGGGGTTGGCGGGGCTTGCCACGATCACGCCGGCCGGCGCGGGGTTGAGCGCTTCGATGTGCGCGGCGGTGATCTGGTAGCGGCTCTCGGGCCCGCAGGGGATCTCCACCGGCTCCAGATGCATGGCGGTCAGCGTGTTGCGGTAGGCCGGATAGCCGGGCCGGGCCAGGGCCACCCGGTCGCCGGGGCGGAACAGGGCGGTGAAGGCCAGCACCAGCGCGCCGCTCGCGCCGAAGGTGGGGATGATGCGGTGGGGCGCGACCTCGACGCCGTATTCGGCGCGGTAGCGCGCCGCAAGCGCCTGCTTGAGCGGCACGCTCTCCCAGTAGCCCATCGGGTCGGCGTCCAGCACCGCGTGGGCGCGGGCGATGGCCGGCTGCGGCGCGCCGGTGGAGGGCTGGCCGAACTCCATGTGGATGATGGACCGCCCCTGCACCTTCAGCTCGTGGGCGAGGCGGGAGATGCCGATGGCGTGAAACGGCTCAACCTTCGGGCGGGGGCGGAACTGGGTCATGACGGCGCAACGCACTCCGGGGGAAAAAAGAAGACCCGGTTGTAACCGCCGGGGCGGTGAAGAGCAATCGGCCGGGAGCAGGGGGGACGGGCAGGGCGCGGGCAGGTTTATGGTCGTAGGTTGCCTGTTTGTTCTTGTGAGGGATCGTCCGAACGGCGTATTCTTCGCGGCATGACGCTGCTCCTTGCCCTCCTGCTGCTGTTCGGCCTCGGCCTTGCCGGGGTGGGCGGGGATCGCCTGGACGGCGTGCGGTTTGCAGGGCCTGCCCTCTTGCGGCGGGTGGGGCGCGGCTGGCGCTACCCAACGGCGGCGGGAGGCGCTACACAGGGCGTAACGGAGGGAGTCGCCGCCTCGCGCGCGGATCGCGCAGATGTGGCGCGGCACGGCGGCGCCTTCGCCATCCTGCCAACGGTTTCCAGCGGTTCCGACGCGAGCATGAGCACCAGCACGTCCACCCGGTTCGTCCACCTGAGGGTGCAGTCCGCCTATTCCTTGCTGGAAGGGTCGATGCACCCGAAGGACATCGCCAAGCTGTGCGTCAAGCACCATATGCCGGCGGCGGCGCTGACGGACCGCAACGTGCTGTTCGGGGCCATGGAGTTCTCCGACTACCTGATGGACTCCGGCGTCCAGCCCATCATCGGCTGCCTGCTCGGCGTGAAGCGCCCGGCGGTCGAGGGCGCCCAGACCAACAGCTTCACCGGCCCCAGGGCCACCTACGACAGCCTGGTGCTGCTGGCGCAGAACGAGACCGGCTACGCCAACCTCATCAAGCTGGTGTCGCGCGCCCACCTCGAAGGCACGGAAGGGGGCGAGCCGCCCCATGTGACGCTGGAGGCGTTCGAGGGGAAATCGGACGGGCTGATCGCGCTGACGGCGGGCTACGAGGGCGCGGTCGCGCGGCTGCTGGAAGCCGACCAGTGCCAGGCCGCCGAGGACTATCTCACCCGGCTGGAGGGGCTGTTCCCCGGCCGGCTCTATGTGGAGCTGACCCGCATCGGCGACGCGGCGGAGGCGAAGGTGGAGCCGCAGCTCATCGCGCTGGCCCACAAGCGGGGCGTGCCGCTGGTGGCCACCAACCCGGTGCTCTACGAGGCGCAGGATTTCCACGCGGCGCACGATGCCATGCTGTGCATCGCCGACAGCAGCTACGTGGACGAGCCGAACCGCCGCCGCTCCAACCCGGAGACGTGGTTCAAGTCGCCCCGGCAGATGGAAAAGCTGTTCCAGGACGTGCCGGAGGCGCTGGCCAATACGGTGGTCATCGCCCAGCGCTGCGCCGTCGCCGCGCCGGTGCGCAAGCCGATCCTGCCCAACTACGCCCCCGGCATGTCGGAGGCGGAGGTGGTGTCGGAGCGGGCGCGCCAGGGCCTGCAGGCGCGGCTGGAGAAGCACGTCTTCAAGCCGGAGGACGACGAGGCGACGCGGGAGGAGAAGGCGAAGGCCTACCGCGAGCGGCTGGAGTACGAGCTGGGCATCATCAACCAGATGGGCTTTCCCGGCTACTTCCTCATCGTGTCCGACTTCATCCAGTGGGCCAAGGACAACGGGATTCCGGTGGGGCCGGGGCGCGGCTCGGGCGCGGGCTCGCTGGTGGCGTGGGCCCTGGCGATCACCGACCTCGATCCGCTGCGCCTCGGCCTGCTGTTCGAGCGCTTCCTCAACCCGGAACGCGTCTCGATGCCGGACTTCGATATCGACTTCTGCGAAACCCGGCGCGGCGAGGTGATCCGCTACGTGCAGGAGAAGTACGGCCGCGACCAGGTGGCCCAGATCATCACCTTCGGTAAGCTGAAGGCCCGCGCGGTGGTGAAGGACGTGGGCCGCGTGCTCCAGATGTCCTACGGCCAGGTGGACTCCATCTCCAAGCTGATCCCCAACAATCCGGCCGACCCCAAGACGCTGGTGCAGGCGCTCGACGAGGTGCCCGAACTGCGCAAGAAGCGCTACCAGGAGAAGGGCGCGGACCGGCTGTTCGACATCGCCCTCAAGCTGGAGGGCATGTACCGCCACACCTCCACCCACGCGGCAGGCGTGGTGATCGGCGACCGGCCGCTGGACGAGCTGGTGCCGCTCTACCGCGACCCGCGCTCCGACATGCCGGTCACCCAGTTCGACATGAAGTGGGTGGAGAAGGCGGGTCTGGTGAAGTTCGACTTCCTCGGCCTCAAGACCCTGTCCGTGCTGCAGAAGGCGGTGGACTTCCTCAAGCAGCGCGGCATCGACCTCGATCTCTCGCGCATTCCGTGGGACGACCCGGCGGCGTTCGGCCTCCTGGCGCGCGGCGACACGGTCGGCGTGTTCCAGCTCGAATCCGAGGGTATGCGCCGCACCCTGGCCATGGTGAAGCCGGACAAGTTCGAGGACATCATCGCGCTCGTGGCGCTCTACCGCCCGGGCCCGATGGACAACATCCCCACCTACGCCAACCGCAAGCACGGGCTGGAGGAGCCCGACTACCTGCACCCCTGGCTGGAGCCGGTGCTGGCCGAGACCTACGGCGTCATCATCTACCAGGAACAGGTGATGCAGATCGCCCAGATCCTGGCGGGCTACAGCCTGGGCGAGGCGGACCTGCTGCGCCGCGCCATGGGCAAGAAGAAAAAGGAGGAGATGGACGCCCAGAAGGCCCGTTTCCTCGAAGGCGCCAAGGAAAAGGGCGTGGATGTGGCGACCGCCGACCACATCTTCGAACTGGTGGCCAAGTTCGCGGGCTACGGCTTCAACAAGTCCCACGCGGCGGCCTATGCGCTGGTGGCCTACCAGACCGCCTACCTCAAGGCCAACTACCCGGTGGAATTCTTCGCGGCGTCAATGTGTTACGACATGCACTTGACGGACAAGCTGAGCATTTTCGTCGAGGACATGAAGCGGCTCCAGCTGCCGCTGCTGCCGCCCGACGTGAACCGCTCCGAGGCCGAGTTCTCCGTCGAGACGCTGCCCGAGCCAACCCCCTCCGGCCAGACCCTCGCCGTGCGCTACGCCCTCGCGGCCCTCAAGGGCGTGGGCGAGAAGGCCATGGAAGGGGTGGTCGAGGAACGCAAGGCCAACGGCCCGTTCAAATCGCTGGCCGACTTCGCCGAACGCATCGACCCGCGCCTCGTCAACAAGAAGCAGCTGGAAGGCCTGGCCGCAGGCGGCGCCTTCGACTCGCTGGAGCCGAACCGGGCGGCGGTGCACGCCGGGCTGGAAGCCATCCTGAACTACGCCTCCTCCGCCGCCGAGGCACGGGCCAGCGCCCAGGTGAGCCTGTTCGGCGAGGCGACCGGCGTCGAGGCGCAGGCGCTGCAACTGCCCCGCGCCGAGCCCTGGCCGCTGACAACGCTGATGGACAAGGAACGAGAAGCCTTCGGCTTCTACTTCTCCGCCCATCCGCTCGACGCCTACACCCACGTGCTCAGGGCGCACAACGTCATCACCTACGCCCAGGCGATCAACTCCGAACCGCCCGCAACCGGCAACCGCATGCCCGTCACGCTGGCCGGCATGATCGAATCCGCCCGCTGGCGCCAGCCGCCGCCGCGCGACGGCAAGCAGGGCAACCGCTACCTGATGGTCGATATCAGCGACCAGTCCGGCCAGTACATGAGCATGTGCTTCGACGAGGAAGCTCAGGGGGGCATCGAACGGGCCGCCGCCGCAGGCGAGCTGGTCCTCATCGCCGGCGAACTCCTGTGGCGGGACGGGGACGAAGCCCCCCGCGTCACCATCCGCGGCGTCACCCCGCTCGAACAACTCGCCGACCGCACCCAGGCCGAGGTCACCGTGTTCATCCACTCCCGCGACCCGTTCCCGCAAATGGCCGGGCTGCTGGACCGCTGCAAGGGCGGGCGCGGACGGGTCAAGCTCCACCTGCGCCTCGACGCCGGACGTATGGCGGAAGTCATGCTCCCCGAACGCTACCGGGTCGACCCCAACCTGTGCGCCGCCCTCCGCTCCCTGCCAGGCATCGACGACGCCCGGCTGGTGATGGGCGGGCAGCCGCTGGGGTGAGGGGACTCCGGGGTAAGGCGGAACGTTCGTTGTTTTCTGCTTCGCATTGATTTGATTTGTTTTTTTGCAGAGGGTCTTGGACCCTCTGCACTCCCGTTCGTTTTTCGGGCCGCGTTTCCGGCGCCCTCTTGGCCGACGCCTCAGGAATGGGGGAATAACAGCAAGGGGGGAATAAAGGGGCCGCGCCCGTGTTCCAGCGCGTGGTGCCGGTTCGACCGGGGGCGGTCCGTGCAATCGGAGCGCGTCCGGGCATGATTGGGCCGCGCCCTTGTTTCAGCGCGTGGTGCCGGTTCGGCGAGGTGCGACCCGTGCAATCGGAGCGCGTCCGGGCATGATTGGGCCGCGCCCTTGTTCCAGTGCGTGGTGCCGGTTCGGCGGGGTGCGGTCCGTGCAATCGGAACGCGTCCGGGCATGATTGGGCCGTGCCCGTGTTCCAGCGCGTGGTGGCGGTTCGACCGGGTGCGGTCTGTGCAATCGGAGCGCGCTCGGGCATGATTGGGCCGCGCCCGTGTTCCAGCGCGTGGTGCCGGTTCGACCGGGGGCGGTCCGTGCAATCGGAGCGCGTCCGGGTATGATTGGGCCGCGCCCTTGTTCCAGTGTGTGGCGCCGGTTCGGCGGGGTGCGGTCCGTGCGATTGGAGCGCGCTCGGGCATGATTGGGCCGTACCCTTGTTCCAGCGCGTGGTGCCGGTTTGACCGGGTGCGGTCCGTGCAATCGGAGCGCGCTTGGGCATGATTGGGCCGCGCCCTTGTTCCAGAGTGCTGTGCCGGTCAGGCCGGGTGCGGTGCGTTGAAACGAATGGGGGATGCAAGGGGGTCCGAGACCCCCTTGCGAAGACTTCAGGGGTCCGAGACCCCTTGTGAAGAATTGAAAGGCCCCCCTGTGAAGGGGTGGAGCTTCCAGGTCCTGTCCCGCTTCGTTTCTCCTGTTTTCCGGGAACGGATGGCTTGATTTCCGGGGCGGGCTGGGGTAATGCCGCCGCCATCTCACACGCGGGGGCGAGCCTTCCCGGTGGGCCGAAAGGCCGAAACCCCCGCGGCGGATACAACTGGAGAAGGAGAGAACGTATGGCGGTTCCCGTCGTTACGATGCAGCAGCTGCTGGAAGCTGGTGCGCACTTTGGTCACCAAACCCACCGCTGGAACCCGCGCATGGCGCCGTACATTTTCGGCGAGCGCAATGGTGTCCACATCATCGACCTGTCGCAGACCGTGCCGCTCTTTGCGCGTGCGCTGCAGTTCATCCGTGATGTGACTGCTGCCGGCGGCAAGATTCTGTTTGTCGGCACCAAGCGTCAGGCTCAGGATCCGGTGGCCGAGGCTGCTGCCCGCTGCGGCCAGTACTATGTGAACCACCGCTGGCTCGGCGGCATGCTGACCAACTGGCGCACCATCAGCCAGTCGATCCGCCGTCTGAAGCAGATCGAGGAGCGTCTGTCGGGTTCGACCCAGGGCCTCACCAAGAAGGAAATTCTGAAGATGACCCGCGACCGCGACAAGCTCGCCCAGTCGCTGGGCGGCATCCGCGACATGGGCGGTCTGCCGGATGTCATCTTCATCATCGACACCAACAAGGAAAACATCGCGATCCACGAGGCCAACACCCTTGGCATCCCCGTGGTCGCCATCCTTGACACCAACTGCAAGCCGGACGGCATTGCGTTCCCGATCCCGGGCAACGACGACGCCAGCCGCGCGATCAAGCTGTACTGCGATGCCATCGCCGACGCCGTTCTCGACGGCAAGGTGAACGAGCAGGTTCGCAGGGGTCAGGACATCGGCGCTCTCGAGCAGCCGGTGGAGCCGGCCCTGGCCGACGCTCCGGCCGCTCAGTAAGACCAAACCGGGCGACCCGGGGCGTGCGGTTGCGCGCTCCGGGTCGATCCCGATCCGCCCGGGCCCGTTCCCGGGTGCGCTCGCAAGAGCCCGGATTACCGCTCGACAAGAGCATGGACGCATTGACGTGTTGCTTCCGCATCTGCGGGACGCCATCGCGGTATCAAACGTATTCCCCCGTGTTCGCGGAGTGATGCTTCGGCCCGGCCGGGGCAGCCGTTGACGAAAAAGGCGTCGGCGCGCCGCCCGCGAGGGGTATCCGCGGCGGCGGCACGTTGCGAGAACGATTGCGATCAGACCGAAGGGATGAGACATGGCTGAGATTTCTGCGAGCCTGGTGAAGGAACTGCGCGAGAAGACCGGCGCCGGCATGATGGACTGCAAGAAGGCGCTGAACGAGACCGGTGGCGACCTGGAAGCGGCCGTCGACTGGCTGCGGACCAAGGGTCTGGCCGCTGCCGCCAAGAAGGCGGGCCGCGTGGCCGCCGAGGGTCTGATCGGCGTTGCCGTTGCCGGCAACAAGGGCGCGGTCGTCGAGGTGAACTCCGAGACCGACTTCGTCGCCAAGAACGAGATTTTCCAGAACTTCGTCCGCGTGGTCACCGAGATCGCGCTGGAGAAGGGCACCTCCGACATCAACGAAGTCGCCAACGCGGCCTACCCGGGCGGCACCGGCACCGTGGCCGAGCAGCTGACCCAGAACATCGCCAACATCGGCGAGAATCAGTCGCTGCGCCGCGCCGGCACCCTTGAGGTGTCGCAGGGCGTGGTCGCCGGTTACGTGCACGGCGCGATTGCCCCGGGCATCGGCAAGATCGGCGTGCTCGTCGCGCTCGAATCGGCTGGTGACGCGGCGAAGCTGGAGGCGCTGGGCAAGCAGATCGCCATGCACGTGGCGGCCGCCAGCCCGCTGGCGCTGGACGAGACCGGCCTCGACCCGCAGACCCTGGAGCGCGAGCGCGCCATTGCCGCCGAGAAGGCCGCTGCTTCCGGCAAGCCCGCCGAGATCGTCAACAAGATGGTCGAAGGCGCGCTGCGCAAGTTCAAGGAAGAGGTGGTGCTGCTGAACCAGGTCTTCGTCATCGACGGCAAGACCAAGGTGGCGGACGTGGTTGCCCAGGCCGGCAAGGACGTGGGCGCGCCGGTGACCCTCAAGGGCTACCTGCGCTTCCAGCTGGGCGAGGGCATCGAGAAGCAGACCAGCGACTTCGCGGCTGAAGTTGCGGCTGCCGCCGGCTCGAACTAAACCGAAGTGTTGGCAGGACCGGTCAGCGCCTTTAAGGTGCTGGCCGGTTTTGCGTGTCTGGGAGGCGCGCCCGGCAATTCGGCCCGGAGCGCGCCAGACAACAAAGATCTGGGCAAGAGAGATCAGGGAGAGGGATGGGGACTATGACGGCGCGGCGGCGATTTAACCGGGTCCTCCTCAAACTCTCCGGCGAATCCCTGATGGGCACCGGGCAGTACGGCATCGACCCGGCCACGGTGGAGCGGATTGCGGTGGAAGTGAAGCTGGCGCGGGACGCCGGTTTCCAGATCTGCCTGGTGGTGGGCGGCGGAAACATCTTCCGCGGTCTGGCCGCGGCCGCGAAGGGTTTCGACCGGGCCTCGGCCGACTACATGGGCATGCTCGCCACCGTCATGAACGCGCTGGCGGTACAGAACGCGCTTGAGCACATGGGCGTCGAGACGCGGGTGCAGAGCGCGATCCCGATGGCCAGCGTGTGCGAGCCTTACATCCGCCGCCGTGCGGTGCGGCACATGGAGAAGGGCCGGATCGTCATCTTCGCGGCGGGCACCGGCAACCCGTTCTTCACCACCGATACGGCCGCGGCGCTGCGCGCAGCGGAGATGGGCTGCGACGCCCTGCTCAAGGGCACGCAGGTGGACGGCGTCTACACCGCCGATCCCAAGAAGGACCCGACCGCCCGCCGCTACGAGACCTTGAGCTTCAACAAGGTTCTGGCCGACAATCTTCAGGTTCTGGATGCGTCTGCGGTCGCGCTTTGCCGTGACAACCGCATTCCGATTGTGGTCTTTTCCATTCACGAACACGGGAACCTTGCCCGGGTGCTTGAAGGCACCGGCACGGCAACCATTATCAGCAACGACGCCTGACAACGGGGCACGACATCATGAGCAGCTACGACAAAGCCGATCTTGAGCGCCGCATGCGCGGCGCGCTGGAAACCCTGAAGCACGACCTGGCCGGCCTGCGCACCGGCCGGGCCTCGACCTCGCTTCTCGATCCGATCGTGGTGGAAGTCTATGGCGCCAACATGCCGCTGAACCAGGTGGCCACCGTCACTGCCCCCGAGCCGCGCATGCTCTCCGTGCAGGTGTGGGACCGCGCCAACGCCCATGCGGTGGAGAAGGCGCTGCGCTCGTCGGGCCTCGGCCTCAACCCGATCGCCGAGGGCCAGGTCATCCGCCTGCCGATCCCCGAGCTGACCGAGGAGCGCCGCAAGGAGCTGGCCAAGCTGTCCAACCAGTATGCGGAGAAGGCCCGCATCGCCGTGCGCAACGTGCGCCGGGACGGCATGGACGCCCTCAAGAAGGCGGAGAAGGACGGCGAGATCGGCCAGGACGAGCACAAGCGCCGCGCCGACGAGATCCAGAAGCTCACCGACAAGATCATCGGCGAGATCGACGCCGCTGCGGCGGCCAAGGAAAAAGAGATCCTCGGGAAGTGATAGGCCGACTTTGACCGCGACCGCACCCTCGCGCGTGGCGGCGCCTCCGCCGCCGCGGCACATCGCCATCATCATGGACGGCAATGGCCGCTGGGCCAAACGGCGGCTTCTGCCGCGCGCCCTCGGCCACCGTCAGGGGGCGGAGGCTGTGCGGCGCACGGTCTCGGCCTGCGGCGAAATGGGCGTGAGCTACCTCACGCTCTACGCCTTCTCGTCGGAGAACTGGAAGCGTCCGCCCGAGGAGGTGGACGACCTGATGAGCCTCCTGCGCCATTACCTGCGCAACGAGGTGGCGGAGCTCAACGCCCGCAACGTGCGGCTGAGGGTGATCGGCGACCGCACGCGCCTGTCGGACGACGTGGTGGCGCTGGTCAACGAATCCGAGGCGCTGACGGCGAACAACACCGGCCTGACGCTGGTGCTGGCGCTGAACTACGGCGCGCAGGCGGAAATCACCGCCGCCGTGCGGGAGATTGCCCGCAAGGCCAAGGCCGGGCTCATCGATCCCGAGGCGGTGACCGAGGCGACCGTCGCCGAGCATCTGCTGACCCGCGACATCCCCGACCCGGACCTGATCATCCGCACCTCGGGCGAGCAGCGGCTGTCCAACTTCCTGCTGTGGCAGGCGGCCTACGCCGAGCTGGTGTTCGTGCCGTGCCTGTGGCCCGACTTCGACCGTGACGCGCTGGAAGCCGCCCTGGCGGATTACCAGCAGCGCGAGCGGCGCTTCGGCGGACGGTAGGCAGCCGTGGCGGGGGGGAACGCTCAGGCCACATCCGACCTCAAGACCCGCGCCGTCGCCGGCGTGGCGATGGCGGCCGTCGCGACGGGGCTGCTGTGGCTGGGCGGCATGGTCTTTCTCGCGCTGGCGCTGGTCGTCAGCGCGCTGGTGCTGCGGGAGTGGTGCACCATCACCCGGGCGGCCAGCCCGCGCGTCCTCTATCTGATCGCTCTCACCGTGCTGGCGGCCAGCTTCGGCCTCGCCAGCGGCGGCCGCTGGGCGGTCGCCGCCGCTCTGGCGCCGGGGGTGGGGGCGGTTCTGGCGCTGGTGGGCGTGGTGGCCAGGGTGCGTGCGGCCCGCTGGGTTGGCGCGGGACTGGTCTACGCCACCGTGCCCGGGCTGGCGCTGGTGTGGCTGCGCAGCCAGCCGGAGGGCTTCCGGCTGGTGCTGTGGCTGATGCTGGCGGTGGTGCTCACCGACACCTGCGCCTACTTCGCCGGGCGGCGCTTTGGCGGCCCGAAGCTGGCGCCGCGCCTCTCCCCCAAGAAGACCTGGTCCGGCCTCATCGGCGGCATGGCCGGGGCGGCGCTGGGGAGCTGGGTGCTGGGCGCGGCGTTTGGCCTGACGCTGGAGGCCTCCGGCCTGCTGGCGGGTGCGGCCGCGGCGCTCGCGGTGGTGGCGCAGGCGGGGGATCTGGGTGAATCCGCGCTCAAGCGCGCGTTCGACGTGAAAGATTCCGGCAGCATTCTCCCCGGACATGGAGGTATCATGGACCGGGTGGATGGTCTGATCGCAGCGGCCGCCGTCGTGGCGCTGGCCGAACTGCTCGGGCTGGGAATAGGAGCCATTCTGTGAGTGCACGGCCCATCACGATCCTTGGCGCGACCGGCTCGATCGGCCGCTCGACGCTCGATCTGATCGGGCGCAACCCGGAGAAATACCGGTGTGTCGCGCTCACTGCCAACAGCAATGTGGTGGAGCTGGCGGCGGCGGCCCGGACGTTCCGGCCCGAGGTGGCCGTGGTGGCCGACGAGAAGGCCTATGGCGCGCTGAAGGAGGCCCTCAGCGGCACCAACATCGAGGTGGCGGCCGGGGCGCAGGCGGTGGTGGAAGCGGCCGAGCGCCCGGCGGAGTGGGTGATGTCGGCGATCGTCGGCGCGGCGGGCCTGCAACCGACCCTGAAGGCCGCCGAGCGGGGCGCGACCGTCGCGCTCGCCAACAAGGAATCGCTGGTGTGCGCGGGCGACCTGGTGACGCGCGCTGCCAACGACAGCGGCGGGCGGCTGCTGCCGGTGGATTCCGAACACAACGCCATCCATCAGGTGTTCGACTACCAGCGCCCCGAGCGGGTGGCGCGGGTGATCCTGACCGCCTCGGGTGGGCCGTTCCGCTGCATGAGCCGGGAGGACATGGCGCAGGTGACGCGGGAGCAGGCGCTGAGCCACCCGGTCTGGTCCATGGGCGCCAAGATCTCCATCGATTCGGCGACGCTCATGAACAAGGGGCTGGAGCTGATCGAGGCGCACCACCTGTTCCCGGTCTCGGTTGATCAGCTGGATGTGCTGGTGCATCCCCAGTCGGTGGTGCACTCGATGGTCGAGTATGTGGACGGCTCGGTGCTCGCCCAGCTGGGCACGCCGGACATGCGCACGCCCATCGCCTATACGCTCGCCTGGCCGGATCGAATCGAGACTCCCAGCAAACGCCTGGACCTGGCGGCGATTGGCCAGCTCACCTTCGAGCGGCCGGACCCGGAACGCTTTCCGGCGCTGAATCTGGCCTGGTCGGCGCTTCGCGCTGGCGAGGGGGCCCCGGCCGTGCTCAACGCTGCCAATGAAGTGGCCGTCCAGGCGTTTCTGGACGGTCGTATCGGGTTTCTTGATATTGCCGCAATCGTTGCGGAAGTTCTGAACAGGCTGGGCGCGCCGAAGATCGGAAGCCTGGCCGACGTGATGACTGTAGACGCCGAGGCGCGTCGTGCCGCACAATCCGTGGTCGAGGCGCGCGGCAGCGCCCCGGTGTTGGTTCGGGCAAACACCGCCGCTTCGGCGGCAGGATCAAGGGACGCCGCCTCCGCGGCTGGAAGAAGGTAACACGGATGGTTGAACTGCCGCAGCCCGGTCTCTTCTTTACCATCGTGATCTTCCTCGTCGTTCTGGGGATCCTGGTCTTCATCCACGAGTGGGGCCACTACATCGCCGGGCGGATCTTCAAGACCCGCATCGACAGCTTCTCCATCGGCTTCGGCCGCGAAATCCTGGGCTGGACCGACAAGGCCGGCACCCGCTGGCGGCTCTCGGTGCTGCCTTTCGGCGGTTACGTGAAGTTCGCGGGCGACCAGAACGGCGCCAGCCTGCCGAGCCCGGAGGCCATCGCCGCCATGACGCCGGAGGAGCGGGCGGGCACGTTCGCGCTGAAGCCGGTGTGGCAGCGGGCCATCATCGTGGCGGCGGGTCCGCTGGTGAACTTCCTGTTCGCCATCGTCATCTTCGCCGGCTTCTTCATGACCATCGGCCAGCAGTTCACCCCGGCGCGGGTGACCGAGGTGATGCCGGACAGCCCGGCAGCGGAAGCGGGCTTCGAGCCGGGGGATCTCATCCTCTCCGTCAACGGGGCGCGGATCGATTCCTTCGAGGAGGTGCGCGACCGCGTGCGCCTCTACTCGGGGCAGGGCGTGCTGCGCATGGAGGTGGAGCGCAACGGCGTCGTGCGCGAGCTGACCGTGCAACCGCAGCGCATCGAGGACCGGGACCCGTTCGGCAACGTCTATGTGCGCGGGCAGGTGGGGCTGCTCGGGGGTATGCCGGAGCTGGTGCGCCGCGGGCCGATCGAGGCCTTCTACTACGCGACCGAGGCCACCATCGACCTGACCGTGATGATGGCCAAGGGGCTGAAGGAAATCGTCACCGGAGACCGCTCGGTCAAGGAGCTGGGCGGGCCGGTGAAGATCGCCCAGGTGTCGGGACAACATGCCTCGCTCGGCCTTCTGGCGCTCATCAGCTTCATGGCGCTCATCTCGCTCAACCTGGGCTTCGTCAACTTGCTGCCCGTGCCCATGCTTGACGGTGGGCATTTGTTTCTCTACGCGATCGAGGCTGTTCGAGGCCGTCCGGTCAGCCAGAAGGTGCAGGAATGGGCGTTTCTTGCCGGATTTACTCTGGTGGTGTCCTTGATGGTGTTTCTCACCTGGAACGACCTAGCGTCCTTCGGGCTGTGGGACCACATCTCGGGCCTGCTCGGTTGATCGCGTTCTTCTTTCATTAAATTTGGCATCAGCGGGACAGGGGCAACACGCGTGAGTTCTAGGGGTAATTTCCGGTCTTCGGCATCAACGCTGGCCGCTCTGCTGACGGTGACGACGGCGCTCACGCCGATTGTCGCCAGCGCCCAGCAGGCGGGACCGGCCGCGCCGGCAGGGCCCGCCGCACCGGCCCAGACGCAGGAGCAGGCGCCGGGGCAGGCCGCCGCGCCGGCCGAGGCAGGGCAGGGGCAGCAGGCCGCCGCGCCGGCCACTGCGGAACAGCGCACGATCCGCGCCATCGCCATCGAGGGCAACCAGCGCCTCGAACCGGAGACGGTGCGCTCGTACATGAACCTGAGCGTGGGCGACCCTTATGACCGGGACGTGCTGGACCAGGCACTGAAGCGCCTGTTCTCCACCGAGTTCTTCGCGGACGTGCAGATTCGCGACAACGACGGCATCATCACCGTGGTGGTGCGCGAGAACCCCATCATCAACCGCATCGTCTTCGAGGGGAACAAGAGCCTCAAGGAAGACAAGCTGCGCCCGGAAGTGAAGCTGGCCCCGCGCCAGATCTTCACCCGCTCCAAGGTGCGGGCGGACGTGGCGCGCATCCTGGAGCTGGCCCGCCGCTCCGGCCGCTTCGCCGCCTCGGTCAACCCGGTGGCGATCCAGCTGCCGCAGAACCGCATCGACCTGGTGTTCGAGATCACCGAGGGGCCCAAGTCCAAGGTCCGCCAGATCAACATCATCGGCAACGCGAAGTTCTCGGACGGCGATCTGCGCGGCGAGATGGCGACCCGCCAGTCCCGCTGGTGGCGCTTCCTCACCTCCAACGACACCTATGACCCGGACCGCACCGCCTACGACCGCGAGAAGCTGCGTCAGTTCTACCTGACGGAAGGCTATGCGGACTTCCGCGTGGTCTCGGTGGCCTCGGAGCTGGCGCCCAACCGCCGCGACTTCATCCAGACCTACGTGGTGGAGGAAGGCGAGCGCTACAAGTTCGGCAAGATCGATGTGGAAAGCCGCATCCGCGACCTGAAGCCCGAGCTGCTGCGTGGGCTCATCCAGATCAAGGAAGGCAGCTGGTACAACGCCAAGCAGATCGAAACCACCATCGAGAGCCTGACCGAGACGGCCGGCCTGTTCGGTTACGCATTTGCGGATATCCGTCCGCAGATCAACCGCAACAAGGAAGACCTGACGATGGACGTGACGTTCGTCGTCAACGAGGCGCCGCGCGTCTACGTGGAGCGCATCGACATCAACGGCAACGTGCGCACGCTGGACAAGGTGGTGCGCCGCGAGTTCCGTCTGGCCGAGGGCGATCCGTTCAACAGCTTCAAGGTGCGCCGCTCCCGCGACCGTATCCAGTCGCTCGGCTTCTTCCAGGAAAAGCTGGAGATCGAGCAGAAGCCGGGCTCGTCGCCCGACCGGGTGGTGCTGGAAGTCAACGTCGAAGAAAAGTCCACCGGCGAGTTGCAGGTGGGCGCGGGCTTCTCCTCGATCGAGAGCTTCATCGCCGACGTGTCGATCACCGAGCGCAACCTGCTCGGCAAGGGCCAGGAAGCGCGGCTGGGCTTCACCCTGTCCAGCTACCGCAACGAAATCGACTTCTCGTTCACCGAGCCCTACTTCATGGACCGGAACCTGGCGGCAGGTCTCGACATCTACCGGCGCGACCTCAACAGCTTCCGCTTCAACAACGTGGGCAACGACGACCGCCAGACCACCTACGAGGAGGTCACCACCGGTTTCCGTCTGCGCTCGGGCTTCCCGATCACGGAATTCTGGTCGCTGGGTCTGCGCTACGGCCTGTCGCAGGCGGAAGTGTCGCTGGACAAGAGCGTCTACTTCACCAACGGCAAGTGTAACCTGTTCACCGCCGGCAGCTACCTCTGCGACCTGGTCGGCCCGACCGGCAAGTCCAACCGCACCACCTCGTCGCTCGGCTACACGCTGGTGTTCGACAACCGCGACAACGCCATCCGCCCGAGCCGGGGCCAGCGCTTCACCTTCAGCCAGGACGTCGCCGGTGTCGGCGGCGGCGTGAAGTACGTGAACAGCCGCATCGACTACGACCGTTACTGGCGCCTGTTCGGCAGCAACTGGGTGCTGCGCACCGGCGCCGAAGGCGGTGCGGTGTTCGGCTGGGGCGGCCAGAACGTGCGCATCAACGACCGCTACTTCCTCGGCGGCCCGCGCATCCGCGGCTTCGAGATCCGCGGTATCGGTCCGCGCTCGGTGCGTACCTGCACCAAGGAAGGCGTGACCGCCAAGAGCTGCACGTCCGAAGGGCTGTCCTACGACGACCCGCTGGGCGGCGAGTTCTACTACCTCGGCAGCATGGAGCTGGAGGTGCCTCTGGGCGCAGCCGCCAGCGAAATGGGTCTGCGGACCTCCGCCTACGTGGACGTGGGCAGCCTCTGGAAAATCAGCAAGGCATCCGCCGTCGGCACCACCCCGGGCATCACCGAGGAGCTGTTGGGCGATACGCCGAGCCCGCGCGTATCCGTCGGCATCGGCGTCTCGTGGAACTCTCCGTTCGGCCCGTTCCGCATTGACCTTGCCAAAGCACTGGTCAAGGAGGAAGGTGACGACACCGAAGTCTTCCAGTTCAACATAGGGACGAATTTTTAAGATGAAGAAAATTCTTTTGACCGCAGCGGTTTCCGCAGGCCTGGGCTTCGCCATGATCAGCCCGGTGATGGCGCAGCAGGCTGCCGCGCCGGCCGCTGCCGCGCAATCGCCGTACCTGGTGATCGACCTGAACCGCGTTGTTCTGGAATCGGCCGCGCTGAAGGCCGCCCAGCCGACCCTGGACGCCAAGAAGAATGCCTTCGAGAGCAAGCTGAAGACCTATCAGGATCAGCTCTCCGCCGATGCCAAGGCCCTGCAGCAGCAGGCCGAATCCGGCATCGCCGCGCCGGACGTGCTCCAGGCCAAGCAGCGCGAGCTTCAGGAAAAGGCCCAGAAGGCCGACCAGGAAGTGCAGCAGCTGCGCAACGACTTCGCCCGCACCACGGCCTTCGTCGAGAACCAGATCCTGAACGGCTCCAAGCCGGTCATTGACCAGCTCATCAAGGAGCGCGGCGCGACCCTCGTGCTGAACCGCGACGCGGTGGTGTTCGCCAGCCCGAGCATCGACATCACCGGTGACGTGATCGCCCGGATGCAGCAGACCCTGCCGACCGTGTCCACCACGCCGCCGGCGCCGCAGCAGTCCGCCGCTCCGGCCGACAAGAAGTAAGCACGACGCGACGTTCAACCGATTGCAGACGTAACGATCACAGCCGTACAGGGGGTATGCGTTCATGAGCGGGACCGCTGAAACCGTAACGATTGATCTCAAGCGGATCATGGAGATGATCCCGCATCGCTACCCCATGTTGCTGGTGGATCGGGTTGAGCAGGTGGAAGAAGGCTCGGCGGTGGGCATCAAGGCCGTCACCATGAACGAGCCCTTCTTCCAGGGGCACTTCCCGGGGCATCCGGTGATGCCCGGCGTGCTGATCATCGAGGCCATGGCGCAGACGGCGGCCGTGCACGCCGTGCACACCATGGGCGCGGACGCCGAGGGCAAGCTCGTGTTCTTCATGAGCATCGACAACGCCAAGTTCCGCAAGCCGGTGGAGCCGGGCGTTCTCCTGCAACTGCGCGTGACGCAGACGCAGGTGCGCGGCCCGGTCCGCAAGTATCGGGGTGAAGCCTATGTGGGCGACACCAAGATGGCCGAGGCCGACTTCGCCGCGATGATCGCCAACGGGTAAGGGGACCCCATCCGCTCGCACACGCGACCGGACTGGAAGAACTTGCAGGGGGAAAGGCCGGGGTTCGCGCCCCGGCCTTTTTCTTTTGGCCGGGCGAATCCGCGCCCGGCGGGCTCAGGGCGTGAGCGGCCGGGCGGGCGGACTGTAGGCCGCCAGTTCCCCGGCCATGCCCGCGAGGACTGCCCAATCGCCGGCGGCAAGGCCGAGGATCACCGCGCCCAGCGCGATCCGGCCGGGCCAGGACTCGCTCCACGGGGACGCGAGGCAAGCGGCCACCAGCACCATGGCGGGCGTGTGCCAGTACACCGAGTAGAGGAAGGTGTTCGTGCCGAACGCGCTGAACAGCAGGGCATAGCTCAGGAGGGAGGCAAGGGCCCCCATGCCGAACACGCGCCACTGGCCGCCGCGCCGCCAGGCGATGGTGGCCCCCAGCCCGCAGAGGGTGAGGCCGCCGAGCCAGAGGAGGGCTGCCGCAGGGGTGAAGGGCAGGCCGTTGTAGGTGGCCATGATCGGGATCGGACCGCTCAGGCTGGCGAGCGTGTCGGGCCGGAAAAGGGGCATGGTCGGGACGACGCCCCGCGCAAGGCGCTCGGGAAAGCGGGCGATGTTCTCCAGCGCGCGCTCGGGCGTCGCGAAATGGCGCTGGAAGAAGCCGGCCTGATGGCTCACCGGGTCATGGCCGGGGCGGGGCGTGAGGGTGCCCGTCGCCCCGGCGATGGCGTAGCCAAGGCCGCAGGCGACCACCAGCAGCACCGCGCCGCTGGCGACGCTGCGCAGAAAGGCCGGCCGCAGGCGCAGGCCCCGCAGGTGCTGCCAGCAGAGGCCGAACCAGCCGACGTGGATGACGTTGGAAACGGTGACGCCGACCGCGCACAGGCCGGCGAGCCACCAGCCGCGCGCCAGCCAGCGCGCCGCGCCCGAGGCCAGCCGCAGGGCCAGCCACAGGATCAGCGCCATGAGCGTCGCCGAGAGGGCGTAACTGTCCGGCACCGCGCCGAACACCACCGGGGCGAAGGAGAGGGAGCCGATCAGCGTGGCGGCCGAGGCCTGCCAGACCGACAGGTCCAGAATGCGGAACGACAGGAAGAAGAACAGGGCTCTGGCGGCAGCGAAGGCGCCGAGTAGCCAGGGCAGCGTGGACTGCCGCCATGCTTCATCGTTCGCAACCAGCCCGGCGGCGGCGAGGGCCTTGCTCAGTGCCTTGAGCGGCAGGCCGGTGAGGGCGTTGAGCAGCGGGTGATTGAAGGTGAAGGTGGCCCAGGCATGGGCGATGGCACCCGCGCTGTTATTGGGGTCCGTATCGAAGATCACGTTGTACTGGGAGAACAGGCCGAGCCCGGCCCAGTGGCGGGCGAGCCCGCTCTCCCCGGCAAAGGCCAGCAGGCAGAGGAGCGCCACCGGCCAGACGCTGCTCAGGGATGCCCGCTGCATCAGCTGCTCCGCGCGACCAGCACCGCGCCGACGGCGATGATGACCGTCCCCGCAAGACGGGCGGCATTGATCTGCTCGCCGAGGAACAGGGCGCTGACGGCCATGGTGAGCACGAAGCCCAGCCCCACGAAGGGATAGGCGAAGGAGAGCTCCACCTTCGACAGCACCAGGATCCAGACGATCGCCGACAGCCCGTAGAGGATGAGCCCCGCCACGATCAGGGGCGACATCAGGAGGGCGAGGAGGCGGGCGCCCATGCCGCCCGCGACGGCGGCCGCCGCCGGGGAACCGGCACCCAGTTTCAGCACCACCTGCGCCAGCGAGGACAGGCTGATGCTCGTGACCAGAAGGAGAATGACCTGAAGGTTCATGGGATCAGGAGTGAAATGCGGCAAGGAGACGGGAGGGTTTCTGGCTGGCGGCGAGCACCACCAGGCTGCACGCGAGGATGACGACGCGGGAGACCCGGTCGCGCAGCGCAAAGACGATGGGATCGTCCGTCAGGAAGCCGCGCTGCGCCGCCAGCCACATGCGGCTGATCCAGTAGAGCAGCAGGGGGCAGACCGCCCACAGCAGAACCGGTGTGGCATAGACGCCGGTCTCGGCGGTCGCGTTGATGTAGAGGGCCATCACCACCACGGCGGCGTAGCCGGACGACACGCCGAAGGTGGCCAGCACCGGCTCGTCGATGAGCTGGTAGCCTCGGCCGGAGAGGGTCCGGGTGCCCCGGCGGCTGGCATCGGACACCTCGGCGTAGCGCTTGGCGAAAGCGAGGCTGGTGAACAGCAGCATGGAGAAGCCCAGCAGCCAGAAGCTGGGCACGATCTGGCACGCCGCCGCGCCCGCGAGGACCCGCAGCGTGTAGAGCCCGGCCAGCAGCATCACGTCCACCAGCGGCGTCTGTTTCAGCCGCGCCGAGTAGGCGGTTGTCACCGCCACATAGAGCAGCAGCAGCCCGAGAAACGCCGGGGAGACGGAATAGGCGACAAGGATGGAGCCGAGCGCCAGGGTGGCGGCGGTCAGCATTCCGTGGAGGATATTCGCCTCGCCAGAGGCAAACGGCCGGTTCTTCTTGCGCGGGTGGCGGCGGTCATGCTCCAGGTCGAGCAGGTCGTTCACCAGATAGACCGCCGACGCCATGGCCGAGAAACAGCAGAAGGCGACCAGAACCCGCGCCCAGACGGCCGCCGCGAAGGTCTGGCTGGCGACCAGCGGCACGAACAGCAGCAGGTTCTTCACCCACTGGTAGGGGCGCATGGCCCGCAGCAGCGGCAGCCAGGGCGCGCGGCGGCGGGAGAGCACCACCGGCGCCGGGTGGGTCCGCGCAAGCCGCCGCACCACCGCGGAGGGTGCATTGGCCGCCAGCGCGCGCCGGGCCTGCGCCCATACCGGCAGATCCGCCGCGCTATTGCCGATGTAGTCGAAGCCGCCCGCGCCGTAGCGGTCGACCAGCGCCTCCGCCTTGCGCGCGCCGCCCAGATTGACCGCGCCGCGGGTGGCCAGCACCTCGTCGAACAACCCCAGGTGATCGCTCACCCGGTCCGCGATGCGCTGATCGGCGGCCGTCGCCAGCACGGTGCGGCACCCGGCGTTGCGGGCAGCCTCTACCGCGTCGATCACCCGCGGGTCATAGGGCAGCAGGGCAGGATCGAGCCCGAGCCGGTCCTCGATGCGCTGCTTGACGGCGGCGCGGCCGGCCGGAAGCCAGAAGGGCAGGCGCAACAGCGCCGACGGCGTTTTCCGCGCCAGAGCGATGATGCTTTCATGCAGGGTGTCGCTCTTGATGAGAGTGCCGTCCAGATCCACCACCAGCGGCACGTTTGGCGACAGGCCCCCGGGTTCCGGGCCGGCCGGCCCGCCCTGCACCGATACTGACGACTCTGCCCCGTAGTCGCGCATCGATTACGTCCCCTCAATGAAATTGAGATTAAAAAGGCTTTGGGAACTATCAACGATCAATTCGGAGTTTGATTTTGGAGGAAATAAAAAATCGCCCGGATGTCCTGACCAGGCCTTAAACGCATCCCGCGTCCCCTGTATCCGGGAAGACGTGCGCCAAATTCATCCAGTCAAACCGCTTGTCTAGAGTTACTGGAGTTCAAGGAAAGTGGCGGGGTTTCGGCTTTTGTCTGTTGATAACCTTAGTCCATCGGCACACCGCCGTTCCGGCACAGGTTCCCCGTGCCGGCCGGAGCGCCGCCGGTCTGGTTGGGGGTGATCTGCCGGTGATCTCAGGAGAGCGGCTGTCCCACGACCTTGGCGTAGGCGGGGCGGGCGCGCAGCCGGTCATACCAGCGGGCGAGGTTGGGCAGGTCGCGCCGCTCGATGGGCAGGGTGAACCAGGCGTGGATCAGGGTGCCGAGGGGAATGTCGCCCATGCCGAGCGCCGCGCCGGAGAGATAGGGCTGGCGGGCGAGCTGGTCGTCCACAATGGCGAGGAGCTTGCCGGCGCGCTCGACGGCGGCGCGAATGGCGTCCATGTCCCGCTGCGCCTCGGGCGTGCGGACCAGCCCCCAGAAGATGACGGAGTAGGACGGCACGAAGTTGAGGCTGGTCCAGTCCATCCAGCGGTCGGCCAGCGCCCGCTCCGCCGGATCGTCGGCGTAGAGCGTGCCCGGCGCATAACGGGCGCACAGGTACCGCACGATGGCGTTGGACTCCCACAGCACCAGGTTGCCGTCCTCCACCACCGGGATCTGCTGGTTGGGGTTGAGCGCGGCGAATTCCGGGGTGTCGAGCTGGCCGAAGGCACCGCCCACGTCCACCCGGGTGTAGGGGACACCCACTTCCTCCACACACCACTGCACCTTCCTGACATTGTTGGAATTGGCCCGGCCCCAGATCTTCAGCATGACGCGCCTCCTGCGATTGGCCTTGTGCGGCTGTCGGATGTGATAGCCTGGCAGAGAGCGGAAACGCCCCGCGGGAGTCAAGACGGCCCACTGCAAGGCAGGCATCACACGGCGGCATAGCGCCTTGAAGGGGCAAGGAAAAAGCGCGCAACACCAAAGGGCCCAGAGGACAAGGGCGCAAAGGAAAAGGGCGCAGGTTCGAGTGAACCCGCGCCCCGTTCCGGTTCGGCAAGTGCCGCCAGCGCTTAGCGCTGGTTGATGTCGCTGCCAGCGCTTAGCGCTGGTTGATGTCCACGTAGTCGCGCTGGGTGGCGCCGACGTAGAGCTGGCGCGGACGGCCGATCTTCTGCGAGGGATCCTCGATCATCTCGTTCCACTGGGCGACCCAGCCCACGGTGCGGGCGAGGGCGAACAGCACGGTGAACATGGTGGTCGGGAAGCCGATCGCGTTCAGGATGATGCCCGAGTAGAAGTCCACGTTCGGGTAGAGCTTCTTCTCGATGAAGTAATCGTCGTTGAGCGCGATGTGCTCCAGCTCGCGGGCCACGTCGAAGATCGGGTCCTTGACGTTCAGGCGCTCCAGCACTTCCTTGGCGGTCTGCTGCATCACCTTGGCGCGCGGGTCGTAGTTCTTGTAGACGCGGTGGCCGAAGCCCATCAGACGGAACGGATCGTTCTTGTCCTTGGCGCGGGCGATGTATTCCTTGATCCGCGACGGCGTGCCGATCTCGCGCAGCATGTTGAGCGCGGCCTCGTTCGCGCCGCCGTGGGCCGGACCCCACAGGCAGGCGATGCCCGCCGCGATGCAGGCGAACGGATTGGCGCCCGACGAACCGGCCAGACGCACCGTGGAGGTGGAGGCGTTCTGCTCGTGGTCGGCGTGGAGGATGAAGATGCGGTCCAGCGCGCGCTCGACGACCGGGTCCAC
This sequence comes from Pedomonas sp. V897, assembly GCF_051304405.1. Taxonomy (NCBI): domain Bacteria; kingdom Pseudomonadati; phylum Pseudomonadota; class Alphaproteobacteria; order Sphingomonadales; family Pedomonadaceae; genus Pedomonas; species Pedomonas sp. V897. The sequence goes on from NZ_JBPPGG010000002.1 coordinate 379,944, forward strand.
CTCATAGGGCTCGGCCGGCACGGCGAAGGTCATCTTCAGGAAGTTGCCGGTGTAGGACAGGGAGTTGTCCGGGTACTGGAAGGGCTGGCCGACCGAGTACTTGTAGGCCATCGCGGCGATCGTGGGGATCTTGGCGATCATCCGGTGGCTGGCGATCTTGCGCTGCTCGGGGTCGTTGATGTCGGTGGAGTCGTGGTAGAAGGCCGACAGCGCGCCCACCACGCCGCACATGATCGCCATCGGGTGCGCGTCGCGACGGAAGCCGCGGTAGAAGTTGGCCAGCTGCTCGTGCACCATCGTGTGACGGGTGATGGTGTAGCGGAACTGCTCGTACTGCTCCTTGGTCGGCAGCTCGCCGTGCAGCAGGAGGTAGGCCACTTCCATGAAGTTGGACTTCTCGGCCAGCTGCTCGATGGGATAGCCGCGGTGGAGGAGAATGCCCTTGTCGCCGTCAATGTAGGTGATCTTGGACTCGCAGCTCGCGGTGGAGGTAAAGCCAGGATCGTAGGTGAACATGCCGGTCCCGCCGTAGAGCTTGCGGACATCAATGACATCCGGCCCGACAGTGCCGCTCAGAATGGGAAGGTCGATCGTACCATTCCCGGTGTTTAACGTAGCCGACTTGTTCGTCATATCTTGTCCTTACCTATCCCCTAACGCGAGTCTGTGTCGTTACTTTCCCGACGCTGCTGCCGAAATCGCATCTTCAATGCGGCCGAGGCTCTCCTCCCTACCAAGCCCCGACAGCACGTCGAAAATGCCGGGCGAAGTGGTCGAACCGGTCAGCGCTGCCCGCAGGGGCTGTGCCACCTTGCCCAATCCCACTCCCAGACGTTCCGCCAGGGCGCGAACCGTTGCCTCCAGGGCATCCGTTCGCCACTCGGCGGTGTCCGCCAGCGCCTTATAGGCTTCCCGAAGCACTTCGGGTGCTGGCGGTTGTAGCAGCTTTATTGCGCCCGCGTCGAGCGGAATTGGGCGGGTGCGAAAGAAGAAAAGCGCGCTCTGTGCCAATTCAACCAAGGTTTTCGCGCGAACTTTCAACTCCTTGATATTGCTTTGCAGCATGGCGCGCTCCGCGTCCGACAGCTGCCGCTCCAGCAGGGACTCGATGCGCGGGACCACCAGCGCGGTCAGACGGGCGTCGTCGGCCTCCCGCATATAATGACCGTTGAGGTGTTCGAGTTTCTTCATGTCGAAGCGCGAGGGCGAACGGCCCACCGCTTCGATGGAGAACCACTCGATGGCCTGCTGGCGGGAAATGATCTCCTCGTCGCCATAGCCCCAGCCCAGACGCAGGAGATAGTTCTCCACCGCCTCCGGCAGGAAGCCCATCTCGCGGTATTCGGTCACGCCCAGCGCGCCGTGCCGCTTGGAGAGCTTGGCGCCGTCCGCGCCGTGAATCAGCGGGATGTGGGCATAGACCGGCTCCGGCCAGCCCAGCGCCCGGATGAGGGCGAGCTGGCGGAAGGCGTTGTTGAGGTGGTCGTCACCGCGAATGACGTGGGTGACGCCCATGTCATGGTCGTCCACCACCACGGCCAGCATGTAGGTGGGGGTGCCGTCCGCCCGCAGCAGGACCATGTCGTCCAGCTGCTCGTGGGAGACGGTAACCTCGCCCTGCACCAGATCGCGGATGGTGGTCTCGCCGGTTTGCGGCGCCTTGAGGCGGATGACCGGCTTCACGCCCGCAGGCGCTTCGGACGGGTCGCGGTCGCGCCAGCGGCCGTCGTATTTCATCGGGCGGCCCTCGGCGCGGGCCTTGGCGCGCATCTCCTCCAGCTCCTCGGGCGTGGCGTAGCAGTAGTAGGCCTTGCCCTCCGCCAGAAGCTGGCGGGCCACCTCCGCATGGCGCTCGGCGCGGGCGAACTGGTAGGTGATCTCGCCATCCCACTCCAGATTGAGCCACTTCATGCCATCGATGATGGCGTCAATGGCTGCCTGGGTGGAGCGTTCGCGGTCCGTGTCCTCGATGCGGAGCAGGAACTTGCCGCCGAAGTGGCGGGCGAACAGGTAGTTGAACAACGCGGTGCGGGCACCGCCGATGTGGAGGAAACCGGTCGGAGATGGCGCAAAGCGCGTGACCACCGGGGTTGGACTTGAACCCATCGTACACCTGACCGAAACTGGTGGTTAAAATCGTTGGGGCGGCTCTAGCACAGCGGGGCAAGTGGTTCAAACGTCGCATGCCGAAACAGGGGCGGAAATCCGTCCGGACGGCCGGCCGGACCGGGGAATCGCCGGGCCTGCCGGTGTTGCTGCCGTTGCCGGTGCTGTCGCTGCGCGCCTTGACGGCCTGCTGCTGGCCGAGCGGGAGCAATGGCCGCTGTGGCTCCCCGTGGCGCTGGGCGGCGGCATCGCCGCGTGGTTCGCCCTGCCGGGGCCGCAACACTGGCTGGCAGCCATGGCCGCCTTGCCGGGGCTGGCGCTGCTGTGCTGGCGCGGCGGCGTTGCCGGGCGACTCCTCGCCCGGGCGGCGGTGCTGGCGGCGCTGGGCCTCGCGCTCGCCTGGGCGCGGGCGGAGATGGTGCGCGCGCCGGTGTTCCCGCTGGCGGGCGCGGCGCGGGAGCTGACGGGGACGATCGAGTCGCGGGAGGCGCTGGCGGACGGGCGTACGCGGCTGCTGATCCGGGTGGCCGCCATCGAACGGCTCGCCCCGGAAGAGACGCCCGCACGCGTCCGCCTGACCAGCCGTCAGGCTCCGGGCGCGGCGGTCACACGCGGCGCGCGGGTGCGGCTGAAGGCCTGGCTCCAGCCGCCGCCCGGCCCGGCGATCCCCGGCGGCTACGATTTCGGCCAGCGCGCCTGGTTCGACGGCGTGGGGGCGGTCGGCGCGGTGCTGGGCGCGGTGACGGTCGAACGGCCCGCTGGTCACGGGGCGGGCCTCCCGGACGCGGTGGAGACGGCGCGGGAGCGGCTGAGCGCCCGGCTCAAGGCCCGCATTGGCGGCGAGGAGGGGGGCATGGCCGCCGCGCTGGTGACGGGGGACCGCTCGGGCCTGCCCGAGGAGGTGAGCACGGCCATGCGCAACAGCGGCCTTGCCCACCTCATCTCCATCTCCGGCCTCCATATCGGCCTGGTGACGGCGCTGGTCATGCTGCTCGTCCGCCGCCTGCTGGCACTCTCCCCCTGGCTGGCGCTGCGCGTGCCGGTCAAGACCATCGCCGCCCTCGCGGCCGCGCTGGCAGCGGTGGCCTACACGCTCATCGCAGGCGGCAGCCTGCCGACGGTCAGAAGCTGCATTGCCGCCCTCATCGTGCTGGCGGGGCTTCTCCTCGGCCGCCAGGCCATCAGCCTGCGGCTGGTGGCGGCAGGTGCGGGGGTGATCCTCCTCGTCCGGCCCGAGGCGGTGCTGAACCCCAGCTTCCAGCTCTCCTTCGCGGCCGTGACCGGGCTGGTGGCGCTCTACCAGTCGCGCCTTGCCGACCGCTGGCTGCGCCGCCAGCAGGGCGACGGCCCCCTCGCGCGGGCGCTGCGCTGGGGCGGGGCGCTCATCCTCAGCAGCCTGGTGGCGGAGGCCATGATCGCCCCCATCGCCATCGCCCACTTCAACCAGACCGGGGTCTATGGCGTCGTCGCCAACTTCATCGCCATCCCGCTGACGAGCGTGGTCGTGATGCCGGGGCTGATGGCGGCGGTGCTCGCCGAGAGCGTGGGCGGACTCGATTGGGTAACCGCCTGGGTGCGCGGCGGTATCGCGCTCATCCTCGCCCTGGCGCGGGAGGTCTCAAGTTGGGACGGGGCGGTCGTTCATTGGCGGACGCTGGATACGGCGGCCTTCGCCCTCCTCATGTTCGGCCTGCTCTGGATCTGCCTGTGGCGCACACGCCTGCGCCTCGCCGGAGCGGCAGCCGTTGCCGCCGGGCTGGCGCTGGCCGCGACCACCCCCGCGCCCGACCTGTTCGTCAGCCGGGACGGCGCCCTCATCGCGGCGCGGCTTGACGACGGACGCCTGGCCTTCTCCAGCCTGCGCCGGGGTGGCTTCACGCGGGAGATGTGGCTGGAGGAAAGCGGGCTGGACGCCTCCGCCGCCACCTCGCTCACCGACGCGGCGGACGCGCATCTGCTGCCGGACTGCCACGAAACGGTGTGCCGGGCCGCCCTGTGGCGGGCCGGGCGCTGGTGGACCGTCACGCTTGTGCGCGGCTGGCTCGACGCCCCCGCCTTGCGCCAGCTCTGCACCGGGAGCGACATCGTCGTCGCGCCCCGCCGCCTGCCGCGCTGGTGCGCGCCCCGTCTTCTGAAACTGGACGCCCCCGCGCGCGACCGCCTCGGCGCGGTCACCCTGCGCGTCCGCCCTGACGGCCGGATCGCCATCGAGGGTGCCGAAATCCGCCGTGGCCGCCACCCTTGGGCCGCTGCCGGGCAGTGAGATGGGGTAGGGTGAGGCGAGGGGGAAGGGATGTTTGCAGGGGTCTCGGACCCCTGCACCCCGTCGTTTTCAGGGACGTGCCCGGTCAGACGGCGGTGCAAATGCCGGTTCTGTGGCGGCGCCTGACAGGGCAGGGCAAGGGGCCGGATCAACCGGACAGCCCGAACAAGAAAACAGCAACACGAGGGGGAAAAACAAGAGGAGGGAGAACAGGAGGGGGAAGAACAAGAGGAGGGGGAAGAACAAGAGGAGGGGGAAGAACAAGAGGGGAAGAACAAGGGAGATCGCGGGAAGGGTCGGCAGGAGGGCCTCACACCCTCCTGCGATAGGCACGCAATACCCCGCGATCGATACGTTCCGTGGATACGTTCCGTGATCGATGCGCCCCGCGATCGATGTGTCCCATGATCGACGCGCCCTGCAAGCACGCCCCGGACAGCCGGGGAGTCGCCGGGCTCAGTACCGGCGCATCAGGCCGACGAGCTTGCCCTGGATGCGGACACGCTTGGGGTCGTACACCTGCGTCTTGTAGGCGGCGTTGGCCGGTTCAAGCCGCACCTTGCCTTCCTTGCGGCGCAGGCGCTTCAGCGTGGCCTCGCCATCGTCCACCAGCGCGACGATGATGTCGCCGTCCAGCGCATGGTCGGCCTTGCGGATAATGGCATAGTCGCCGTCCAGAATGCCCGCCTCCACCATGGAGTCGCCGGAGACCTCCAGCGCAAAGTGCTGGCCCGGGCCAAGCAGGGCCGGAGGCACGGCCAGCAGACGGTCGCTCTCCAGCGCCTCGATGGGAACACCGGCCGCGATGCGGCCATGCAGCGGAATTTCCACAAAGGCCGAGTTCGATGCCGCAGGCGATTCCTTCGGCTTGCCGAAGCTGCCGCGCACCACGTTGCCAGCGGCCGCAATCGCCGCATCCCGGTCGCTCGCCAGCTGCGGCTTGGCGCCCCGGGCGGGAGCCGCCGCTTCCGGCAGACGCAACACCTCCAGCGCGCGCGCCCGGTTGGGCAGGCGGCGGATGAAGTTGCGCTCCACCAGAGCATTGATGAGCCGGTGCACGCCGGACTTCGATTTGAGACCGAGCGCGTCCTTCATTTCCTCGAACGACGGGGAGATGCCGGTCGTCTCGAGGCGCTGATGGATGAAGATCAGCAGATCATGTTGCTTGCGGGTGAGCATGCCCAAGTCCTTGTGGAACAGACTATGAACGTTCTATGAAAGTTCCACACGGGCGTCAATCGTTGTTGAGGGGGAGAAACGCGACATTAGACCCTTTTTCCGCGGCCGGCGCGTTGGCGGGGCGGATGAGCAGGGCATTTGCCGCCTCGAGGCGGGAGAGCATGGCGCTGTCCTGCACCGGGAAGGGGGTGATCTCCCAGCCGCCGGGTCCGGCCGTCACCGCCGCCCGCTGGTAGTTGGCGCGCGGCCCGTTGGCCGGCAGACCCACCGTCAGCCGGGCCTCGAGCGGCGCGGGGAAGGGCGCCGCCGCCCCGAGGAGATGGCGTACCAGCGGCAGCAGGAAGAGCTGGGCACACACATAGGCCGAGACCGGATTGCCCGGCAGGCCGATGGCAACCGCGTCGCCCAGGCGGCCCAGCATCATGGGCTTGCCCGGACGCATGGCGATCTTCCAGAAATCGATGGTGGCGCCCGCATCGACCAGCGCCGCCTGCACATAGTCATGGTCGCCCACCGACGCGCCGCCGACGGTGACCAGAATGTCCGCCTCGGCCGCAGCCTTGGCGAGGGCGTCGCGGATCACGTCGTGCCGGTCCGGCAGGATGCCCAGATCCCGCACCTCCGCGCCCGCCGCCCGGGCAAGGCACGACAGCATGACGCCGTTGGAATTGATGATCTGGTCCCGGCCCGGCGTCTCGCCCGGCGGCACCAGCTCGTCGCCGGTCGAGACGATCACAACACGCGGCCGGGCGTAAACCGGGGCAGTCCCATGCCCCGCTGCCGCCATGAGGGCAATGGCCCGCGCGGTGAGCTTCGCGCCCGCCTGCAACAGCACGGCCCCCGCCGCGAAATCCTGCCCCGCCTTGCGGACGTGGCGGCCGGGAGCAGCGGGCAGATCCTCCATGATGCGGATGGCCCCGTCCTCGTAGGCCACATCCTCTTGCAGGATGACCGTATCCGTGCCCTCGGGGATCGGCGCGCCGGTCAGCACCCGCACGGCTGTGCCCGCCTCGACCGTGCCATCGAATGCCTTGCCCGCAATGGCCTCGCCGATGACCGGCAGGATCATGCCGGGGGCAATGTCCCGGAAGCAGACGGCATAGCCATCCATCGCGGAGGCATGGAACGGCGGCTGGGAGAGGAGGGCGGTCACATCCTCGGCGAGATAGCGGCCATGCGCCTCGGCCAGAGGGACGGCCTCACGCCGGCGCGCGCCCGCCGCAGCCAGAACACGGGACTGCGCCTCCGCCACGCTCAGCATATCACGCCTCCGCCTGATCAGCCTTGTAGGTGCCCGACTTGCCGCCCGTCTTTTCCAGAAGGCGGACGCCCTCGATCCGCATGGATTTGTCCACCGCCTTGGCCATGTCATAGATCGTGAGCAGGGCAACGCTTGCGGCCGTCAGCGCTTCCATCTCGACGCCTGTCTGGCCGGTCGTCTTCACCATGGCGGAAACGGTTATGGCCGGCGTCTGCTCCTCCAGCGCGAAATCCACCGCCACCTTCTGGAGGGGCAGGGGATGGCACAGCGGAATGAGGTCCGAGGTGCGCTTGGCCGCCATGATGCCCGCAATCCGGGCGACAGAGAGCACGTCGCCCTTGGCAATGGCGTTGTCCCGAATGGCAACGAAGGCCTCCCGCGACATGACGATCCGCCCGGTCGCCACCGCCCGGCGCTCCGTGGCGGCCTTGCCCGAGACATCGACCATGTGGGCTTCGCCCCCCGCGCCGATGTGGGTGAGGCCGGTGTGGGACGGGTTGCCCGACACAGGCTACTCCGCCGCCAGCCCGAGCAGGGACCGGGTGGCCGCCGTCACGTCGGCCTGCGCCATGAGGGACTCGCCTACCAGGAAGGTGGTGACGCCGTGGCTGGCCAGCAGATCCAGATCCGCCTTGGTCCTGAGGCCGCTCTCGCCGACGATGAGATACCCCTGCGGCAGCATGGCCGCAAGCTCAACCGTCGTGTTAATATCAACCGTCATCGTCTTGAGATTGCGGTTATTTATGCCAAGCATACGGGAGTTGAGCCGGGTGGCGCGCTCCAGTTCCTCGGCGTTGTGAACCTCGACCAGAACGTCCATGCCAAGGCTTTCGGCCGCTGCTTCCAGCTCGGCCGCCTGACTGTCCTCAAGGCCCGCCATGATCAGCAGGATGCAGTCCGCCCCGATGGCCCGGGCCTCGACCACCTGATAGGGGTCGATCATGAAGTCCTTGCGCAGCACCGGCAGGGGCACCGCCCGGCGCGCAGCCCGCAGATAGGCGTTGCTGCCCTGGAAATAGGGCTCGTCGGTGAGGATCGACAGGCAGGTCGCACCGCCCGCCAGATAGGCTTCCGCCAGCGCGGGCGGGTCGAAGTCCGCCCGGATCAGGCCCTTGGACGGGCTCGCCTTCTTGATCTCGGCGATCAGGCCATAGCGCTTCTCCCGCCGCGCCTTCTCCAGCGCGTCGAGAAACCCGCGCGGACGCTCCTGCGCCCGGGCGTCGGCCTCCAGGGCGGAAAGCGGCCGGGCCAGCTTGCACTGGGCCACATGCTCGCGCTTGGTATCCAGAATTCGTTGCAGAGTGTCGGTCATCAGTCGCGCTTCGTCATCTCAATCCAGCGATCCAGCAGCCCGGCCGCCCGGCCGGTGTCGATGGCGTCCGCCGCCTGGGCAATACCCTCGGCGAGGGTGGCGGCCTTGTCGCCCACCACCAGCGCCGCCGCCGCGTTCAGCACCACGGTGTCGCGGTAGGCACCCTTTTCGCCCGCCAGCATGCGGCGGAGCGCAGCGGCATTGTGCTCCGCATCACCGCCCCGGATCGCCTCGATGGGGGCAGGGGTCAGCCCCAGCTCCTCCGGCGTGACGGTGAAGCGGCTGACATGACCGTTGCGGGTCTCGGCCACCATCGAGGGGCCAACCAGCGACAGCTCGTCCATGCCGCCCGCGCCGAAGATCACCCACGCGCGCTCGGCCCCCAGCCGGCCCAGGGCTTCCGCCATGGGCGTCACCCACTTTTCCGAATAAACGCCAATGACTTGCCGAGTGACGTTCGCAGGGTTGGTCAGCGGGCCAACCAGGTTGAAGATGGTCGGAATCCGAAGGGTGCGGCGCACGTCCGCCACGGCCTTCATCGCCGGGTGGTGGGCGCTGGCGAGGATGAAGGTGATGCCCAGCTCGGCAAGGCAGCGCTCCACATGGGCCGGCTCGTGGCCGATGACGACGCCAAGCGCCTCCAGCACCCCCGCCGAGGAGGACTTGGACGTGGCCGAGCGGTTGCCATGCTTGGCCACCGGCACGCCGCACGCCGCCGCCACGATGGCGGCCGCCGTCGAGACGTTGAGGGTGAACAGGCCATCGCCGCCGGTGCCGCAGGTGTCGATCGCACCCGCAGGCGCCGCCACCGGAATGGCGCGGCGGCGCATGGCACTGGCCGCCGCCACCAGGTCGGACGCGGACTCGCCCAGCATCTTGAGGCCCATGAAGAAGGCCGCAATCACCGCATCGGGCACATCGCCGCCCATGATGGCATCGAACGCGGCCGCCGCCTGCTGCTCGGTCAGACGCTGACCGGACGCCAGGGTGTTGAGAAGGGCGGCGAAATCAACCAGAGGGCCGCTCATGCCGCCACCTTCCGCGCCGGCAGGCCGCACAGGGCAAGGAAATTGCCGAGAAGGTCGTGTCCCGCTTCCGTGGCGATGCTTTCCGGGTGGAACTGCACGCCATGGATCGGAAGCTGCCGGTGCTGAAGGCCCATGATGATGCCGTCTTCCGTTTCTGCCGTGATTTCAAGACATTCGGGCAAAGTCTCGCGCTCGACGATGAGCGAGTGATAGCGGGTCGCCTGGAAGGGGTTGGGCAGCCCGGCAAAGACGCCCTTGTCCGTATGACGCACGGCAGACCGCTTGCCATGCATCACCTGCGGCGCGCGAATGACACGGCCGCCGAACGCCTGACCGATCGACTGATGCCCGAGGCAGACGCCGAGAAGGGGGACAACGCCCGCAGCCCGCGCGATCAGGTCGAGGCAGATGCCGGCCTCGTTGGGCGTGCAGGGGCCGGGGGACAGCAGCAGCCCCGCCGGGCGCAGGGCCAGCACCTCGTCCACAGTGGCCTGATCGTTGCGGATGACGGTGGTTTCAGCACCAAGCTCGCCCAGATAATGGACAAGGTTGTATGTGAAACTATCATAGTTATCGATAACAACGATCATGGCGTCTAACCAAAATTCACATGGACAGATCGGGGGCATGGGCCGACACTGGAGGCCTTATCAAGGATTTTGCGCCAATTTGCCATAATTTTCGTGCTCGAACCCCGGGGACCCAAGTTACAAAACATCATGACCGAGCGTACTTCCACAGAACCGGGCACAGGGCCGAACAGCGGATCGGGCACGAAGGAACCAGCAGGGAAAATCCGGGACTCTGTCGATCCAGCCAGGCCCGCATCCAGCCCGGACGATGCCACCACTGACGATCACCGGACCGCGTGGTCCGGGTCGGCCTGGACCCGCCGCGCGGTGGCGGGCGGGCTCTTGGCTGCCGTCGCCGGGGGCGCCGTGTTCGCCTTGCGGCCCGGGGCCCTTCCCAGGACGCGCGATGGCGGAACCGTGCCCCTGGCCCCGCCACAGCCGGAACCGGCGGAGGCACTGCCGGACGCGTTGCCGGACGCGTTGCCAGCCGAGCCGCTTCCCGATGAGATGGCGCGCGTCGTGCCGGAGGCAAGCGTCGCCGGGCAACCCGCGCCCCAGCCCCCCGCCGTGGCAGAGCAGCCGGACGGGCGGCCGCAGATCGCCATCGTGATCGATGACCTCGGCCTGAAGCAGGCGGAGACCCGCCGCGCCATCGCTCTGCCGGGCCCGCTGACGCTGGCGTTCCTGCCCTATGGCGAGGCCCTGTCCAGCCACACGCACGGCGCACGGGCGCGGGGGCACGAGGTGATCGTCCACCTGCCGATGGATCCGGGCGCACGGGCCAACCCGGGCCCGCAAGCCCTGCGGCTGGGCCTCGACCCGGCCGAGATGGAGCGGCGCCTCGCCTGGAACCTGGCGCAGGTGCCAGGGCACGCAGGCGTCAACAACCACATGGGCAGCGCGCTCACCGAGAACGCAGCGGCCATGTCGCTGGTGCTGGAACGGCTGAAACAGGACGGCGGCTATTTCCTCGACTCCCGCACCACCGCACGCTCCGCCGCCCGGGAGATCGCCGCCCGGATCGGACTGCCCTACGCGGAGCGGGACGTGTTCCTCGACAACGATCTGGCTGCCACCGCCATCGAAAGACAACTGGCGGAAACAGAAACACTGGCACGCCGCTACGGCACCGCCATCGCCATCGGCCACCCGCACGCACAAACCCTCTCCGTGCTCGAAACCTGGCTGCAACAGGCAGACGCAAAGGGCTTCGACGTGGTCCCGGTCAGCACCATCATCGCCACGCGCGGCTCACCCCTGTGGCGGCTGGCCCGCGACCGCAAGGGCCGGGCGGGGAGTTAGAGATTATCTCTTTGGTTTTGAATCTCTTTGGTTTTTAGGGTTTTTGCAGGAGGGTCGCGGACCCTCCTGCACCTCCCATTCGTTTCAGGGGCGTGCGCCTGATGAAGGGCGCGGCCCTTTTCTTTGACAGATTCATTGGGACGTGCGTGTGGTGACGGGCGCGGCCCAGTTCTTTGCTGAATTCATTGGGACGCGCGGGTGATGACGGGCGCGGTCCGATAAACGAAAAGGGGGTGCAGGGGGATTATAGATCCCCCTGCGAAAAAGACAGAAACTCAAACGATCAGGGCTGGTTGCCCTGGGCCTCGCGGGCGAGCCGCACCGCTTCGCGGGCTGCGGCGAACAGGGCGCCGGCCTTGGCTTCGCATTCGCGTTGTTCGTAGGCCGGGTTGCTGTCGGCGACGATGCCCGCGCCGGACTGCACGTGCATCACGCCGTCCTTGACGATGGCGGTGCGCAGTACGATGCAGCTGTCCATGGAGCCGTCCGCCGAGAAGTAGCCGACGCCGCCTGCGTAGGCGCCGCGGGCTTCCGGTTCCAGTTCGTTGATGATCTCCATGGCGCGGATCTTGGGCGCGCCGCTGACCGTGCCGGCCGGGAACCCTGCCATGAGGGCATCGACCGCGTCATAGCGGGCGTCGAGGCGGCCGCGCACGTTGGAGACGATGTGCATGACGTGGCTGTACATCTCGACGAAGAAGCGGTCCGTCACCTTCACCGTGCCGGGGGTGGAGACGCGGCCCACGTCGTTGCGGCCGAGGTCCAGCAGCATGAGGTGTTCGGAGAGTTCCTTCGGATCGGCCAGCAGGCTTTCGCGGTTGGATTCGTCCTCCTCGGCGGTGCGGCCGCGGGGGCGGGTTCCGGCGATGGGGCGGATGGTCACGTCGCCGTCGCGCACCCGCACCAGGATCTCCGGGCTGGAGCCGATGACCGAGAAGCCGGGCAGGTTGAGGAAATAGAGGAACGGCGAGGGGTTGATGCGCCGCAGCGCCCGGTACAGCTCGAACGGGGGCAGGGTGAAGGGCGAGGAGAACCGCTGCGCCAGCACCACCTGGAAGATGTCGCCCGCCGCGATGTACTCCTTCGCCTTCAGCACCATGTCCTGATAGGTGCCGGGGGCGAGATGGGGCGTGATGGTGATGTCGGGAATGTCCTCGTCCCGCCGCGCCGTCTCGGGCAGGGGCCTGGCCAGCCGGGCGGCCACGGCCATCAGGCGCTCGACGGCCTGATCGTAAGCGGTGCGGGCATCGAGCGCGCCCGGGTAGACCGGGGCGATGAAGAACAGGTCGTCCTTCAGGCGGTCAAAGACCAGCAGCACCGTCGGGCGCAGGAAGAACAGGTCCGGCAGGCCGAGGGGGCTGTCCTTGGGCTCGGGCAGGCGCTCGACGAGGCGCGTGGTCTCGTAGCTCATGTAGCCGACAAGGACGGAGAGGGCCTTCGGCAGGGCGTCCGGCACATCCATGCGGCAGGAGGCGATGAGCGCGCGCAGCTCGGCGAGGGCATCGCCCGCGCAGGGCTCGAAGCGATCGGGCGCGTTCAGCGCATCGCGGGCGATCTCCGCGCGATTTCCCCGGGCCCGCCACAGCACGTCCGGCTGCAGGCCGATCATCGAATAGCGGCCGCGCACCGCGCCGCCTTCGACCGATTCCAGCAGGAAGGACGCCTGATCGTCCAGCCCCACCTTGAGCATGGCGGAAACGGGCGTCTCCATATCCGCCACCCGCCGCATCCAGACGCACTGGGGGTGGCCCGCCTCGTAACGGGAGGCGAAGCCGGAAAACTCGGGGAAGATGTCCACGAACAGTTACTCCGCGCTACCCGAGAGCAGCTGGCTGCGCACCTGGCGCAGCGCCGCCTCGTTGATCTTGACGCCCACTTCCGAGCGGATGGCCTGCGCAAAGGCGGAGGCCAGCTCCATCTCCGCCGAGCCCTGGATTTCCTGCTGGGTGGCGACCTTCAGCATGATCGCGTCCGCGCCCGGCCGGGTTTCGATGTTTTCCACCTTCACGAGGAAGAAGCCCTGACCGCCCGGCGCGGGAACCGCCTCCACCTCGCCGAGGCGCACGGAGAACATGGCGCGCACCGGCGGCGGCAGCTGATCGCCGCGCTGCATGGCGTCGATGCGGCGCACGGTGAGCGGGCGGGCCGGCTCCAGCCCCTGCTTGCGGACCGCCTCATCCAGTGACTGGCCCTTCTTGACCGCCGCGATGATGGCCTCGGCCTCGGCCTTGGCCTTCTTCAGCATCTGGTCCGCGCGCCAGTTGGCCGTCACCTGATCCTTGATCTCGGCGAGCGGACGCGGGGTCGGCGGGGTGATGCTCTCGATCTGCGCGACGTAGTAGACGTCCTTCTCCAGCTCGTGGATCATCGGGTCTTCGTCCTGGCGCATGTCGAACACCTGGCCCAGCATCGCCTTGACCTGCGGCGCCAGCGCGACCGGCTGGCCGTTCTTGTCCTGCCCGAAGCGGGTAACGCTGGGCACGGTGACGAGCGGCAGGTTGTACGTCTTGCTGATCACGGCGAAATCGTCGCCGTTCGCCAGCGCGTCCTCGATCTCGCGGCTGAGCTCGTAGAGGCGGTCAATGGCCCGCTCGCGGCGCAGGTTGCGGGTGATCTCGTCCTTCACGGCCTCAAACGGGCGGCCTTCCACGCGGGTGATGCCGGTGGTGCGGAACAGGTGCCAGCCGAGTTCGGACTCGACCGGGCTGGTGACCGTGCCCTGCGGCATACCGAAGGCGGCGGAGGCGGCGGCCTCCGAAGTGTCCTTGGCCAGCTGCTCGCGGGTCAGCTCGCCCAGGCTCAGGTCGCTCTCCTCGAAGCCGCCCACATCGGCGGCGACCTTGGCGAAGTCCTCGCCCTTCTGGATGCGGTTGTAGGCGGCGCGGGCCGTCGCTTCGTCCGCCAGCAGCAGCTGCTGGATGGCGCGCTTCTCCGCACCGGCATAGAGGTCCGCGTGGGCGTCGTAATACTGCTTGAGATCAGCCTCGGTCAGCTTGATCGAGGGCTCGATCGCCTCCGGGTTCAGCAGCAGGTAGCGGAAGCTGCGCATCTCCGGCACGGTGTAGGCGGCGATGTTCTCCTTGTAGAAGGCCTCGAGCGTCTTGTCGTCCGGCGTGCCGATGCTGGCGGCGAACTTCTGGGCCGGCACCACGGCAATGGATGCGGTGCGGGCTTCCTGGAGCAGGCGCACATAGGTGTCCACCAGCTTCTCGGGCGCAACCGGGGCGAAGCTCGCCGTCTTGACGAAGTGGTCGCGGGTCAGCTCCGCCGCCAGCAGACGCTGGTACTCCTGCCGGGTGATGTTGTTCTGCTGGAGGACGCCCTCATAGGTGGGCTGGTCGAACTGGCCGGCGATCTGGAACGCGGGGTTGGAGCGGATGGCGTTGGTCAGGTTGCGCGGACCGGCGGCCACATTCACTTTCTCGGCGAAGGCCTCGAAGGCCGACGCGGTGATCAGCAGAGACAGCACCTGACGGTCCGCCCCGGCCTGGATCACGTCCGCGCGGGTCAGCTCCGGCCGCTCGCGCTGCTCCAGACGGAAGATCCTCTCGAACTGCTGGGTGAAATCCTGAGCGGAAATGGTTTTGTCGCCCACCTTCGCAAGCCGCGCGCCGCCGCCGAGCGAGAAGGGGTCCTGCACGCTGGTCAGCACAAAGGCCGCCACGAGCAGGGCCAGAAGGCCGACGACGACCCAGGAGGAAAGCGCTTTGCGGATGGATGCGAGCATGGGTTGCCTGCCACATTAGAAGAGGATCTGAAACGGCCGCGGATCATAGGTATGCGGCGAGGGCACGGCAAGCTTCCTTGAGTCGGTCCGGGTGAAGAAATGTCGAACGCGCCGCGGGATGCGATGAGCTTTGCCATTCCGGGGGCGCATCTGCTATTCAGCCGCCGGTTTCCGGGATGGTTCCCGGTTTGACAAGAATTGATGGAGGGCTGGACGTGGTGACGCGGCGACCGCTGATCGCAGGCAACTGGAAAATGAACGGGCTCACCGCCTCTGTGGCGGAGCTGGACGCCATGATTGCGGGCGTCGCGGGCGCGCCGGAGCGAATCGAGACGGCCATCTGCCCGCCGTTCACCCTGATTTCCGCCTTCGCCGCCCGGGCCGCGGGCAGCCGCATCCGCATCGGCGGGCAGGATTGCCACGCCAAGGTCAGCGGCGCGCACACCGGCGACATCTCCGCCGAGATGCTGGCGGATGCCGGGGCCCAGCTGGTGATCGTGGGCCACTCCGAGCGCCGCGCCGATCACGGCGAGAGCGACGCGGTCGTCAATGCCAAGGCCCAGGCGGCCTGGCGGGCCGGTCTCGTCGCCATCATCTGCGTCGGCGAGACGGAAGCCCAGCGCGACGCAGGCCAGACCCTCCAGGTGGTGGGCAGCCAGATCGCCGGCTCGGTGCCGGAGGGAGCAACGGCGGAGAACACCGTGATCGCCTACGAGCCGGTGTGGGCCATCGGCACCGGCCGCACGCCGACCACCGCCGAGGTGGCCGAGGTGCACGCCGCCATCCGCCGCCAGCTGGTGGAGCGCTTCGGCGCGGCGGGCGAGGGCATGCGCATTCTCTATGGCGGCTCGGTGAAGCCGTCCAACGCCGCCGAGCTGCTGGCGGTGGAGGACGTTGACGGCGCCCTGGTGGGGGGTGCCAGCCTCAAGGCGCAGGATTTCCTCGGCATCGTTGCCGGGGCGAAGGCCTGATCCCGGGTCCGTGGTGACGCGCCGGGTTGCAAATCCGGCGCGTACGGGTTAACAGCCGTCCGGCACGATGGAGGCGCCGCAATGGGCGCCCGGTGGAGTCTTTCCCGATGATGACCTTTTTGCTCGTCGTCCACAGTCTGATTGCGGTTGCGCTGGTGACCGTCATTCTGCTTCAGCGTTCCGAGGGTGGTGCCCTCGGGATCGGTGGCGGCGGAGGCGGCCTGGTGTCCGCCCGTGGTGCGGCCAACCTGCTGACCCGTTCCACGGCGATTCTGGCAACCCTGTTCATTCTGACCTCGATTGCCCTGGCGTTCCTCGCCAAGATCGAGCGGGGAGGTCCGTCGGAGATCGACCGTCTCTTGCAGCAGGATACGGCGGCAGTCGCGCCGGCGGCTCCGGCCACGCCGGCGGATGCTCCGGCGGCTGCGGCTTCTTCGGAAACCCCGGCGGCGACGGACGACCCGGCCCAGTCCTTGCCCAGCCTTCCGTCCGTTCCGGTCGGGGACTGACGCTTACCCCCGGAATTCGAGCGCGCCACCTAAAAGATTGGGTGGCGCGAATGGTTTTAATTTGTCTATAGTGTAGGCCCATGGCGCGGTTCATATTCATCACCGGCGGCGTGGTATCGTCCCTCGGCAAAGGCCTGATGGCCGCATCGCTTGCAGCCCTGTTGCAAGCGCGCGGTTACAAGGTCCGTCTTCGCAAGTTCGATCCATACCTCAACGTCGATCCAGGGACGATGAGTCCCTACCAGCACGGCGAAGTGTATGTGACCGACGATGGCGCCGAGACGGACCTCGACCTCGGGCATTACGAGCGGTTTACCGGCGTGCCGTCACGCCGGACGGACAACATCACGTCCGGCCGGATCTATTCGGACATTCTGGCCAAGGAGCGCCGCGGCGGCTTCCTCGGCGGTACGGTGCAGGTCATCCCCCACGTGACCGACGCGATCAAGGAGTTCGCGCTCAACGACGTGGAAGACCTGGACTTCGTGCTGTGCGAGATCGGCGGCACCGTGGGCGACATCGAGAGCCTGCCGTTCATGGAGGCCATCCGCCAGCTCGGCAACGAGCTGGGCCGGGGCCAGGCGATCTTCGTGCACCTGACCCTGGTGCCCTACATCGCGGCGGCCGGCGAGCTGAAGACCAAGCCGACCCAGCACTCGGTGAAGGAGCTGCGCGGCATCGGCATCCAGCCGGACGTGCTGGTGTGCCGCTGCGAGCAGCCGCTGCCGGAGAGCGAGCGGGCCAAGATCGCCCTGTTCTGCAACGTGCGGCCGTCGGCGGTCATTCCGGCGCTCGATGCGTCCAGCATCTATGAAGTGCCGCTCCAGTACCACGAGGCCGGGCTCGACACCGAAGTGCTGGCGGCGTTCGGCATCACCGACGCGCCCCAGCCGGACCTGACCAAGTGGCAGGACATCGTCCACCGCATCCATTATCCCGAGGGTGAGGTCACCATCGGCATCGTCGGCAAGTACACGGGCTTCAAGGACGCCTACAAGTCGCTGTCCGAAGCGCTGGTGCATGGCGGCATCGCCAACCGGGTGCGGGTCAACATCGAGTGGATCGACGCCGAGCTGTTCGAGAAGGGCGAGGACGTGGTCCTCAGCCTCGAGCCGCTGCACGGCATCCTCGTGCCGGGCGGCTTCGGCCAGCGCGGCTCCGAGGGCAAGATCGCGGCCGCCCGCTTCGCCCGGGAGCGCAAGGTGCCGTACTTCGGCATCTGCTTCGGCATGCAGATGGCGGTGATCGAGGGCGCGCGCAATCTGGCCGGGCTTACGGAGGCCTCGTCCACCGAGTTCGGGCCGTGCAAGGACCCGATTGTCGGCCTGCTGACCGAGTGGGTGCGCGACGGCAAGGTGGAAACCCGCGAGGAGGGCGGCGACCTGGGCGGCACCATGCGGCTCGGCGCCTATCCGGCCAAGCTGGCGGAGGGCTCCCGCATCGCCGAATGCTACGGCACGACGACGATCAGCGAGCGGCATCGCCACCGCTACGAGGTGAACGTGGCCTATCGCGAGCGGCTGGAGGCCTGCGGTATGCGCTTTGCCGGCATGTCGCCGGACGGCACCCTGCCGGAGACCATCGAATATCCTGACCATCCGTGGTTCATCGGCGTGCAGTATCACCCGGAATACAAGTCCAAGCCGTTTGAGCCGCATCCGCTGTTCTCCAGCTTCATCGCGGCGGCGGTGCGGCAGAGCCGGCTGGTGTAACCGGCGCGGCGGAACGGTCGAGAAAGGAAAAGGGCGCCTGCACGGCGCCCTTTTTCGTTGGCGGAAGCGATCGGGGGAGGTGGCGGCTCAGGACCGCCGGCGGCGCAGGCCAAGGCCCATGGCGGCAAGGCCCGCCCCCAGCAGGGCAACGGCACCCGGCTCCGGTACCGCGCGGGCGGTGACCGTGACGAGCGTTCCGATGCGGCTCAGCACGCCTTCGCCGGTCCAGATGGTGGCGAGGTCACCGTCGACGCTGATGCCGACGATGTTTTCGAGCGTGGACAGGTCGAACGAGACCACGAAATCGTAGACGTATCCGTCGATAATGCCGGTGGTGAAGCGCAGGGCGGAGGTGTTGAGGGTCAGCCTGTCCGGGCAGGCGCCGGTGGCGCCGCTGTCGCCCCAGGTCTCATAGCCCGGGCATTCCTCGATGGGCACGTTCTGGTTGAGACGGGCATTGAGCGTTTCGGTGAAATCGATGTCGAACGTCCGGTGCAGGGTGGCTTCCGTGCCGACAGGGGTCACGGAGGAAATCATGATGTCCGAGACAAGCCGGGTGGACTTGAGCTGCGCTTCGTTGCCCGCGCCGGTGCGGACCGAATAGTTGCCGTGATAGAAGCTGGCGCCGGTCGCCGCGGGGCCGTTGGTGAGGACGCTGGACTGGGTCAGATTGGTGTCCGCCCCAAGGAAGCTGCGGTTGCCGCCCGTCTGCTCAGGGGTTCCCCAGCGCACAAAGGCGTAATCACCGGCCGGGTCCTGCCCGTCCGGGAGGGTGGTGCCGGTACCGAAGGCGTTGGATGGCGTCGAACCGGTGGAATTCCACACCGTGCCGCCCGGGTCCCAGCTGTTGACGATCGTAAACGACCATTCGCTGATCGGCGCGGCCAGCGCCGGACCCGCAAGGGACGCCGAGACGAGAACAGCCAGTACGGGGACGAGAGATGTGACTCTGTGCATGCTACCACCCTTGATGTTGTGATCGGATCCGGGGGCCCGGCGGGTATCCCCGGGGTTGTCCAACGGATATCCTTGCACAGGCCGTGCCAGTTTTCCTTTGGGCAGTAATGCCAGAGGGTTATGAAAGTTACGGAGCCGATGTGTTTGAGTAAATGTAAAATAAATCGACAATATTGCCTATAAAACGAAATAAGGTTTCGGATACGTCAAGAGAACAATATCGTAATATTGGAGGAATTATAAAGGATCATGGCGGAAATATAGTTGTTATTAGAAACGATTTATTTTTATTGGATGCTGCCCTGTCGAGATGTGTTTTTTCAAGACAAAAAAAGAGCGGCTTTTCAGCCGCTCGATAGAAGGGGCGATGACCGCCCGAATGCTTGTTGCGCCAGTCTTTCGCTGCGCCAGTCTTTCTTTGCGGTGTCAGGCGGCCTTGCGACGACGCAGGGCCAGGCCACCGGCGATCAGGCCGCAACCGAACAGCGCCAGCGCGGCCGGCTCGGGGACACGGGCCGTCACGGTCACGCGGGTGCCGAGGACGCTAAGCACCTGTTCGTTGGTCCAGATGCTCACCGTGCCGTCCGGGTTCGGCGTGATGCCGGCGATGTTCTGGAAGGTGGTGGGGTCGAAGCTCACGACGAAGTCATAGATGTAGCCATCGATGACGCCCGTGCTGAACTTCAGATCCTCGATGTTGATGGTCAGGCGATCCGGGCAGGTCGTGATACCCGAGCCATCACCACCCCACGGATAGCCGGGGCACTCCTCAAGCGGCACCTCGTTGAAGGTCTCGGTGAACTTGATGGTGTAGGTGCGGTTGATGTGGATCGTCTCGCCGCCCGGAACGACCGAGAAGATGTCGATCTCTGCCACCAGCTTGGTGCCGGTCAGCACCTTTTCGCGGGTGTTTGATGGCGGGAACTGCAGGTAGTTGCCGTGATAGTAGTTGGAGCCAGACACGCCGAGCGGGTCATTGGTGTACAGGCCCGTGCGGCTGATGGTGCCATCCGCACCCAGGAAGCTCCGGCTGCCACCCGGCGTCGTCGGAGAACCCCACTGGATGTAAGAGTAGGAGCCAGCATCGCCAGGGGTGTTGCCATCCGGCAGGGTCGCGCCCGACCCGAAGGGCGACGCCGGATTGACGCCAACCGAGCTCCACGTGGTCGAAGCTTCATCCCAGTGGTTGGTCAGGTTGAAGCCCCATTCCACAATCGGGGCAGCCTGCACAGTCCCGGTCGACAGGCCCACGGATGCCAGTAACGCTACGCCAGGGAAGAACAATTTCAGTTTCTTCATCGTACCACCTATCCAATCCATCGTCCGGGTGCCGAGCTTCCCGAGCGCAAGGACTCAGGACGGCGACCGAAAGCGAGACGATCCTAAGCACTTTTCGTGCCAAGTCGGAAAAGTGGCGGATTTCCAATGATTTGTTGTGGTCCTGAAATATTGCGGAAGCGTTTTTGTAAAAAAGACCGACACTTGCGCGCCCCATGGCCGTCCGGCAGGCCGCGCCCGGGAGTTGCCCCTCCCTCCCGGGCGGGTGAAGCCTCCGGCCGTCAGGCGCGCCGGGTCCGGCGGGCGACCGCCAGCAGGGCGAGCCCCGCAAGGGCAATGCCCAGCGTGCCCGGCTCCGGGATCGGGGCAGGGGCACCGGCCGCACGGATCAGCAGGCGCGTTGCCAGGCGGCTGCGCACGCCCTCATTGGTCCAGGCGGTGGAGGAGTCTTCATTCTGGTCCAGCCGCGTCAGGTTGAGCGAGTTGGCCGGGTCGAACGCGAACGAGAGGACGTAGGACACACCGTCGAACACGAACGGGAAGTTGGCTGCTTCGTCGAGAATGGTGAGGCTGTCCGGGCAGGGGGTGATGCCGCTGGCCCACGGTGCACCCGCGCAGCTCTGGATCGAGGACGTATTGCGCGTCTCCCGGAAGTCGATCGGAATGCTGTGCTCGAAGGTTCTGGCGCTGGACTCCGCGCCCTCGGGCGTCAGGGCGATGCGCACGTTGAGGGTGGCGTTGTCGAGCCAGCGCTCGGGCGGGCTGCCGTTGGTGGTCGCGGACTGGCGGTAGTTGCCGTGATAGAAGTTGACGCCCGGTACGCCCAGGGAATCGCCCGTGGTCAGGCCGCCAAAGGTGGCCATATCGTCAACGGCAAGAAAGCTGCGGCCCTCCTCCGTGAGCGGCGTTCCCCAGCTAATGATGTCGTAGGTCAGGTTGCGGGGGTTGGAGCCGTCCGGCAGGGTATCGGCCATGCTGAAGGGGTTGGCCGGGGCCACCGTGTTCGGGCCGCCGATGAAGGTGACGTCCGACCAGTCGTTGGTGAGAGTGACCACCCAGCGATCGATGGGGGCAGCCTGTGAGGAGAGGGCGCCGGCCATCGCCGCAAGTCCGATTGCCGGGCCCAGAAGGGCGGACCGTATTCGCTTCATGATGGCACCTCCCAAAACACAACCAGTTTAAAGAAAAGGTCTGTGCCCCTCGGCATCACAAACAGCCGAGAATTGCGGGAGGTCCCGAAGAAAATCATTGGTAGCAATAAAAATCGCCCGCCCCGCACGGCTGGCCGCAAGGGGCTGTCTGCGCGGCGCCGGAACGGATCAGGGGGAGCCGCAGCCCCGCGCTCCCCCTGTCCGAAGCCAGGCCATAAGGGCGAGACGGCGCGTCCCGTCAGGCGGCCTCGGCCCTCGGCTTGCGGCGGGAAGCCCATCCCAGCGCCGCCAGCGCCGGGATCAGGAGGGCAAGGGAGCCCGGTTCGGGGATGCGCTGCGAGGTCACGAAGATGCGGGTGACAAGGGTGCTGCGCACATCCTCCTCGGTCCACACCGTTGCGGTGCCATTGTCCAGGGTCAGCCGCGCGATGTTGCTGGAGGCGGCCAGGTCCAGAACCAGACTGAACGTGTAACGGTAGTCATCCAGGACAAACGAGAAGGAGGCGTTGGAGAGGTCCACGCTGAAATAGTCCGGGCAGGGCGCGATACCCTCCGGCCAGGGGCCGCCCTCGCAGATCTCGGTGTTGGGCGTATCCCGGGTTTCGGTGAAGTCGAGGGCGAACGTCTGCTGGATCGGCCCCAGCGGCGCGCCCGAGGGGTCGAGCGGCGTCAGAATGATGTTGGCGGCGACAACGGTGCTGGCCAGCCAGGCCTGACCGGAGGAGCTCTGCTGGTAATTGCCGTGATAGACCGTGGCACCGGGTATGCCGATGCCGTCGTCGGTGAACAGGGTGTCGGCGCTGTGCTGGCTGTCCACGGCGAGGAAGCTGCGGGACGGGCTGCCGGAGACCGGCGTGCCCCACTGGATGATCTGGAAGGTGTTTCCCGCCCCGTTGGGGTCGCTGCCATCCGGCAGGGTGTCTGATTCAAGGAAATTGTTGGTGGGCGGCTGGCCGGTGCCGGTGAAACTGGTGTTCAGCCAAACGTTGGTGGCTTCGAAGCGCCACTGGGTGATGCGTTCCGCCCGGGCGGCGGTGGACAGGCAAAGACAGGCCGCAGCCGTCGCCAGGACTGCGGCAAAGGTCCTTCGTTTGGTCATTCTGTTACCTCTGCGTTTCAGCTGTTGAACCCCCGGCTTTCGTGGCTTGATTGTGATTTTTGGGGTTCGGCCGGCGCCGGTGTGCCGGGGGGCTTGGCAGGCAGGAGACACGCAGTTTTTATGCCAAGCTTTTTTGGCCGGACATTTCAGAGCCTTATCGATACGGAGACGTTACGCAGACGTTTCTGTGTCAAGAATTTCGACATCAAGTGATTGATTCTAAAGTAAAACGAATGATCTGGGCCGGTGTTGTCACCGATGCGGTCAGGACACGCTTCACGGTCAGGCTTGCTTTCCTGCGCCGCCTCGATTAGGCAGGCCCGGTCACTGGGGAGTAGCCAGCCGTCCGCGAGGGACGGGCTTTCGCGTCAACATGCTTGGTCGAGAGGCCATGGCGCGAGAGGAGGGGGCAAACCGCTCGGGCGAGACCAATGGCGCTGTGCTTCCGTTCATGCCGGGCGGGAGGCGCGGTGCTGTTGGCGAAAGTCTGCCCGGCTGCGGATCTGTCATGGAAGCATTTCTGACCTCCACCGCTGTCGTGTCGCTGGCAGAGATCGGCGACAAGACCCAGCTTCTCGCCATCGTGCTGGCGACGCGCTTCAAGCGCCCCTGGGCCATCGTGGCCGGGATTTTCCTGGCGACCATCGCCAACCATTTTCTCGCCGCGCTGGTGGGTACGGAAGCGGCCTTCCTGCTGGACAGCCTGTGGTTCCGCTATCTGGTGGCGGCCTTGTTCATCGGCATGGCCGTGTGGACTCTGGTGCCGGACAAGCTGGACGATGTGAATCAGGCACCGGCCCGCTTCGGCGCGTTCCTGACCACGGTGGTGGCGTTCTTTCTGGTGGAGATGGGGGACAAGACCCAGATCGCGACAGTGGCGCTCGGCGCCCGGTTTCAGGCGCTGGGGCTGGTGACGGCCGGCACCACCCTCGGCATGATGATCGCCAACGTGCCGGCGGTGTTTCTCGGCAACGGGCTGATCAGGCGCGTGCCGGTGGACGTTGTGCACAAGATCGCCGCGCTGCTGTTCTTCATCATCGGCCTGTGGCTGCTGCTGGAGACGGCCGGGGTGGTCTGAGCCTCGCCGCAAGCCGACGCTCACGAGACGCCGGGCATCACGCGGTGCCCGGCCACGGTGGCTTCAGGTATGGGGGACAACAGCAACTCACGGAGAAATGGTCGGGGAGACAGGATTCGAACCTGCGACCCTCTGCTCCCAAAGCAGATGCGCTACCAGGCTGCGCTACTCCCCGACGCCGCGGATTCGTGCCGGGTGTTGTGCGGGGAAGTTGCGGGCCAGTCAAGCATTGATGAGCCCGGGCCTGCCTGTACGGGTTGGCCGGATGTCCTCCAGCGTGTTGCAGGCCGTAAGGTCGTTGAGCAGGCGGATGATCCCGGCAAGGCTCGGACCGTTGCGCGCGCCGATGGCGACGCGCAGGAAACAGGGGGCGTCGGGCTGGTCCGGGAGGATCGCATCGAACCGGTGGCCGCGAAAGCCGAAGCTGCCGCCCGGGTCGAAGGCCAGGTTGCGGGCGCGCGCCTCGGCCTCGATGAGGCGGGCGAGCCGCCGGTAGTTCTCCGGTGATGGCTCGTTGAGGAGGAGGGTGCAGAAGGGTGCCTCCGCCCATGGCTCGTCGCTGCCCGCCAGGGCGGGGTGGGACAGACCCGCGAACAGGCCGCCCTTGGGGGCGAACCGGAGCGCAAGCTGCCGGTTGTTGGCCAGGATCGCATCGCAGTAGCGGGCCCTGTAGAGGGGGTCGAGGAACCAGGGGGCCTCCAGCGCCGCCATGTCCTGAAGACCGAGGCTGGAGCCGGTGAGCCTGCGAATGCGCCGGAGGGTCTCGGGCAAGGCGGCGGCAGCAGCCCCCGCGCCCTTGGGCACGTAGATCGAGCACAGGCCCGCATTGGCCAGCTCCAGCCCGGCCTGGTCCAGCTTGAGGGCGGAGCGCAGGCAGAGCACGGCGGGCGCGGAGGGTCCCGCCATGAGGCCGAGCAGCCGCTCCAGCGGGAAGCGGGGTCCGGACAGGGTCGTGTCAAAGACCACGAGCGACGGCCGGGCCGGGCTGTTGCGCCAGGCGCGGGCGAAGGCAGCCAGATCCAGCACCTTGAGCGCGCCCTCGCAATAGACCACCTCCGCCAGCAGCACGTCGCACGCGCCAAGGCGGCCCAGCGCTGCATCGGGGCCGTCCGCGCCGATGCCGGTGTGAACCACTTGGCTGACCTCGAACAGTTCCAGCAGCGCCCGCGTCTCGAAATAGCTGCCAAGGTGGAGGAGGCGGAGCGGCGCGCTGTGCCCGGCCGGGTGCGATTGGGCGTGCATCTGGAGGCTGGCCTGAATCGCCGCCGTCAGGGTGGCCTGACCGCTCGAGAAAAGGAGATGAGTCGCCGCCCACCCGGGCACCGATTCGTCCGCGCCGGCGCAGCGGGCCTCAAGGGCCGTCGGTTCCAGTTCGCGCTCGTAGCCATAGGTCATGCAGGTGCCCGCGCCGGTGACGGCCGGCTGCTGGCTGGCGGTCGGGCTGCGCAGATAGCCGTCCGCCGCGCCTTGGGCATAGCGCAGCCACAGGGTCCGCAGGTCGCGCGCCAGCCGGTCGAGCGCATGTTCGCTGCCGAGCGCGCCGAACGTGGCCCGGGAGAGGAGGGCGGTGACCTGCGCCTTCCAGTCGTCAAGGCCGGGCACGGGGCGGATGGCGCAGGCCTCGATCCGCTCCGCGAGGAACAGGAGGTCGTTGGCTTCGGAGGCGAGGGCCTGATGGCTCCAGCGGGCGGACCCTGGCCTTGGGCACGCGGCCTGCCGCGCGCCGGGCCGGGCGTTGCGGGTGGAGGTGCGGAATGTGGTCATCGGCCTCGCGGTGTGCCCCCGGTTGCAGGTGCTGGTTGCAGGGTCTCTGAATCCAGACGCGGCGGCGGCCGCCGGGGTTCCCTGGGCGCGGCAAGATGGGCGGGCCGGGGCGCGAGACCGCCCGGCGCGGAGGCCTGTGCCGCGCGCGAAATTTTCCTGCCGCAAAGTGACGGAGTTCGCTTGACAGGGGCGGGCTGAGCCCCTAGGAAGCCGCTCACACCACGCGGGTGTAGCTCAGTCGGTTAGAGCGCCGGCCTGTCACGCCGGAGGTCGCGGGTTCGAGCCCCGTCACTCGCGCCACTCTCTCCTCGGGAGAGCAGGAAAAGAAGCCGCCTTCGGGCGGCTTTTTCCGTTTTGGGCCACCGCCTTTTTCGGCCCGGCCGCCGGTTGGTATTTGTTTGGCCAAATTGAAAGAATGCTTCCAAGATTGCTTGACAGGGCCGGGCGGAACCCCTAGTTAGCCGCGACACGCTGCGCGGGTGTAGCTCAGTCGGTTAGAGCGCCGGCCTGTCACGCCGGAGGTCGCGGGTTCGAGCCCCGTCACTCGCGCCACTCTCTCCTCGGGAGAGGCCAGGAAAAGAAGCCGTCTTCGGGCGGCTTTTTTGTTTTGAAGCAAAGGCTTACGGGCGTTTCCTCAAGCGCTGCATTGGCCATGTTGACCATCCGGCCCGGAAAAATCCGGCACAAAAAACACAAAAAAAGACGCCGGGCAGCGACCCGGCGCCGAATGTGATCCCGCCTGGCTGCTGGCTGGCGGATCAGCCGTTTGCGCCTCCCCGCAGTTCATCGAAGCGGACGAACTCGTGGGCGATGCTGTACTCGATCAGCAGTTCGTAGAGCTGTTCGGCCAGGTCTTCCGGCAGGCCGATTCGACGGCTCTCGGCCTTCACCTTGGCGATGACATCGGCCTTGCGGGCTTCGTCCCGCACCGTGTCGCGGCTCTGCTTGATGCGGGCGGCGGCCTCGATGAAGTCCAGGCGCTGGCGCAGCAGGCCGACGATCGCCCGGTCCAGCGCATCGATATTGGCGCGCACCTCCGTCATGGTTGTGACGGACTTGGGGTCAGAAAGAGTTTCAACGGTCACGACGCACCCACCAGGAACCGGTTTCCATCCACACCAGCACGGCGCGCATCGGGAAGATCCAGGCGATGCCGAAGAACGTGTAGAGGAGAACCTCAAGGATGATGTTGAGGCGAGGCAGGGCAGAGAGCAGCCCCGCGACGATCAGGCAATAAAGGGTCAGTCCGCCCACGACAAGGAAGACGCCCATCAGTTTGCGTTGTCTCTGAGTCATGCGCCTCTCGTACCAGCCGCGCGCGAGAATGCCAGTGCGATGATTTCGCGCGTTTTCTCCCACAGGGGCAGGGCGTCGAGTTGGGCGCGGGTGAACCAGCGGGCGTCCATGGCGTCGTCGCCGGCGCGGGGCTCGCCCTCGGGCGCGACGCCCCAGTAGTCGATCAGCGTGTAGTGGCGGCTCGTCCGGCCGGCGGAATCGGTCTCGATCAGGTCGACCACGTCGAGAAGGCCGCGGATCTGGACCATGAGGCCGGTCTCCTCCAGCGCCTCGCGGGCGACCGCCGCCTGCACGGTCTCGCCCAGCTGCTGCATGCCGCCGGGCAGGCTCCACTGGCCCTGGCGGGGCGGCTTGCCGCGCTGGATGAGCAGCACCCGGTCCTCCCGCAGGATGACGATGCCGACGCCGACGAGCGGCGCGGCGGTGTAGGTGCGGGAGTCGGATGAGGCGGTCATGCGGCGGCTCGCTTTTCCGGGAGGGGCGTGACGGCCCCATGCTAGCACAACGGTTCAGGAGGACGGTACGGCGCTGAACTCCAGCCACCGGGTCGGCGTGGCGAGGGCGTCCAGACGCTGGTCGTGCGGCTCGGCGGGCAGGGTATCCACCACCTGCACGTCGAACGCGAGGCCGATGGCGCGCACCGGGCCGGTTGCCCGCAGCGCTTCCAGCGTGCGGTCGTAGTGGCCGCCGCCCTGGCCCATGCGCACGCCGCGCCGGTCCGCCGCCACCAGCGGCACGAGGATCACATCCGGCACCACCACCGGCGCGGAGGACGGCGGCTCGTGGATGCCGTGGAGCCCCGGCGTGATGACGGTGTTCCGGTCGATGGCGTGAAAGGTGAGGGGCGCGTTGGGCTGCGTGCGGGGCAGGGCGACCGTGACGCCCGCCGCCAGCAGCGCCGCCTCGATCGCGCCGGGGTCGATCTCCCACGGTGTGGGCCGGTAACCGGCGACCACCCGCGCGCCCGCCAGACGGGGCAGCACCTGCGCCGCGAGGCTCTCGGCGATGTGCCGCTCCGCCGCCGCGCCCTCGGCGCGCAGGGACAGCACGAACGCCCGCCGGGCCTGCCGGAGGCTGGCGCGCAAATCCGTCTTGGAGGGGGAAGGGTGTGTCATGGGAAGATCAGTGGCGGGACCGCTCGGGCCGTTGGCTGGAGTATCCTCTGACGCCAGTAACGTCAGGTGGGAGCCATGTGGACCAGACCAGGATCTGACCAGGGACAGCCCCCTAGGATGTTGGTATCGCCTCAGGGATAGTCGCTACGCTCGCACCCAGCAGTGCCCGCCGACCTGCAATTTAGGAGTTCTCGGCCGCCGGCTCAAGGCTGAATGCCAAAGATTCCAGCCGTTCGGCGAGGCGGGTGAGCTTCTGCTCGGCCTCCCGCGTGTCGGGGGCAGGCGCGCCGGAGCCCGCGCTCGCGCCGCCGCTCTGGGCCGCGGCCAGCTGGGCCTTGAGGTCCATCAGTTCGTCGGTGATGAGGAGGGACGCCATCAGCAGGAGGCGCGGCTCGCTCAGGCGGCCGAGGGAGGCCGAGAGCGTCTCCGCCTTCTCGTCCACATAGGCGGCCAGGCGCTGGAGCTGGGGTTCCTCCCCGTCGCCACAAACCAGGGAATAGTGGCGACCGCCAACAGCAATGGTGACCTGACCCACGGGAAGGCTCCTTAGGTTCTCAAGAGTCCACGGTTTCGGAATCGAGCGCGGCGATGAGGCGATCGACCCGCGCCAGCGCCTCGTTGGCCGCCTGCTCGAGGGCGGCATGCTGGCGCTCCAGGTCGTGATGGCGCTGGAGCAGGGCGTCGTGCGCCGTCGCCATGGCCTCTATCTCGGCCTGAAGGGCGGCGTTGGCGGCCTCCAGGTCCGGGCGCGCGGAGGCGGCCGCCTCGAGCAGTTGCGCCTGAAGGGCGTCGCGTTCCTGCCGGAGCGCGGCGTTTTCCGCCAGCAGCGCCCGAATGCGCGCCTCGACTCTGCCTTCAAGCAACTGGACGGCGGCGTCGAGCCGCTCCGTGGCACTCTGCAACGTCATTTCAGCCCTGATTCCGTCAAAATTTTCGCAGAAAGCATAGGGCCGTGGCCATGAATGCGTCAACTCGCCGTGCGTCCTACGCTTCGGCGGAGTTGACGTGGCCGCGCCCGCGCCTATTGTGCGCCCAATTTTTTCAGCGTCCAATCGCAGCGAGTGCCATGACTGTCTCACATAAAGATATGGCCAATGCCATCCGTGCCCTCAGCATGGATGCGGTCGAGAAAGCCAAATCGGGTCACCCCGGCATGCCGATGGGCATGGCCGATGTGGCGACCGTCCTGTTCACCCGGGTGATGAAGTACGACCCGAGCGACTCCCACTGGGCTGACCGCGACCGCTTCATCCTCTCGGCCGGCCACGGCTCGATGCTGATCTACTCGCTGCTGTATCTCACCGGCTACGAGCGGCCGACGATCGAGGACATCAAGAACTTCCGCCAGCTGCACAGCCCGTGCGCCGGCCACCCGGAATACGGCGAGCTGCCGGGCGTGGAGATGACCACCGGCCCGCTGGGGCAGGGCCTGGCCACCTCCGTGGGCTTTGCGCT
The DNA here is from genome assembly GCF_051304405.1 of Pedomonas sp. V897. Classification (NCBI taxonomy): domain Bacteria; kingdom Pseudomonadati; phylum Pseudomonadota; class Alphaproteobacteria; order Sphingomonadales; family Pedomonadaceae; genus Pedomonas; species Pedomonas sp. V897. The sequence continues at coordinate 409,079 of NZ_JBPPGG010000002.1, forward strand.
TGCCGAGCGTCACCTGAACGCCCAGTTCGGCGATGACCTCGTCAACCACTACACCTACGTGATCGCGGGCGACGGCTGCCTCATGGAAGGCGTCAGCCAGGAGGCGATCTCGCTGGCGGGTCACCTGGGCCTTGGCCGCCTGATCGTGCTGTGGGACGACAACAACATCTCCATCGACGGCCCGATCTCGCTGGCCTCGTCCGAGGACATGGCGAAACGCTTCGAGGCCGCCGGCTGGCATGTCCAGTCCGTTGACGGCCATGACCCGGAGGCGGTCGAGAAAGCGATCCGCGCCGCCCAGCTTGATCCGCGCCCGTCGCTGATCGGCTGCAAGACCGTCATCGGCTACGGCGCGCCCAACAAGCAGGGCACCTCGGCCACCCACGGCTCGCCGCTGGGTGCGAGCGAAGTCGCTGCCGCCCGCGAGGCCCTGGGCTGGAGCCACGCGCCGTTCGAGATTCCGGCCGACGTGCTGAACGCCTGGCGCGAGGCCGGCAAGCGCGGCGCGGCCGATCGCGCCGCCTGGGCCGAGCGGCTGGCCAAGGCCCCGGCCGACGTGCGCGCCGAGTTCGAGCGCCGCATGCGCGGCGAGCTGCCCGCCAACTTCCGCGAGGCGATCAAGGCCTACATCGACGGCCTCATCGCCAACCCGCAGAAGGTGGCGACCCGCAAGGCCTCGGAGATGGCGCTGGAGGCGATCAACGCGGCCCTGCCGGAGACCGTGGGCGGCTCGGCGGACCTGACCGGCTCCAACAACACCAAGACCAAGGGCCAGGCGATCCTCGACAAGGGCAACTACGGCGGCCGCTACATCCACTACGGCATCCGCGAGTTCGGCATGGCGGCGGCCATGAACGGCCTTGCGCTGCACGGCGGCGTCATTCCCTACGGCGGCACGTTCCTCGTGTTCACCGACTACTGCCGCCCGGCGATCCGTCTGTCGGCCATCCAGCACCAGCGGGTGGTCTACGTGATGACCCACGATTCCATCGGCCTCGGCGAGGACGGTCCGACCCACCAGCCGATCGAGCATCTGGCGTCGTTCCGCGCCATGCCGAACGTGAAGGTGTTCCGCCCGGCCGACGCGGTGGAGACCGCCGAGTGCTGGCAGCTGGCGCTGGAGAACGCGCACGGCCCCTCGATCCTGGCGTTGACCCGTCAGAATGTGCCGCAGGTGCGCAGTGACGCCGCCGAGAACCGCTCGGCCCGCGGCGCCTACCGCCTGCGCGACGCGGCAAATGCCCGCGTGACCCTTATCGCGACGGGGTCGGAGGTCCATATTGCCCTTCAGGCGGCGGATATCCTGGCGGAGAAGGGCGTTGCGGCCGACGTGGTCTCCATGCCCTCGTGGGAGCTGTTCGACGCCCAGCCGGCCGAGTATCGCCGCGACGTTCTGAAGCCGGGCACGCTCAAGGTGGCGGTGGAAGCCGCTTCCCCGTTCGGCTGGGAGAAATATGTGGGTGCTGACGGCCTTGTTCTCGGCATCGATCGCTTCGGCGCCAGCGCCCCGGCCGAGGACCTCTATGATTTCTTCGGCTTGACGGCGAACAAGATTGCGGAAGCGGTAACGGCTGCGTTATAGGCGCGCCAGATTCGTCCTGATTCGTGGCGCGTGAAACTCTAGGGAGAAGCGGAAATGACCGTGCGGGTGGCAATTAATGGCTTTGGGCGTATCGGCCGCAATGTTCTGCGGGCGATTTTCGAGTCGGGTCGCACCGACGTTCAGGTGGTGGCGATCAACGACCTGGCCTCGACCGAGGACAATGCCCACCTGCTGAAGTACGACTCCGTGCACGGCATCTTCCCCGGCACCGTCGAGGTGAAGGGCAACAAGATCGTCGTCAACGGTCAGGAGATCGTGGTCACCGCCGAGCGGGACCCGTCCAAGCTGCCGCACAAGGATCTGGGCGTGGACATCGCCTTCGAGTGCACCGGCCTCTTCACCGATGCGGACAAGGCGAAGGCTCACCTGGATGCGGGCGCGAAGAAGGTTCTGATCTCCGCGCCGGCCAAGGGTGAGGACATCACGGTGGTTTACGGCGTGAACCACCAGAACCTGAAGCCGGAGCACAAGATCGTCTCCAACGCGTCCTGCACCACCAACTGCCTGGCGCCGGTCGCCAAGGTGCTGCACGAGACCGTGGGCATCGAGCGCGGCTACATGACCACCATCCATGCCTACACCAATGACCAGCGCATTCTGGATCAGGTGCACAAGGATCGCCGCCGCGCCCGCGCGGCCGCCCTGTCGATGATCCCGACCTCCACCGGCGCTGCCAAGGCCCTGGGCCTGGTGCTGCCGGAGCTGAAGGGCAAGCTGGACGGCACCTCGATCCGCGTGCCGACCCCGAACGTGTCGGTGGTGGACCTGACCTTCGACGCCGGTCGCGACGTGACCGCCGAGGAGATCAACGAGGCCATCCGCGCCGCCGCGGCCGAGGGTCCGCTCAAGGGCGTGCTGGGCTACGTGACCGAGGACCTGGTGTCCATCGACTTCAACCACAGCCCGTTCTCGTCCAACTTCGATGCGACGCAGACCCAGGTCATCGACAAGCGCTTCGTCCGCATCCTCACCTGGTACGACAACGAGTGGGGCTTCTCCAACCGGATGAGCGACACGGCCGTGGCCATGGCCAACGTCGGCTAAGCGAACCACATCGGCTGGGAAATAAAGGGACCCCCGCTTCGGCGGGGGTCTGTTCTGTTCGTAAGGGGCAATTCCAATGGCAAGCTTCGCGACCCTCGACGATCTGGGCGACCTGACGGGCAAGAAGGTTCTCCTGCGGTCGGACCTCAACGTGCCGGTGCAGGACGGCCGTGTCACCGACACCACCCGCCTGGCGGCCACCGCGCCGACCATCCGGGACCTGCTGGCCAAGGGGGCCACGGTTCTGGTCCTCAGCCACTTCGACCGTCCCAAGGGCAAGCGCGTCCCCGAGATGTCGCTGAAGCCGATCGCGGCGGCGCTGGGTGAGGTGCTGGGCCGCGAGGTTGCCTTCATCGATGACTGCGTGGGTGCCGAGGCGGAAGCGGCGGTTGCCGCGCTCCCGGCCGGCGCGGTCGCCGTGCTGGAGAACACCCGCTTCCACGCGGGCGAGGAAAAGAACGACCCCGATCTGGCCAAGGGCATGGCGAAACTCGGCGACATCTACGTCAACGACGCCTTCTCGGCCGCGCACCGCGCCCATGCCTCGACCGAGGGCCTGGCGCACCTGCTGCCGGCCTATGCGGGCCGCTCCATGGAGAAGGAGCTGAACGCGCTGGAGAACGGCCTTGGCAACCCGGAGCGTCCGGTGGCGGCCGTGGTCGGCGGCGCGAAGGTCTCCTCCAAGCTGGACGTGCTGACCAACCTGGTCGGCAAGGTGGATCACCTCATCATCGGCGGGGGCATGGCCAACACCTTCCTCGCCGCGCGCGGCGTCAAGGTGGGCAAGTCGCTGTGCGAGCACGACCTAGCCGAGACGGCGCTCGCCATCCTCGCCAGGGCGGAGGAGGCGGGCTGCACCGTCCACCTGCCGTATGACGTGGTGGTGGCCAAGGAGTTCAAGGCCAATGCGGAGAACCGCGTCGTCAACGTGCACGAGGTGGCCGACGACGAGATGATCCTCGACGTGGGCCCGGCCGCCGTCGAGGCGCTGGGTGACGTGCTCAAGGTGTGCAAGACCCTGGTGTGGAACGGCCCGCTGGGCGCGTTCGAGACCACGCCGTTCGACAAGGCAACGGTGGCGCTGGCCCGCACGGCCGCGGCCCTGACCCAGGGCGGCGGGCTCCTGTCGGTGGCGGGCGGCGGCGACACGGTTGCGGCGCTCAACCACGCGGGCGTGGCGCAGGACTTCAGCTTTGTCTCGACCGCGGGCGGCGCCTTCCTCGAATGGATGGAAGGCAAGGAGCTGCCGGGCGTCGAGGCCCTGAAGCGGTAAGGCTGGGGCTCTTCGCCCTTTTTGAGTTTCCGTAACCGGGCCTGTCCTGTAAGCAGGCCGCGAGCAGTGAACAGAAAAACATTCGACGAGGGATTCCACTATGAAGGTGACGAAGCGCGTTAAGGAAATTCTGTCGTGGTACGAGAGCGACAACGCCGGCACCAAGGCGAACCTGGCCCGCATTCTCGGCACGGGCAAGCTGGGCGGCACGGGCAAGATGGTGATCCTGCCGGTCGACCAGGGCTTCGAGCACGGCCCGGCCCGTTCGTTCGCGCCGAACCCGCCGGCCTATGATCCGTTCTACCACCCGCAGCTCGCCATCGACGCCGGCCTCAATGCCTACGCCACGCCGCTGGGCATGATGGAGGCGGTGGCTGACCGCGTCGCCGGCCAGATCCCGCTCATCCTCAAGATGAACTCGGCCAACTCGCTGTCGCGCCTGAAGGACCAGGCCGTGACCGCCACGGTCAACGACGCGCTGAAGCTGGGCTGCTCGGCCATCGGCTTCACCATCTATCCGGGCTCGGATGACTGCTACAACATGATGGAAGAGTTCCGCGACCTGGCCGAGGAGGCCAAGTCGGTGGGTCTGGCCGTGGTGCTGTGGTCGTATCCGCGCGGCGGCGACCTCTCCAAGGACGGCGAGACCGCCATGGACGTGTGCGCCTATGCCGCCCACATGGCCGCGCTGATGGGCGCCCACATCATCAAGGTGAAGCTGCCGTCCGACTACCTGGAGCAGCCGGAAGCCAAGAAGGTCTACGAGAAGCACAAGATCGACCTGTCCTCGCAGGCCAAGCGCGTCGAGCACGTCATGCAGGCGGCGTTCAACGGCCGCCGTCTGGTGGTGTTCTCGGGCGGCGCGACCAAGGGCGCTGACTCGGTGTACGAGGACGCCCGCGCCATCCGCGACGGCGGCGGCAACGGCTCGATCATCGGCCGCAACGTGTTCCAGCGTCCGCGCGAGGAAGCGCTGGCCATGCTGAACAAGATCGTCAACATCTACCTGGGCAAGGAATAGCCTGGAGAGACGCTGCCCGCGGTACTGGGCAGGGCATTTTGCTTCGCAGGAGGGGTTTGCCCCTCCTGCGCCTCCCTTGAGTTCGGGGCCGAGCCCGCCCGTTGCCGATCAGCCTGACGACAGGCAGGATGAGGCTGCGGGAACCCGGCCCGGTCATCGAACGGGAGGTGCAGGAGGGACCGGGCCCCTCCTGCAATCATGTTAAAGCGAGTGGAGGCAGGCATGACGGATTGGGACGACGCAGACGGCATCGACATCACCGAGATCGGCCGCGATGACCCGCGCCCGCCGTGCCAGCTCTATCTTGTCACCCCGCCGAAGATCGTGGTGCCGGACTTCGTGAAGGTCTTCCGCCAGGCGCTGGAGGGCGGGCCGGTCGCGGCCCTGCAACTGCGCCTCAAGGACGTGCCGGACGACGAGGTCCTGCGGGCGGCCGAGGCGCTCCTGCCGGTGTGCGAGGAGGCGGAGGTGGCGCTCATCATCAACGACCGGGCGGATCTGGCGAAGAAGGCGGGCGCGGAAGGCGTGCACCTGGGCCAGTCCGACGGCTCGGTGGCCGAGGCCCGCAAGCTGCTGGGGGCGGACCGGACCATCGGCGTGACCTGCCACAACAGCCGCCATCTGGCGATGGAGGCGGGCGAGGCGGGGGCCGACTATGTGGCCTTCGGCGCCTTCTATCCGACCGAGACCAAGACGCCGGACTATTTCGTCGAACCCGAGATCCTGACCTGGTGGGTGGCGCTGTCCGAGCTGCCGTGCGTCGCCATCGGCGGCATCACGACGGAAAACGCCGAGCCGCTGGTGGTGGCGGGGGCGGATTTCCTTGCGGTCTCCGCCGGTGTCTGGTCCCATCCGGAGGGCCCGGCGGCGGCCGTTGCCGCCTTCAACCGCCTGTTCGACGAGAACTAGACGGGGCAGGGCGGCCGGGCAGGGGAACCAGTCCGACGCGGGCCGGATCGATGCGGGGTCGATTGCGCTGAGGGCGCCGACCTGCTAGAAGCCGCGCCAACTTTCGATCGCTCAGCTACATCAGGGTACAACCACATGAAGATCAGCGGCGTTGATATTCGCCCCGGCAACATCATCGAATTCGAGGGCTCGCACTGGCGCGCCGTCAAGATTCAGCACACCCAGCCCGGCAAGGGCGGCGCCTACATGCAGGTGGAGCTGAAGAACGTCTATGACGGCCGCAAGAGCAACAACCGCTTCCGCTCCTCCGAGACCGTGGAGCGCGTGCGCCTCGACCCGAAGGACTACCAGTTCCTGTTCCGGGACGGCGACCAGCTGACCTTCATGGACACCGCGACCTTCGACCAGATCGTCATTCCGGCCGACATCATGGACGAGGAAATCGACTTCCTCGCCGACGGCATGCAGGTGGTGATCGAGTTCATCGAGGAGCGCCCGGTGACCGTGCGCCTGCCGGAGCAGGTGACCCTGGAAGTGGCCGAGGCCGACCCGGTGGTGAAGGGCCAGACTGCCGCCTCCTCCTACAAGCCGGCCAAGCTGGAGAATGGCGTGCGCGTGATGGTGCCGCCGTTCATCGAGACGGGCGAGAAGATCGTCGTCAACGTTTACGAGCGGGAATACGTCCGCCGCGCGGACTGATCGTCCCCGCGCGTGTAACATGGTGTACAGCCCTCTCCCTTGAGCCTTGCCGCACCCGGCGTATCTGGTGCGGGGAGGACACGGGGAGAGGGCTTTTGGTTTGAAGGACTACGCATGCCGATACGATCTGCCCTGATTACCGTCATTGAACGCGCCGTCCGCAAGGCCGGCAGCAGCCTTCGGCGTGACTTCGGCGAGGTGGAACAGCTTCAGGTCAGCCGGAAAGGCCCGGCCGACTTCGTGAGCGCGGCCGACCAGAAGGCGGAGCGCGTTCTGAAGGAAGAGTTGAAGCGCGCCCGGCCGGACTTCGGCTTCCTGATGGAAGAATCGGGCGAGGAGGCGGGCAGCACGCCAGACATGCCGCGCTGGATCGTCGATCCGCTGGACGGCACCACCAACTTCCTCCACGGCATCCCGCACTACGGCATCTCGGTTGCGCTCGAAGAGCACGGGGAGATCGTGGCGGGTGTGGTCTACAACCCGCTGACCGACGAGACCTTCTGGGCCGAGAAGGGCAAGGGCGCGTGGCTGGGCGAGCGGCGCCTGCGCGTCTCGGGCCGCCAGGACCTGCGGCAGGCGGTGGTGGCGACCGGCATTCCCTACCACGGCCACGGTGACCACGAGCGCTTCAACGCCATCCTGTCGGCGGTGATGAAGGAAGTGGCGGGCGTGCGCCGGTTCGGCGCGGCCAGCCTTGACCTCGCCTATGTGGCGGCCGGCCGGTTCGATGCCTTCTGGGAGGACAACCTCATGCCGTGGGACATGGCGGCGGGCATCCTCCTGATCCGCGAGGCGGGCGGCTTCGTCTCCGACTTCCGCGGCGGCGAGCAGATGCTGGCGACGGGCGATATCGTGGCGGGCAACACCCACCTGCAGTCGCGCCTGCACAAGCTGGTGGCCCAGGCGATCAAGGCGCAGCGGGGCTGAGACCGCGCCCGGACAGCCATTACGGACGGGAAAGCAGGGCTGGGCCGCAGGGTCCCGCCCTGTTCGTTTTTGGCGCTTTTTACGCGCGGGGAGGGGCGGTTTCCGGCGGGTGTTTCGAGCCGTGCCTTTTCGAGGCCGAAAGAGGCGCTATGTGGTCCGGGCAGGGTTGCCATGCCGGGGGCGACTCCCGATCTATACGGGGGCCAGCACCGCGTTCCCGGGGCCGTTGGAGCGCCGTAACAGTTCCTGAGAATGAATTGCATCCGTTTTGGCCCCGGAAATAGGGCCGAACTGAACCTTTTTGGCCGCGCCCCCTTGCGCGAATGGCGGTGGGTGCTAAAGGGTGCCGCCAAGAGCGGAGGTAACGAGTCTCATGCCTGAGGTCGCGCAGTCATATTTGCCGATTCTGATCTTCCTCGGAATCGCAGTCGTCTTTTCTGGAATCTTCGTCGCCTTGCCCGTCATCATCAGCTCGCTGGGCGGCACGCAGAATCCTGACCCGGAAAAACTGGCCGCCTACGAATGCGGATTCGAGGCGTTCGATGACGCCCGTCGCAAGTTCGACGTGCGGTTCTATCTGGTCTCGATCCTGTTCATCATCTTCGACCTGGAAATCGCCTTCCTGTTCCCGTGGGCGGTCAGCCTCGGCACCATCGGCGTTTTCGGGTTCTGGTCGATGATCTGCTTCCTCGGGGTGCTGACCATCGGGTTTGTCTATGAGTGGAAGAAGGGGGCGTTGGAATGGGAGTAAATCAACCCATGGCAAGCGCTACCGCGATGCAGTCGTCGGGCTCGGCGTCGGGCATGGCCCTGACCCCTGCGCAGAACGATCAGTTCTTTAACGACCTGAACAAGGAACTGACCGACAAGGGTTTCCTGGTCACCAAGGCGGAAGACCTCATCCAGTGGGCGCGCACGGGCTCGCTCTGGTGGATGTCGTTCGGCCTCGCCTGTTGCGCCGTGGAAATGATGCACACCAACATGCCGCGCTACGACCTGGAGCGCTTCGGCGTCGCCCCGCGCGCCTCGCCGCGTCAGTCGGACGTGATGATCGTGGCCGGCACGCTGACCAACAAGATGGCCCCGGCGCTGCGCCGTCTCTACGACCAGATGCCGGAGCCGCGTTACGTCATCTCCATGGGCTCGTGCGCCAACGGCGGGGGCTACTACCACTACAGCTATTCCGTGGTGCGCGGCTGCGACCGGATCGTTCCGGTGGACATCTACGTGCCGGGCTGCCCGCCGACGGCGGAAGCGCTGCTGTACGGCATCCTGCTGCTCCAGAAGAAGATTCGGCGGGAAGGGACGATTGAACGATGATCGCTTTGACCTCCTGGTTACCGACCGAAGAGCGGATCGGGACGCTGGTGCAGGCCTGCACCGAGAAGCTCGGCGATGCGCTGATCGAGGCGACGGTCGCCTATGGCGAAGTCACGCTGCTGGTGAAGCGCGAGGCCATCCTCGACGTGCTCACCACCCTGCGGGATGATCCGGCGCTGATGTTCAAGTCGCTGATGGACGTGTGCGGGGCGGACTACCCCGACCGGCCGGAGCGGTTCGACGTTCTCTACCACCTGCTGTCCTACAAGCATAACCTGCGCCTGCGGGTGCGGGTAATGACGGACGAGGCCACCCCGGTCGCCTCCGCCACCTCCGTGTTCCCCTCGGCCAACTGGTTCGAGCGCGAGGTGTGGGACATGTTCGGCGTGCTGTTCGAGGGCCACCCGGACCTGCGCCGTATCCTGACGGACTACGGCTTCCAGGGCTTCCCGCTGCGCAAGGACTTCCCGCTGACCGGCTATGTGGAAGTCCGGTTCTCGGAGGAGCAGAAGCGCGTGATCTACGAACCGGTGGATCTGCGCCAGGACTTCCGCAACTTCGACTTCCTCAGCCCCTGGGAAGGCGCTCAGTACATTCTGCCCGGCGACGAAAAGGCCGCCGAGGCTGGACAGAAGCAGGGCTAGGCCCATGGCAGAAATCGATATCCAGAACTACAGCCTCAACTTCGGTCCGCAGCACCCGGCGGCCCACGGCGTGCTCCGCATGGTGCTGGAGCTCGACGGCGAGGTGATCGAGCGGGTGGACCCGCACATCGGCCTTCTGCACCGCGGCACCGAGAAGCTGGCGGAGTACAAGACCTACCTTCAGGCGCTGCCGTACATGGACCGGCTCGACTACGTGTCGCCCATGTGCCAGGAGCACGCCTACGTGCTGGCGGTGGAGCGCCTGCTGGGTCTGGAGGTGCCGCTGCGCGCCCAGTACATGCGCGTGCTGTGGTCCGAGATCACCCGCATCCTCAACCACCTGATGAACGTCTGCACCCACGCCATGGACGTGGGCGCGCTGACGCCGATCCTGTGGGGCTTCGAGGAGCGCGAGAAGCTCATGGTGTTCTATGAGCGCGTGTCGGGCGCCCGCATGCACGCGGCCTACTTCCGCCCGGGCGGTGTCCACCAGGACATGACGCCGGAGCTGGCCAAGGACATCTGGGACTGGACGGAGACCTTCCCGCAGGTGCTCTCCGACCTCGAGACCCTGCTGCTCGACAACCGCATCTTCAAGCAGCGCAACGTGGACATCGGCGTGATCTCCGCCGAGGACGCCATGGCGTGGGGCTTCTCCGGCCCGATGCTGCGCGGCTCGGGCATCCCCTGGGATCTGCGCAAGGCCCAGCCCTACGACGTCTATGACCGCATGGACTTCGACGTGGTGGTGGGCAAGAACGGCGACTGCTACGACCGCTACGTGCTCCGCTTCGAGGAAATGAAGCAGAGCCTCAAGATCATCCGGCAGTGCCTCAACGAGATGCCCTCCGGGCCGGTGCTGTCGGTGGACCGCAAGGTCGCCCCGCCGCGCCGTGGCGAGATGAAGCGCTCGATGGAAGCGCTGATCCACCACTTCAAGCTGTACACCGAGGGCTTCCACGTTCCGGCGGGCGAGGTCTACCAGGCGGTGGAAGCGCCGAAGGGCGAGTTCGGCATCTATCTGGTGTCGGACGGCACCAACAAGCCGTACCGCTGCCACATCCGCGCCTCGGGCTTCGCGCACCTGTCCGCCATGGACTTCCTGTGCCGGGGCCACATGCTGGCGGATGCTCCGGCGGTGCTCGGCTCTCTCGATATCGTGTTTGGTGAGGTGGATCGCTGATGGCTGACGCAGCACCCGTTTCGGTCGATCCGAATTTCGGCCGTGATTTCAAGTGGACCCCGGAGAACGAAGCGTTCGCCAGGGAGGTGATCGCCCGTTACCCGGCCGGTCGCCAGCAGTCGGCGGTGATGCGTCTGCTCGACCTGGCCCAGCGCCAGGTGGCCCAGCAGTACGGCGGCGGCGCCTGGCTGCCGGTTCCGGTGATCGAGTACGTCGCCAACTACCTCGACATGCCCTACATCCGGGTCTACGAGGTGGCGTCGTTCTACACGATGTACAACCTGAACCCGGTGGGCAAGCACCACGTCCAGGTGTGCGGCACCACCCCGTGCTGGCTGCGCGGCTCGGACGACGTGTTCCGCGCCTGCAAGGACATGGGGCTGGAGAAGGGCAAGATCACCAACGACGGCCTGTTCACGCTGTCGGAGGTGGAGTGCCTCGGCGCCTGCGTGAACGCGCCGATGATGCAGATCAACGACGAGTATTACGAGGATCTGACCTACGAGAGCACCAAGGCCATTCTCGAGGCCCTGGCGCGCGGCGAGACGCCGAAGCCGGGCCCGCAGGTGGACCGCCAGTTCTCGGCTCCCGTCGGCGGCCCGACGACGTTGAAGGACAGGGTGGCGTGAGCGGTCGCGCGTCCCGGAGCGGGGGTCTGACCCGGGAACTGGCCAGGGGCCGGTTCCGGACGGAAACCCGGGGATGCGCGGACAGATTGCCTCGGATGCAGGCTTGCCGGTCATCCGCCATGCGGCGCCTCCTGGGCCGCACGGCGGAGGCCGGTTGAGGAATCAAGGGTAAGTGGCGGAACATGCTGCAGGATAAAGACCGCATCTTCACCAACCTCTACGGCTATGAGGGCTGGGACATCGACTCCGCGATGAAGCGCGGCGACTGGGACAACACCAAGGCGATCCTTGAGCGTGGCCCGGACGCGATCATCCAGGAGATCAAGGATTCCGGCCTGCGCGGCCGTGGCGGCGCGGGCTTCCCGACCGGCCTGAAGTGGAGCTTCATGCCGAAGGAGAGCAAGGATGGCCGCCCGAGCTATCTGGTCATCAACGCGGACGAGTCCGAGCCCGGCACCTGCAAGGACCGCGAGATCATCCGCCACGACCCGCAGAAGCTGATCGAGGGCGCGCTGATCGCCGGCTTCGCCATGCGGGCGCGCGCGGCCTACATCTACATCCGCGGCGAGTTCATCCAGGAAGCCAACCGGCTGGATGCGGCGATCCAGCAGGCCTACGACAAGGGCTTCATCGGCAAGAACGCCTGCGGCTCGGGCTATGACTTCGATGTCTACCTGCACCGGGGCGCGGGCGCCTACATCTGCGGCGAGGAGACGGCGCTCATCGAGTCCATCGAGGGCAAGAAGGGCCAGCCGCGCCTCAAGCCGCCGTTCCCGGCCAACGTCGGCCTGTTCGGCTGCCCGACCACGGTGAACAACGTGGAGTCGATCGCGGTGACGCCGACCATCCTGCGGCGCGGCGCCAGCTGGTTCACCTCGTTCGGCCGCCCGAACAACCACGGCACCAAGCTGTTCTGCATCTCCGGCCACGTGAACAAGCCGTGCACGGTGGAGGAGAGCATGTCGATCCCGTTCCGCGAGCTGATCGAGAAGCACTGCGGCGGCATCCGCGGCGGCTGGGACAATCTGCTGGCGGTGATCCCGGGCGGCTCGTCGGTGCCGGCGCTGCCGGCCGAGCAGATCATCGACACGCCGATGGACTTCGACTCCCTGCGCGAGCTGCGCTCGGGCCTCGGCACGGCGGCGGTGATCGTGATGGACAAGTCCACCGACCTCATCAAGGCCATCAGCCGCATAAGCTACTTCTACAAGCACGAGAGCTGCGGCCAGTGCACCCCGTGCCGCGAGGGTACCGGCTGGATGTGGCGGGTGATGGAGCGCCTGGTGAAGGGCGACGCCGACCCGGCCGAGATCGACATGCTGTACGAAGTTTCGACCCAGGTCGAAGGCCACACCATCTGCGCGCTCGGCGACGCGGCGGCCTGGCCGGTCCAGGGTCTTATTCGCAACTTCCGGCCCATTATCGAAGAGCGCATCGCCAGCCGGCGCAAGGCGGCTCTGCAGGCGGCGGAGTAACGGAGTAAGCCATGCCCAAACTGACTGTTGACGGCATTGAAGTCGAGGTTCCCGCCGGCGCGACCGTGCTGCAGGCCTGCGAGGCCGCGGGCAAGGAAATTCCTCGCTTCTGCTACCACGAACGCCTGTCGATCGCCGGCAGCTGCCGCATGTGCCTTGTCGAGCAGGAAAAGGCGCCCAAGCCGATCGCGTCCTGCGCGATGCCGGCGGCGGACGGCATGGTGATCCACACCAACACGCCGAAGGTGAAGAAGGCGCGGGAAGGGGTGATGGAGTTCCTCCTCATCAACCACCCGCTGGACTGCCCGATCTGCGACCAGGGCGGCGAGTGCGACCTGCAGGACGAGGCCATGGCCTACGGCCGCGGTTTCAGCCGCTTCGCCGAGAACAAGCGCGCCGTGACCGAGAAGTACATGGGCCCGCTGATCAAGACGCAGATGACCCGGTGCATCCACTGCACCCGCTGCGTCCGCTTCGCCGAGGAAGTGGCGGGCGTCGAGGAGATCGGCGCCATCTACCGCGGCGAGAATATGCAGATCACCTCCTACCTCGAGAAGGCGGTGACCTCCGAGCTGTCGGCCAACGTGATCGACCTCTGCCCGGTCGGCGCGCTGACCTCCAAGCCCTATGCCTTCTCGGCGCGTCCGTGGGAGCTGTCCAAGACCGAATCCATCGACGTGATGGACGCGGTCGGCTCCAACATCCGGGTCGATGCCCGCGCCAACGAGGTGATGCGCGTGCTGCCGCGCCTCAACGAGGAGGTCAACGAGGAGTGGATCTCCGACAAGACCCGCTATGTGGTGGACGGGCTGACCCGCCGCCGCCTCGACCGCCCGTGGGTGCGCGTGGACGGCAAGCTGGTGGAGGCCACCTGGCAGGACGCGTTCGCGGCGATCAAGACCGGCCTTGCGGGCCTCTCCGGCGAACAGATCGCGGGCCTGGCCGGTGATCTGGCGGACCTGGAATCGCTGGTGGCGCTGAAGGACCTGCTGAACCGCCTCGGCTCGGCCAACCACGAGTGCCGTCTCGACGGCGCGATGGTCGACCCGAAGGTGCGGGCGTCCTACCTGTTCAACACCACCATTGCGGGTGCGGAAACCGCCGACTTCATTCTGCTGATCGGCACCAACCCGCGCGTCGAGGCCCCGCTCATCAACACCCGCCTGCGCAAGGCGGTCCGCAAGGGCCGGGCGCGCGCGGTCAACATCGGCCCGGCGGCGGAGCTGGGGTATCCGGTCGAGCAGCTGGGCGAGGATCTGGCGATCCTCAAGAGCATCGCCTCGGGCGCGCACCCGCTGGCCGAAGCGTTCAAGAACGCGCAGCGGCCGATGCTGGTGCTGGGCATGGGCGCGCTGGCCCGCGCCGACGGCGCGGCGGTGCTGGCGGCGGCCCGCTCGATCGCGGACAAGTTCGGCCTGGTGAAGGACGGCTGGAACGGCTTCAACGTCCTGCACACGGCGGCGGCCCGCGTCGGTGCGCTTGACATCGGCTTCACCACCGAAGGCGGCATCGAGGCGATCCGCGCCAAGGTGGGCGAGGGCGCGATCAAGGCGGTGTTCCTGGCGGGCGTCGACGAGATCGACACCAGCTTCCTCAAGGACACCTTCACCATCTACATCGGCACCCACGGCGACGAGGGCGTCCGCCATGCGGACGTGATCCTGCCGGGCGCGGCCTATACCGAGAAGTCCGGCACCTGGGTCAACACCGAGGGCCGGGTGCAGCGCGGCATCCGCGCCGTGTTCCCGCCGGGCGACGCCCGCGAGGACTGGACCATTCTGCGCGCCCTCTCGGACGTGCTCGGCCAGCGGCTGCCCTATGACAGCCTGGCCCAGCTGCGCGACCGCATGGCGGAGATCGCGCCGCATCTGGGCCAGCCGGGCTTGCAGCCGGCGCCCTGGGGCGAGTTCGGCGTGGCCGGCGGCATCACCGCCACCCCGGTTGCGCTGCCGATCACCAACTTCTATCAAACGAACCCGATCGCTCGGGCCAGCCAGACCATGGCAGCCTGTGTGAGCGAGATTCTGGGCGAACAAACGCAGGCGACGGGCACCCATGGTTGAGGCGTTTCAGGGATTTTTGGGACCGGTGGTCGGCACTCTTGCCGCCTACGTGGCCCTGATTTTGGCGATCGTTCTGCCGCTGCTGCTGATCGTGGCCATGGCGGTCTATGCGGACCGCAAGATCTGGGCGGCGATGCAGCTGCGCAAGGGCCCCAACGTGGTGGGTCCGTTCGGCCTCCTTCAGTCCTTCGCGGACGGCCTCAAGGTCACGCTGAAGGAGACCATCATTCCGACCGGCGCGAACAAGGGCATCTTCCTGCTCGCGCCGATGCTCACGTTCACGCTGGCGCTGGTGGCCTGGGCGGTCATTCCGTTCTCGGCCGAGATGGTGCTGGCGGACATCAACGTGGGCATTCTCTACCTGCTCGCCATCTCGTCGATGGGCGTTTACGGCATCATCATGTCGGGCTGGGCGTCCAACTCCAAGTATCCGTTCCTGGGCGGCCTGCGCTCGGCGGCGCAGATGGTGTCCTACGAGGTCTCCATCGGTCTCGTCATCGTGTGCGTGCTGCTGATGGTGGGCTCGCTCAACCTCAACGACGTGGTCAAGGCGCAGCAGGGCGCGTCGCTGTTCGGCTTCGGCAACATGTTCGTGCTGCACCCGCTGCTGCTGCCGATGGCGGTGGTGTTCTACATCTCGGCGCTGGCCGAGACGAACCGCCCGCCGTTCGACCTGCCGGAGGCGGAATCCGAACTGGTGGCCGGCTATCAGTCCGAGTATTCGTCCATGGCGTTCGCCCTGTTCTGGCTGGGTGAGTACACCAACATCCTGTTGATGTGCGTCATGACCTCGGTGCTGTTCTTCGGCGGCTGGCTGCCGCCGGTGAACTGGGCGCCGCTCTACGCCGTGCCGGGCATCATCTGGCTGCTGGCCAAGGCCTTCTTCTTCTTCTTCGTCTTCGCGTGGGTGAAAGCCACTGTGCCGAGGTACCGCTACGATCAGCTGATGCGTCTGGGCTGGAAGGTGTTCCTGCCGCTCAGCCTGGTGTGGGTCGTGGTGGTGAGCGGCTGGCTGGTGTTCACCGACAGCCTGCCGAAGTGACGGGAGTTACAACGATGTCACTTGCATCCGCTGCCAAGTCGCTGCTCCTCAAGGAGTTCGTCAAGGGCATGGGCTTGACCTTCAAGTACATGTTCAAGGAGAAGGCGACGATCAACTATCCCTTCGAGAAGGGTCCGCTCAGCCCGCGCTTCCGCGGCGAGCACGCCCTGCGCCGGTATCCCAACGGCGAGGAACGCTGCATCGCGTGCAAGCTGTGCGAGGCGATCTGCCCGGCGCAGGCGATCACCATCGAGGCCGAACCGCGCGAGGACGGCTCCCGCCGCACCACGCGCTACGACATCGACATGACCAAGTGCATCTACTGCGGCTTCTGCCAGGAAGCCTGCCCGGTGGACGCCATTGTCGAGGGTCCGAACTTCGAGTTCTCGACCGAAACCCGCGAAGAGCTGTTCTACACCAAGGAAAAGCTGCTCGCGAACGGTGAGCGTTGGGAGCGGGAGATCGCCCAGAACCTTGCTCTGGACGCGCCCTACCGTTAACAGGGCGCTACGAGATTTCGCTGGTCCGCCCCAAGAGCCTGTCCCGGGGCGGACAGAACCGGAAACAGAGTCCGTGGTTCGGCAGGCTCACCACGGACCGAAGTAGAGGGGGCCTCAGGCTCGTGGCTCACGCGCTGGCCTTTTATCTGTTCTCTGCCATCGTGGTCGTATCCGGCCTGATGGTGATCACGGCCAAGAACCCGGTGCACTCCGTGCTCTGGCTCATCTTGGCATTCTTCAACGCGGCGGGGCTGTTCGTGCTCCTCGGCGCCGAGTTCCTGGCGATGATCCTGGTGATCGTCTACGTGGGCGCGGTCGCCGTGCTGTTCCTCTTCGTGGTCATGATGCTCGACATCAACTTCGAGGAACTGAGGAAGGGCTTTGCAGCCTATCTGCCCATCGGCCTTCTGGTGGCAGCCGTGCTGCTGACCGAGCTGATCCTTGTGGGCGGCGCCTGGTCCATGGCCGACGGCGCCGAGCTGGCGCGGCGGGCTCCGGCCCCCGAGGGCGTGGCCAACACCCAGGCCCTGGGCGCGCTGATCTACACCGATTACGTCTACATCTTCCAGGCGGCCGGCATTGTTCTGCTGGTGGCCATGATCGGTGCGATCCTGCTCACCCACCGTCAGCGTTCGGGCGTCCGCAAGCAGGACATCAGCCGCCAGAATGCACGCCGTCCCCAGGATGCCGTCGTGCTGGTCAAGCGCCAGCCCGGTCAGGGCATCGAGTAGGCGAGGAACCCAAAATGATCGGATTAGGCCATTACCTGATCGTTGCGGCGATGCTGTTCGTCGTTGGCGTCCTGGGCATCTTCGTGAACCGCAAGAACGTCATCATCATTCTGATGTCGATCGAACTCATCCTGCTGTCGGTCAACATCAACCTTGTCGCCTTCTCCAGCTTCCTCGGCGACATGGTGGGGCAGGTCTTCACCATGTTCGTGCTGACGGTGGCTGCGGCGGAGGCGGCGATCGGTCTTGCCATTCTCGTTGCCTATTTCCGCAACCGCGGCTCCATCGCGGTTGAAGATATCAACATGATGAAGGGCTGAGCCGGGGTTCCGCAATGTATCAGGCAATTGTATTTCTGCCGCTTCTGGCGGCTGTTGTTGCCGGACTGTTCGGCCGCGTGATCGGTCTGCGCCCGTCGCAGATCGTCACCACCGGCGCGGTCGCGGTCTCCTGCGCCCTGTCGTGGGTGGCGTTTTTCGACGTGGCGCTGGGCGGCAACGCAACCACCGTCACCGTGCTGCCGTGGGTGCAGTCCGGCGCGCTCCAGTTCGACTGGGCGCTGCGCGTGGACACCCTGACGGCGGTGATGCTGGTGGTGGTGACCTCGGTCTCCGCCCTGGTGCACCTCTACTCCTGGGGCTACATGGCGGAGGATCCGCACCAGCCGCGGTTCTTCGCGTACCTGTCGCTGTTCACCTTCGCGATGCTCATGCTCGTGACGGCGGACAACCTGGTGCAGATGTTCTTCGGCTGGGAAGGCGTGGGTCTGGCCTCCTACCTGCTGATCGGCTTCTGGTTCCAGAAGCCCTCCGCCAACGCTGCGGCGATGAAGGCGTTCGTCGTCAACCGCGTGGGTGACTTCGGCTTCATGCTCGGCATGTTCGCCACCTTCATGGTGTTCGGCGCGATCGACTTCGACACGATCTTCGCCGCGGCGCCGGGGCAGGCGGGGCAGACCTTCGAGTTCCTCGGCTACAACGTCGATGTGATGACCACCATCTGCCTGCTGCTGTTCGTGGGCGCGATGGGCAAGTCGGCCCAGCTCGGCCTGCACACCTGGCTTCCGGACGCGATGGAAGGTCCGACCCCGGTGTCGGCGCTCATCCACGCGGCGACCATGGTGACCGCCGGCGTGTTCATGGTGGCCCGCTGCTCGCCGCTGTTCGAGCAGGCGCCGATGGCCCTGACGGTCGTGACCGTGGTAGGCGCCTCGACCGCCCTGTTCGCGGCCACCATCGGCACCACCCAGAACGACATCAAGCGCGTGATCGCCTACTCGACCTGCTCGCAGCTGGGCTACATGTTCTTCGCGCTGGGCGTGGGCGCTTATGGCGCGGCCATGTTCCACCTGTTCACGCACGCCTTCTTCAAGGCGCTGCTGTTCCTGGGCGCGGGCTCGGTCATCCATGCGATGCACCACGAGCAGGACATGCGCTACTACGGCGGCCTCTACAAGGCGATCCCGTTCACCTGGGTGATGATGCTGATCGGCACCCTGGCGCTGACCGGCTTCCCGTACTTCGCCGGCTACTTCTCGAAGGACGCCATCCTCGAGGCGGCCTACGCCTCCGGCTCGTCCGTCGGCATGTACGCCTTTGTCTGCGGCATCATCGCCGCGACGCTGACCAGCTTCTACTCCTGGCGTCTGGCGTTCCTCACCTTCCACGGCAAGCCGCGGTGGGCGGGTTCGGAGCACATCCAGCACGCCGTCCATGGCGATCACGGCCATGACGTGCATGACAACCACGGCCACGTGGCCGAGACCGACCACCCGGTCGAGTCCGAGCGCGAGGCGGGTCATGGCGATCACGGCCACGAGGTGACCGGCACCGCCGGCTACACCCCGCACGAGAGCCCGCTTGTCATGCTGGTGCCGCTGGCGGTGCTGGCGGTGGGCGCGGTGGCCTCCGGCTACCTGTTCAAGGAGTACTTCATCGGCCACGAGCACGACGCCTTCTGGAACGGCGCGATCAAGCTGGTCGGCGACAACATCCTGCACCACATGCACGAGCCGGGCGTTCTGCCGGCCTGGGTGCCCTGGGCTCCGTTCGTGGCCATGGTGGTCGGCTTCCTGGTGGCGCTGAACAGCTACATCATCAACACGCACATTCCGGCGGCGTTCGCGGGCACCTTCCGCGGCCTGTACACCTTCCTCTACCGGAAGTGGTACTTCGACGAGCTCTATGACCTGGTGTTCGTGCGCCCGGCGCAGTGGCTCGGCCGCGTGTTCTGGAAGAAGGGCGACGGCGCGATCATCGACGGCCTGGGGCCGGACGGCCTGTCCGCGGCCGTGGCGACGGTCGCCGTCAAGTCCCGCCGTATCCAGACCGGTTATGTGTTCACCTATGCGTTCGCCATGCTGATCGGCGTCGCGGCGGCAGTGTCCTGGTTCCTGCCCAAACTGTTTGCGGAGTGAGGGGGCATGGTCGGCTTTCCTATCCTATCGGCTATGATGCTGGTGCCGCTTGTCGGCGCCGCATGGATCCTGCTCGCTCCGGGCGGGGATGAAGCGGCGCGGGCGCGCAACGCCCGCATGACCGCCCTGATCACCACGCTGGTGGCCTTCGCGCTGTCGGTGGTGCTCTGGCTGAACTTCGACAGCTCGACGGCGGACTTCCAGTTCGTCGAGAACGTGCCGCTGCTCGGCGCCTACTTCTCCTACCACCTGGGCGTGGACGGCATTTCCATGCTGCTGGTGGTGCTCTCGGCCTTCCTGATGCCGCTGTGCATCCTGGCCAGCTGGGAGGCGATCGAGAAGCGGGTGGTGGAGTACATGGCCGCGTTCCTGCTCATGGAAACGCTGATGTTCGGCGTGTTCATGAGCCTGGA
Source organism: Pedomonas sp. V897 (assembly GCF_051304405.1). Lineage (NCBI taxonomy): Bacteria > Pseudomonadati > Pseudomonadota > Alphaproteobacteria > Sphingomonadales > Pedomonadaceae > Pedomonas > Pedomonas sp. V897. The sequence goes on from NZ_JBPPGG010000002.1 coordinate 428,971, forward strand.
CATGTTCCTGTTCTACATCTTCTTCGAAGGCGGCCTGATCCCGATGTACCTCATCATCGGCGTGTGGGGCGGCAAGCGGCGCATCTACGCCAGCTTCAAGTTCTTCCTCTACACGCTGCTGGGCTCGCTCTTCATGCTGCTGGCCATGCTGTACATGGCGGGGCAGGCGGGCACGACCTCGATCCCGGCGCTGATGGAGTACGGCTTCGACCCGAACATCCAGACCTGGCTGTGGCTGGCCTTCTTCGCCTCGTTCGCGGTGAAGATGCCGATGTGGCCGGTCCACACCTGGCTGCCGGACGCGCACGTGGAAGCGCCGACGGCGGGCTCGGTCATCCTGGCGGGCGTGCTCCTCAAGATGGGCGGCTACGGCTTCCTGCGCTTCTCGCTGCCCATGTTCCCGGAGGCGAGCCACGCGCTGGCCTGGCTGGTGTTCGCGCTGAGCGTCATCGCCATCGTCTACACCTCGCTGGTCGCCATCGTGCAGGAGGACATGAAGAAGCTGATCGCCTACTCGTCGGTCGCCCACATGGGCTTCGTGACGGTCGGCCTGTTCGCCTTCAACCAGCAGGGCCTGGAAGGCTCCATCTTCCAGATGCTCTCCCACGGTATCGTCTCGGGCGCGCTGTTCCTCTGCGTCGGCGTGGTCTATGACCGCATGCATACCCGCGAGATCGCGGCCTACGGCGGCCTCGTGAACCGCATGCCGCTCTATGCCCTCGTGTTCCTGGTGTTCACCATGGCCTCGATCGGCCTGCCGGGCACCAGCGGCTTCGTCGGCGAGTTCCTGATCATGACCGGCGCGTACCAGGCCAGCACCCTGGTGGCGTTCATCACCGCCACCGGCGTGATCCTGGGCGCGGCCTACATGCTGCTGCTGTACCGCCGCGTGGTCTATGGCGAGCTGACCAAGGAAAGCCTCAAGAACATCCTCGACCTGAACGTGCGCGAGGTGGCAACCTTCGCCCCGCTCATCGCCGTGGTGTTCTGGATGGGCGTCTACCCCAACAGCTTCCTTGCGCCGCTGCATGCGCCGGTGGAGAAGCTGCTCGCCCAGACCACGATCAAGACTGAAACTGCGGCCCCGGCTCAGCCGGCTGCCCCGGTCGCGGCCGAGGCCGCGCCGGAGGCCGCCCCGGCGGAGGCCGCACCGGAAGCAGCGCCTGCCGCTGCCGAGCCGACGGAGTAATAGACCCATGAGTCTTTCTGCCAGTCTGTCCCTTGCACTGCCGGAGCTGGTGCTCGCGCTTGGCGCGATGGCCATGCTCATGGCGGGCGTGTTCTCCGGGGATCGTAGCCTGAAGCTGCTCACCTGGGGCAGCGTGGGTCTGTTCATCGTTGCGATCGCACTGGTGCTGCAAGGCCCGGTCGAGCGCACGGTGGCCTTCAACGGCCTGTTCGTGGTGGATGCCTTCGGCGCGTTCCTGAAGGTGCTGGTGCTGATCGGCGCGGCGGCCTCCGCCGTGCTGGCGGTGCCGTACCTGGAGCAGAACCGGATCGCCAAGTTCGAGTACCCGGTGCTCATCACCCTGGCGACCCTCGGCATGCTGATGATGCTGTCGGCCAACGACCTCCTGTCGCTGTACGTGGGCCTCGAGCTCCAGTCGCTCAGCCTCTACGTGCTGGCGGCGTTCCATCGCGGCAACGCGCGCTCGTCGGAATCGGGCCTCAAGTACTTCGTGCTCGGCTCGCTCGCCTCGGGCCTGCTGCTGTACGGCGTCTCGCTGGTCTACGGCTTCGCCGGCACCACCAACTTCGTCGGCGTCTCCGGCGTGCTGGCGGGCGCGGCGGGTGAGGCCCTGCACATCGGCCTGCTGTTCGGCCTCGTCTTCGTGATCGCGGGTCTGGCCTTCAAGGTCTCGGCCGTGCCGTTCCACATGTGGACGCCGGACGTCTACGAAGGCGCGCCGACCCCGGTGACCGCCTTCTTCGCCGCCGCGCCCAAGGTGGCGGCCATGGGCCTGTTCGTGCGCGTGATGATGGAGGCCTTCCCGGCCATCAGCGAGCAGTGGCAGCTGATCATCCAGGTCATCTCCATCGGCTCCATGATCCTCGGCGCCTTCGCCGCGATCGTGCAGACCAACATCAAGCGCCTGATGGCCTACTCGTCCATCGGCCACGTGGGCTATGCGCTCATGGGCCTGGCCGCCGGCACCCAGGCTGGCGTGCAGGGCGTGCTGGTCTACCTGGCGATCTACCTGCTGATGACGCTCGGCTCGTTCCTGTGCGTGCTCTCCATGCAGCGCGGCGACGAGCAGATCGAGGACATCTACGAGCTGGCGGGCCTGTCCCAGACCCAGCCGCGTCTGGCGGCGTGCTTCGCCATCCTGATGTTCTCGCTGGCCGGTATTCCGCTGCTGGCGGGCTTCTTCGGCAAGCTGTACATCTTCCAGGCCACCATCGAGGCCGAGCTGTACACGCTCGCCATCATCGGCATCCTCACCAGCGTGGTGTCGGCCTACTACTATCTGCGCGTCGTCAAGATCTGCTACTTCGACGCGCCGAAGGCTCCGTTCACCCGCTACGGCAACGTGGCGACGGCCTCCATCCTGGGTGCCAGCGCCATCCTGTGCTCGCCGGTGAGCTTCCTCTACATCGGCCCGCTGCTGCAGACGGCGGCCAACGCCGCCAAGTCGCTCATTGGCTGAGCTGCTTCACTACCCGGCGGTTGATTCCACCAATGACGAGGTGATCCGTCTGGCGCAAAACGGTGCGCCAGACGGCACCTGGGTGGTGGCGGACGAACAGACCGCGGGCCGCGGCCGGCGCGGCCGCCCCTGGCAGAGCACCCGGGGCAATCTGTTCTGCACCGGGCTCCTCCGGCTGGACGCCGGGGAGGGGCCCGCTTCCCAGCTTTCCTTCCTGATCGCGCTGGCGCTCTACGACACGCTTGCCCAGTGGGTGGCGCCCGAGCGGCTGCGGCTCAAGTGGCCGAACGACCTGCTGCTGGATGGCCGCAAGGTCTCCGGCATCCTGCTGGAATCGGCGGGCAGCGGCCAGCCGGGGGACCGGTGGGTGGCGGCCGGCATCGGCGTCAATCTGGCGGTGCATCCCGAGGACGTGGAGCGCCCGGCCATTTCGCTGGCCGGGGCCGGGGTGACGCCTCCGCCGCCCATGGCCGTGGCGGAGCGGCTGGCGACGGCCGTCGAGCACTGGCGGCGGGAATGGCGCGCCGGCGGCTTTGCCGCGCTGCGCGCCGCCTGGCTCGCCCGTGCCACCGGCCTTGGCAAGCGCATCGAGGTGCGGATGCCCGACGGCACGCTGTTCGGCACCTTCGCGGACCTCGCGGCCGACGGCGCCCTGCTGTTGCAGCTTGACAGCGGAATGGTGAAGGCCATTCATGCCGGCGACGTTTTCGGGATATGAGCCCATGCTGCTAGCGATCGATGTCGGCAACACCAACACCGTTTTCGCCGTAATCCGGGAAGGCAGGGAGATCCTGCACCGGTGGCGCATCTCCACCCAGACGCACCGCACGGCGGACGAATACATGGTCTGGCTGAACCAGCTGTTCGCCATCGAGGGATACGACCGGCAGGCGGTGACCGGTGCGATCATCTCGACCGTGGTGCCGCCGACCCTGTTCAACCTCCAGCTGCTGTGCCGCCGCTATTTCGGGCTGGAGGCGGTGGTGGTGAGCAAGGACCTGGACCTTGGCATCGCCATCGAATACCCCAACCCCCAGGAAGTGGGGGCGGACCGGCTGGTCAATGCGGTGGCGGCCCACGCGGAGCTGGGAAACCAGCACCTGATCGTGATAGACTTCGGTACCGCCACCACCTTCGATGTGGTAAGCGATACCGGTGCCTACCGGGGCGGCATCATCGCCCCGGGCATCAACCTTTCGGTCGAGGCGCTGGTGATGGCATCGGCAAAGCTGCCGAAAATCGCCGTCCAGCCGCCGGAGACGGGGCGGGTGGTCGGCCAGTCCACCGTGGAAGCCATGCAGTCCGGCATTTTCTGGGGCTACGTGGGCTTGATCGAGGGCTTGGTCGGCCGAATTAAAAAGGAGACCGGGCACCCGATGCGTGTCATCGCAACGGGCGGCCTCGGCGTTTTATTCGAGCGACATACGGACGTGATCGAAGCGGTCGATGTGGACCTGACGGTCAAGGGCCTGTCGCTCATCTATCAACGTAATTGCAGGACATAGGCGTGAAACCAGGTGAAGAACTGCTGTTCCTGCCCTTGGGCGGGTCCGGCGAGATTGGCATGAACGTCAATCTCTACGGCTGCCGGGGCAAGTGGGTGATGGTCGATCTCGGCATGACCTTCGCGGACCCGAGCACTCCGGGCGTGGAGCTGGTGCTGCCGGATCTGACCTTCATCGAGGAGCGGCGGGAGGACCTGCTGGGCATCGTGCTCACCCATGGCCACGAGGATCATATCGGCGCGGTGCCGTACCTCGCGGCGGAGCTGGGCGTGCCGCTCTATGCGACGCCGTTCACCGCCGGGCTGCTGCGCCACAAGCTGGCGGAGGAGGGGCTCCTGGGCGAGGTGAAGGTCAAGACCATCCCGCTCCAGGGCAGCTTCGAGCTGGGGCCGTTCAAGTTCCGCTACCTGCACCTGTGCCACTCCATCCCGGAGGGCAACGCGGTGCTGATCGACACCCCCTTCGGCCGGGTGTTCCACACCGGCGACTGGAAGCTGGATGACGACCCGATCATCGGCAACCCCTCCAGCCCCGAGCTGCTCACCGCCATCGGCGACGAGGGCGTGCTGGCGCTGGTGGGCGATTCCACCAACGTGTTCAACACCGAGGCCTCCGGCTCGGAGGGCGGGGTGCGGGATTCGCTGATGCGCCTGTGCCAGGGCCGCCCGGGGCGGATTCTGGTCTCCACCTTCGCCTCCAACGTCGCCCGGCTCGACACGCTGGGGAAGGTGGCCAACGCCACCGGGCGCAACGTGGTGCTGGTGGGCCGCTCGCTCGACCGGATGGTGAAGAACGCCAAGGAAAACGGCTACCTCAAGGACTTCCCCCAGCCGGTCAGCCTGGAAGTGGCGGAACAGGCCGATCCCTCGAGCCTGCTCATCATCGCCACCGGCTGCCAGGGCGAGCACCAGGCGGCGCTGTCGCGCATCGCCCGGCGCGAGCACAGCCACATCAAGCTGGCGGAAGGCGATCTGGTCATCTTCTCGTCCAAGAGCATTCCGGGCAACGAGCTTTCGATCGGCCTGGTGATGAACCAGCTTGCGGCGCAGAACGTCTCCATCATCACGGAGAAGGACGCGCATGTGCACGTCTCCGGCCATCCGGGCCAGCCGGAGCTGAAGCGCATGTACGGCTGGATTCGCCCCAAGATCGCGGTGCCGGTCCATGGCGAGCTGCGCCACATGAAGGCGCACGCCCAGCTTGCCCTGCGCTACGGCGCGGAACAGACCATCGTGCCGACCAACGGCGCGGTGATCCGCCTGGCCCCGGGCGAGGCCAGGATCATCGGCCACGAGAAGGTGGGCCGCTGGGTGCTGGACGGCGACGTGATCGTGCCGAGTGACGGCATGACCATGGTGCAGCGCCGCCGCCTGTCCTACAACGGCTACCTCTCGGCCACGCTTGTGCTGGGCAAGGGCGGACGATTGGCCGCGGACCCGCATATTGTGGTGCAGGGCGTTCCGGTGGAAAATGAGCTGGACGAGTTCGTGGAGGACTGCGCCAACGCCGTGCGGGCGACCGTGGCGCAGGTGGGCACCGCCAACGAGGCGCGGCTGACCGAGCAGGTCCGCATCGCCATCCGCCGTCTGGCCCGGGACTACACGGCCAAGCGGCCGGTGGCGGAGGTGCATGTCCTGCGCGTCGACTGAGCCCGGGTGCAGCAGGGAAGAAAAGGCAGCGAGGCGATGAGCTTGATCTACGGTTTCGCGGTTTACTTCGTCATGTGGTGGATCGTGTGGATCGCCGTGCTGCCGTGGGGCGTGCGCACGGCCCACGAAACCGGCGAGGAGACCGTGCCGGGGCAGGCGCACAGCGCGCCCCAGAACCCCATGCTGCGCCGGAAGGTGCTGTGGACCACCGCCGTGACCACCGTGCTGTTCCTGCTGTTCTGGGCCAACACCCACTACCGCTGGCTGACCATCGACGACCTGCCCCTGCCGTCTGCGGGCCCGGTGCCGGTGACCAGCCCCACGAGCTAAGGGCTGGCGAGCCAAGGGCTGGGAAACCCTCCACATTCAACAGGTTCCAGAACGACAGAAGGGCCCGGACCAGTGGTCCGAGCCCTTCTGCGTCGTGACGAGACTTTTTATAGGTCTTTGAATCTTTTTGTGAATTCGAGCCGATTTTTCGGCTTTCAATTCCCCTGAACCCTGGTCACCATGTAACCCGAGTACGCAGAGGCTACTCAAGGTGTTCTCCATTGTCAGGTGGGGAAACGGCAAACGGGGCCCCCCTCAGCTGGAAAGTGGAACCGTGTGACCTCGCTGCAACATCTGTTCCTCGCTGTCGTGATCGGATCACAGGCCCCCTCGGGTCTGCTTTCCGGTTCAACGGACGCTGACGTTTGTGCCGATGTGGCGCACCGGCCCGCCGCCGATGTGGCTCACGAGCCCGGGCTTGGTGTGGAGACGGAGGCACACCCCGCCATCGATCCCCCCGCCATCGATCCCGGCGCCATCGCCGTGCCGGTGGTGGTGGATGTGCTGCGCGGGCGGAGCGGCCCCCGGCCCCTGCAAGGGGAGACCTGGCTCGGCATGGCAACAACCGACGGGGAGTCGGTGACGCTCGAAGGGCCCGCCTTCAACGGCGGCGCGCCGGTGCGGCTGGGGCCCGACTGCCGCCCGCTGGAGGTGCAGGCCCGCCCGCCTCAGCGGGAGCGGTAGGAGGCGGGGGAGAGGCGCAGGGTCATCCCCATCAGCAGGAGGACGCCCGCGCCCATGGCGACCCAGGCCTGGGTGAGGTCATCGAACCGGTCCCGCAGCATTCCCGCCAGCACCGGCATCAGGCTGGCGATGATGTAACCGCCGCCCTGCACGGCCGCCGCCAGCGCGCCCGCCTCGGCCGGGTCGGAGCGGTGGTCGATGGTGACGATGAGGGTCAGCGGAAACAGCGAGCCGACGCCCACGCCCAGCAGGACGCAGATGAGGGCCGGGGCCACCTCGGGCGCGAGGACGAGCCAGGCGAGCCCGGCCAGCAGGCTGACGAGCACGAGGAAGAGCGGCCCGCGCCGGTCCGGGAACCGGCCGATCCAGGCGGAAATGGCGAGCCCCGCGCACACTTCGGTCAGCGTGATGCCGCCCAGCATGAACCCGGCGGCGGCCGGGCTCCAGCCAAGCGCGGTGTAGTAGGGCGGCAGCCAGGCGAGAAGGAGCGTGAACGCGCCGGTGCCAACGCCGAAGTAGACGATCAGCTCCCACGTCCGCAGCTCGCGCCACAACCGGCGGCGACGGGGCGCGGGCGCACCGGCCGCCGGAAGGCTCCGGCGCGGCTGGGCCCGGCTGGTACGGTGGCTGCGGGCTGCCCGTTGCCATACCAGCAGGGCACCCAGCGCGGGCAGCGCCCAGAAGCCGAGCGCCATGTCCCAGCGCCACCAGCCCGCCAGCAGCGGGGAGGCCGCCGCGCCCACCGCCGCCCCGGCCATGATGGCGGTAACGTAGAGCGCGGTGATCCGGCCCGGGTCCTCCGGGAAGGTGCGCTTGACGAAATAGGGCAGGAGCGCCTGCACCGTCGCGATGCCGAAGCCCGCCAGCACCGAGGTGGCGATGAGCGTGCTTGCGCCCGGCATGTTGAAGCGCAGGGCGCAGGCGGCCGCCACCGCCGCGATGCCGAGGGCGATGCCCCAGCGCTCGCCCAGCCGGTTGTTGAGGGTCTCGCCCAGCAGCGCGCCCAGCCCCATGGCGAGGATGGGCAGGGTGGTGAGCAGCCCGGCCACGGTGCCGTTGATGCCCGTGGCGTCCTGAAGGATATCGAGCAGCGGGCTGATGCCCGAGAGAACCGGGCGCAGGTTGAGCCCGAGCAGCAGAACGGCGCAGACCGCCGCCGTGCGTCCCTGAATGGTGGACAAAAACGACATGACACTCCTACCGGCCGTTACGGGGCCACGCTCTCCCCCATAGGCGGCGCGGGCGGGGGATGCAATACAGCAAATGAGAGGCGTTCGCAAAAACTTGCGTGCAGGGGAAACCCGGTGGGGCAGGGAGGGGACGCGGGAGCCGGCAGCGGCGCCGGGGCCGGTTCCGGGCCCTCCCTCCCGTGCTGGCAGTTGCATGCCATGGCGGGGGCGGGTAAGACCGCAGAACTGTTTGCCACGGAAGACACATCGATGCGCCTCTCACGCTATTTCCTGCCCGTTCTGAAAGAAGATCCCTCCGAGGCCCAGATCGTCTCGCACAAGCTGATGCTGCGCGCCGGCATGATCCGCCAGCAGTCCGCCGGCATCTACGTGTGGCTGCCGCTGGGTCTGAAGGTGCTGCGGAACATCGAGCGGATCGTGCGGGAGGAGCAGAACCGCGCCGGGGCGATCGAGCTGCTGATGCCGACCATCCAGTCGGCGGACCTGTGGCGCGAATCCGGCCGCTATGACGCCTACGGCCCGGAGATGCTGCGCTTCCGTGACCGGCACGACCGGGAAATCCTCTACGGCCCGACCAACGAGGAGATGATCACGGCGGTGTTCCGCGACAACGCCAAGAGCTACCGCGACCTGCCGAAGATCTTCTACCACATCCAGTGGAAGTTCCGGGACGAGGTGCGCCCCCGCTTCGGCGTGATGCGCGGCCGCGAGTTCCTGATGAAGGACGCCTACTCGTTCGATCTGGACCCGGCGGGCGCGAAGCGCTCCTACGACGCCATGTTCGTTGCGTACCTGCGCACCTTCGCCCGCCTCGGCATGGTGGCGGTGCCGGTGCGCGCGCCGACGGGCCCGATCGGCGGCAACCTCTCCCACGAGTTCCACATCCTGGCGGACACGGGCGAAAGCGAGCTGTTCTACGACGCGGCGGTCGAGGAGATCACGCTGAACGAACTGGCGGGCGCGACCCCGGGCTCGGAGATCGTCGAGCGGCTCCAGTCCATCTACGCCATGGAGAGCGAGGAACACGAGAAGGTGGCCGACTGCCCGGTGCCCGCCGACAAGCTGCGCCGCCGCCGGGGCATCGAGGTGGGCCACATCTTCTACTTCGGCCCCAAGTACTCCGCCGCCATGGGCTGCACCGTGCAGGGGCCGGACGGCACGCCGGTGCATCCGGAGATGGGCTCCTACGGCATCGGCGTCTCGCGCCTCGTGGGCGGCATCATCGAGGCCAGCCACGACGAGAACGGCATCATCTGGCCGGAGGAAGTGGCACCCTACAAGGTGGGCCTCATCAACATGCGCGTCGATGACGCCCGCTGCGCCGCGGCCGCGGACGACCTCTACGAGAAGCTGGCCCATGCGGGCGTCGAGGTGCTCTACGACGACCGCGACGAGCGCGGCGGCGCCAAGTTCGCCACCATGGATCTGATCGGCATCCCGACCCAGGTGATCGTCGGCCCCAAGGGGCTGGAGAAGGGCGTCGTCGAGGTGAAGGACCGCAAGACCGGCGCGCGCGAGGAACTGACCATCGAGGCAGCGCTCAACCGGCTGACGGCCTGAAGGGACCGCCTCCATGCTCTCCAGCTATGAGCGGATGATCGCGGCGCGATACCTGCGTCCCATCAAGGGCGAGGGGTTCATCTTCATCGTCTCGATGATCTCGCTGATCGGCATCGCCATCGGCGTCGCCGCGCTCATCGCCGTGATGTCGGTGATGAACGGCTTTCGCGGTGAACTGCTCGACCGCATCCTCGGCGTCAACGGCCACATGCTGGTGCAGGGCTATGACGGGCGGCTCGATGACTGGGAGCGTCTGCGCAAGGAAGTGGAGCGGGCCGTCGGCGTGAAGCAGGTGACGCCGCTCATCCAGCAGCAGCTCATGGCCTCGCGCCGCAACCTGGCCGCCGGCGTCATCGTGCGCGGCCAGACCCCGGCGGACGTGCGCGGCCACTCCCTGGTGGCGCAGAACATCGTCGAGGGCTCGCTCAAGGACTTTCAGGACGGCGAGCCGGTCATCGCCATCGGCTCCAAGCTGGCGGGCCAGTTGCTGGCGCGGGTGGGGGACAGCATCTCGCTGATCTCCCCCGAGGGGCAGGTGACGCCCTTTGGCGTGACGCCGCGCATCGCCAGCTACCGGGTGGTCGCCATCTTCGAGGTGGGCATCTTCGACTACGACAACGCCTTCGTGCTCATGCCCATGGAGACCGCCCAGAACTACTTCCGCATGGGAGAGTCGGTCAGTGGCCTGGAAGTGGTGGTGAACAACCCGGACCGCATCGACGCCACCATCCAGGCGCTCACGCCCGTGGTGCAGCAGCAGGGCGTGATTGTGGACTGGCGCTCCCTCAACCGCTCGCTGTTCGAGGCGCTGGAGGTGGAGCGGGTGGTGATGTTCTGGATTCTCTCCATCATCATCGTGGTGGCGGTGTTCAACATCGTCTCCAGCCTCATCATGCTGGTGCGGGCCAAGAGCAAGGACATCGCCATCCTGCGGACCATGGGCGCCAGCCGCGCCTCGGTGATGCGGGTGTTCATGCTGGCAGGCACCTCCATCGGCGTGCTCGGCACGCTGGCGGGGCTGGCCCTCGGCTTCCTGCTGCTGGAATTCCGCACCGAGATCGTCCACGGCGCCAGCAGCCTGTTCGGCATCGCCCTGTGGAACCCGGAGGTGCGGTTCCTCTCCGAAATGCCGTCCAAGGTGGACCCGCTGGAAGTGGCGGCAACCGTGGGCATCGCCCTCGCGCTGACGGTGCTGGCCACCATCTACCCGTCCTGGCGCGCCGCCAATACGGACCCGGTGCAGGTGCTACGCTATGAGTGATCCGGTCAGCGACGCCGTTCTCAGCGTCCGCCACCTCTCCCGCAGCTTCCGGCAGGGGGAGGCCACCATCCAGGTGCTGAAGGACGTGAACCTCGATGTGCGCCCCGGCGAGATCGTGGCGCTGCTGGGCGCCTCCGGCGCGGGCAAGTCCACACTGCTGCAGGCGGTCGGCCTGCTGGAAGGCGGCTTTCAGGGCAGCATCCGCATCGCCGGTACCGAATGCGCCAGCCTCAAGAGCGGACAGCGCACCCAGTTCCGCCGCGAAAAGCTGGGCTTCGTCTATCAGTTCCACCACCTGCTGCCGGACTTCACGGCGCTGGAGAACGTGGTGCTGCCCCAGCTGATCTACGGCCGCAGCCGCCGGGAGGCGGAGGCGCGGGCCAGCGAGCTGCTGACCGAGCTGGGGCTGGGCCAGCGGCTCACCCACCAGCCCGCCCAGCTTTCGGGCGGCGAGCAGCAGCGCGTGGCGGTCGCCCGCGCGCTCGCCAACGAGCCGGTGCTGGTGCTGGCCGACGAGCCGACCGGCAATCTGGACGAGGAAACGGGCCTGACGGTGCTGGACACCTTCCTCCACCTGGTGCGGGCGCGGGGGTCTTCGGCGCTCATCGCCACCCACAACCGGGACCTCGCCCGGCGCATGGACCGGGTGGTGCTGCTGCACAACGGCATGATCGAGCCGGTCAGCCTCCCGTCAGGGTGACCGGCCAGAAGTCTGAACAGATCAACAGGGAGCAATTCTACATGGCACGCGGCAAAACCCTTACCTGCGCCCTGGCGCTTTCCACCGTGCTCGCCGCCCAGCCGGCGCTGGCCGGAGGCTGGAAGACGGTGGCGGAGGTGGGCCGGGCCGGTCTGGTCGCGGCGGCCTTCGGTGGCGCAGCGGTGCAGGAGGACTGGAACGGCGTTCTCCAGGCGGCCTACAGCGTCGGCATCACGGCGGGCGCCACCTACGGGCTGAAGGAACTCTTCCCCGAGGACCGTCCGAACGGGCGCGGGGACGACAGCTTCCCCTCGGGCCACGCCAGCATCTCCTTCGCCTCGGCGGCCTTCCTCCACCAGCGCTATGGCTGGCAGTACGGCCTGCCGGCCTACGTGGTGGCAACGACCGTGGGTGTCGCCCGCGTCGAGAGCGACCACCACCACTGGTACGACGTGGTGGCAGGCGCGGCGCTTGGCACCGCAACCGCCTTCCTGTTCTCGACCAAATACGACGACAAGGTGCAGCTGTTCCCCTGGGGCGATACCAAGGGCGGCGGCCTCGCCATGAACGTGAAGTTCTGAGATTTTCGACGTTTTCAAGGGGGTCTCGGACCCCCTTGAGATCCCCCATTCCTATTATCGGGCCGCGTTTCCGGAGTGCCCGAATCTCCACATGGCTTTTAATCGGCTTTAAACGCTTATACAGAGGCTTTTGCTTATCTCCGCCAGGGAAAGCGGGCAGGGCTGTTTTGGCGCTGCAAGGGGCCTTCACGGGCGATTACGGGGCATGTCCGATGGCGACCTTGCCCCGTTTCGCTTTCTGCCCGGATGCGATCAGCTTGCGGACGCGGGCGTCAGGTCGGCGGGGAGGGTGGGCTCGGAGAGCACCTGCTCCATGCGCGACCAGCGCTCGGCCGGGTCGGCGGCCTGATTGACGTAGGCTTCCACCATCTGCCTGCCGAGACCGTAGTTGATGACGTAACTGCGGTAGGCGTCGATGAACTTCACCGCCCGTTCGGCCAGGCCCCGGGTCATGAGCTGGTAGCGCTGGGTGAGGTCAACCGCCTGCTCGCGGCTGATGCGCCCGGCAAGATAGTCGGACGCGATGGCATAGCGGGCCGGTTGCAGCGCGTCGGTCAGTTCCTGGAGCTTGGCCAGCGCCGGGGCGGATTTGGGATCAAGCCCGGCGAGGGGATAGAGCACCTCCTGCTCGAACGTCAGCCGCTCCGCGCCCGGGAAGGCGAGTTCGATGCCGAAGTTGGCGCTGCCTTCCGCGATGAACGACTGCGGGCTGTAGAGCGGGTAGACGCTGAACTCCTGCCAGCCGCGCTGTTTGGTCAGCTTTTCCTCCAGCAGCATGTTGTAGACGTGGTGGCCGGGGTAGCCCTCGTGGCAGCCGAGATCGACCGCGCGGTCGATGAACACGGGCAGATCCACGTTCACCTCGATGTGGCTGGTGGCGTTGCCCTTGTACCAGTTGTAGCCGCTCCACGGCTTGTCGGTGACGAAGGCGAGGGTGAAGGTCTCGCCCTCGGGCAGGGCGATGTGCTCCACCGTCCGGCGGCGGCACTCGGCGGTGGCGGCGCGCATCACCGCGTCCAGCTTGTCCTTCGAGACGATGTAGCGGTTGCGGAAGGCCTCGACCCGCTCATGCAGCGGGCCCTTGCCCGGCACCAGCCTGTCGATGTCCGCCAGGATGGGGTCGAAGTCGCTGAGGGGCTGCACCGTCGGCCGCACGGCAAACAGGCTGTTCGCCTCGTCCTCGAAGGGCAGGCGCGTGCCCTCGATCATGTCCAGCCGGGTGCGCACGGCCACCAGCTGCGCCTCCAGAAACCGCGCGCGGCGGGTAACCAGCGGGTCCGCGCCCGCGCCGCCCGCCTCACCGGCGGCAAGCGCCTCGCGCACGGCGGCGATCAGCCGGTCGGCCTCCGTTTTGAGCGCGGCGACCGGGCGGGGGTTGGCCTTGGCCGCCTCGGCCAGATCCGCCGGGCCGTAGTAGGCGTCCACATAGCCGGGTTCGTGCTCGCCCACCTCCAGCACCAGCCGGACGTAATCAGCGGCCACGCCGTCGAGAGTCGCCGCCGGGTCCACAGCCGCGGGCTGCCCGCAGCCATACAATGCCAACAGCGCCGCGCCAGCGAGCAAACCCTGAACCGGTTTCATCCGCGCCCCTTTCCGATAGGTTTCGATGTTGCGATGTGTCCGTGATGCGCGCGAGTGCGCCGGGGCATCCTTGCCGCAGCGCCCGGCCAATGCAACGAGGAAAACGGGTGGACGTAAGGAAATGTCCGCCCGCCATATGGAAAATATACCGAAATATCAGAGGGATATTGACGCTTCTTCACCCGATGCGCGCTAAACTGGGCACCCTGCTTGAAAAGGGTGTGCGCAAAAAAGGCGTGCACAAGAAGGGGAGGCGCAACCATGGAGCCGTCCGCCGCCATCGCCTCGGGCCGGATCAGCAACGGCAACGGCGACGATATCGCCCAAGGCCTTGCCGACTGCGTGCCGGGCCCGCCCGGACGGCCAACGCCGCACGCAAAACCGCCCATCGCCCTGTAATCTCAAAGGCTTAACCGGCTGTGCTGTTCTGGTTTGTCATCGGGGGAGAATGGTGGAGCCGAGGGGAGTCGAACCCCTGACCTCAGCAGTGCGATTGCTGCGCTCTCCCAACTGAGCTACGGCCCCACACCATCGTCAGATCCCGCGGCGGAGAAGTTCGCGCCGAAGGCTTGGCGCATATACGCTGCCCAAAGGCGATATGCAACTGTCTCGATGATGTTTTTGTATCTTTTTTGCAGGGGTCTTGGCCCCCTGCGACCCCGTTCGTTTGTCGCGCCGTGTTTCGCTGCGCGCTGGAAACACGGCCCGATAACAAAGTCTTGAAAGGGCCGTGCGGGGTCTCTCAGGTGCGCCCCAAAAACGAATGGGAGGTGCAGGAGGGGCAAGCCCCTCCTGCGTAAACAAACACCCGAAAACCCGCCCTTACTCGGCAGCCTTCGTTTCGGGCGGGGTGCGGCCGAGCCAGGCGTCCACGTCCCTGAGGGCGCGGGCGGAGAGCTGGGCCTTGCGTTCGTTCTTGCGGACCTTGCCTTCCAGCGGCGGGAACAGGCCGAAGTTGACGTTCATGGGCTGGAAGCTTTCGGCGTCGGCTCCGCCGGTGATGTGGGCGAGGAGGGCGCCGAAGGCGGTGGTGGTGGGCGGCGGCACGACGGGTTCGCCCTTGCGTTCGGCGGCGGCGAAGCGGCCGGCGAGGAGGCCGATGGCGGCGCTTTCCACGTAGCCCTCGACGCCGGTCACCTGTCCGGCGAAGCGCAGGCGCGGGTCGGCCTTGAGGCGCAGGATGCCGTCCAGCACCTTGGGCGACTTGATGAAGGTGTTGCGGTGGAGGCCGCCGAGGCGGGCGAACTGGGCGTTCTCCAGCCCGGGGATGGTGCGGAAGATGCGGGTTTGCTCGCCGTGCTTCAGTTTGGTCTGAAAGCCGACCATGTTGTAGAGCGTGCCCAGCGCATTGTCCTGCCGGAGCTGGACCACGGCATAGGGCCGCTTGCCGGTGCGCGGGTCAACGAGGCCGACCGGCTTCATCGGGCCGAAGGCGAGGGTGTCGCGGCCGCGTTCGGCCATGACCTCGATGGGCATGCAGCCCTCGAAGTAGGGGGTGTTGGCCTCCCACTCCTTGAAGCTGGTTTTCTCTCCCGCCAGCAGGGCATCGACAAAGGCGTAGTACTGGTCCTTGTCCAGCGGGCAGTTGATGTAGTCCTTGCCCTCGCTGCCGGGGCCGGAGGCCTTGTCGTAGCGGCTCTGGAACCAGGCGATGTCGAAGTTGATGCTGTCCTTGTAGACGATGGGGGCGATGGCATCGAAGAAGGCCAGCTCGTCCTCCCCGGTGAGGCCCTTGATGGCCTCGGCCAGCGCGGCGGAGGTGAGGGGGCCGGTGGCGATGACCACGCTCGACCAGTCGGCCGGGGGCAGGCCCGCCACTTCCTCGCGGCGAATCTCGATGAGCGGGTGGTTCGCCAGCGTCTCGGTGACCTGGCGCGAGAAGGCCTCGCGGTCCACGGCCAGCGCGCTGCCCGCCGGCACCCGGGCGGCGTCGCCCGCCTTCAGGATGAGCGAGTCGGCGCGGCGCATCTCCTCGTGGAGGAGGCCGACCGCGTTGGCGGCGGCGTCGTCCGAGCGGAACGAGTTGGAGCAGACCAGCTCGGCAAAGCCTTCGGTCTGGTGCGCATCGGTCATGCGGACGGGGCGCATCTCGTGGAGGATGACGGGCACGCCCGCCCGGGCGATCTGCCATGCGGCCTCGGAGCCGGCCAGGCCGCCGCCGATGACATGAATGGGTTCGTAGCTCTTGGTCATGGCCGCCTATATGCGCTGGCGGCGAGGGCGGGTCCAGTCCCTGCGGCGAGACGGGCCCGCGCGACGACCTGCGACAGGCGTCCTGTGCTAAAAACTGGCAATCTGGCGCGCACTTGTCTACAAGGTGGACCACACCTCTTATGGCTCTATATTCCAGGATTTGAGCGTTGGATTTGACTGAACCGAATTCCTCGGACCCGTCCGATATCCGCCCAATCTCCATCGTCGATGAGATGCGGACATCGTACCTCGATTACGCCATGAGCGTGATCGTGTCGCGTGCGCTGCCCGATGTGCGCGACGGCCTGAAGCCGGTGCATCGCCGCATCCTGTTCTCGTGCCACGAGAACAGCTACGACCACACCAAGCCCTACCGCAAATCGGCCCGTATCGTCGGTGACGTGATCGGTAAGTATCACCCGCACGGCGACTCCCCGATCTACGAAGCCCTCGTGCGCATGGCGCAGGACTTCTCCATGCGCGTGCCGCTGATCGACGGCCAGGGCAACTTCGGCTCGATGGACGGCGACCCGGCGGCGGCCATGCGTTACACCGAGGCCCGCCTCGCCAAGGTGACGCACAACCTGCTGAGCGACTTGGAAAAGGACACGGTCGACTTCCAGCCCAACTACGACGGGCAGGAGAAGGAGCCGGTGGTTCTGCCGGCGCGGTTCCCGAATCTGCTGGTGAACGGCGCGGGCGGCATTGCCGTCGGCATGGCGACCAACGTGCCGCCGCACAACCTGGGCGAAGTGATCGAGGCCTGCCGCGCCTACATCGACAACCCGGAGATCACCGCCGAACAGCTGATGGAGATCGTGCCGGGGCCGGACTTCCCGACCGGCGGCATCGTCATGGGCCGGGGCGGCATCCTCCAGGCCTACCGGACCGGGCGCGGCTCCATCCTGATGCGCTCGCGCACCCACATCGAGCAGTGGGGCAAGGACCGCGAGGCCATCATCATCACCGAGATTCCCTACCAGGTGAACAAGTCCACCCTGGTGGAGCGGATCGCGGAGGCGGTGAAGGACAAGCGGATCGAGGGCGTCTCGGAGATCCGCGACGAATCCAACCGCGAGGGCGTGCGCATCGTCATCGAGCTGAAGCGCGACGCCACCGCCGACGTGGTGCTGAACCAGATCTTCCGCTACACCCCGGCGCAGGCCACCTTCGCCATCAACATGCTGGCGCTGAACAGCGGCCGCCCGCAGCAGATGGGTCTGAAGGACATCATCTCGGCCTTCGTCCAGTTCCGCGAAGAGGTCATCACCCGCCGCACCAAGTTCGAGCTGAAGAAGGCGCGGGACCGGGCCCACATCTTGCTGGGCCTCGTGATCGCCGTGACCAACCTCGACGAGGTGGTGCGGATCATCCGCGCCTCGGCCTCGCCCGCGGAAGCGCGCGAGGCGCTGCTGGCCCGCGCCTGGCCGGTGGGCGAGATCATGCCCTACCTCGAGCTGATCGAGGCGGTGACGCCGGAGAGCCACGGCACCACCTACCACCTCTCGGAAGACCAGGTGAAGGCCATCCTCGACCTGCGCCTGCACCGCCTGACCGCGCTCGGCCGGGACGAGATCGGCGAGGAGCTGCGGCAGCTGGCGGTCAAGATCGAGGAGTTCCTCCACATCCTGCGCGACCGCAACCGCCTCTACGAGGTGATGCGCGAGGAGTTCGACGCCATCGCCGCCGAGTTCTCCACCCCGCGCCGCACCGAGATCCTGGAAGGCGCGATCGAGGACATCGACGACGAGGACCTCATCAAGCGCGAGGACATGGTGGTGACCGTCACCCTGTCCGGCTACATCAAGCGCGTGCCGCTCTCCACCTACCGGGCGCAGCGGCGCGGCGGCCGGGGCCGCTCGGCCATGTCCACCAAGGACGAGGACGTGCTGACCCAGGTGTTCGTGGCCTCCACCCACACGCCGGTGCTGTTCTTCTCCACCAAGGGGCTGGTCTACCGCCTCAAGGTGTGGAAGCTGCCCGAAGGCACGCCGCAGTCGCGCGGCAAGGCGCTGGTCAACCTGCTGCCGCTCTCGGAAGGCGAGACCATCTCCACCATCCTGCCGCTGCCGGAGGACGAGAACGAGTGGGCGAACCTGCACGTCATGTTCGCCACCGCCAAGGGCGACGTGCGCCGCAACAGCATGGACGCGTTCACCAACATCCCGACCAACGGCAAGTTCGCCATGCGCTTCGAGGATGAAACGGCGGACGACCGGCTCATCGGCGTTGCCCTCTGCAACGAGGACGACGACGTGCTGCTGGCCACGCGCGGCGGCAAGTCCATCCGCTTCCCGGTGGACGCGGTGCGCGTGTTCCAGAGCCGCACCTCCACCGGCGTGCGCGGCATGACCCTGGCGGACGGCGACGAGGTGATCTCGCTCACCATCCTCAACGGCGGCCGCGACGTGTCGCAGGAAGAGCGCGAGCAGTACCTGCGCGCCGCGCCGTGGAAGGCCGAACCCGGCGAGACCACCCTGTCGCCCGAGCGCATGGCCGAACTGGCGGCGCGGGAGCAGTTCATCCTGACCGTGACCAGCAACGGCTACGGCAAGCGGACCAGCTCCTACGAGTATCGCACCATGGGCCGCGGCAACCAGGGCGTGACCGCCATCGAAACCTCGGAGCGCAACGGCCCCGTGGTCGCCAGCTTCCCGGTGGACCCGGATGACCAGGTGCTGCTGGTCACCGACCAGGCCCAGATGATCCGCATCGGCGTCGCCGATGTGCGCATCGCCGGCCGCGCGACGCAGGGCGTCACCCTGTTCCGCGTCTCCAACGGGGAGAAGGTGGTCTCGGTCGCCAAGGTGCGCGACGAAAACGGCACCGACGGGGACGAGGCGGACGGCGATATGGCCGCCGAAGCCGATGCCGGAACGGGCGAGGCCCCGGCCGAAGTCTGAGCGTTGACGGGAGGGGCTTGACCTGACGCGCGCCACGCGGCAGGACGGCCCCGAAAAGATCCCCGTATGGGAGGGTTGTGAGAAAATGACGGCGCGTATCTACAAGCCAAGCAAGCATGCCATGCAATCGGGCCAGGCCAAGTACCAGCATTGGGTGCTGGAGTTCGAGCCCTCGGACAAGAAGCGTCCCGATGCACTCATGGGCTGGGCTGGATCGCACGACACCCAAAGCCAGGTGCGCCTGCGCTTCCAGACGCAGGAAGCCGCCATCGCCTATGCCAAGCGCTACGGCATCGATTACGTCGTCATGCCGGAACAGCCGCGCAACCTGAAAATCCAGGCCTACGCGGACAACTTCCGCTGAGACCCGACTTCAGGTCTTCCCTGCAAGGGGTTGAAACAAAACAAAAAAGCCGTCCCGTCCGGGGCGGCTTTTTTTGTTCGGGGATGTCTTGTCAAAGGGGGTCTCGGACCCCCTTTGGATCCCCCATTCGTTTTTCGGGCCGCGTTTCCAGAGGCCAGCCGGAGAGGGGGATAGTCATCGGGCCGCGTTTCAGGTGCGACCCTCGAGAGGCGGCACGGAAACACGGCCCACTCAAACCCTCCAGCACGCACGAATCTGTCCGTTCGCACGTCCCGTCAAACGAAAGGGAGGTGCAGGAGGGACTTTGATCGTATGTGCGCCTCCGCGCACGGGGCCCCTCCTGCAGGAAAATCCAAACCTGACCTTACTCCGCCGCCAAAGCGTCGCGTGTTCCGAGCAGGGCGGCCCTGGCGGCGTTGTATTCCCGTTCCATGCGGTCGATGACGGCGGCGACGGGTTCGACCTTGTCGACGACGCCGATGCCCTGGCCGCAGCCCCAGATGTCGCGCCAGGCCTTGGCGTCCTGATTGCCGCCCGAGCCGAAGTTCATCTTGCTGGGGTCGGACTGGGGCAGGTTGGCGGGGTCGAGGCCCGCGGCCTCGATCGACTGGCGCAGGTAGTTGCCGTGGATGCCGGTGAAGAGGTTGGTGTAGATGATGTCCTCGGCGCGGGCCTCGGTGATGCACCGTTTGTAGCCTTCGGAGGCGTTGGCCTCTTCGGTGGCGATGAAGACGGAGCCGGCGTAGGCGAAATCCGCGCCCATGGCCTCGGCGGCGAGCACGGCGCGGCCGGTGGCGATGCTGCCGGAGAGGAGCAGGGGCCCATCGAAGAACTGGCGGATTTCCTGCACCAGGGCGAAGGGGGAGAGGGTGCCGGCGTGGCCGCCCGCGCCCGCGCACACGGCGATGAGGCCGTCCGCGCCCTTTTCGATGGCCTTGCGGGCGTGCTGGATGTTGATCACGTCATGGAAGACGATGCCGCCGTAGCTGTGGATGGCCTCGTTCACCTCCGGGCGCGCCCCGAGCGAGGTGATGACGATGGGCACCTTGTGTTTCACGCATAGGGCGAGGTCGTGTTCCAGCCGGTCGTTGGAGCGGTGGACGATCTGGTTGACGGCGAACGGTGCGGCCGGCCGCTCGGGGTGGCGGGCGGTGTGCTCCGCCAGGGTTTCCTTGATCTCGCTGAGCCAGTCGTCGAGCAGTTCCTTGGGGCGGGCGTTGAGCGCGGGGAAGGAGCCGATGATGCCTGCCTTGCACTGGGCGATCACCAGCTTGGGGTTGGAGATGATGAACATCGGCGAGCCGATGATGGGCAGCCGCAGCTTTGCCTTGAGGGATTGTGCAATGGTCGGTCCGGTCATGGCATTCCCCTTGCCCGCAGTGATGTTTGTGGGTGCAGGGATTAGTTGAACCGGGAAGGCTTCCCGTGACAAGCGCGATGCTGCTCCCTCCCCGAAAACGCCATTGATCCTGACCGCAGTGCCAGGGCCAGGTCCCGAACGCGGGCCCCAGAACGCTGGCCCCGAAACGAACACGGCCGCCCGAAGGGGCGGCCGTGTCTGTGTTTCCAGTTAAGCTGGATCGAAGCTTAGCTGAAGCGGCGCGGACCACGCGGACCGCGGGGACGGTCGCCGAAGCCACCTTCGCGCTCGCCGCCGAAGCCGCCACCATTGCGGAAGCCGCCGCCGGAGCGCTCACCGAAGCCGCCACCGAAACCGCCGGAGCGCTCGCCGAAGCCGCCGCCCGAACGCGGACCGCTGCGGAAGCCGCCGCCCGGACGATCACCGAAATCACGGCGCGGACGCGGCGCCATGGCTTCTGCTTCTTCCGGCGACGGGCCGCCGATGACCTTCAGGTCCTGCGCGGCCGGCTTGCCCTGACGGGACATGCCGAGTTCGTATTCCACCTGCTGGCCCTCGACGAGGACGCGCATACCGGAACGCTCAACCGCGGAAATATGCACAAAGGCGTCTGCGCCGCCATCATCCGGCTGAATGAAGCCGTAACCCTTTTCAACATTGAACCACTTAACGGTTCCCGTAGGCATCTGTCTTTCCTTCATTTGGTAGTGCCCGATCTTTCGGGCAGTATTTCCGAATGAAAGAAAGCCCTAGATCCGGCGACTCATTTAGCAGACTTTCATGAAACGCACCATAGGCCATGGAGTTACATGGCGGCCGGACGGAGGGCTGTTTTTTATGGTGGAGGCTGGCTCCGTTCGCTACGCTCGGGGCAGACCGGTGGGCCACCGCAGGGCGCACCAGCCTGAAAACGCGGAGAAATCCGCCAGAATAGGCGGCGGGGATCCCCGTCTTCCGCCCCTGCCGGGCGGGGCCTGCGGGGGGGCAAGTGCGGCAAGAAGGAGACAGCCATGCGAGAATTTCTCATCCGGGTGCTCTGCGTGATCGCAGGGCTTTGGGTGGCAACCCACCTGATCCCGGGAATTCATATCGAGGGCACCTCGACCTTCATTCTGGCCGCGGTGCTGCTCATCGTCGTCAATGCGCTGATCCGGCCGGTGGCCATTCTGCTCACCCTGCCGCTGACCCTGCTCACCCTGGGGCTGTTCATCTTTGTCATCAATGCCGCCATGTTCGGGCTGGTGGCGGCGCTGCTGGACGGCATGACCGTCAGCGGCTTCTTCTCTGCCCTGTTCGGGGCCATCGTCGTCGGGCTGGTGAGCCTGGCCGGCATGTCCCTTCTGGGAGCAGACGAGCGCCGGTAACGGCAGTTTGAGACGGGAGCGGCGTGTGATGAGGCATCCGGGCACGGTGAGAGGTCTTGCGGGTCTGGTTCTGGTGCTCGGGCTGGGCCTGGGCGGCTGCGCGACGCCAAGACAGCAGGTGGCGAGCGGCCTTCAGTCCCTGGGGCTGGGCGCGCGCCAGGCCGCGTGCATGGCCGAGTCTCTCGATGACCGGCTGAGCGACGCGCAGATGCGCCGGGTCGCCAAACTGGTGGGCGGGGCCAGCCGCGCCGATCAGGTGGAGGCGAACGAGCGCAACCTGCGGCGGGCGGTCGATCTGGTGTTCGGGGTGGCGGAGCCGGAGATCGCCTCGGCGGCCTCCCGCGCGCTGCTGGCCTGCACGATTCTCGGCGGTTAGGCGCTCAGGCGGGCGCGCCGCGCTGCGCCTGCCGAATCAGGCGCTCCAGCTCGTTGAGGAAGCGGGAGCGGTCGGCCGGGGTGAAGCTCCGGTTGTAGCCGCTGACCGTGCCCATGGCGCGCAAGTCCGCCATCACGTCGCGCATGGCGAGCGCCATGCCGATGTTCTGCCGGCTGAACGGCTTGCCGGTGGGCCCCAGCACGGCCGCGCCCTTGTCGAGACAGCGGGAGGCGAGGGGAATGTCGGCGGTGATGGCAATATCGCCGGGGCCGATCCGCTCGACGATCCAGTCGTCCGCCGCATCGAACGCGCCGGGCACGGTGACCTCCCGCACCAGCGGGTGGCCGGTGGGCCGGAGCCCGCCGTTGGAGACGAGAAACACCTCCAGCCCGTGGCGTTCGGCGACGCGAATGGCCTCCGCCTTCACCGGGCAGGCGTCTGCATCCACATAGAGGCTGGTCATGGGGTCGGTCTCCTTGCGCGCGGGGAACAGAGGTGACAGAGCCCCGGCCCCCACGCAAGCCCGCCACGCAACCCCGCCACGCAACCCCGCCGCCCGCCTCGCGGCAGCCCTTCCTGTCTCACATTGACATTTGTCATAGCTCCCTGCCGGACGGGTCGACGTTGCGGACGC
This sequence comes from Pedomonas sp. V897, assembly GCF_051304405.1. NCBI lineage: Bacteria > Pseudomonadati > Pseudomonadota > Alphaproteobacteria > Sphingomonadales > Pedomonadaceae > Pedomonas > Pedomonas sp. V897. The sequence goes on from NZ_JBPPGG010000002.1 coordinate 451,854, forward strand.
GGGCGGCTAGACCGTTTGCAGGACGCAATGTGGAGGACGGACGCTTATGGGGCAGGACCGGTTCGCCCAGGTGGAGGCGCTGCTGCGGGACAAGGCCAGTTTCCGGCATTTCACACAGGAGCGGGTCCGTTTCTCGGACACGGACATGGTGGGGCACGTCAACAACACCGCCTATGCGGTCTACTGCGAGTCCGGCCGGGTGGACTTCGCCAGCGGCCTCGGGGACCGGCTAAAGGGGCGCGGCATCGTGATGGCCCGAATCGCCATCAACATGCTGGCGGAGACCTTCTTTCCGGGAACGGTGGAGGTCGGCACGGGCGTGCTCCGGGTGGGCCGCACTTCCTACACCCTGGGGCAGGGGCTGTTCGTGGGGGATACGTGCGTCGCCACCGCCGAAGGGGTGGTGGTGGTCATCGACAAGGAGAGCCGCAAGCCGGTGCCGGTGCCGGACGAGGTGCGGGCCTTCCTCGCCAGCTACCGGTTGCCCGGCTGCACGGACGATTGAGGCCGGGGATTGAGGCCGGGGATCGGGGCCGGGCGCGCGGCCCGGCCCCGGATCAGGTTAAGCTGATCAGAATGTCCGGATCAGACCGGCCTGCTCAGCGCGGCCAGTGGAAGACGCAGAGCTTGTTTCCGTCCAGATCGCGGAAGTAGGCGCCGTAGAAGGTGCCGCCCCGGTTGCCGGGGGCGCCTTCGTCCTGCGCGCCGTTGGCCAGCGCCGTGGCGTGCACCTTGTTCACCTGCTCCTGCGAGGCGGCCTCCAGCGCCACCATGGTGCCGTTGCCCACCGTCGCCGGGTTGCCGTCGAACGGGCGGGTGACGATGATGGCCGGGCCGCTGCCATTGCTCCACAGGATGCCGCGGTCCAGCTGCATCGCCCGCGTGGCGCCGAATTCGGCAAGGACAGCATCATAGAAGGGGGCGGTACGCTCCAGATCGTTGGTGCCGAGGGTGACATAACCGATCATCGTAAGGTCCTCTGCGGTACGCGTTGCACGTGCACACGGAAACCATGCACTGCGCCGCAAGGAACGTTACGCGGCCGATGCCGTCAAGCCCCGTCTCAGGAGGGTGCCCGCGTCCGGGACCGCTTGCCGTATTTCTGCTGCTTGCTGTGCTTCGTGGTGCGGGTGCCGGGGCGGCCGCCGGTGGCCCGGCCCTGCGGGGAGAGGGCCTTCACCTCCACCGGAATGCCCAGCTCGCTCGCCTCCAGCCGCTTGATCTCGTCGCGCAGACGGGCGGCTTCCTCGAACTCGAGGTTGGCGGCGGCCTCCTTCATGCGGTTTTCCAGATCGGCGATATAGGCCTTGAGGTTGTGGCCAACCAGGTGGGTGGTCTCCGCGTCGCCGGTGTCCACGGTCACATAGTCGTGCTGGGACACGTCCTCCAGCAGGTCGGCGATCTGGCGCTTGATGGTCTGGGGCGTGATGCCGTGCGCCTCGTTGTAGGCGATCTGCTTGGCGCGGCGGCGGTCGGTCTCGGCCAGCGCCCGCTCCATCGAGCCGGTGATGCGGTCGGCGTAGAGAATCACGCGGCCCTCGGCGTTGCGGGCCGCGCGGCCGATGGTCTGGACCAGCGAGGTCTCGGAGCGGAGGAAGCCTTCCTTGTCCGCATCGAGAATCGCCACAAGGCCGCACTCGGGGATGTCGAGGCCCTCGCGCAGCAGGTTGATGCCCACCAGCACGTCGAACACGCCGAGGCGCAGGTCGCGGATGATCTCGATGCGCTCCAGCGTCTCCACGTCCGAGTGCATGTAGCGCACCTTGAGCCCGGCCTCGTGCAGGTATTCGGTCAGGTCCTCGGCCATGCGCTTGGTGAGGGTGGTGACGAGCGTGCGGTAGCCCTTGGCGGCGGTCGCCTTGGCCTCGGCGATCACGTCGTCCACCTGATGCTCGACCGGGCGGATCTCGTAGGCGGGGTCGACAAGGCCGGTCGGGCGGATCACCTGCTCGACGAAGACGCCGCCGGTCTGCTCCAGCTCCCACGCGCCGGGGGTGGCGGAGACGAAGATGGTCTGCGGCCGCATGGCGTTCCACTCGGAGAACTTGAGCGGCCGGTTGTCGATGCACGAAGGCAGGCGGAAGCCGTATTCGGCCAGCGTCACCTTGCGGCGGCGGTCGCCCCGCTCCATCGCCCCGATCTGGCCGACCGTCACGTGGCTTTCGTCAACAAACAGCAGTGCGTTGTCCGGCAGGTATTCGAACAGGGTGGGCGGCGGCTCGCCCGGCAGGCGGCCGGTCAGGAACCGGGAGTAGTTCTCGATGCCCGAGCAGGAGCCGGTGGCCGCGATCATCTCCAGATCGAAGGTGGTGCGCTGCTCCAGCCGCTGCGCCTCGAGAAGGCGGCCCTCGGCGTGCAGCTCCTTCAGCCGCTCGGCCAGCTCGTGCTTGATGGCCTCCACCGCCTGCTTCATCGTCGGCCCGGGCGTGACATAGTGGCTGTTCGCATAGATGCGGATGTGGTCCATCGAGGCGACCTTCTTGCCGGTGAGCGGGTCGAACTCGACGATCTCCTCCACCTCGTCGCCGAAGAACTGGATGCGCCAGGCCGCGTCCTCGTAGTGGGCCGGGAACAGCTCCAGCGTGTCGCCGCGCACGCGGAAGGTGCCGCGCTGGAAGGCCTGGTGGTTGCGCTTGTATTGCAGGGCGACCAGCTTGCGGATCAGCTCGCGCTGGTCGATGGTCTCGCCCTTCGATACCGTGACGATCATGGCCGAGTAGGTCTCGACCGAGCCGATGCCGTAGATGCACGACACGGACGCCACGATGATCACGTCGTCCCGCTCGAGGAGCGCGCGGGTCGCCGCGTGGCGCATCCGGTCGATCTGCTCGTTGATGGACGATTCCTTCTCGATGTACAGGTCCGTCCGCGGGACGTAGGCCTCCGGCTGGTAGTAGTCGTAGTAGGAGACGAAGTACTCCACCGCGTTCTCGGGGAAGAAGGACTTGAACTCCCCGTAGAGCTGGGCCGCCAGGGTCTTGTTGTGCGCCATGATGAGGGCCGGGCGCTGCAACTCCTCGATCACCTTGGCCATGGTGAAGGTCTTGCCCGAGCCGGTGACGCCCAGCAGCACCTGATTCTGCTCCCCCGCCCGCAGGTTCGCCACCAGTTCGGCAATGGCCTGCGGCTGGTCGCCGGCGGGCTGGAACTCCGAGGCCAGCTTGAAGCGGCGGCCGCCCTCCGCCTTGGGCGGGCGCTGCGCCTTGTGCGGCACGAAGGTGCCGCTGGTGTCGATGTCCTCAAGGGTTCTGCGGATGACAAGACTGCTCATGGCTGCACTATGCCCCGCGCGGCTGCCCGCGCCAAGTTCCTATTTTGTTCGTAACGCCTCCGGCCGGTCAACGGGTGCCCGGACGCCGCCGGGGGTCATATATCCGCACGCGGGCGCGTTAAACCGCTTTTCCTTCCCGCACGGACACGCTTTAGTAACGGTGATTTAATTTGGTGACGCGCCCCGGTCTGCCGGGGCGTCTCGCGAAAGAAGGGGGACCAGCAGTCATGAAATCATTTCTGGCCTGTGCCGCGGCGGTCGTGGCGTTGATGGGGGCGGCGCCGGTCGCCGTGGCGGCAGACACCCAGCTGCGCGCCGACATCGCCAGGGACTACGACCAGCGCCTCAAGGACCTGTTCATCGACTTCCACAAGAACCCGGAGCTTTCGTTCCGCGAGACCCGCACCGCCGCCCGCATCGCCAAGGAGCTGAAGGCGCTGGGCATCCAGGTGACCGAAGGGGTGGGCCGCACCGGCGTCGTCGGCGTGCTGCGCAACGGGGAGGGGCCGACCGTCCTGATTCGCGCCGACATGGACGGCCTGCCGGTGGAGGAGAAGTCGGGCCTGCCCTATGCCTCGACCGTGCGGCAGGTGGACATGAACGGCAAGGAAATGCCGGTGATGCACGCCTGCGGCCATGACGTGCACATCACGGCGCTGCTGGGCACGGCCAAGCAGCTGGTGGCGCGCAAGAACCAGTGGAAGGGCACGGTGGTGTTTGTCGCCCAGCCCGCCGAGGAGGTGATCTCGGGCGCGCGGGAGATGCTGGAGGATGGCCTCTACACCCGCTTCCCGCGCCCGAACTACGCCATCGGTTTCCACGTCTCCTCCGACCTGCCCGCCGGCAAGGTGATGGTGGAGCCGGGCCTGACCTATTCGTCTTCCGACAGCGTGGACATCATCGTCCACGGCGTTGGCGCGCATGGCGCCTCGCCGCACCGGGGCAAGGACCCGATCGTCATCGGCTCCCAGATCGTGCTGGCGCTGCAAACCCTCGTCAGCCGGGAGATCTCTCCGCTGCAACCGGGCGTGGTGACGGTGGGCGCGTTCCACTCCGGCCTCAAGCACAACATCATCTCCGACCGGGCCGAGCTTCAGCTGACCGTGCGCTCCGACGACCAGGAGGTGCGCGAGCAGCTGCTGGCGGGCATCAAGCGCATCGCCGAGAACGTGGGCCGCATGGCGGGTCTGCCCGAGGACAAGCTGCCGGAGGTGCGCTACAGCACCCAGTCCACCCCGCCGACCGTCAACGACCCCGAGGCGACGGCGCTGGTGCGCGCCGCCATCCTCGACCAGCTGGGCGCGGAGAACCTGACCACCCGGCCGCGCACCGGCATGGGCGCGGAGGACTTCGCCTACTACAGCCAGCGCGACCCGAAGGTGGCGGGCGTCTACTTCGCGGTGGGCGGCACCCCGCAGGACGTGCTGGACGCGGCGGAGGCGGGCGGCCCGCCGGTTCCGGCTCACCACTCGCCGCTGTTCAAGATCACGCCCGAGCCGGCCGTCAAGGCGGGCGTCGAGGCAACGACGGCGGCCGCTCTGGCGTTGCTCGGCAAGTCGTAAGCGGGTGACGCCGGGCCCGTCTCCTGTGGCCTGCGGGACAGCGGGTTGCGGTGGCGCGCCGGCAGTCTGGTTGCGTGGCATGGAACCCGACACGTGACAGGAAAGGATCCCATGTTCGCAACCGGAGACAGGCTGGACGCCTATCTGAACCGCATTGGCCTCACCCACACGGTGGCATGCAGCGAAGCCGGACTGGCCGAGCTGCATGCCGCCCATGGCTGCGCCATTGCCTTCGAGAATCTCGATATCCTCCTCGGCCGGGGTGTGTCCCTGCATCCGGAGGATGTCTTCGCCAAGCTGGTGACCCGGCGGCGCGGCGGCTATTGCTTCGAGCAGAACGCCCTGTTCGGGGCGGCGCTGGCCGCGCTCGGCTTCGAGGTGCGGCCGCTGCTGGCGCGGGTGTGGTTCGGCGGCGTGACCGAGCCGCGGGAGAAGACCCACCAGCTGCTGCTGGTCACCCTGAACGGCCGCCCGTGGCTGGCGGACGTGGGCTTCGGCACCGCCGGGGCCCTGCTGCCCATGCCGATGGAGGCGGGGTTCATCAGCCGCCAGCCGGGGCGGGACTACCGCCTCAGCCGCGACGCGGTGTTCGGCTTCATGCTGGAGCGCTCGATCGGGCAGGGGCCGTGGGAGAAGCTCTACAGCTTCGATCTGGAGCTGTGCTGGCCGGCGGACTTCGAGATGGGAAGCTTCTACATGGCCCATGCGCCCCAGTCTCCCTTCACCAGCCGCGTGGTCTGCTCCCTCCAGACGCCCGGCGGCTGGCGCGTGCTGGTGGATCATGACCTGATGGAGGTGGAGGACGGCGAGACCCGGACCCAGGTGATCGAGCCAGGCCCCGCCTACATGGAGATGCTGCGGCAGAGATTCGATCTGGACCCGGGCGAGCCCTACGAGGCCTTGCGCGTTCTCTCCGCTGCCGATGCGGCATGAGCCGTCTTCAAACCCTTACGTTTCAATCCCTGGTGTCAGGTTCTCAGAAGGAGTTTCGAGCATGTCGAGGTGGGGTGTAGCCGCGATCGCGGCGGGTCTGGCTGTCGTGGCCATTGGCAGCAAGGCGGCCGCGCCGGCCTTTACGGTGAAGCCGGGGCTGTGGGAGATGCGGGTCACGTCGAAGATGGCGGGGGCAGGGCTCCCGGCCGGACTCGGCGCCAACACCATGAACTTCAAGGTCTGCATCACGCCCGACGACGCCAAGGCGAGCTGGGAGGACATGGTCAAGCACCTGAACGCCATGAAGGACGAGTGCACCGTCTCCGACCTCCAGGAATCGGGCGGCACCTATTCGTTCAGGACGAAGTGCAAGTCGGGCATGGCCGGCACCATGAAGGGCACGATCAAGTACACCACCATGGAACAGAGCGGCGAGATGTCCACCGGCGCGGGCGGCCAGGCCATGGCCTTCACCTACAACAACGCGGCCCGGTGGGTGGCGGACGTGTGCCCGGCAGACTCCCTCGGCGCACCGGGCAGCCGGACGCGCTGAAGCACCGGCGGATTGGCGGCGCACTGGCGGCGCATTGATTCTCTCGCATCGTGTCCCGGGCCGGGGCGGGGGTCCCCGGCCGGGATTTCATACTGAGTTATGATGCTTAGGCTTTGATCCTGCCGGTTGCAGGCCGGTCGTTGCACCCCGGGTGCGCCGGGCGGCCGGGGGCCGTGCCGGGCACCCCCGCCGCCGGCCCTCCGGCACCCCGATGGCGGGGCCTCCCCGCAAGGCCGCAGAATTCCATGGTCAAGCCCAAATTTGTTTCGCGGCTCGTCTAAACCCTCTTGCCTTTCCCAGATCTTGGGGTTCATTCTTGGAACACGCCCCAGTTATGGGGTGTTTAATCAAAACCGACCGAAGGTTTCAGGGTGGCGTAATCTGCGGATTTCTGCGCAATCGAGCGCGTGTGCAGAAGATGTCAGCCCATCCGTTCATGCGGTCAGTTCAGGCGGTCTCAAGGGGCTGCGCGTTGAACGTCAGGAGAAGGGGCAAATGGATTTTGCAAACAGCGATGGCGGGCAGGCCGGCACGCAGGACACTCAGGCGATCTCCAGCACCGCGATCATTCCATGGCGGTTCTCGGTGCAGGTGGACCACAGCCGCGACGCCCTGCTGACCGACTTCGGCAAGGAGACGCTGAAGGACCGCTATCTGCTGCCGGGCGAGAGCTTCCAGGACCTGTTCGCCCGCGTGGCGGCGGCCTATGCGGACAACGCGGACCATGCCCAGCGCCTCTATGACTACATCTCGCGGCTGTGGTTCATGCCGGCAACGCCGGTGCTGTCCAACGGCGGCACGGGCCGGGGACTGCCCATCTCCTGCTACCTGAACTCGGTGGATGACAGCCTGGACGGCATCGTCGCCACCTGGAACGAGAACGTGTGGCTGGCCTCGCGCGGCGGCGGCATCGGCACCTACTGGGGCAATGTGCGCGGAATCGGCGAGCCGGTGGGCCTCAACGGCAAGACCTCCGGCATCATTCCGTTCATCCGCGTGATGGACAGCCTGACGCTGGCGATCTCGCAGGGCTCGCTGCGGCGCGGCTCGGCGGCGGTCTACCTCGACATCTCCCACCCGGAGATCGAGGAGTTCCTCGAGATCCGCAAGGCCTCGGGCGACTTCAACCGCAAGGCGCTGAACCTGCACCACGGCGTGCTGATCACCGACAAGTTCATGGAAGCGGTGCGCGACGGCACCACCTTCGACCTGGTCAGCCCCAAGGACGGCTCCAAGCGCGGCGAGGTGGACGCCCGCGCCCTGTTCCAGAAGCTGGTGGAGGTGCGTCTGGCCACCGGCGAGCCGTACATCGTCTACATCGACACGGTGAACCGGGCGCTTGCCCCGCACCAGCGGGAGCTGGGCCTGAAGGTCTCCACCTCCAACCTGTGCTCCGAGATCACCCTGCCGACGGGCCGCGACCACCTGGGCAACGAGCGCACGGCCGTGTGCTGCCTGTCGTCGCTGAACCTGGAGACCTGGGACCAGTGGTCGAAGGACGAGCGCTTCATCGAGGACGTGATGCGCTTCCTCGACAACGTGCTCCAGGACTTCATCGACCGCGCCCCGGACACCATGGCGCGGGCCAAGTATGCCGCCATGCGCGAGCGCTCGGTGGGCCTCGGCGTCATGGGTCTGCACAGCTTCTTCCAGGCGCGCGGCATCCCGTTCGAGAGCGCCATGGCCAAGTCGTGGAACCTCAAGATGTTCCGCCATATCAAGGAGCGGGTGGACGCTGCCTCCATGGTGCTGGCCATGGAACGCGGGCCGTGCCCGGACGCGGCGGAAGTGGGGGCGATGGAGCGGTTCAGCCACAAGCTGGCGATCGCGCCGACGGCGTCCATCTCCATCATCGCGGGCGGCACCAGCGCCTGCATCGAGCCGGTGCCGGCCAACATCTACACCCACAAGACCCTCTCGGGCTCGTTCGTGGTGAAGAACCCGCACCTCGAGAAGCTGCTGATCGAGAAGGCCAAGAACTCGGAAGCCGTGTGGAACTCGATCCTGGAGCACGGCGGCTCGGTCCAGCACCTCGACTTCCTGACGCCGGACGAGAAGGCCACCTTCCGCACCGCGTTCGAGATCGACCAGCGCTGGCTGCTGGAACTGGCGGCGGACCGCACGCCCTACATCTGCCAGGCGGCGAGCCTCAACCTGTTCCTGCCCGCCGACATCGAGAAGTGGGACCTGCTCATGCTCCACTACCGGGCGTGGGAAATGGGCATCAAGTCCCTCTACTACTGCCGCTCCAAGTCGATCCAGCGCGCGGCCTTCGCCGGCGGCGTCGAGGCGGACAACACGCCCAATCTGCGCCAGATCGAGGTGGAGATGAAGGATTACGACGAGTGCCTCGCCTGCCAGTAGGCCAGGCCTGCCCGTGATCCGCGCCCGGGGGAAGGGGCGGCCGGCGCCGCCCCTGTTCGCCGGGGCAAGGAAGTGATACAAAGAGAGAACAGATCCGGCGGGAGCCTGCGGGGGCCGCCGGAGGAGCCAAGGCTCAGGAGACCAGTCATGCCGTTGCTGCAAGCCTCAAAGACCTACAAGCCGTTCGAATACCCCTGGGCGTTCGAGTTCTGGAAGCGCCAGCAGCAGCTCCACTGGTTGCCGGAGGAGGTGCCCCTCGGCGAGGATTGCCGCGACTGGGCGCAGAAGCTCACCGACCACGAGCGCAACCTGCTCACCCAGATCTTCCGCTTCTTCACCCAGGCGGACGTGGAGGTGCAGGACTGCTACCACGAGAAGTACGGCCGGGTGTTCAAGCCGACCGAGGTGAAGATGATGCTGGCGGCCTTCTCCAACATGGAGACGGTGCACATCGCCGCCTACAGCCACCTGCTCGACACCATCGGCATGCCCGAGACCGAATACGCCGCCTTCCTCCACTATGAGGAGCTGCGGGCCAAGCACGACTACATGGGCCAGTTCGGCGTGGAGACCGACGCGGACATCCTGCGCACGCTCGCCATGTTCGGCGGCTTCACCGAAGGCCTCCAGCTGTTCGCCTCCTTCGCCATGCTGATGAACTTCCCGCGCTTCAACAAGATGAAGGGCATGGGGCAGATCGTCTCCTGGTCGGTGCGCGACGAGAGCCTGCACTGCGACGGCATCGTCCGCCTGTTCCATGCCTTCGCGCAGGAAAGCGGCGCGCTGAACCAGGCGGTGAAGGACGATATCGCCGACTGCTGCCACACCGTGGTGCGGCTGGAGGACGCCTTCATCGACCTCGCCTTCGAGATGGGCCCGGTGCCGGGCATGACCCCGAAGGACATCAAGAAGTACATCCGCTACATCGCCGACTGGCGTCTGAAGCAGCTGGGCATGAAGCCGATCTACATGATCGACGAGCACCCGCTGCCCTGGCTCCAGCCGCTGCTGAACGGCGTGGAGCACGCCAACTTCTTCGAAACCCGCGCCACCGAGTATTCCAAGGCCGCAACCCGCGGCAACTGGAAGGAAGTGTGGGAAGCCTTCGACAAGCGCAAGTCGGCGCAGGCGCAGACCCTGGCCGCCGAATAGGGCCGGGACACGGCGCACACGCGCGACAGGCCTATGCCACAGGCAGAGGGGGAAGGGGCGGCCGGCCGGGCTGCCCCTTTCGCGTTTCCGGGAAGGCGCGTCCCCTGCCCAAGGGGGGGGCGGACCATTACTTGGCCCCAACGGCGGCATGGGGGGCTGAAAGTGTCGAGAAATCTTACAATTAGCTGCGGCCGTTGGGTCCAAGAAATGACAAAAGCCCAATACCTACCGTAGCTTGTATTTATTCAAATTTATTGGAATGGAAGTTGCATGGGCTGCGGTGTTCCAGGCAGTTCAGCGACGCCACTGTCTTTGCGTCCCGTTGTCTCTGTTTCCCGTAGCGTTCTTTCCTCCGGTCCGGGCGCGGTCCGGCCGTGTTGACCGTGGAAGGCGCGCACTGAGCTGCAATTGTTCAGACGGGAGGCTCATGTGAGGAAGACCCTGTTTTCACTCCTGCGGGCCGGCGCCATGGCGCTTGGCCTGATGCTGCCGGCCTTCTCCGCCGGCGCCGCACCCTATTCGGAGATCTATGTCTTTGGCGACAGCCTGGTGGATGCGGGCAACATCAGCATCGCCGTGCCGGGCACGCCGTCGCCGGGCTCCGGCTATTACGAGGGCCGCTTCACCGATGGCCCGGTCTTCACCGACCTGCTGTATCAGGCCCGCTTCGGCCAGTACATGAAGCCCTCGCTGGCGGGCGGCACCAACTACGCCTTCGGCGGCGCGCGGGCGGTGGACAACAGCGGCTTCGCCATCGGCGGCGACACGATCCCGGATCTGGCCGCCCAGGTGGACAGCTACGCCGCGAAATCGGGCGGCACGGCCGACCCGAATGCCCTCTACATCGTCAACATCACGGGCAACGACATGTTTGCCCTCGTCGGCGGCAACATCAACGGGATGGACCCGGCCGACTATTCGGCCCTCGTCGCCCTGACCCTCGCCGGGCAGATCCAGCGCCTCAACGACATGGGCGCGCGCCACATTCTGGTGATGGGCGTGCCCAACGCCAACATCCCCGGCGCCGACGGGTTGCAGATGCTGGTGGATGCGGCGCTGGCCGGTCTGTCGCTGGAGGCCGAGCTGCTGACCTACAGCTATTTCGACCTGTTCGCCCGTATTCTGATGGACCCCACCAGCGTGGGGCTGCCCGCCGATATCGACATGGCAACGCCGTGCCTCGATGGCGAGACGCCGTCGCCCACCATTGACTGCACCGGCTACTTCTTCTTCGATTCCACTCACCCCACGGCCGCGCTGCACGAGATCATCGCCCGCGAGCTGCTGGCCACACTGACGGGCCTCGTGCCGGTGAGCGAACCGGCGGCGATTGCCCTGGTGGGCTTCGGCCTGTTCGGGCTGGTGATGGTCCGCAGGCGCCGCATCTGAGATCCGAGATCCGCGCCCGGCATGCAAGGGGCGCGGTCACTCTGCCGCGGGGGCACGTGCCGCCGCGGCGTTTTTTTTGAGGCGAAGGCGCACGCGGGCCGGGCCCGGGCCTTCTCCGACCCTGGCGCGTTTGACACCCGGAACGGATCGCGGCGATAGTTCGCCAGGCGGGCGACCTCAAGCGGGGGGCAAGAGAAAGGACATGGGGGGCGGGCACATGGCAAGGACAGGTACGAACCACACCCTCCTCAACACCGGCAGCAGGGGCGGCGCGCTGCGCGCCACGCTCGCCGGGCTGCTCCTCCTCGGCGGCCTTGGCGGCTCCGGCGGCGCGGCGGCGCTGGCGGAACCGGCCCGGACGCCGACGACCGCCGAGATCCTCGACGCCTCCCCGGCGGCGGACTGGCGGCCGCTCGACCCCGCCAGCACCCTTTATCTCGATCTGGACGGCGGCCGCGTGATCGTCGAGCTGGCCCCGGCCTTCGCGCCGCGCCACGTGGAGGCGATCCAGTCCATGGTCCGGGCCGGGGCGAGCGATGCCGCCATCAACCGGGTGCAGGACAATTTCGTCGTCCAGTGGAACCTGACGAGCACGCCCCAGCCCACGCTCGCGGGCGAGTTCACCCGGCCGGACGATCCGGCGCTCGGCTTCACCCCGCTGCCGGACGGGGACGTGTACGCGCCGGAGGCGGGCTTCGCCAGCGGGATGCCCGCCGCCCGGGACGGCAAGGGCGCCATCTGGCTGGTGCACTGCTACGGCATGGTCGGCGTGGGGCGGGAGAACGCGGCGGACAGCGGCACCGGCGCCGAGCTGTACGCCATCATCGGCCATGCGCCGCGCCATCTGGACCGCAACATCACGGTCGTCGGCCGGGTGGTCGCGGGGATGGAGCTGCTCTCCAGCCTGCCGCGCGGGAAGGGGGCCATGGGCTTCTACGAGTCGCCAGCCCGGCCGATTCCGTTCAGGGCCGTGCGGCTGGCGGCGGACGTGCCGGCCGCGGAGCGCCAGAGCCTCGAAGTCCTGCGGACGGACTCCCCGACCTTTGCGGCGCTGGTCGAATCGCGGCGCAACCGGCAGGACGACTTCTACCACGTGCCGGCCGGGGCCATCGACGTGTGCAGCGTGCCGATTCCGGTGCGCGAACGCCCGGCCAGGTAAGGCGGCGCACCAGGCCTCCCGTTCGCAAACTTCCGGCGAAAAGGCGTCAGGAGAAAGGGCGTCAGGAGAGAGGGCGTCAGGGGAGAGGGAAGCGGCGCGCGCTGCGCGGTGCGCGCGTGCGGCCCCGGCCTGTGCCCGTTCCCCGCGCAAACCAGACTGTCAGGAGAAAACCGGAAGGGAGAGTTGGTTGCCCCGCAAGGATTCGAACCTCGATTAACGGAGTCAGAGTCCGCTGTCTTGCCGTTAGACGACGGGGCAACGTCGTGTCCGGGGCCGTGCTAATATGTCAGGAGAAATGGGCTGTCAACGGGGTTCATTCCGTTTTTCATTCTTTTCCGTGTCCGGGGCCAGGCAGATGCCTTGTACGGCCGGGATGCGGTTGTTAGGTTAGGGGCAAGTTAACCGCCGGAAGGCGGTCCCGTACCTAAAGTTTGAAGGCGAAGATCATGCCAAAGACCGTGGCGGCCCGGGCCGTTGCGACTGCCCTGGGCGCAACGGCTCCGGTTGCAGCCTGCGATGAGACCGCAGAGCCCGCCGGACTGCATATCAGGGATAACACGCCGGTCCGCACCAACGGCAGCGGCCGAATCTACGCGGCGCTCGACCTTGGAACCAACAACTGCCGACTCCTGGTGGCCCGGCCCGTCCGGGGCGGTTTCCAGGTGATCGATGCCTTCTCCCGCATCGTGCGGCTGGGGGAAGGGCTGGCCACCACGAGCAAGCTCTCCGACGCCGCCCAGCGGCGCGCTATCGCCGCCCTCAAGATCTGCGCGGACAAGGTGAAGCGCCGCAACGTCCACATGATGCGCCATGTGGCGACCGAAGCCTGCCGCAGCGCCACCAACACGCAGGAGTTCGTCGCCCGGGTCTATGCGGAAACCGGGCTGGCGCTGGACGTGATCTCCCCGCAGGAGGAGGCGCGACTCGCCATGCTGGGCTGCCAGGTGCTGCTGCCGCGCAGCGCCACCCATGGCCTTGTGTTCGATATCGGCGGCGGCTCGACGGAACTCATTCTGGTGCGCAACCGCCCGCGCGGCAACGGCGAGATCCTGGCCTGGACCAGCATCCCCTGGGGCGTGGTCTCGCTGGCCGAGGCCTTCGGCGACGCGGGGCCGGCCACCACCGGCTATGCGGAGATGAAGGCGACGCTCGCCCCGCACCTTCAGGCCTTTGAGGAGCGGGGCCGGGTCAGCGCGCGGCTGGGCGAGGGGCGGCTGTGCATGCTGGGCACCTCCGGCACGGTGACGACGCTCGCCAGCCTCCATCTGGGCCTTGCCGCCTACGACCGCCGGCAGGTGGACGGGTGCTGGGTGCCCACCGGGTCGCTGCGCACCCTGTCGCAGGACCTCTCCCGCCTGACAGTCGAGGAGCGGGCCGCACTGCCGTGCATCGGGCCGGAGCGGGCCGACCTGATGCTGGCGGGCTGCGCCATCATCGAGGCGATCCTCGACTTCTGGCCGGTCGATCAGGTGCGGGTGGCCGATCGCGGCATTCGGGAAGGAATCCTGCGCGTTCTCATGCAGCGGGACGGAATTGCGTTGTGAGTATCGAGCCATGAGCATCAAAGGCGGAATCACTGGCCGGTCACAGGGCGGCAAGTCCCGGGTCAAGACGGCGCGCGGCCGGAGCACCTCGTCGGTGCGCTGGCTGGAGCGCCAGCTCAACGACCCCTATGTGAAGGCAGCCAAGGCGGCGGGCTACCGCTCGCGCGCGGCGTTCAAGCTGGCGGAGCTGGATGATCGATTCGGCCTGCTCAAGGGCGCCTCGCGGGTGGTGGATCTGGGCTGCGCCCCGGGCGGCTGGTGCCAGATCGTCAAGGAGCGCCGCCCCAAGGCGCGGGTGGTGGGCGTCGACATTCTGGAAGTGGAGCCGCTGCCCGGCGTCGAGCTGATTCTGGGGGACATCCGCGATCCCGTCACGGCCGAGCGCATCCGCGCGAGCCTCGACGGCAAGGCGGATCTGGTGATTTCGGACATGGCGGCCAACACCGTGGGCCACAAGCAGACCGACCACCTGCGGACCATGGGCCTCATCGAGGCCGGGCTGGAGCTGGCGGAGGAGATTCTGGAGCCGGGCGGCAGTTTCGTCGCCAAGGTGCTGGCGGGCGGGGCCGATTCCCAGCTGCTCGCCCGGCTGAAACAGCGCTTCCGCTCGGTCAAGCACGCCAAGCCGCCGGCCAGCCGCAAGGATTCGTCCGAATGGTACGTCATTGCGCAGGACTTTCGGCCCGAAACGGCGGACTGCCCATAGCATTTTTCAAACGGAGATGGCATATAGCGCCACTTTCCCCGCCCCGAACCAACGAGAGAGTCTCATGGAAATGCGTTTAGGCCTTACTTTCGACGACGTTTTGCTCATCCCGGCCGAATCGGACGTGATGCCGAGCCAGACCAACACCTCGACGCGCCTGACTCGCGAGATCTCTCTCAACATTCCGCTGCTGTCCTCCGCCATGGATACGGTGACCGAAGCCCAGATGGCCATCACCATGGCGCAGGCGGGCGGTATCGGCGTGCTGCACCGGAACCTGACCATCGAGGAGCAGGCGCAAGCCGTGCGGCAGGTGAAGCGGTTCGAGGCGGGCATGGTGGTGAACCCGGTGACGATGCTCGCCAACCAGACGCTGCGGGAAGCGCTGGACCTGATGAAGCGTCACAACATCTCCGGTATTCCGGTGGTGGAGCCGTCGCCGCGCGGCCAGCCGGGCAAGCTGATCGGCATCCTCACCAACCGCGACGTGCGCTTCGCCGAGAACCCGGACCAGCCGGTTGCCGAGCTGATGACCCGGGACAATCTGGCAACCGTCCGGGCGGGCGTGTCGCAGGATGAGGCGCGCCGCCTGCTGCACCAGCGCCGGATCGAGAAGCTGATCGTGGTGGACGACGAGTATCGCTGCATCGGCCTCATCACCGTCAAGGACATGGAAAAGTCGGTGAGCTACCCGAGCGCCACCAAGGACGCCTCCGGCCGCCTGCGCGTCGCCGCCGCCTCGACGGTGGGCGACCTGGGCTTCGAGCGCACCGAGGCGCTGGTGGACGCCGAGTGCGACCTGATCGTGCTCGACACCGCCCACGGCCACTCGGTGAAGGTCTCCGAGGCGGTGCGCCGGGTGAAGTCCCGCTGGAACCACGTGCAGGTGGTGGCGGGCAACGTCGCCACCGCCGAAGCCGCCAAGGCGCTGATCGACGCGGGCGCGGACGCCATCAAGGTGGGCATCGGCCCGGGCTCCATCTGCACCACCCGCATCGTCGCGGGCGTGGGCGTGCCCCAGCTGACCGCCATCATGGATGCGGTGGAAGTCTGCTCCAAGGCGGGCATTCCGGTGATCGCCGACGGCGGCATCCGCACCTCGGGCGACATCGCCAAGGCCATTGCGGCGGGCGCCAGCGCGGTGATGGTGGGCTCGCTGCTCGCCGGTACCGATGAGTCGCCGGGCGAGGTGTTCCTCTACCAGGGCCGCTCCTACAAGGCCTATCGCGGCATGGGCTCGGTGGGCGCCATGGCGCGCGGCTCGGCCGACCGCTACTTCCAGCAGGACATCAAGGACAGCCTCAAGCTGGTGCCGGAAGGCATCGAGGGCCAGGTGCCCTACAAGGGCTCGGCGCGCGAAATCATCCACCAGATGGTCGGCGGCCTGAAGGCGGCCATGGGCTACACCGGCGCCGCCACCATCGAGGAGTTCCAGAAGCGCGCCCGCTTCGTGCGCATCACCAACGCCGGCTTGCGCGAAAGCCATGTGCACGACGTGGTGATCACCCGCGAAGCGCCGAACTACCCGACGCGCTGAGGGGCCGAACGCAAGCGTTCGACAGGTTCCAGACGCAAGGGGGCTTGCCCCCTTTGCATTTCCCATTCGTCCTGGGCCGTGCGCGTGAAGAACGGGCGCGGCCCTTTCTCTTGAAAGGGGGTGGGCCTGTCCTTGAATGACGGGCACGGCCCGATAAAACGAACGGGAGCGCGAGGGTCCGAGACCCTCGCATAATGAATAACTTAACGGAGCATCCTCACATGCAGCCTGCGGCGCGGCTGGCAGCCGCCATCGAGGTTCTGGACGAAGCCATTGCCAGCGCCCGCGCGGGCGGCCCGGCAGCCGATGTGCTGCTTGCCCGCTACTTCCGCAGCCGCCGCTATGCGGGGTCCAAGGACCGGGCGGCGGTGCGGGCGTGGGTCTATGCCGTGCTGCGCCATATGGCGCACGACGCCCCGGACGGCCGGGCAGCGCTGATCGCCTGGGCGCGGGCACAGGAGCCGGAACTGCTCGAACTGTTCGGCGCGGGCGGCCACGCACCGGCCGCACTGGGCAACGAGGAGGCGGCGAGCGCTTGCCCGGCAACGGAAAACCCCTGGCTGCCAGAGTGGCTGGAGGCCGGGTTCCTGCGCCGCTTCGGGGCGGGATGGCCGGAGCAGCGGGCGGCGCTGACGGGCCGCGCACCGCTCGACCTGCGGGTCAACCGGCTGAAGGCGACACGGGAGGAGGCGCGCGCCGCGCTTCAGGCAGAGGGTATAGAGACCGAGGTTTTGCCCTTTGTCGCCAATGGCCTGCGCGCGGAGGCTGGAGCGCCGGTGGAGAAGGGCGGTGCCTTCGCCCGCGGGCTGGTGGAGGTGCAGGATCTGGCCAGCCAGTTGATGCTGGCGATGGCGGATGCCCGACCGGGCGAGACGGTCGTGGACCTGTGCGCCGGGGCCGGGGGCAAGACGCTGGGCCTTGCCGCCGCCATGGAGAACCGGGGCCGGATCATCGCCTGCGACATCGACCCCGCCCGGCTGGAGCGGATGACACCGCGCCTGAGCCGGGCCGGCGTTACCCTTGTGGAGCAACGGGTTTTGCACCCGGGCGCGCTGGATGATCTGGCGGGACGGGCCGACCGTGTGGTCATCGACGCCCCGTGCAGCGGCACCGGCACCTGGCGGCGCAACCCGGAGGCGCGGCTGCGCCTGACGCCGGAGCGGCTGAGCGCCGTCACCGCCGTGCAGGATACGGTGCTGGCGCAGGGCGCGGCGCTCGTGCGGCCGGGCGGGCGGCTGGTCTATGCGGTCTGCTCCCTGCTGCCGGACGAGGCGGAGGACCGGGTGGAGGCGTTCCTCGCGCACACCCCCGGATTCCGGCCGGTCGATTACCGCCGTGCGGGTGGGGGCGAAGACCTACCTGAAAGCGTGGCCTTGCGGCCCGAATGGCTCGCTGTCGCGCCGGCAAGTCATGGATGCGACGGCTTTTTCGTCGCGGTTTTTGAACGGGTCTGCTAAGCCTTAACCGGTGCGGTGTTGACCAAACCCGGCCGAACTTCCTAGGGAAGAAGAATGCGAAAGAGCCACTGGATTTCCGCCCTGGCCATCAGCGCTGCCCTCGCCGTGAGCGGGCCGGTGCTGGCCAAGTCTCCCACGGTCAATGCGACATCGTCGCGGCTGATGCAGCAGGGGAACGACTTGCTGGCGCAGAACCGGGCCGCCGAAGCCGTCGATCTCTACGAGTCCGCGCTGGTGGCCGACCCGGACAACAGCAACGCCTTCATCGGGCTGGGCCGGGCCTACGAGCAGATGGGGCTGACCGGCAAGGCCATCAGCTACTACCGCAAGGCGCTGACCATCAACCCGAACGACACGACCGCGCTGGAAGCCTCCGGCATGGCCTACATCGCCAAGGGCAACCTTACGCTTGCGCAGGAAACGCTCGAGCGCCTGCGCCGCGTCTGCCGCAAGGGGTGCAGCGAGGCGGAGCGTCTGGCCGCCGCCATCAGCACCGCCCAGGCCAAGGGCGCCAGCCGCCGCAGCGCGGTGGCCGAGCAGCGCTCCCCCGCGCCGGGCAAGAAGCCCAGCGTCAAGCAGTAGGGGATTTTCTTTTCGGAACGGATTCTTGCAGAGGGTCTTGGACCCTCTGCACTCCCGTTCGTTTGTCGGGCGAGCCAACGAGCGCCTGAAGCGCCCCGGACTTGAATGAAAGGGGTGCAGGGGGCCGGGAGCCCCGCAAAAAATTCCGTCAGATCAACGCGTTTTCCGGCTTGCCGCCAGTTCGGCGTGAGCGGCGGCGAGGCGGCAGAAGGCGGCAACGTCCAGCACTTCGGCGCGCAGGTCGCCGGGGATGCCCGCTGCTTCCAGGATGGGCGCCGGGTCCATGCCCAACGACTTGAGGGAGGCGCGCAGCATCTTGCGGCGCTGGCCGAAGGCGGCGAGCGTGACGACCTCCAGGCTTTTCAGCGGCACATCCGCAATGGGCACGCACGGCTCGATGTGGACGACAGCGGAGGTGACCTTGGGCGGCGGGGTGAAGGCCTGCCGGGGCACGTCGAAGGCGATGCGGGGGCGGGCCCGCCACTGGGCGAGCACGGCGAGGCGGCCGTAATCGGAGGTGCCCGGCTTCGCCACGATGCGCTCGGCCACTTCCTTCTGGAACATGAGGGTGAGGCTGGACCAGAACGGCGGCCACGCGGGCGTGGTCAGCCAGCGCACCAACAGCGCCGTGCCCACGTTGTAGGGCAGGTTGGCGATGATCCGCACCGGCTTGCCCGAGAGGAGCGCCGCTTCGTCCACCTTCATGGCGTCGCCGGGGATGACCTCAAGGCGTCCGCCCGAGCGCTGGTTGAGGTCTTCCAGAATCGGCCAGGCGCGCTGGTCCATCTCGACCGCCACAAGCCGCTCGGTGCCCGCTGCCAGAATGGCGCGGGTGAGGCCGCCCGGGCCGGGGCCGACCTCGTAGACGGTGTAGCCTTCCAGCGGACCCGCCGTGCGAACAATGCGCCCCAACAGGTTCATATCGAACAGAAAATTCTGCCCGAGCGACTTCTTCGCATTGAGGCCGTGCTCGGCAATGACCTCCCGCAGCGGCGGCAGGCTGGCGAGGAAGTCCTGATCAACAGCGCTCATGGGCGGGCCGCCTTCCGGGAAGCGGCACACCGGGCCGCCATCTGGAGCGCAGCGATCATCGCGTCCGGCCGGGCAATGCCGCGCCCGGCGATGTTGAAGGCGGTGCCGTGGTCGGGCGAGGTGCGGACGATAGGCAGGCCAAGGGTCATGTTGACGCCCTGATCGAAATCCAGCGCCTTGACCGGGATCAGCGCCTGATCGTGGTACATGCACAGCATCGCGTCATAGCGGGTGCGGATGTGGGGCGCGAACAGGGTGTCGGCGGAGAGCGGGCCCTCGGCGGTCCAGCCCCGGCGGCGCAGCTCCGCAACGGCGGGCGCGATCACGTCCCGGTCCTCAAGGCCGATGTGGCCGTCCTCCCCGGCGTGGGGGTTGAGGCCGGTGATGGCGAGGCGCGGCTCGGCGATGCCGAAATCCTGCCGCAGCGCGCGGGCGGTCACCTCGGCGCGCTGGAGAATGAGGTCCGTCGTCAGCACCTCCGGCACGGCCCGCACCGGAATGTGGATGGTCACCGGCACGGTGCGGACGCTGGGCCCGGCGAGCATCATCACCGCATCCTCCGGCGCGACGCCCGACCGCTCGGCAACGAATTCGGTCTGACCCGGCCAGGTGTAGCCCACGGCCTTGAGTTCCGCCTTGCTGACCGGCGCGGTGACGATCGCCGCCGTCTGGCCTTCCAGCGTCAGCGCCACCGCCGCTTCCAGCGCGGCGAAGGCGAGGGCGGCCCCGTCCCGGGTCGGTGCGCCGGGCGTCGCCTCGGCCAGCGCGCCCACGGGGAGGACGGGCAGGGCGCTCTCGAAGCAGTCAGCCGCCTCGGCGACGGACGCGACTGGGGCGACGGGCCCGTCCCAGACGGCGCGCAGCGGTGCTTCCGCCCCCAGGACGACAAAAGGCGAAAGGCCCGCGCTGTGGCGGGCCTCCCATGCCTTGGCGATCACTTCCGGGCCGACGCCCGCCGGATCGCCGATGCTGACGGCAAGCGGCTGCACGACCGTGCCCTTAACGGTAGTCGATGATCGCGTCGCGCCGCAGGTCGCGCAGGTAGCGCCGGGCCATCATCGACATGCGCTCCTCGTTGAGCTGGGCGTAAACCTCGTCGTAGGTGGGCAGCTTGGCCTCCTCGGCGTCGTCGCGGCCGCACAGGATGATGACGCGGGCGTCCTCCTCCGTGCCGAACGGGCGGGTGGCCTCGCCGACCTGAAGCCGCTCGAGGTGGGGAATGAGCCCCTGCGGGAACTCCCGCAGCTTCTGCGGCTCCGGCTCGTCGACCCGGCCGCCCAGGCTCTGGGCCAGCGCATCGGCCCGGCCGCAGCCGCCGCCGCGCGAGGCCTCGGTCGTCATGCGCTCCACCAGACGCTGCAACTCGGCCTCCGGGGCGTTCCGGTTGAGCGGCACGATGACCTGCTTGATGGTGAGCACCGAATCCAGCGGATCGGGCCCGAGAATCTTGCGCTTGTCGGAGACGGCGATGATGCTGAAGCCGCCCGGCACGCGGATGGGGTCGCTGATCTGGCCGACGGGCAGGTTCTTGACCACCTCCTGCAACGGCGCGGGCAGCTGCTCGGGCATCACATAGCCGAGGTCGCCGCCGACGGCCGCGGTCGAGGCTTCCGAGAACTGGCGGGCATAGGCGACGAAGGACGCGCCGCTGCGCACCTGCTTCAGGATCTGCTCCGCCGTGTTGCGGACGGCGGCCTCGTTCTCGGCGGTCGCGGACAGGAAGATCTCGCTGATGCGGTATTCTTCCTGGCCCTTGGAGGCTTCCAGCTTCTGGATGACCGCATCCACTTCCTCGTCGCCGATGGTGACGAACGGGGCGATACGGCGGCGCAGCACGCGCGACCAGGACATTTCCGCCTTGATCTGGGACTTCAACGTGTCCGCCGAAGAGCCGCTGGACTTGAGGAATTTGGCGAACTCCTCCGGCGTCTGATTGAAGTTCTGCGCGACGCGGGCGAAGGCGGCCTCGACCTCGGCCGGATCGACGGAGACATCATGCTGCTCGGCCTCCAGGATCTGGAGGCGCTCGTCGATCAGGTTGCGAAGCACCTGAACGCGCAGGCGATTCTTCTCGTCCTCGCCAATGCGTCCACCCGACGCGGCGATCACCAGCGCCAGCCGGTGCTCCACGTCCAGATCGGTGATGATGCTGCCGTTCACGATGGCCGATGCCTTGCGAACGTTCGGGTCAGGCGGCCCGAACAGGCGGATGTCCACCGGAATCTCGCCGCCACCGGCGGCTCCAAGCGATTGGGCGGCGGCTGGCGTGGCCAGAACAGCCAGACACAGACCGAACAGCGAAAGTTTTCTCATCAGCATAGGCTGCCGGTTTACGTTACCCCGCGCACAGGCGCAACTGCCCTCCCGCCGAGACGTGCGATTCCCATGGCCATGTCGGGCCGGGCCAGGGCGCATCACGATCAGCCGCCGCCCAGATTGCGCAGGGCGAAGCGGAAGAAGATGGTGGAGCCGCGCTGGAAGTCGCGGTCTTCGGTGAAGCGCCGCCGCCAGGTGACGGAGAAGCGGAAGCACTCGTCCTCGTAGGCGACGCCGACGCTGTGGCGGATGGGCTGGAAGCCGTCCGCGTCGCTCCGGGAACTCTGGCTCTTGCTGGTCAGGTCCAGAATGGTGGCGGCGTTGAGCGACCAGTAACGGTTCACCTGCACGCGGCCGCCCACGCGCAGCTCCTCCCGGTCCTCCAGGTCTTCCAGCAGGATGTCGCGGTTGAGGTTGGCGTAGCCGACGGTGAGGTAGGTCTTCTGCGTGCCGATGAAGGCGTCCAGCTCGCTGCGCCGGGGCGTCAGGCTGGCCTTGTCCAGGCGGAAGCGATAGACCACGTCGACGAAATTCCCCCAGCGCACGGAGGTGCGGCCGACGAAATCGGAGAATCGGCCGGACAGGCCCGAGCCCTTCGGGAACAGGTTGTTGCTGTCTTCCTCGCTCAGCCGGTAGCTCTGGCCCGCATCCGCCGTGATGGTGACGTTCCGCCCGGTCCACGACCAGCTGACGCCGTAGGTGGCGCGGGTGCCGCTCTCCCACCGGTCGATGCCGGAGAAGCGGTTGAGGTCGAAGAGGTTGGTGTCCTCCAGGTCGAAGGCGCGGCTGTCCTCGTTCGGCACCACCCGGTTGCGGCCAGGCCCGGCGGCGACCACCTGGACGATGGGCGTCAGGGTCTGGAAGCCGCCGAAGCTGGGGCCCGCCAGCGGCCAGGAGAATTCGGCCGCCGCCAGCGGCAGAACCCGGCCGTGCCAGCCGTTCCGGCCCGCATAGGCGGCGTTGTCCGGGTCGTCGGCGTCGTTGACGTAATAGGCGTCGCCGCGCACCAGACCGATCAGGCGGGTGATCTGGCCGCCCGGCAGCATCCACTGCTTCTGCCAGTCCGCCGTGGTGGAGACGCGGTAGGTGTCCATCGCCTTGGTGCGGACCAGCGACAGGGCATTGGCCCGGATGCCGAACTGGCCGAGGGCCGGGTCGACCGCCGAGGTCCAGCGGTAGTCCACATAGGGGAGGGCGATCGGCATCTCGCCGAAGCGGTCCGTCAGCCGCAGGCCCTGGAAGGCCCAGGTCTCCAGCGTCAGGTAGTCCCGGTCCCCGAAGTATTCGAGGCGGTAGCTGTTGCGCAGCACGTCGTCGTCGGTGATGTCATAGCGGCGCAGGAAGGTGTCGTCCGATGCCACCATGGTGTCGAAGCTGGAGCGCCAGCGCGCCGTGTGCTGCAACCGGCCGTTGGCATAGAAGTAGCCGCGGAAATCGTTGCCGCGGTTGACCTGCGTGACCGCGTCCTTCTCGTCGAAGTCGCGCGAGGCATAGGTGCCGACGCCGCCGACGCGGATGGTGCCCGAGCCCACGTGCTGGCGGTATTCCAGCCCGAGGGTGGGGTTTTCCTCGGTGTAGAGGGTCGGCGTGACGGTCAGGTCCCGGCTGGGCGAGATGCTCCACAGGTAGGGCGTGGCGAGGGACAGGCCGAGCGCCCGGCTCTGGGAGATGTCCGGCATCAGCAGGCCCGAGGCCTTGGTCACGTCCGGCGTCGAGTGGGACATGTAGGGCAGGTAGAGCAGCGGCACGTTCAGGAACTCGAACGTGGCGTGCCGGTAGGTGAGGCGCTTCTTCACCTCATCGTATTCCACCCGCAGCGCCTTGATGCGCCACAGCGGCCGCTCGCGGACCGAGCCCTCGGAGCACAGGTCGCAGGGGCTGTAGACCACGCGGTTGAGATCGGCGCGGCTCTCCTGCCGGGTGCCCCGGCTGGCGGCAAGGCGCGAGCCGTCCGTCAGCACCATCAGGATGTTGTCCACGACGCCCTGGCGCAGCGTGTCGGTCAGCTCCACCCGCTCGCCGGTGACGACATTGCCTTCCGCATCCACCAGCCGCACGTTGCCGCGCGCCTCAACGAAGCCGGTCTTGCGGTTGTAGACGATCTGGTCCGCGCTGACCCGGTCGCCCTCCCGCACCAGCACCACGTTGCCGGTGGCGGTGACCACCTCCGCGTCCACGTCGTAGTCCAGCTGGTCGGCCTCGAACAGGATCTCCCGGGAGGCCTCGGCCTCAGCGTCGTCCCTGGCCGGGGTACCCTTGGCCGGGTCAACCGGCTGGACGGTCCCGGGGGCCACGCGCTGCCCCGGCAGGGCCGGCCAGGCGGGCGTTGCGCCGGGCGCGGTCGGTTCCCGCCGGGGGTCGATCACCTGCGGGCTGCCGGATCCGGCGTTCCCCTGCACCTCCGGCGCGGCCCAGCCGGGCAGGGCAGTGGTCGTCGTCAGCAAAAAGAGCAGAAAGCGGACATGCACGGACGGCAGCCTTCGTCGTTGGAAATCGGGCGTGTGTAAAGCACGGCCCGCACCCGAGTGCAACGGTGGGCGAAACAATCTGACCCCGTTCACCTTTGCTGAACGGCGATTGATCGCTATGTACGCATCAGGTTGTCTTTGGACTTCAATCAGGGATTCTCTCCATGAAGGTCTCTTTCGAAACGGCTGGTGCGCTCAAGAGCGGTGCACACGCCATTCTTGTTACTCAAGGTGCACTGCAAACCGGGACTGTCCAGTCCCTTGATGCGACGACGGGCGGGCAGGTGACGCGCGCGCTCCAGGCGAACCGTTTCAACGGCGAGACCGGGCAGGTGCTGGAGATCCTGGCGCCGTCGGGTCTGGAGGCCAGCCGCCTGCTGCTGGTGGGGCTGGGCGAGGCCGCCAGGGTCGGCGCGACGGACCTGGAGAAGGCGGGCGGCACCCTCTATGCCCGCCTCGCAACCTCCGGCGAGACGGCGCTGACCATCGACGCCTCCAGCCTCGAGGGCGTGGGCGTCGAGGCGGGCGATGCCGCCGCGCGGCTGGCGGGGGGCGCACTGCTGCGCTCCTACCGGTTCGACCGCTATCGCACCAAGGAGCCTGCCTCCAAGAAGCCGACGCTTGAGACCCTGAGCGTCTGGACCGGCGACGCCGCCGGAGCCGAGAGCCGCTACGCCCGCTTCGCGGCGATCGCCGACGGCATCTTCTTCACCCGCGATCTGGTCTCCGAACCGGGCAACGTGATCTACCCCAAGTCCTTTGCCGAGCGGGCCCAGAGTCTGACGGCGCTGGGCGTGAAGGTGGAAGTGCTGGGCGAGGCGCAGCTGCGGGAGCTGGGCTTCGGCGCGCTCCTCGGCGTCGCCCAGGGCTCGGTCAACGAGCCGCAGGTGGTGATCCTCGAATATGACGGCACCGGCGGCGCGGGCGGCGACACCCCGCCGGTGGTGTTCGTCGGCAAGGGCGTGACGTTCGACACCGGCGGCATCTCCATCAAGCCCGCCGCCGGCATGGAGGGCATGAAGTGGGACATGGGCGGCGCCGGCGCCGTGATCGGCGCGGTGCGCGCGCTCGCCGCCCGCAAGGCCAGATGCCGCGTCGTCGGCCTGTGCGGCATGGTGGAGAACATGCCCTCCGGCACCGCCCAGCGCCCCGGCGACGTGGTCAAGAGCTACTCGGGCCAGACCATCGAGGTCATCAACACCGACGCGGAAGGCCGCCTGGTGCTGTGCGACGTGATGGCCTACGCCCAGGACCGCTACAAGCCGAAGGTGCTCGTGGACCTCGCCACGCTCACCGGCGCGATGGTCATCTCCCTCGGCCACGAATACGGCGGCATGTTCAGCAACGACGACACGCTTGCCGCCCAGCTGGACTCGGCGGGCAAGGCCACCGGCGACAAGCTGTGGCGCATGCCGATGGGCGACGCCTACGACAAGCTCATCAACACGCCGATCGCGGACATGAAGAACGTGGGTCCGCGCGAGGCGGGCTCCATCACCGCCGCCCAGTTCCTGAAGCGGTTCGTGAAGGACGGCGTCGCCTGGGCGCACCTGGACATCGCCGGCATGGTGTGGTCCGACAAGGACACGCCGCTGTGGGAGAAGGGCGCAACCGGCTACGGCGTGCGCCTGCTCGACCAGTTCATCGCCGACAACTACGAAGCCCGCTAAGCTCCTGAGGTTGCAAAGACGATGGCCGAGATCAGCTTCTACCACGTGACGCGGCAGGCGCCGTTGCAGGCGCTGGCGCGGCTCATGGAGAAGGTGCACGGCCAGAACCTCAGAACCGTGATCCGGGCAGGAAGCGAGGAGCGGGTGCGGGAGATAGACGCCTATCTCTGGACCTACAACCCGGCCTCCTTCCTGCCCCACGGCACGGACACCAGCCCATACCCCGAGGCCCAGCCGCTGTTCATCACCACGGGCACGGGCAACCCCAACGGCGCGACCGTCCTTGTCCTGATGGACAACGTGCTGCCCGAGACGGTAGAAGGCTTCGAGAGGGTGCTCTACCTGTTCGACGGACAGGACGAGGCCCAGACCCAGACCGCCCGCCAGCACTGGAAGACTCTCAAGGCGCAGGGCCATGGCCTGGCCTACTGGGAGCAGCAGGAAGGCGGCGGCTGGAAGCGCTCCGCCTGAGCGGTGTTGCGTTGAATCGTCATTGAGTGCTGCGGATCGCCGCTGATCGTTGTGGGGCGCAACCGACCCATTGCGTTTTCACCGCCCGGGCGATAGAGACGCGCAACTTCCCATCCTTAACGATTTCTCAACTGGAGTTTCCCCATGGCGCTCGAACGCACCTTTTCGATCATCAAGCCGGACGCAACCCGCCGCAACCTGACGGGCAAGATCAACGCCATGCTGGAAGACGCCGGCCTGCGGATCGTCGCCCAGAAGCGCGTGCGCCTGACCCGTGAACAGGCCGAGGGCTTCTACGCCGTGCACCGCGAGCGTCCGTTCTTCAACGACCTGGTCGAGTTCATGATCTCCGGCCCGGTGGTGCTCCAGGTGCTGGAAGGCGAGAACGCCGTCGCCAAGAACCGCGAGGTGATGGGCGCGACCAACCCGAAGGACGCCGCCGAAGGCACCATCCGCAAGACCTTCGCCGAATCCATCGAGGCGAACTCGATCCACGGCTCGGACAGCCCGGAGAACGCGGCGATCGAAATCGCCTACTTCTTCGCGCAGACGGAAATCGTCGGCTGACCCCGACGTTCCCCGCGCATGAACAGGAAGGGCCGGGCTCCACCGGCCCTTTTCTGTTTGCAGGAAGATTCGCCTGATGCATTGAAGAAACCGAAGTGGCTTCGCGTTCATCTCTTCTGGGCAGCAGAAATGAGGAGGCCCCCATGCGCGTGCTGGTTCTGGTGAAGGCGACGGAGTCGAGTGAACGCGGCGACATGCCGTCCGAGGAGTTGATGCGGGAGATGAGCGCGTTCAACGAGGCGCTGCTCGACGCGGGCATTCTGCTGACGGGCGAGGGGCTGAAGCCCACATCGGCAGGAAAGCGGGTGGTGTTTGACGGCGCGTCCCGGGAAGTGATCGACGGCCCCTTCGCCGGGCCGAACAACCAGGTGGCGGGCTTCTGGATCTGGCAGGTGAAGGACATGGACGAGGCGCTGGAGTGGGTGAAGCGCTGCCCCAACCCGATGCCGGAGCGCTCGGAGATCGAGATCCGGCCGCTTTTCGAACTCAGCGACTTCGGTGACGCAATCCCCGAGGACGTGGCCAGACAGGAACGCCGGCAACACGAACGGCTGGCGGAACGCAAGTAGCGTGCTTCTCGGTAGAGGGGGATAATGCGAGGGTCGCGGACCCTCGCGCTCCCGATCGTTTTGCAGGGCCGCGTTTCCAGCGCCCACCGGGAACACGGCCGCTTGAAAGGAACGGGAGGTGCAGGAGGGGTAAGCCCCTCCTGCAAAATACTTTCATAAAACAAGAAAAAGGGCCGGAAAATCCGGCCCTTGCTGCATCACCTTCAACCAAAACCTCACCCGCGCGGGGCCGGGTTCACCAGCGGCTGGGCGGTGGGTTTGGCGTCGCGGATGCGGGCGATCATGCCCTCGATTTCCACGCGGCCCTCGGCGATGAGGCGCACGGCTTCCGGGTAGATGCGGTGTTCCTGTTCGAGGATGCGGGCGGCGAGGGTGCCTGGGGTGTCGCCTTCCAGCACCGGCACGGCTGCCTGGGCAATGATCGGCCCTTCGTCCAGCTCGGGCCGCACGATGTGGACGGTGCAGCCCGCGATCTTGCAGCCGGCCTCGATGGTCCGCTCGTGGGTGTGAAGGCCCCGGAAGGCGGGCAGGAGCGACGGGTGGATGTTGAGGATGCGGTCCGGCCACCGGTTGATGAACTCGGCGGAGAGCACCCGCATGAACCCGGCAAGGCAGACGATGTCCACCTCATGGCGGCGGAGCTGGTCGTCCACCGTGATGTCGAACGCCTCCCGGCTGGCGAAGCCGGTGTGGGAGATGACGATGGCCGGGATACCGGCGGCGCGGGCGTAATCCAGCCCTGCCGCCTGGCCCTTGTTGGAGATGACGCAGACGATCTCGGCCGGGTAGCCCGGCTGCTGCGTGGCATCGAGCAGCGCCTTGAAGTTGCTGCCCCGGCCGGAGATCAGGACACCGATGCGGAGCTTACGCGTCATGAGAGGCGTCCCACGCGTCGTTGTAGCCCCAGGCCCCGGCGGCGGAGGTAACCCGGCAGCCGCGCACCTCGCCCTCGGCGGCCTCGATGCGGCCGATGCGGTGCACGGTCTCGCCCGCGTCCTCCAGCGCCCGGGTGACGGCGGCCACGTTGTCCTCGGAGACGACGATCGCCATGCCGATGCCGCAGTTGAAGGTGCGGACCAGCTCGGGGCCCTCGATCTTGCCCAGATCGCGCAGCCAGCGGAACAGCGGCGGGAGATCCCAGCTGGCGGTATCGAACACGGCGCGGGTGCCCTTGGGCAGCACGCGCGGCACGTTCTCGGTGATGCCGCCGCCGGTGATGTGGGCCAGCGCCTTGATGCGGCCGGTGCGCACGATCGGCAGCAGCTGCTTCACGTAGATGCGGGTGGGGGCGAGCAGGGCCTCGCCCGCCGTCACCGCCGGATCGAACGGCGCCGGGGCGTTGAGGTCGATGGCGAAGTCCGCGACGAGGCGGCGGACCAGCGAGTAGCCGTTGGAGTGGACGCCGGAGGAGGCAAGGCCGAGGATGATGTCCCCCGCGCTCACCGTCTCGCCGGTGAGCTGCTGGCCGCGCTCCACCGCGCCGACCGTGAAGCCGGCCAGGTCGTAGTCGCCGTCGCCGTAGAGGCCCGGCATCTCGGCGGTCTCGCCGCCGATGAGCGCGCAGCCCGCCTGGCGGCAGCCTTCGGCGATGCCCGCGACCACCCGGGCGGCCACGCCCGTGTCCAGCTTGCCGGTGGCGAAGTAGTCGAGGAAGAACAGCGGCTCCGCGCCCTGGACCACCAGATCGTTCACGCACATGGCGACGAGGTCGATGCCGATGGTGTCGTGACCGTCCGCCTCGATGGCGAGCTTGATCTTGGTGCCGACGCCGTCGGTCGAGGAGACCAGCAGCGGATCATTGAAACCGGCCGCCTTCGGGTCGAAGAATGCACCGAAGCCGCCGAGATCGCTGTCCGCACCGGGCCGGCGGGTCGAGCGCGCCAGCGGCGCAATGGCCCGTACCAGCGCATTTCCGGCGTCGATGGACACGCCAGCCTCGGCGTAGGTGTAGGGGGTGTTTTTGGACATGGCCGGGTCTTTCCACAGCTGAAAGGCGATGTACAGTTGCCGCCCTGTTACCAGATTGAACTTGAGAAGCGAGACCTCAGTTGTAAAAGGAACGCATTCCTGTCTCACAAAGTCACTGATTGGTCGTCGTGCGGCTCGTAGCTCTCCTCCTTATCGGCCTGCTCTCCGGTGCGACCGCGCATGGCGCCGAACCCACCGTTGCCGAGCCGTTTTCGGTGAAGGATATCGCCGTGGACGTGCTCGCCCGCGACGCGACACAGGCCCGGGAAGCGGGGATTCGCGCGGCTCAGCAGCGGGCATGGCGGCGGCTGTGGGCCCGGCTGACGGGTCAGCCGGAATCCTCGGCGCCCAGCGTCGGCGAGGGCGGCCTCAACGCCATGGTCGCCGGAATCAACGTGGAATCGGAGCGATTCTCGTCCCGGCGCTACATCGCGCGGCTGACGGTGGATTTCGACCCCGCGCCGGTGCGCGCCATGATCGGCCAGATGGGAATCGGGCCGGAGGGACGCAAATCCCACCCGATTCTGTTGCTGCCCGCCCTGAAGGATGGGGGGGGCTGGCTGGGCATCGACCCGCGCAACCCGTGGTTCCGCGCCTGGACCGGCTTTGCGGACGTGCGCTCCAGCATCGACTATGTGCAGGTGACCGGCACCCCGAGTGACAGCATCTTCCTCAACGCCAAGCGGGGCGTCGATGCGGACCCGGGGCTGATGCGCCTCGCGCTGCTGCGCTACGGGGCGCAGGACTTCGCCGTGGCCGAGGCCCGGCTTGAGCGCACATACCCCGGCGGCCCGGTGAAGGGCGTGTTCCGCATTCTCCACGGCCTCGACGCCGCGCCGATCGCCACCGTGACGCTGACGGCGGAGTCGCCCGCCCGGGTGCCCGCCATGCTGAGCGAGGCCGTCACCCGGCTCGACGCCGCCATGAACGACGCGCTGAAGGCGGGCAAGCTGAAGGCCAGCCCGGTCGTGAAGGCCGAGGACATGCTGGCCCCGGCGCCCGAGCCCTCGGAGCAGGTGTTCACCGTTCAGAGTCTGCGCGGCATCGACGTGCTGGTGGATACGCCCGATTCCCAGAGCTGGTCCGCGATGGAACAGTTGCTGCGCCGCGCGCCCGCGATCACCGGGCTGACCATCACCGGCCTGTCGCTGGGCGGCGTCTCGCAGGTGCGCCTTGGCTATGGCGCGACCATGGACTGGCTGCACTATGACCTGGACGCCCTCGGCCTCAAGCTGGCGCAACTGAACGACGGGCGTTGGCTGCTGCGCTACAAGCGCCCGGACGACCCGGCCGTGCCGCGCCCGGTCCTTGTGGAGGGCGAAGGGGAGGAGGGTGTGGTCACCCAGTCTCCCGGCGGCCAGTCTCCAGCCAGTCAGACTCCGGCCAATCAGGCGCCAGCCGGTCAGGCCCCGGCGGGTCAGACGAATGGCGGTCAGACGAACGGTGGCCAGACGCCCGGCGCCGGACCGGAATCGCTGCTGCCGCCCGGATTCGGCCAGCAGCCGCGCAACCCGCAGGAGTAGCGCCTGATGACATCCACGCCGCCGCGCTGGGTCTGGTTCGCCCTTGGCATCGTTCTGCTGTTGGCCTTCTTCGTCTCCGTCAGCGGCATTCTGCTGCCGTTCGTGGTGGGCCTGGCGGTCGCCTACCTGCTCGACCCGCTCGCCGACCGGATGGAGGCCTGGCGGCTGCCGCGCTGGCTGGCGACCAGTATCGCCATCGTCCTGTTCTTCGGGCTCCTGATCGGGGTGTTCATCGCCATCGCGCCGATGCTGCGCGATCAGGTGATGGGGTTTGCCCAGGCGCTGCCCGCCTACATCGTCAAGCTGCGCCAGCTCATTGTCGGCCTCATCGACGAGGCGGGCGGCAGCCGGCAGGCGGAAACCCTCGTCCAGCAATCGGGGGGCAAGGTGGTGGAATGGGTCGGCGCGCACGTGGGCCAGTTGCTGGCCAGCGGCATCGCTTTCTTCAACCTGCTCTCGCTCATCCTCATCTCGCCGGTGGTCGCCTTCTACCTGCTGCGGGACTGGGACATCATCGTCGCGCGGATCTACTCCTGGCTGCCGCGCGCCCACCTCGCCACGATCCGGCAGCTGCTGGGGGAGATCGACTACGCCCTGTCGGGCTTTGTGCGCGGCCAGTTCCTGGTGTGCATGGCGCTGGCCGTGCTCTACGCCGCCGGCTGGAGCCTCCTCGGCCTCAACTACGCGCTGGTGCTGGGGCTCATCGCCGGTCTGCTCGCCTTCGTGCCGCTGGCGGGGCCCTTCTTTGCCTCGGCGCTCGCCGTGCTGGTGGCGCTGGGCCAGTTCGGCACGGACTGGCTCAAGGTGGGGCTGGTCTACGGGGTGTTCGTCATCGTGCAGGCCATCGAGGGCAGCATCCTCACCCCGAACCTCATCGGCAACCGCGTCGGCCTGCATCCGGCGTGGGTGATCTTCGCCATCTTCGCGGGCGGCGAACTCATGGGCGTGCTCGGCATCTTCCTCGCCGTGCCGGTCGCCGCGATCGTCGCCGTCTTGTCGCGGTGGCTGCTCCAGCGCTATCTCGCCAGCCGGCTCTATGACGATGGAAGCCAGCCGCGCGAGGAAGAGACGCCATGAAACAGCCGCCGCTGCCGCTGTCCTACCGCAAGGCGACGGGCATCGAGAACTTCGCCGTCTCGCCATCCAACGAACTGGCCGTCGCCTATCTCGACAACTGGCCGGAATGGCCAAGCCATGCCCTGCTGATCGTGGGGCCGGAGAAGTCCGGCAAGAGCCATCTGGGCGCGATCTTTGCCAGCCGCACCGGCGGGCGGGTGCTGGGGCCGGGCCAGCTGCACAGCCGCCTGCGCCTGCCGACACTGGTGATCGACAACCTGGGGCCGGGCGTGGACGAGGAGGGGCTGTTCCACCTCATCAACTGGACGCGGGAGCAACGCATCGGGCTGGTGCTGCTGAGTCGCCTGCCGGTCAAGAGCTGGGGGCTGGAGGTGCCGGACCTGTCCTCGCGGCTCCTCGCGCTGCCCGTGGCCGAGATCGCCCAGCCGGACGACCCGCTGATGGCGGCGCTGCTGGTCAAGCAGTTCCGCGACCGGGGGCTGGACGTGCCGCCGGACGTGATCGATTTCCTGATGCTGCGGCTGGAGCGGGACTACGCCCGCATCCACGCGGTGGTGGAGGCCATCGACCTGACGGCGCTGGAGAAACGGCGCCCGGTCACGGTGCCGCTGGTGCGGCAGGTGCTGGCCGATTTGGCCGCCAGAGCGCCGAGCTTGTCATAATTTTTTACCAGGGGCAGAGTATCAGGCAGCTATGCCGATACATGCCCATCTCGCCGCCACCGCCGCCGAGCCGCGCCACCCGGTCAGCCCGGAACGTTACTTCAACCGCGAACTGTCGTGGCTGGCGTTCAATTTCCGCGTGCTGGAGGAGGCCCGCAACACCAGCTACCCGCTGCTGGAGCGGCTGCGGTTCCTGTCCATCTCGGGCAGCAACCTGGACGAGTTCTACATGGTGCGCGTCGCGGGCCTGCGCGGGCAGCTGGACGCCGCGGTCGAGACGCTCAGCCAGGACGGCCTGACCCCGGCCCAGCAGCTTGCCGCCATCTCCGCCAAGGCGGAGGAGCTGATGCGGGCCCAGCAGGCGGTGTGGGCCGAGCTGCGGGAAGCGCTGGCGGCCGAGGGCCTTGAGGTGCTGGACCGGAGCCAGCTGCGCGCGGCGGAGAAGGACTGGCTGGAAGGGCACTTCCTCGCCAAGATCTTCCCGGTGCTGACGCCGCTTGCCATCGACCCGGCCCATCCGTTCCCGTTCATCCCCAACCGGGGCATCTCGCTGGTGCTGGAGCTGCGCCGGAAGAGCGACAACAGCATCCTGCACGCGCTCCTGCTGCTGCCGACCATGCTGCCGCGCTTCATCCGCCTGCCGGGGGACGGCCTGCGCTTCATCAGCCTCGAGAACACCATCCGCCTGTTCCTGGCCGAGCTGTTCCCGGGCTACGAACTGCTGGGCGACGGTGCCTTCCGCGTGATCCGCGACAGCGACATCGAGGTGGAGGAGGAGGCGGAAGATCTGGTCCGCTACTTCCAGTCGGCGCTCAAGCGGCGCAAGCGCGGGCAGGTGATCCGCCTCAAGATCGAGGCGCAGACCCCGCCCGAGCTGCAACGCATGGTAATCCGCGAGCTGGGCGTCGCCGAACGGGACGCGGTGGAGGTGAGCGGCGTCCT
The DNA here is from genome assembly GCF_051304405.1 of Pedomonas sp. V897. Taxonomy (NCBI): domain Bacteria; kingdom Pseudomonadati; phylum Pseudomonadota; class Alphaproteobacteria; order Sphingomonadales; family Pedomonadaceae; genus Pedomonas; species Pedomonas sp. V897. The sequence continues at coordinate 485,328 of NZ_JBPPGG010000002.1, forward strand.
CGGCATCGCCGACACCGCCCAGCTGATCGTGGACGAGCGGGCGGACCTGAAGTTCGAGCCCTACACCCCGCGCTTCCCCGAGCGCATCCGCGAGCACGGGGGCGACTGCTTCGCTGCCATCCGCGCCAAGGACATCCTGGTCCATCACCCCTACGAGAGCTTCGACGTGGTGCTCTCCTTCCTGCGTCAGGCGGCGGCGGACCCGGACGTGGTCGCCATCAAGCAGACGCTCTACCGCGCCGGCAAGAAGAGCCCCATCGTGCGCGCCCTCATCGAGGCGGCGGAGGCGGGCAAGTCGGTGACGGCGGTCGTCGAGCTGAAGGCCCGGTTCGACGAGGAGCAGAACATCCGCTGGGCGGCGGAGCTGGAGCGGGCAGGGGCGCAGGTGGTCTACGGCTTCATCGACCTCAAGACCCACGCCAAGCTCTCCATGGTGGTGCGGCGCGAGGGGCGGGACCTGCGGACCTACTGCCACTTCGGCACCGGCAACTACCACCCGGTGACGGCCCGCATCTACACGGACCTCAGCTTCTTCACCGCCGACCCCCGGCTGGCGCACGACGCGGCGCAGGTGTTCAACTACATCACCGGCTACGTGCCGCCCGAGCATCTGGAGGCCCTTGCCATGTCGCCGGGCGGCATCCGGGCGACGCTGATGAAGCATATCGACCAGGAGATCGCCAACGCCCGCGCCGGGCTTCCCGCCCAGATCTGGGCCAAGCTGAACGCGCTGGTGGACCCCATCATCATCGACAAGCTGTACGAGGCCAGTCAGGCGGGCGTGCAGATCGACCTGGTGGTGCGCGGCATCTGCTGCCTGAAGCCGGGCGTGCCGGGCCTGTCGGAGAACATCCGCGTCAAGTCGATCATCGGCCGCTTCCTCGAACACAGCCGGATCGTCGCCTTCGCCAACGGCGAGGCGCTGCCCTCGCGTCAGGCCAAGGTGTACATCTCCTCGGCGGACTGGATGCAGCGCAACTTCGACCGCCGCGTCGAGGTGCTGGTGCCGATCGAGAACCCCACGGTCCACGCCCAGGTGCTGGACCAGGTGATGGTCGCCAACCTGAAGGACACGGAACAGTCCTCCTGGCTGCAACCGGACGGCTCCTACGTGCGTATGCCGGCGCGGGGGCGCGCCTTCAACGCGCATCGCTACTTCATGACCAACCCGTCCATGTCCGGCCGGGGCGCGGCGCTGAAGGACCCCGGTGCCATCCCGCAACTGGTGCTGGAAGGCGACGATGGTCAAAAAGACCGCGCTGCCCCGTCCGCTGCGGGTTGATCGCCGCGCGTCCCCGGCTAAAGTGCCCGCCAACCCCGTCCGTGGTCATCGTCGAGTAGGTTCCATGAATCGCGCTGCCGTGTCGCTGCCCAATGCCCGCCCGCGCGCTGCCCTCCGTCCGCTCGCCGAGCGCCTGACCGCCATCATCGACATCGGCTCCAACTCGGTGCGCCTTGTGGTCTACCGCGGCGTCGTGCGGGTGCCGCTGACGGTGTTCAACGAGAAGGTGATGTGCGGCCTCGCCAAGGGTCTGGCCGAGACCGGCCGGATGGACGAGGACACCATGGAGCAGGCCATCGACACCCTGCGCCGCTTCGCCCTGCTGTGCGCCGACATGCAGGTGGACCAGCTGACCGTGGTGGCCACCGCCGCCGTGCGGCTGGCCCGCAACGGGCCCGACTTCGTCGCCCGGGTGAAGCGGGAGACCGGGCTCGACATCACCGTCATCACGGGCGAGCAGGAAGGCTACTATGCGGCGCTCGGCGTGCTCTCCGGCATGCCGTGGGCCGACGGCGTGGTGGGCGATCTGGGCGGCGGCAGCCTGGAGTTGATCCGCATCAGCGGCGGGAAGGTGGGCGAGCGGGTGTCGCTGCCCATCGGCGTGCTGACCCTGAGGGCGCAGGCGGAGGCGCACGGCGCGCGCGGCCTTCAGGAGATGGTCGCCCGGGCGCTGGAGACCGTGCCGTGGCTGGAGGATGTGCGCGGCCTGCCATTCTACACCGTGGGCGGCTCGTGGCGGGCGCTGGCGCATCTGGACATGCATCTCAACAACTGCCCGCTGCGGATCATCCAGAGCTACCAGATGGAACCGGCCGCCCTTGGCCGGCTCGGCAAGGCGCTCGCCACGCTGGACCGCAAGGAACTGAAGAAGGTCAAGAGCCTGACCGAGCGGCGACTGCCCAGCCTGCCGGTGGCGGTGACCGTTCTCGAAGCGCTGGTCAAGGCGCTGGATATTCCCCTCATCATCAACTCGGCCTACGGCCTGCGCGAAGGGCTGCTGTTCGATTCCCTGCCGCCCGCCATCAAGCGGGAAGACCCGCTGCTGGCCGCCTGCCGGGTCGAGGCGCGCCACGAGGGCCGCTTCCCCGAGCACGGCGACGCGCTCATGGTGTGGATGGACCCGCTGTTCTCGGAGGGCGAGAGCCACGAGGACCGCCGCCTGCGGCTCGCCGCCTGCCTGCTGGCGGACGTGGCCTGGCGCGGCCACCCGGACTTCCGGGCGGAGCGGGCGCTGGAGGCCTCCTTCTACGGCAACTGGGTCGGCATTGACTTCCGGGGCAGGGCCATGGTCGGCGCCGCCCTTTACGCCTGCTACGGCGCCTCCATCAGCGAACGCTACGGCCCGATCGTCCAGCCGCTCGCCAGCGCGGAGGATCTGAGCCGCGCCCGGGCCTGGGGGCTGGCGCTGCGACTCGGCCAGCGGCTGACGGCGGGCACGGCCAAGCCGCTGGAAGGCTCCCGGCTGTTCCGGCGCGGCGACCAGCTGGTGCTGGCGCTGACCGAGGAGCACACGGGGCTCTACGGCGAGGTGGTGGACCGGCGCCTCGCAAGCCTTGCCAAGCATCTGGGCCTCACGCCCCGCTTCGAGCTGATCCGCAACCACTGAGTGTCCGCCCGCTGGCAGCAGGGCGTCCCGGGGAGTCGCATCCCGGGCGGGGGAGAGCTGCGCGCTCCCGGCCCGCCCCAACGCGCACCGGGGCGGAGTCCGACGGACAGGGGCCAGAGCCGATAGGTGCTGGTGAAAAACATTTCGGCTTCGGTTTACCTCTCAGTCACCATTACGACCTTAATAACTATGCCGAATGTGATCCGCCTGAGTCTGGGAGCAGACGATGTTGTTCAATTACCTCAACAGGATAAAAATCCTCTACAAGATGCTGGCGCCGCTGGCTCTCAGCGGCATCGTCGCTGTTGCGGTGACGGTGTTCTCGATCATCAACATGGGTGAGGTGTCCGACACCTACTCCCGGATGCTCGAGCGCCAGTCGCGGATGCTGACCTCTGCCGCACTGGCCGATTCGCAGCGGGCGGACACGTCGAGTCTCGCCTTCAACCTGATCGCTGACGACAATGCTGAGAACATCCAGAAGCGCACCGACGAGCTGAAGGAAGTCCGCGCCCGGTTCCTCAAGAACGTCGATCAGGCGCTGAACCTCAGCGACCAGAAGGAGTCGATCGAGGCGCTCAAGGACTTCCGCCAGCGCTACGTGACCGCGTTCGACATTCTGGAGGCCGTCTCGGTTTCGGCGCTGAAGCACGACAACGCGACCGCTCTGGCGATCATGTATGAAGAGTTCCAGCCGGAGATGGAGAGCCTGACGAAGGACATGAACGCCTTCATCGCGGCCCACGACAAGGCGCTGAGCGACGAGCGCGCGGTCCTCGCCCAGCGGGATGCGAGCACCCGCGAGGTCATCGTCGTCGTTCTCGGCATCAGCACCCTGCTGTCGCTGGCCGCCGGCTTCGTCCTCACCCGTGGCGGCGTCATCAAGCCGCTGGGCGAACTGACCAAGGCCACCAGCGAGCTGGCCGATGGCCGTCTCGACACGGAAGTGCCGCTCACCAACCGGGGCGACGAGCTGGGCGATGTGGCCCGCGCGCTCCTGGTGCTGCGCGAGAACTCCCGCGCCGCCGAGAAGCTGCGCGCCGAGCAGGAGGAAGCGGAGAAGCGCCAGCGCGAGGCCGAGGAGCGTCACCGCGCCGAGGAAGCGGCCCGTCTCGAGGAAGAGCGCAAGCGCGAGGCCGCCGAAGCGGCTGCCAAGGCCGCCCGGGCCAGCGCCATGGAAGCGGCGATCGCCGAGTTCGAAAGCACGATCAACGCCATCATCGCCTCCTTCAGCGAAGCGGCGGAGAAGGTGCGCGTCAGCTCCGAGGACATGACCCGCACGGCGCAGGACAACACCCGTCAGGCCGGAACCGTCGCGACCGCCGCCGAGCAGGCTGCCGCCAACGTGCAGATGGTCGCCGCCGCCGGCGAGGAGCTGGCCAGCTCGGTTGACGAGATCCGGCGCCAGACCATGCAGGCCAAGGCCGTGGCGGACAAGGCCGTGCAGGAAGCCCGCGACACCGACGCCAAGGTGCAGGGCCTGGTGGACGGCGCCCGCCAGATCGGCCAGGTGGTGGACCTCATCAACCAGATCGCCGAGCAGACCAACCTGCTGGCGCTCAACGCCACCATCGAGGCGGCCCGCGCGGGCGATGCGGGCCGGGGCTTCGCGGTCGTGGCGAGCGAGGTGAAGTCGCTGGCCAACCAGACCACCCAGGCCACCAACGACATCGCGGCCCAGATCGCGCTGATCCAGTCGGCGACCGAGGAGTCGGTGGCGGCCATCCGCTCGATCGCCGGCACCATCGGCGAGATCAACGAGATCTCCGTCGGCATCTCGGTGGCGGTGGAGCAGCAGAGCGCCTCGACGCAGGAGATTGCCCGCAACGTGCAGCAGGTGGCGCACGGCACGCAGGAAGTCTCCCGCAACATCGGCGGCATCAGCGGCGGCATCGAGCAGACCGGCCACAACGCCCAGGAAGTGCTCAATGCGGCCGACGCCCTCAGCCAGCAGGCGGAGGAGCTGCGGGTGCAGGTGAACCGCTTCCTCACCCAGGTCCGCGCCGCGTAAGCCGCGCCCTCGGGAGAGGAAAGTCAAAAGACCCCGGCCGGGCAACCGGCCGGGGTCTTTGCTTGTCCAGGGTGGTTTGATGGCGGGAGGGGCTCGCCCTTCAGGGAAGGGCGCGGCCCGGTCAACGAAAGGGCGCGCGGGGGTCCGGGACCCCGCAGGATCAGACTTCCTGAAAAACCAGCCGGTTACGCCGGTTCAACCTCGTGCAGGTTGAGCTTGCCGTCGCGCACGGAGAAGGCGAGCCGCCCCTCGACCATGGCGAGCGCATCCTTGCCGAAGTGGTTGTATCGCCAGCCGGAGAGGATGGCGAGGCCGTCCCGCTGGCCGGAGGCGAGGGCTTCCAGCTCGTCGGACCGGCAGACCAGCTTGGGGGCGATGCCCCATTCCTCGCAGCGGATCTTGAGCAGCAGCTTGAGCAGGTCGGCGATGAGCGACGCCTGGCGGCCCAGTGCGGTCATGCGCTCGCGGGCGGGGATTTCCTCCTTCGGCATGGGCGGGGCGTTCTCCAGCACCGCCAGCAGGCGCGCACCGATATCGTTGCTGCCCCAGCTTGCGGGCAGGCCGCGCACGCGGGCGAGCGAGGCCTGATCGCGCGGCGGGTGCAGGGCGAGATCGATGAGGGTTTCGTCCTTCACCAGGCGGTTGCGCGGCAGGTTCTTGCCCTGGGCCTCGCGTTCGCGCCAGGCGGCCAGCGCCTTGAGGCGGCCCAGCACGTCCGCATTGCGGTTGGGCAGCTTCATGCGCCGCCACATCTGCTCGGGATCGCAGGTGTAGCTGGCCGGGTCCATGAGCCGGGCCATTTCCTCGTCCAGCCATTCGCCGCGGCCGGTTTCCTTCAGCCGCTCAAGCAGCCTGGGGAAGGCCTCGATCAGATAGGTCACGTCGCCGATGGCGTAGTCGAGCTGGCGCTGTTCGAGGGGGCGGCGGCTCCAGTCGGTGAAGCGCGCGCCCTTGTTGATGTGGACGCCGAGCGTCTGCTCGACCAGCTGCTGGTAGCCCACCTGCTCGCCGAAACCCAGCGCCATGCCCGCGATCTGGGTGTCGAACAGCGGGGAGGGGACCCGGCCGGTGAGGCCGTAGAAGATCTCCAGATCCTGCCCGCCGGCGTGGACCACCTTCAGCACCGCCTCGTTGGCGAGGAGGGCGAACAGCGGCTCCAGCGACAGGCGCGGGGCCTTGGGGTCGATGATGGCGGCCTCCTCGGGACTCGCCACCTGGATGAGGCAGAGATCGGGATAGTAGCTGTTCTCGCGCATGAACTCGGTGTCCAGCGCGACGAAAGGTTGGCGAGCCAGCCGGGCGCACAGTGCCGACAGGTCGTCCGTGGTCGTGATCAGTACATATTCGCTCATGGACACCGCTGTAGCAGCTTGCAGCGCCTTGACAAACGGGGCGTGAAGCTGTGTGTGTCCGCGATCCGAATTTTTTTCCGGTTACAACCGAGTTTTTGCCATGCACGCCTATCGCACCCATACCTGCGGAGAACTCCGCGAAGCCAATGTCGGCGAAACCGTCCGCCTGTCGGGCTGGGTCCACCGCAAGCGCGATCACGGCAACCTGCTGTTCATCGACCTGCGCGACCATTATGGCCTGACGCAGATCGTCGTTGATGTCGACTCGGCCGCGTTCAAGAACGCCGAGCACGTCCGCTCCGAATCGGTGATTCGCGTGGATGGCAAGGTGGTGGCCCGCACGCCCGAGACCATCAACGACAACCTGCCCACCGGCCGCATCGAGGTGAAGGCCGAGGTGGTCGACGTGCTCTCGGCCGCCGCCGAGCTGCCGATGCCGGTGTTCGGTGATGCGGAGTACCCGGAAGACATCCGTCTGCGCTACCGCTTCCTCGACCTGCGCCGCGAGCGGCTGCACAAGAACATCGTGCTGCGCTCCAACGTCATCGCGTCGTTGCGCCGCCGCATGATCGAGCAGGGCTTCCAGGAGTTCCAGACGCCGATCCTCACGGCCTCCAGCCCCGAGGGCGCGCGCGACTTCCTGGTGCCGAGCCGTCTGCACCCGGGCAAGTTCTACGCGCTGCCGCAGGCGCCGCAGATGTTCAAGCAGCTGCTGATGGTGGCGGGCTTCGACCGCTACTTCCAGATCGCGCCCTGCTTCCGCGACGAGGACGCCCGCGCCGACCGCAGCCCGGGCGAGTTCTACCAGCTCGACTTCGAGATGAGCTTCGTCACACAGGAAGACGTGTTCGCGGCCATCGAGCCGGTGCTCTACGGCGTGTTCGAGGAGTTCGCCAACGGCCGCACGGTCAGCCCGTATCCGTTCAAGCGCATTCCCTACAAGGAATCGATGCTGAAGTACGGCACCGACAAGCCGGACCTGCGCAACCCCATCGTCATTCATGACGTGACCGAAATCTTCCGGGGCTCGGGCTTCGGCATCTTCGCCCGCTCGATCGAGACCGGCGCGGTGGTGCGCGCCATCCCGGCACCGGAGGCGGGCCTGCGTCCGCGCTCCTTCTTCGACGGCACCAACGACTGGGCCCGTCAGGAAGGCTATGCGGGCCTTGGCTACATCAACTTCAAGGACGGCGTCGCCGGCGGCCCCATCGCCAAGAACATCGGCGAGGAGCGGGTTGCGCAGCTGGTGGCCCAGCTGGGCCTCGGCCCCAATGACGGCGTGTTCTTCGCCTGCGACAAGGAAGCCGGTGCTGCCAAGCTGGCGGGCCTTGCCCGCACCCGCATCGGCAACGAGCTGGGCCTGATCGACCCGAACCGGTTCGAGTTCTGCTGGATCATCGACTTCCCCATGTTCGAGTACGACGAGCAGGAGAAGAAGATCATCTTCTCGCACAACCCGTTCTCCATGCCGCAGGGCGAGATGGAGGCGCTGGAGACCAAGGACCCTCTGGAGATCTTGGCCTACCAGTACGACATCGTCTGCAACGGCATCGAGCTGTCCTCGGGCGCGATCCGGAACCACAAGCCGGAGATCATGTACAAGGCGTTCGAGATCGCCGGGTACTCGAAGGAGGACGTGGACTCCAAGTTCGGCGGCATGATCAACGCCTTCAAGCTGGGCGCGCCGCCCCACGGCGGCTCGGCGCCGGGCGTTGACCGCATCGTCATGCTGCTGGCGGACGAGCCGAACATCCGCGAGGTCATCGTCTTCCCGATGAACCAGAAGGCGGAAGACCTGATGATGAACGCGCCCTCGGAGGTGTCGCCGAAGCAGCTGCGCGAGCTGTCGATCCGGGTGGTCAAGCCCGAGTAGGACGCAGCCTCCCGCTTGCAGGCAAAATACAAAGCGCCCGGAAAACCAACCTTCCGGGCGCTTTCTTTGTCACGCGAACGCCAGCGCAACGCAACAGGCACTCCGATCGACACCGCTTGCATAGGTGCAGGCGGCTGCCTTCTGCGTGCAGCTTGCCGTGCCCGTACATCCTGCCCGGGAAGTGGTTAATATCGCGTAATCCAGACTTCAGGGCGGGGGGCCGCACGCGCCGTGTTGCTCCGTGCGCCGGTGCCGCTACATTGCCGTCATGACTGATCTGCTGCTCGCCCTCGACGAGGGCACGACGTCCACCCGCGCCATGGTGTTCGACCCGACCGGCAAGCCGGTGGCCAGCGCCGCGCGCCCGCTGACCCAGTTCTACCCGCAGCCGGGCCGGGTGGAGCACGACCCGGAGGAGATCTGGCGGGAAACCCTGGCCGCCGCGACGGAGGCCATCCGCACGGCGGGCGGGGCGGAGCGCATCGCCGCCATTGGCCTCACCAACCAGCGCGAGACCATCGTGTTCTGGGACCGGGCGACCGGCGCGCCGGTGGGCCCGGCCATCGTGTGGCAGGACCGGCGCACGGCGGACGACTGCGCGGCCCTTGAGCGGGAGGGCCACGGCCCGAGTGTGGCGTCGGCGACGGGCCTGCCGATCGATCCCTACTTCTCCGCCACCAAGATGGGCTGGGCGCTGAGGCACCGCCCCGCATTGCGGGACCTGCTGGGGGCAGGGCGGCTGGCGGCAGGGACGGTCGACAGCTACCTGATCTACCGCCTGACCGGCGGCCTCCACATCACCGATGCCACCAATGCCGCGCGCACCCTGCTGATGGACCTGAACACCTGCCAGTGGCGGGATGATCTGTGCGACCTGTTCGGCGTGCCGCGCAGCATTCTGCCGGAGATCACGGACAGCGCGGGGGCGCTCGGCGTCACCCGGGCGGCGCTGTTCGGCCGGGCTATCCCTGTCTGCGGCGTGGCGGGGGACCAGCAGGCCGCCGCCATCGGCCAGGCCTGCGTCGCGCCGGGCGCGGTGAAGGCCACCTACGGCACCGGCGGCTTCGTGCTCGCCCATGTGGGCGAGACGCCGCGCCTCTCCCGCAACCGCCTCTTGGCGACCCTTGCCTGGCGCATCGGCGGCAAGCCCGCCTATGCGCTGGAGGGCAGCATCTTCGTGGCGGGCAGCGCGGTCAAATGGCTGCGCGACCAGGTGGGGCTGGTGCTGGAGGCGGGGGAGACCGAGCGGCTGGCCCGCTCCGTCAGCTCGACCGAGGGCGTCTATCTGGTGCCTGCGTTCGTCGGGCTCGGTGCGCCCCACTGGCGGCCGGACGCGCGGGCGCTGCTGACGGGCCTCACCTTCGGGGCGACCCGCGCCCACATCGTCCGCGCCTGCCTGGAGGCCATGAGCTACCAGACCCATGACCTGATGACCGCCTTCCGTCAGGACGGGGTGGAGCCGCAGGTGGTGCGGATCGACGGCGGCATGGCGGTCAACGACTGGATGGCGCAGGATCTGGCGGACATGCTGGGCGTGACGGTGGAGCGCCCGGTCGTCACCGAGACGACGGCGCTGGGCGCGGCCATTCTGGCGGGCGTCGGCTGCGGGCTCCTCGGCGGCGTGGAGGAGGCGGGGCGGCTGTGGCACCGGGACCGCTGCTTCGCGCCGGGACTTGAAGAAGCTGCGCGCGCCGCTAGGTTGGCGGGCTGGCGCGCCGCCGTCGCCCAGGCGCTGGGCAGCACGCCGGGCTGCACGGGGGCGGCGTGATCCGGGCGCTTGCCGTCCGGCGCGTCAGAGCCGTGTCGCGTGCGTGAACAAGGGAATTGCATGAGCAGCTTCTGGTCCATTGCCCTGTCGGTGGCGGTCATCCTGTCCTTCGTCCTCATCGGCTTCGGCATCCGCCACGCCATGCGGCATCAGGGGCGGGAGCGGCTGCGCGGCATCCTGATGGTGGTGGCGGGGCTGGTCATTCTGGGCAACGTCTATCTCTACACCACCGCACCCGCGTCACCCCCTCCGCCGCCCGGGGCACCGGCGGCAGGCGAGGGCGGCTCCGCGAGCAACGAAGACCCTGTGGGCAACGAAAAGGACAACCGGTCATGAGCGTGCTGCTGAAGGCCTTCTTCGCCGCCATTCTGGCCATGGTGGCCCTGCTCGCCGCGGCCGAGATCTTCATTCCCTCGCTTGATGAGATGGCCGAGCAGCGCCAGGCCGCGCTGGAGGCCCGTCGCAACTGACGGCGCCCGTCCTATCTCCCTGAAAGGCAACGGGCGGTCATTCGGCCTGGATTCGCCCCGACTCGCACAGTCTTGCAAATTTCAGGCTGGCCATGGGCCGGACCGCGTGCTTTGAATGCGCGCAATTTAAATCCAAACCCGGACAACCTCGAACGAGTAGCAACTTCCGTGACCAGTTTCGACGACGATCAGACGGCGCCCCTGACCGCCGAAGCCGATGCAGCGACCCGCGCGTCCCAGCGCCCGCAGAACATCAGCAACCGGCGCACCTTCGCGATCATCGCGCACCCGGACGCCGGCAAGACCACCCTCACCGAAAAGCTGCTGCTGTTCGGTGGCGCGATCCGGCTTGCCGGTCAGGTGAAGGCGCGCGGCGAGCGCCGCCGCGCCCGCTCGGACTGGATGGAGATCGAGAAGAACCGCGGCATCTCCGTCACCTCCTCGGTGATGACCTTCGAGCGCGGCGGGATCACCTTCAACCTGCTCGACACGCCGGGCCACGAGGACTTCTCGGAGGACACCTACCGCACGCTGACGGCGGTCGACAGCGCCGTGATGGTGATCGACGCGGCCAAGGGCATCGAGAGCCAGACCCGCAAGCTGCTGGAGGTCTGCCGCATCCGCAACATCCCGATCATCACCTTCGTCAACAAGATCGACCGCGAGTCCAAGAGCCCGTTCGAGCTGCTGGACGAGATCGAGAACACCCTGGCGCTGGACGTGACGCCCATGAACTGGCCTGTCGGTGCGGGCTCCACCTTCCACGGCGTCTACGACTTCCGGAAGAACGAATTCCTCACCTCCAGCCACGGCCGAGGCGGGGCCTATGACCAGTACCTGCCCATGTCCGGCATCGAGGACGCGGCGCTGGACCGGATGGTGCCCGCCGACGTGCTCGCCGAGTTCCGCGAGACCGCCGAACTGGCCATGTCCGCCTACCCGGAGCCGGACCGCGCGGCCTACCTCAACGGCGATCTGACGCCGGTGTTCTTCGGCTCGGCGCTGAAGGACTTCTCGGTGGAGCAGCTGCTGGACGCCATCGGCGCGCTGGCGCCGCCGCCGCGCAGCCAGCCCGCCGACACCCGCACGGTCGAGGCGAGCGAACCCAAGGTGACCGGCTTTGTCTTCAAGGTTCAGGCCAACATGGACCCGAACCACCGCGACCGCGTCGCCTTCTTCCGCCTGTGCTCGGGCCGGTTCCGGCGCGGCATGAAGCTGAAGCAGATCGGCACCGGCAAGCAGCTGGCGGTCAACAACCCCATCTTCTTCTTCGCGCAGGACCGCGAACTGGTGGAAGAGGCCATGCCGGGCGACATCATCGGCATCCCCAACCACGGCACGCTGCGGGTGGGCGACACGCTCACCGAAGGCGAGACGCTGCGCTTCACCGGCATTCCCAACTTCGCGCCGGACATCCTGCGCCGCGTGCGCCTGGGCGATCCGCTCAAGATCAAGTCCATGCGCCAGGCGCTCCAGGATCTCTCGGAGGAGGGCGTCATCCAGGTGTTCCGCCCGGCCATCGGCTCCAACTGGATCGTGGGCGTCGTCGGCGCGCTCCAGCTGGAGGTGCTCGCCTCCCGCGCGCTCGCCGAATACAAGGTGGAGATCGGCTTCGAGGAAAGCCCCTACGAGGTCGCCCGCTGGGTGACGAGCGACGACCCGCAGGCGCTGAAACGCTTCATGGAAGCCAACCGGTCCGACATGGCGGAAGACCGCGACGGCCACCCCGTGTTCATGGCCCGCAGCCAGTGGCGGCTCGACCGCGCCGCCGAGGAAAACAAGGACATCACCTTCAGCGCGTTCCGCGAACGCTCCTGAGGGTTGTGAAGGGCGTGGGGCCAATCAACGAACGAGGGTTTCCCACGGGGTTCCGCGACCTCCTTGGGGAGCCTTCCCGTCAGGTCATCGCGACAGCCGTTCGTACAGCACCGCCGGCGCGCCGTGGTATTCGGCGCGCGCGTAAGGGGTGAAGCCGGTTTTCTCCGCCACCCGCGCCGAGGCGTGGTTGTCCGGGTGGATCATGCAGACGAACCGCTGCGCGCCCAGATGGCGCTCGCCCCAGGCGAGGGCCGCCCGCACCGCTTCCGTGGCATAGCCCCGCCCGTGACAGGCGGGCGTCAATACCCAGCCCACCTCCGGCGCGGTGGAGAAGCCGAGATCGGCGGGGAGGGTGCGGCGGAAGTCTGACAGCCCGACGTCTCCCAGGAAGCACCCGGTCTCCTTTTCCTCCACCGCCCAGTAGCCGAAGCCCAGCAGGGTCCAGTGGCCCGCATAGCGCAGCAGCCGCTGCCAGCATTCCTCCGGCGTCTGCGGGCGGCCGCCGATGTAGCGGGTGACCGACTCATCCCCCCAGAGCGCCATGGACGCCACCCAGTCCGCCGCCCGGTGCGGGCGCAGGCGCAGGCGTTCGGTTTCGATCACGGCGGTTTCGATCACGGCGGTTTCGATAACCCCGGTTTCGATCAGGCCGGTATTCGTCCCGATACCCTCGCTCGCCTGTTTCATCGTCCTGCTCCCGGTTGCGCGGCTGCCCCGCACCACCATTCCCGACCCGATCGCAGGCGGCAAGGGCTCCTGTCCGTGCCTTGGCCGCAACGACGTCACGGAAAAAAAGGGGGGGCCCACCTCGCTTGGTAGTGAACCCAAGGGCGGCCGCTGCCGTTCAATCCCGCAGCGTAACACCCATGCGGGGCCGCGCCTCAGATCGGCCCTGCCGTCAGGAAGGGCCCGATATGACGAACAGGATCCGTCATCAAACTGTACTACTGGCCAGCGCCGCCTGTGTGGCGTTCTCGGGGCTGCCTGCCCGGGCGCAGCAGACGACGGACCGAACCCAGATGCTTGAGGAGAGGGTGCGTCAGCTGGAGGACGCGCTGCGGGAGGTGCGGCAGGAGCTGGACGCCACCCGGCGCGAGGCGTCGGCTGCGGCCCAGGCTCAGCCCCCGGCCGCGTCCGCCAGCACGGCGGTGGCCGTAGCCCCCGCCGAGCCGGCCGTGCCGCCCGTACCGGCAACCGAATCCGTCGGCGCCCGGCAGTCCGCCCAGGCCCAGCCGCCCGGGGCCGGTTTCCGCATCGGGGACACCACCTTCCGCATCAGCGGCTTCATCAAGGCCGACACCCTGATCTCCAGCTACAGCAACGGCGATACGGCGACCAATTCGCTCGGGCGGGACTTCTACCTGCCGCACTACATCCCGACCAACGGAGCGAAGGGCGAGGGGGCGGACTTCGACGCCCACACCAAGCAGACCCGCATCATCCTCAGCACCGAAACCCCGGTCGGCGACAAGACCCTGACCGCCCACATCGAATCGGACTTCCAGACCTCGCCCGGCACCCAGGGGTCGGAGCGCACCACCAACGGCTACAACCTCGCGCTGCGCCGCGCCTTCATCGGCTACGGCGCGTGGACCATGGGCCAGGACTGGAGCAACTTCCAGAACGCCACCGTGCTCCCCGAGGCGGCCGACTTCGTGGGCGTGACCGAAGGCACGGTCTTCATCCGGCAGATGCAGGTGCGCTATAGCCACAAGCTCTCCGACGTGCTCTCGGTCTCCGTGGCCCTCGAGAACCCGGAGACCTCGAGCGTGACGCCGTTCTCCTCCGCGCTGGTGGAAAACGACGACGACCACCTGCCGGACGCAACGGTCAAGTTCACCTACGCGCCCTCGTTCGGCCAGTTCACCCTCGCCGGGCTGGTGCGCCAGCTGTCCGTCAACACTCCCGATGACAAGGCGCGGGCGTTCAGCTGGGGTATCTCGGGCGCGGGCCGCATTCCCTTCGGCCGGAACGACGCCTTCGACGTGCGCTTCATGCTGACCTACGGCGACGGCATCAGCCGCTATGTGGGCTTCAACTTCGCGCCCGATGTGATCACCGTGATCGGCCCGGATGGCACCACCGACCTCGAGAAGGTGAAGGTGCTGGCCGGCTTCCTTGCCTTCCATGTGAGCTTCACGGACAAGCTGCGCTCGAACCTCATGGGCTCGTTCCAGGACGTGAACTACCCGTCCGGAATCGCACCGGGCACGGCCAACGAACAGGCGCACAGCATCGCGGTCAACCTGTTCTATTCCCCGATCCGGCTGCTCGATCTGGGCATCGAATACCGTTACGCGCAGCTCAAATTGCTGAACGGGGACAAGGGCTCGCTCAACCGCCTGCATCTGGTGGCCAAGCACGCCTTCTGACGGGGGACAAGGGGATACCCCCCAGTCATGCGCCAACCGTAACGTTGGATATATGACCGGCCGGGGCCTATAATGGCCTCCGGCCGGACGGGCTGGACCCTTTTGCCGTGCGGGGACTGACACTATGCAAAAGATCATCGCGTGCATTGACGGGTCAGTTTACGGCCCAAGCGTGTGCGACCACGCCGCCTGGGCAGCGGCCCGGCTCCAGCTTCCGGTCGAGCTTGTCCAGGTGGTCCAGCGGCAGTTCGAGAACATCGCCTACGCCGACTTCTCCAGCGGCATGGGGATGGGCGGTCAGGACCGGCTGCTCCAGGAACTGGCGGTGCTGGACGAACAGCGCAACCAGATGCTGGTGCAGCGGGGAACGGTGGTGTTGCAGGAGGCCGAGGCCCGCCTGAAGGGGCAGGGCATTGCGCAGGTCACCACCCGCTGCCGCCACGGCAGCCTCGTCGAGGCGGTCGCGGCGCTGGAGGAGCAGGCCGATCTGATCGTCATCGGCAAGCGGGGCGAGGCGGCGGACTTCGACAAGATGCATCTCGGAAGCAGCGTGGAGCGCATCGTGCGGGCGATGCACCGGCCCGTGCTCGTCACCTCGCGCGCGTTCCGGCCGATCGAGCGGGTGCTGGTCGCCTACGACGGCGCCGCCAGCACACGCCGCGCTGTCGAGGCGCTGTGCAACAATCCGCTGCTGGCCGGGCTCGACTGGCACGTGGTGATGGTGGCGGGCCCGAGCCCCGCCGCCGAGGGGCATCTGGAGTGGGCGCGGGAGCGCCTCAATGCAACGGGCCGTCCCTATACGCTGGAGCGCCTGCCGGGCGAGGCGGAGACCGTCCTGTGCGATTATGTGCGCACCCGGGAGATCAACCTCCTCGTCATGGGGGCCTACGGCCACTCCCGCATCCGCCAGCTGATCGTCGGCAGCACGACGACCCAGATGATCCGCACCTGCCTGATCCCGGTGCTGCTCTACCGCTGAGCCGGGCTCAGAACTCGTCGAAATCGAAACCGCCGCCGGGGAATTCCTCGCCGCCGAAGTCGCTGTCGCCCACGCAGGGATCCGCGCTGGCCTTGGGGTCAGCGCCGGCGCTCGGGGCAGGGCCGGAGCCCGCCGCCGCGCCCGTCTCCGTCATGGCGTCATTGCCATTGATGCTTGAGCCCATGAAGGCATCGGCAATGAAGCCCGCAACCATCATGCCGCCGGCCACGCCCATGGCCGTCTGCGCCGCGCCCGCCAGAAAGCTGCCGCCCGGCGGATGGGTGCGCACGCCGGTGCCGTAGCCATAGCGGCGGACCCCGCCGGGGGAGACCCAGGCCCCGGCCCGGTAGGTCTGGTGCGGGGAGGAGCGGTGACGGTGCTCCCGCCCGCCGGACAGGCCGGAGAGAAACCCTCCGCCGCCCCGGCTGTACAGCTCCCGCTCCAGCTCGATCATGCGCGACTGCGCCACCTCCAGCGCCTGTTCCTGGGCAATGACAGTCTGGGCGAGATAGTAGGCGGCGGCGGGCCGGGCGCGGAGCCGGTCCGCGATCAGCTGCTCGGCCTCCCGGTCCCGGGGCGGCGACTGCCCCTCCACCTGACGCAACCGGGCAAACAGGCTGTCGATGACCTGACGTTCGTGGTCGTTCATGGCGCACCCCCGCTTGTGGTGGAAGCATCACGCCAAGGAGCGCAGGGCAGGCAGGCCGGTTCCGCCGCACGCCGCAACCGCCGCAGCCGGGCTGGCGCGGGCGCAAAAAGAAGGGCGGCCGGGGGCCGCCCTCAGGATCGGGGATGAGGGAGCTGTCAGCAAGACGACTCCGGACTGTGGACGCCTCAGGCTGCCAGCAGTTCGTCGGCCGGGCCGAAGAACTCGTAGTGGATGCGATCCGCGCCCACGCCCAGCCGTCCAAGCGCCTCTATCATGGCCCGCATGAATGGCTTGGGACCGCAGAGGTAATAGTCTGCCTCCGCAAACGGCGTGTTTTCGGCGAGCCAGGCCCCGGTGATGCGGCCGGTTGCGTCATGGCCGTCATCCTCCGCCCGGGGCGCCTCATAGAAGACGCTGACCCGGCCGCGCGGGAGACGCGACGCCACGGCGCGAGCATGCGCGCCAAAGGCGTGGGTGCTGCCGTCCAGCGTGCCGTGGACGAAGTGGACGTCCGTCTCCCACCCGCCGGCGGCCGCGGCCTCCAGCATGGAGACCATCGGCGTCAGGCCAACGCCGCCCGACAGCAGCACCACCGGGCGGGAGGGCGTGCCCTCGAGCCAGAAGTCGCCCGCGGGCGGGGAGACCTTGAGCACCGTGCCGGGCTTCACCTGATCGTGCATCCAGCGGGAGGCAAGGCCGTGGGGCTCGCGCTTCACCGAGATCCGGTAGGTCGCGTCATTGGGGGCGCAAGAGATGCTGTAATTGCGCTTGGTGGCGGGCTGGCCCGGGATATCGAGCCAGAAGGTGAGGTACTGGCCCGGCTTGTGCGGCACGACCTTGCCGCCATCCTGAGGGCGAAGCAGGAAGGAGGTGATGACCGCGCTCTCGGGGCGCACGTCCTCGACCACGAACGGCCGCCAGCCGGTCCAGCCGCCCTCGGCTTCCGCATTCTGCCGGTAGAGCGCGGCCTCGCGGGTGATGAGGATGTCGGCGAGGAACCAGTAGGCCTCGCCCCAGGCGGCGAGGATCTCGTCGGTCGCCGCGTCGCCCAGCACCTCCTTGATCGCGCCGAGCAGGGCCTCGGCCACGTAAGGATAGTGCTCGGGCAGGATCTGCAAGCCCACATGCTTCTGGGCGATGCGCTCCACCGCCGCCGTCAGCGCGCCCAGATTGTCGATGTTGGCGCCGTAGGCCAGAATCGCCATGGCCAGCGCCCGCTGCTGGGGCGCGTCGCCGCTGTGATGGGACTGGTTGAACAGATCCCGGATGGCCGGGTTGCGGAACATGCGGGCGTACATGGTCCGCACGATTTCGGCCCCGTGCGTCTGCAACGCCGGCACGGTGGCCTTCACCAGCGCAATCGTGTTCGGGGAGAGCGTTTTCGTCGCCATTTCCATCTCCAGTTTTTGGCCCCCTCAGGGCACGCCGCTCGAACGCGGAGGCGAGGGCGGGGCCGTATGTCCCCGGGGCCGTCAGCGCCGCAGCGCTGTCCGGCCGTGGGCTCGCCTCAATCATGTATTTTTCATACATGTATTAAGGCCGGTGGTATCAGGCAACGCAAAATCCTATATGCGTACATTATGTCACGGCTGGTATCGCCAGCCTGTCAGGGCCAGCGTCTCAGGAGGGGCCATGCGGTTCACGCGCTACACCGACTATGCCATGCGGGTGCTGCTCTACCTCGGCGGGCGGCCGGATGCGCTGTGCTCGGTCCCTGAAATCGCAAAGGCTTACGGTGTCTCGCAGAACCACCTGATGAAGGTGGTGCATGACCTCGGCAAGGCCGGGTACGTGACCAGCGTGCGCGGGCGTTTCGGCGGCATCCGGCTGGCGCGTCCGGCGGAGGAGATCAACGTGGGCGCGGTGGTGCGCCAGACGGAAGAGGGGTTCGATCTGGTGGACTGCGGCACGTGCGTGATTGCGCCGGCCTGCGGGTTCACCGGCGTGCTGCACGAGGCGCTGGGCGCGTTCATGGCGGTGCTGGACCGCTATACGCTGGCGGATCTGGTGACCAGCAAGGCGGATCTTGCCCGCCTGTTCCTGGGCAGCGCGTCGAAAGGGGCCACAGAACGGGCCACGGATCGGTAAGGACCGGCCGGGAAGACCGCCGTGTGATGGCGGCGCCTTGGGGGCGCCTTGGGGGAGCCTTGGGGAAGCCTCGGCGGCCTGAACGCGTCAGCGGCTCCGGGCGGGCTTGCGGGCGCGGGATTTGGGGGCGGGTTCGGCCGCAGCCGCCGCCAGTGCGCGGGCTTCCTGTTCCAGCCGGGCTGCGCGCAGCCGTTCGGTCTTGGCGCGGCTGCGCTCCGTTTCCGACTGGATGATTTCGCGGGCCGTCCGGTCCGTAATCTCTGCCCGGGTCTCGCTGCGCGAGGGGGTCGGGCGGAACAGGGTGTCCTTGGTGAGAGCGGTCATGGGATCGGCTCCTTTCGTGTCGTCAAAGGGCAGAAACAAAAAGGCCGGGCAATGACCCGGCCTTCCCGTTTTTCCGTCAATCCGCGCCAGTACATCCGTGGTCGCGGATCGGGAAGGATGGCTTACGCGGCCACCAGGTTCTCGGCGGCGCTTCGGCCCGAGCGATTGTCCCGCACGATCTCGAAGCTGACCTTCTGGCCCTCGGTGAGGGTGTGCAGGCCGGAACGTTCCACTGCGGTGATGTGAACAAACACATCCTGCGCGCCGTTTTCCGGCTGAATGAAGCCGAAACCCTTGGTGGAGTTGAAAAACTTGACGGTACCAATGGTCATGACGATTTTCCTTTCAAATCGTTCAGAGAAAAATGCCTGCCGGGAAAAATACCCAGCAAACTGTGCAGTCGATTTTGAAGGGAAGATTGTCGGGCGGCTTTGCGCCGGACCACTGCCTGAATAATCAAGATCGATAGATCCTATATAAGGACATTTTCGGATTTAGCAAGGACACCTTGAAAAATAATTTCCCAACTGCCTGTTTTTCAATGTCCGGACTCGTCTGGATCCCGTTTTTTTCAGGCATCCGGCGCCTGTTTTTTTAGTGCCCGGTGCCTGTTTTTTTTTCAGGCGTCCGGGCGTCAAACCCTTCTTAATCAAAAGGGATTAGATTCCAGTCCCTATGCTGACGGGGGCCTCATGGCTGACGCAAACCGCATCGAATGGCTGAATCTCGGCAAGGCGATCTCGATCCTGCTGGTCGTCGTCTACCATGCGCGCCATTCGGCCTATCTGATCGACTGGCACCATGCGGACCAGATCGGCCCGGTGTGGGAAGCGGCGGGCGATCTCCTCCGGCCGCTGCGCATGCCGTTCTTCTTCCTGATGTCCGGCCTGCTGGCGGCCCCGTCGCTCGGCCAGCCGTGGGAGAGGGTGCGCCTCAAGCGGGTCTATCGCCCGTTCTACCTCTATGCCCTGTGGGCGGCCATCCTGATGCTGCTCATCCCGGCCTTTCCCCGGCTCGGCCCACTTGACGGCGGCCTCGCGTTCAAGCTCGTGCTCATCCTCTGCGGGAGCACCGTGGCCTGGTATCTGTATGCGCTCGGCCTGTTCTACCTGTTCTGCCGGGCAACGGACAGGCTGGACGCCAGGCTCGTCGCTGCCCTGGCGCTGGGGATTGCGGTTCTTGCCGCCGGTCTTGAGGGCCGGATCAACGACTTCCTGTTCTCGATGATGCGCTGCCTGGTCTTCTTTGCCGTCGGTGCGCGCTTCCGCCAGCCGATCCTCGACTGGGCGGCCCGGGCCAGCTGGCCGCGGCTTTGCGGTCTGGCCGCAGCGGCGGCGGGCCTGTTCGCCGCGTCCGACGCCATCGGGCTCCCCACCAATCCGGTGCTGGACAGTGCCGCTGTCATGCCGGGCATCACCGCCACGGTGCTTGTCGCCCGGGGCCTCGCGTTCGCCCGGACGCTGGGCAACAGCCTGTCGAGCCGCACCCTGCCGATCTACCTGCTGCACTTTCCGCTGGTCGCCGCACTGCCGCCCGTCGCTGACAGCCTGCTGCCGGAGGTGGTGTTGGGGAGCATGCTGGCCGGGCTGCTGTTCCCTCTGGTCCTGTCCGCCATTGCCGTCATGGCGTCACTGGGGCTCTACGCTGCGGCCCTGAAATGCGGCGGCCGGTGGCTGTTCGACCTTCCCGGCCTGGCCCGCGCCGGGTCGGACCGCAACCTGCCGGCCCCGCGCGGCGGCAGGCGCCTCCGTGCCTGAAGGAGAGGAAACGGTTTCAGGCCGGAGGACGCCGCCGCGATGCAGGACCGGCCGGGAAAGGCCCTGCACCGGCGAAGGCCATGGCGCGGGCAGTGGCAGGCAAATCACGGCAACGCTGGTTCGGAGGCCTCGTTATCCGGCTTTGCGGGTTGCGCCACGAGGCCGGCGGTGACGCCCAGTGCGGTTGTCAGGGCGTTGACCACCTTTTCGCGCGGGAGATCCCGGTCGCACGCCACCTGGTAGCCGGCGCCTGCGATGATCTGCATGTGCATTTCGGTCGTGTTTTCCAGCCCAAAGGGCAGGGTGATGAACCCTTTCTCCGCCAGGTGCCGGAGGCAGGAAGCAAGGCGTTCCCGGTAGAGAAGATAGACGGTCGACAAGCCCTCGGGATTGCGCTCCATGACCGAGACCTCGGCCGCGAACTGGAGGGACAACCGGAACCGCTTCTGCTCGCGCTCGGACCATTCATAAGGGATCAGGCCGACAAGGGAGGCGATGTAGTCATCCCAGGTTTCGGGGAGCGGCGCCGACTTGTGCTCGCGGTGGTCCAGCTCACAGGCCGCGACGACAATCTCCTCCTTCGTCGCGAAGTGGGTGTAGATCGCCCCCATGGACACACCTGCGGCTTTGCAGATGTCCCGCAGGGACGTGTCATAGACTCCCTTTTCGAGAAGGACCTGAAGCGCAGCACGGGCGATCATCTCCCGCTGTGCACGCATATAGGCTGCGTCCCGCTTTGGCATGTTTCCCCCGTTTCATCCATGCCCGTCGCATGAGTCCATACAATGATTCTGTATTGGATTCTGTATTGCAAAAAATAAAAAGCGAGCGCAAGCTCTTTTTATGGACTCAGGGAGGGAGTTATGCGCGCAAGAACATTTCAACTGCTATGCACCTGCGCAATGACATTGCCCGGCGCACCTGGCGCTCACGCTGCCGCGACCGACGACGCAACCGGTGACATCTCCATCAGTGAAATCGTCGTGACGGCCCAGAAGCGGGAGCAGAAGCTCATCGACGTGCCCATCGCGGTCACGGCCATCGGGGAAGAAGAGCTGGCCAGTCGTGGCGCGACGGCGATCGAGGACCTGCAATATTCGGTTCCCGGCATGTCGATCACCCAGTTCTCGCCCGGCCAGCAGCGGATCCAGCTTCGCGGCATCTCGGTCTTTGGTGGCCTGCCCACGGTCGGCATCTATCTCGACGAACTGGCGCTCAACACCGAGATGAACCAGTTGGGTCAGGATGTCCGGCTTCTCGACATGCAACGCATCGAAGTGCTGCGGGGTCCGGGCGGCACCCTTTATGGACAGGGCGCCATGGGCGGCACGGTCCGCTACATCACCAATCCTGTGGACCTCAATGCCATCGGCGGTTCGGCGAACGGCGAAGTCGGGTTCGTCGACGGCGGCGCCACGGACTGGAAACTGGAAGGCGCGGCCAACGTCCCGCTCGTTACCGACAAGGTGGGCGTGCGGCTTGCAGGCGCATATCAGAACTTCGGCGGCTGGGTCGATAACCCGGTGCTGGGTGACAAGAACGTCAACGACGGTCATGCGCTGACGCTGCGCGGCAAGGTACGGTTCAACCTGTCGGACGCCTTTGACGTGACGCTGATGGCCCAGCATCAGGAGCTGAAGCTCGGCGCGATGAACCTCGCGGACGACGACGGCAACGTCGGCGACCGGCTGCCGACCCCGAACCGATCCAGGGTAACGCTCCTGAATGCGCTTGCGACGTACGACTTCGGCGAGATCACGCTGCTGAGTTCGACCGGCCACATCAAGCGCAAGGACAGGCAGGTGAGCGACATGTCCAATGTGTTCCTGCCGGTTTTCGAAACGCCGGCGCCGTTCGGCATGGGCTTTCCGCCGGGTACGTTCGAAAGCGTTGGCCTCACCAACGCCTTCGAGAACGAGATTTTCATGCAGGAAGTGCGCCTGACGGGCACGTCAGACCTGTTTGGCTGGACCATCGGCGGATTCTTCCGGGACTCGGACACGAGCGTCGTCACCGACGCCATTGTCACGCCCGATATTCTGCCTCCGTCCTTCGATCTCTATTCCGCTCGGGGAACCTATCCGGAAAACTCCAGATCCTGGGCGATCTTCGGTGAGGCCTACTACAAGGTCACGCCGGAGCTGACCGCAACTGTCGGTGGCCGCTACTTCGAGGACCGGCGTGTCCAGAACATCCAGAGCGCCCTGTTGGGGTCAGTCTCCCGTGATCGCGACCGCGACACGTTCCACTCGTTCAGCCCGCGCTTCAACCTGTCCTGGCAGCCGACGGACCAGGTCAACATCTACACCAACGTGGCGAAGGGCTTCCGGAGCGGCGGCTTCAACCGGACCTCGGCCGGGCTCGGGATTGTCGAGGTGCCGCCGTCATTCAAGCCGGAGACGCTGTGGAGTTACGAAGTCGGTGGCAAGTACCAGTCGATCGATCGCGCCTTCTCCGCCGAGGTCGCGGTATACCGCAACGAGTGGAAGGACGTGCAGTCGCTGGTGTTTGCGCCCGGCAGCCCGGTTCAGTTCACGGTGAACGGCGCCAAGCTGGCGGGCTGGGGTGTGGAAGGCGCTGTGCACTACGCGCCGGTTCCCGCTCTTGTCCTGTCGCTCACGGCCAGCTGGAACGGCATGGAATACCGCTCGACGACGGACGAGCACGTCCGGGGCGATCCGGCGGACTACGTCCCCGAATTCACCGGCTCGGCGTCGGCTGAATACCGGTTCGAGGCGGGCTCCATCCCCGGATACTTCCGGGTCGATTACCAGTACAGCGACTCTTTCCAGGTCTTCGTCCGCACCGCCCAGATCGTGCCGGCCAAGTCCGAGAAGCAGCACGTTCTCAACGCACGGCTCGGCTTCGAGGGCAACCGCTGGAATGCGGCGATTTTCGCCCGCAACATCCTCAACAAGGACAGCGAACTCTATCCGGCGTTCGGATCTCTTTTCTATCCGGCCCGGCTCCAGCCGCGCGTGATCGGCCTGTCGCTCGGCTTCCGTTACTGACGAGGGAGAGACATTCATGACTACGCTGGATTGGGCGAAGCGCCATGACTTCGCCCAAGCGGCCCTGCTCGCCGTAAACAAGACTGCCAACGGTGCCGTCATTCCCTTCTGGGTCGATGAAACCCGCTTCTGGTACGAGCGCCAGGGCGAGGAGGGGGCCGAGCTGTGCGTTGTCGATGCCCCCACGGGCGAGACCCGCAGCGTCGTGAAACGCGTGCGCATCGCCGAGGCACTCGCTGCCCATCTCGGCGCGCCGGTCGATCCCGAAGTGCTGATCCTGCACGACCCGCAGGTCGATCCGGACCGGCGCGTCGTCCGCTTCTCGGCGTTCGGCGCGGCGTATGAATATTGGTACGAGGAGGGCCGGCTCTCTCCCGCACAGAAGCGCAGCGACCCGACCTGGGTGCCATCGCCGGACGGAAAATCGGCCGCCATCCTGCGCAACCACAATCTCTGGCTGCGCGACCTGGAGACGGGGGAGGAGCGCCCCCTCACAACGGATGGCACCGAGACCTATTCCTATGGGGACGTGCCGTACTGCTTCCGCGACCTGCGCGGCCGCATCGGCGACACCGTGCCCGAGGTGATCTGGTCCCCGGACTCGCGCTGGCTGCTGACGCTTCAGACAGACGACCGCCAGGCGCCCGATCTGCCGGTCGTCGCGTTCGCCCCGGCAACCGGCGTGCGCCCGAGCGTCCGCCTGAACAAGACGAGCCTGCCCGGCGACCCGAAGGTCACCGAATTCCGCATGGTGGCCATCGAAGCGGCCACCGGGCGGCAAGTGGAGGCGCGCTATCCGCGCCTGCCCGCCGTGCGCATGAACATGACACCCCTTGGCACCGGCCTCGCATGGTGGGGCGCGGACAGCCGCACGGCCTATTTCGTGGACATCGAACGCGGTGAGCAGGCGGCGCATGTGGTCGCCTTCGACATTGCGACCGGGGCAGCGCGGGTGGTGTTCTCGGAGACGTCGTCCACCTATGTGGAGGTGGCCGTGAACGTCTACGGACCGGCGCTCATCCGGCCGCTTCCGGAGACGAACGAGCTGGTCTGGTACTCGGAGCGCAGCGGGCGGGGCCATTTCTACCTCTACGATCTCGCCACCGGCACCCTGAAGAACGCCGTGACAGCCGGTGACTGGCAGGTGCGGGATCTCTTCCACGTGGACCCCAGGCGCCGTGAGGTGTTCCTGCTGGCCGCCGGCATCGCGCCGAACGAGAACCCGTATGTGTGCAAGCCGTGCCTGGCCTCGCTCGATGGCGGCCCGGTGAAGATCCTGTCCGACAAGGCGGGCGACCACCGCCTGTGGCGGGCGGGCGACATGTCCTTGTTCCTGAAGCGGATGGAAGGGCTCGACCCCAGCCGCGTCTGCGCGCTTTCCCCCGGCGGCGACTATTTCGTCGAAACCGTCGGCAGCGTGGATGGATTGCCGGTCACCTATCTCAGGGATCGCAAGGGGTGCGAGATCGCGCTGCTGGAGAAGGCCACGGCGGATCTGCCAGAAGGCTGGCAGTGGCCGGAGCCGGTGCGCTGCAAGGCCGCGGACGGCGTGACCGACACCTACGGCCTGCTGTTCAAGCCGCTCGGCTATGAGCCGGACGGGCGCTATCCCATCATCGACCTCATCTATGGCGGCCCCCAGATAAGCCATGTGCCCCATGGCAGTTTCGCCGACGGCAACCTGCTGCGCGCCCAGACCTTCCTTGAGGCGATGCATCTCTCGGCGCTCGGCGCTTTTGTCCTGGTCCTCGACGGGCGCGGCACGGCCGAACGCGAGCAGGCCTTCCGGACGGCCTCCTATCGCGCCGCACACACGGCCTCGAACATCGAGGATCACGTTGCCGCCATTCGCCAGCTGGCGAAAACGCGGCCGCAGATCGATGTCGACCGCGCCGGGGTCACCGGATTTTCCGGCGGCGGCTACATGACGGCCCATGCCGCCTTGCGCTTTGGGGATTTCTTCAAGGTGGCCGTGGCGGGCGGCGGCAACTACGACCAGGCCTTGTTCTGGCACACCTGGAGCGAGCGCTACCACGGTGCGTTCGACGCGGACCACTATGCGGTTCAGGCCGCCAAGACCTACGCCGAGGGCATGACCGGCAAACTCATGCTGGTGCATGGCCTGATGGACGAGGGATGCCATCCGGCAGGTCTGTTCCAGCTCGTGCAGGCCCTGATCGACGCCAACAAGGATCCCGACCTCGTCCTGATTCCCCGGGCATACCATGAATGGACGGGGTACGGCATGCGCCGCCGCTGGGATTACTTCATCACCTACCTGATCGGTTCGACGCCGCCGCAGAGCAAGCCGTTCACAACGGTCCTCGACCTGGTCCGCAGGAGGGCGGAAGCGAATGCAATCGCTCCGCAGCCAGTCCAATGAAAGCCATCATCGCAGAAGAGTTCCACCCCGCCATGGCCAGCGACACGCCACGGGTGCGGATCATCACCGACGCCGGCGATCTTGTGGTCGAGCTCTACCCCGAGCGTGCCCCGGCGACCGTCGCCGCGTTCCTCGAACAGGTGGATGCGGGCGCCTACAACGGCGGCAGCTTCCAGCGCACCGTCCGGCATGACAACGACCGCGGCTTTCCCCGCATCGATGTGGTGCAGGCCTATGCCGCCGCGTCCGCCGGGCCGCTGGTGATGGTCGAGCACGAATCCACGGCGGAGACGGGGCTCGCTCATCTCGACGGCACCCTGTCGCTTGCGCGCCAGGATGGCGGGCTGGCCTCTCCCCAGACGTTCTTCATCAGCATCGGGCAGCAACCGGCTCTCGATGCGGGCGGCGGGCGGACAAAGGACGGGCTGGGCTTTGCCGCCTTCGGCCGGGTGATCGAAGGCATGGCGGTGGTGCGGGCCATCTCCATCCGCAAGACGACGGACGAAGCGCCGGTGGCGTATGTGAGAGGCCAGTTGCTGGCAGAGCCGGTCATGATCTACCGGGCGGCGCGGGAACCGGGCACACCCCGGGCCCTGCTGCAGGCACTTGCGGACGACTACTGGGCCTTCCGGCTCCGCGAATTTCCCACCGAGGCGACGGCCACCGGCATCCGGTCCGAGAACCGCCGCCTGGAGGGCGTCCGGGAGGAAGACCATGCGCGGCGCGCCCGCCTGTGCGAGGCCATGCTGGCACGGGCATACGCCATCGAGACGGATGGCCTGTCGATGGACGACCGCGCCACCCTCGGGCTGCTGATCGGCCAGCTGGAGATGATCGTCACGGCCTACCGGCTGGACACCCGCTTCATCCCCCAGCTTTTCCCGTTCGGCTTTTTCGACGTGCCCGACCTGCTGGCACAGCAGAGCCCGCTCGAGACCGCCCAAGACCTTGAGGACTTTGCCGCGCGCATGGTGGCGCTTCCCGCCTATCTCGCCGACAACCTCGCCATGCTGGACGCGGCGTTCGCGCGCGGCTTCCGCATCTCCCGTGTGCTGTTGCCGCGTATCCTGACCATGCTCGATGCCCACCTGTCCGACAGCGGCGTGCGCTCCCGCATCGGCGCGCGGCTCGAGGCGGCCGTGGCCGCTGCGCCGGAGGGATCGCTCGCCGCCCATCGCGACCGGATCCTGAAGATCCTCGATACGCAGATGCTGCCGGCGCTGCGCTCGGTTCGGGAGACGTTTGCGGGCCTTGATCCCGCCCTGCTGACGGACAGCGTCTCCGTCCTCGACCAGCCGAACGGCGAGGCGTTCTACTGCCACAAGGTGCGTGAGCAGACCTCGCTCGACATCGGACCCGATTCCGTCCACGCCATCGGCCTTGAGGAAGTGGCGCGCATCAACGCCGAGCTGGACGCCGTGCTGGAGAAGATGGGGCGGGCAGGGGAGCGCGCCGCCGTCGCCGCCGAGCTGGACAAAAGGCTCGCGGCCGATGCGGATACCTTGCTGGCATACGTCCGCGCCGTCACCAAGCGCATCGACGGGCGTCTGCCGCGCCTGTTCGGACGGCTCCCGCGCACCACCTATGGCGTCGAGCCGTTATCCGTGGAGGCCTCGCACGCGCTGCCGCCAGCCATGGCGCAGCCGGCGCCGGCGGACCGGTCCATGCCGGGCATCTTCTGGCTGACGGCCCTGCCGGAGAAATGCCCGCTGCATCTTGTGGTGCCGCTGGCGCTGCACGAGGCCTGGCCCGGGCATCTGATGCAGATGTCCATCGCCCACGAACTCGACCACCTGCCGGATTTCCGGCGCTACGGCTGGTCCCACTACAACGGCTACATCGAAGGCTGGGCCCTCTACTGCGAGCGGCTGGGGCACGACCTCGGCCTCTATGACGACCCGGCCGACCAGTTCGGCCTGCTCACCTTCGAGCTGTGGCGCGCCGTCCGGCTCGTGGTTGACACCGGCCTGCACTGGAAGCGGTGGAGCCGGGAGGAGGCCATCGCCTACATGGCCGCCAACACCTTCCTTCCCCGCGCCACCATCGAAAGCGAGGTGGATCGGTACATCGGCATGCCCGCGCAGGCGCTCAGCTACAAGCTGGGAGAACGCGCGATCGTCCGGCTCCGGGAGATGGCGGCGGCGAGGCTGAAGGATCGCTTCTCCCTGCGCGAATTTCACGACGTGATCCTCTCGCAGGGGCCTGTCTCCCTGATGGTGCTCGCGGCCTCCGTGCACCGCTGGATCGAAAGCGGATCCGAATGACGGCAACAGCGACAACAGCACGCCCGCACGATCCGGCCACGGAAACCGACGCTGTGGTCAATGGCGGATGGTTCACGCTGTGGGTGGCCATCACGCTGGTGTCCGTTCCCTCCTGGATCGGGGGGGGTGCCCTGTTCGCGCTGGCGGAAACGCCGTTCGTCCGGCTCGTCGGGCAGGTGAGGGCCGCCGCCTGACCCGGCCCGTCTGTCGACTTTTCCGTCCGGATGCTGTAGGGTCCGCCGCTCACTCCGGAAACGTCAGGAGAACCTCATGGGAGCTGGCAAGTCCGCAGACAGGTAAGCCGCAACAGCAGGCATTGTTGTTGCGGCGCTCTGTAAAGCCAATCCCTTCTGATTGCTGACAAGCAGACGCCGTTTGGTTCATTCCGATCGAGCGGTGGTTTGTTATGACCGTTTCACGCCCTTCGTGGGCCTATTCCTTGCCGGCAGCGCTGCTGCTGTTGGCTCCCTTTGATATCCTCGCGTCTCTGGCGATGGATATCTATCTCCCGGTTGTTCCGGCGATGCCGGGCATTCTGAAGACCACGCCGTCCGTCATTCAGCTCACGTTGAGCCTCTACATGGTGATGCTCGGCGTGGGGCAGGTGGTGTTCGGGCCCCTGTCCGATCGCATTGGACGGCGGCCGGTTCTGCTTGCAGGCGGAACGGTGTTTGTCGTTGCGTCTCTCGGCGCAGCCTCGTCGTCCGATGCCACGACCTTTGTCGCGTTCCGGGTTCTGCAAGCGGTCGGTGCGTCGGCCGCGCTGGTCGCGGTGTTTGCGACGGTTCGCGACGTCTATGCGAACCGGTCCGAAGGCTCCGTCATCTATGGCCTCCTCAGTTCGATGCTGGCCTTCGTCCCGGCCCTTGGCCCTGTCGCGGGCGCATTGCTCGCCGATCAATTCGGGTGGCGGCTGATCTTCGTCACCCTGGCGGCGCTGGCGCTGCCGGCTCTCGCGAATGCGGGCATGCGGTGGCATGAAACCCGGCCGTTGAACGCAGCGGCGGTGTGTCGATCCGGACTGCCGGTCCTCTCGAGCCCGGCATTCTGGGTTTACACGCTCGCCTTCAGCGCCGGGATGGGGACGTTCTTTGTCTTCTTCTCCACGTCCCCCCGCGTCCTCATAGGGCAGGCGGGCTATTCGGAATTCGGCTTCAGCCTGGCCTTTTCCACGGTCGCTGTGGTGATGATCCTCACCGCCCGCGGCGCCAAGGCGTTTGTCGCGCGATGGGGCATTGCCGGATGCGTGGCGCGCGGGATGGCGCTGCTGGTCTCTGGCGCTGTCCTGCTGGCCGCTGGCGAACTCTCCGGTTCGCCAGCGTTCCTGACCTTCATCGTGCCGATGTGGGTCATGGCAACCGGCATCGTCTTGACCGTGTCCGTCACCGCCAACGGTGCGCTTGCAGGGTTTGACGATGTGGCAGGATCAGCGGTTGCGTTCTACTTCTGCATCCAGAGCCTGATCGTCAGCATTGCCGGGACTCTGGCGATCACGCTGCTGAACGGTGACTCCGCGTGGCCGATTGTCTGTTACGCCACGACGATGGCCGCGCTGGTCTCGGCGGGGTTGATGCACCTCAGGTCCCGGCGTGTTTGCGGGTCCGGCTCGCCCGGCGCCTGATCCTGACCCGCGCCCGGCAGCCTGACCGGCCGACAGGGGCCAGCCACTGCGCCCCCCATGCGCGGCGGTATCCTGCTTCGGCAGGATACCGCTCGCTGCCGCCTGAGGGCACGGAAACGGCGCCCGAGCCTTCTTCCGTGAGGGGCGGCCGGGTGGTTCTCACCGGGTCTGGAAGCGCCAGGTGAAGTTACCCTTGACGGCATTCGCCTGCGCCCGCGCGCCGAACTGGCCGGAGTAGGACACGCCGAGCGTCATGGTCTCGAGATCATGGTTTCGGCTGTTCCCGACCAGAGCGGCAGCGCCGCCTTCTTCCCGGAATCCATCCATATGCAGGCGCATCACCGATCCGCCAAGGAAAGGCTCCAGAGTCACCGCGTCGCCGGGATTGATCTGATATCCCAGTTCACCAAAGGCCTGGGCAGTCCAGCCGTTGTAAGAGGCCTCGGTATGGTCGGAAAAGTTCGGGAAGACGACCGTGCGGCTGACATCGAACTCCTGCCAGGCATAGAAGCCTCCCACGCGCAGGCTGAGCCCGCCCCACGAGCCGGCGCCATAGACAGCCGCATAGATGCTGTCGTTCGAGCCCGAGGACAGGCGCTCCCGGAAGACCTGGCCGCAGTATGTTGTCGCGATCAGATGGGGTTCGAGATCTGCCAGACCGGCCGTCTGGCGGAAGAACGTCAGAACGTCGTCCTTCTGCGATGCCGCACGCGCCGCGCGCAAGGATCGGCCATTTGCGTCAACAGATTTCGCCAAACACCCGGAAAGGTCGTGGCGGAGAGGGTGGGATTCGAACCCACGGTGAGCTTGTACCCACGGCGGTTTTCAAGACCGCTGCCTTAAACCACTCGGCCACCTCTCCGTGCCCCTGGCGGCGTTACGCTCTCATTCCCCATCTCGGCGCAGGGCGCAAGAGGAAGATTGCGCCGGGGCAGGGGAGCGCCCCCCCAACGCGCCGGAGCGGCCCCGCTTCGCTTGCGCGGGCAGCACCGCCGAAACGGCCGGGCGGGTTCCCCGCAGCGCCCCTCCCGAGGCTCGTCTGGCCGCATTTTTCCTTGGATCGACCAGAGGGGTATGGCACAGAATCGTCTCGATTGGGCGGGACGACGATGAAACGGACATGGCTTGGGCCCCTCGTGGCCATCACTGCCCTGACGGGCTGCATTTCCTCTGACAAGGACGGGACGCCGATCTCGGTGGAAACGCCTGCCGCGCCCCGGCAGGACGTGGCCGCTGCTCCGGCCCCCGCCGAGCCGGCAGTGGCGGCGGTCGAGCCGGCGTCATTCGACGTGCTGCCCGCGCCCAGGCCCGGGCAGAGCTTCACCGACTGGCTGGCGGACGTGCGCGCGGCGGCGCTGGCGGCTGGCATGGCCGAGAGCACGCTCTCGGCCGCGCTGAACGGCATCACCCTCTCGGAGACGGTGATCAAGCTTGACCGGGCGCAGGCACCCAATTCGGTGACGCCCTCCTTCCAGAGCTACCTCTCCAAACGCCTGACGCCCGACAAGATCGCCCGCGGCCTCAACCGCAAGCAGACCGTGGCCGAGGCCGTCTCCTTTGCCGCCCGGAACTACGGCGTGCCGGCGGGCGTGCTCATGGCCATCTGGGGCATGGAGACCAACTACGGCAGCTACACCGGCAACTTCCCGATCCTGCCCGCGCTGGCGACGCTGGCCTACGAGGGCCGCCGGTCGGAGCTGTTCCGGCGGGAGCTGTGGGCCGCGCTTCAGATCATCGACCGGAACATGGCCTCGCCCGAGCAGCTGCGCGGCTCGTGGGCGGGCGCCTTCGGCCACACCCAGTTCATGCCGACCAGCTACCTGCGCTTCGCCGTCGATGCCAACGGCGACGGCCGGCCCGACCTGTGGAGCGACTTTACCGACGTGTTCGCCTCCACCGCCAACTACCTAGTCAGCCATGGCTGGCAGCCGGGCCTTACCTGGGGGTTCGCCGTCACGGTTCCGGCCACGCTCGACCGCGCGGCGCTGCGCCAGGAGCAGGTGCCGGAGGAATGCAGCCGGGTCATCGAGAAGCACAGCCGCTGGCTGACCGCCGCCGAGTGGCAACAGCTCGGGCTGGTCCCTGCCAAGGGGCCCGGAGCCTGGCCGGCGCCGGACACCCCCATGAGCCTCATCGAGCCCGACGGGCCGGGCGGGCCGGCGTTCCTGACGACCCGGAACTACCGCGCCTTCCTCAAATACAACTGCTCGAACTTCTATGCCCTGTCCGTCGCCCAGCTCGCCGATGCCCTCGATGGTTAAGGCCGCGCGTCTTTCGCTGCTGCTGATGACGGCGGCCCTGACCTCGGCCTGTTCGTCGGGGCACAGCGTGCGCGCGACCACCGGGCCGATCTCCACGGCCGGGCAGGGGTCTGCGGTGAAGCCGGGGCCGGGCGGGGTGGTGAAGATCGGCAACCCCTACCGCGTCGGCGACCGCTGGTATTACCCGGCCGACATCAAGGACTACGACGAGACCGGCATCGCCTCCTGGTACGGGCCGAAGTTCCACAAGCAGCGGACCGCCAACGGCGAGATCTTCGACATGAACGAGGTGAGCGCCGCCCACCCGATCCTGCCCATGCCGAGCTACGTGGAGGTGACCAACCTCAACAACGGCCGCCAGCTTCTGGTGCGGATCAACGACCGCGGACCGTTCGTCAAGGGCCGGATCATCGACCTGTCCCGCCGCGCGGCGCAGCTGCTGGGCTTTGACCAGACCGGCACCGCCCCGGTGCGGGTGCGCCGCGTCTACCCGGACGCGCGCGGCCGGATCACGCCTTCGCTTCCGCCGACCGTGGTGGCCCAGGCCCAGCCGCATGCCCCGGCCAGTGCCCCGGCAAGTGCTCCGGTCAGCGCCCCGGCCAGTGCTCCGGTCAGCGCTCCCCAAAGCGCGACCGTGACGCAGACCGACGTTCCGCCGTCCCCTTACCAGCCGCCGGTCTATCAGGCCCCGGTGCAAACGGCAGAGCAAGTGCCCCCGCCCGCACCGGAGCCGCTGCCGCAGACGGGGCAGGGGGGCATCGTCTACATTCAGGTGGCGGCGCTGTCCGACAGCGAGCGCGCCGACACCCTCGCCCTCAACATGCGCCGCTTCGGCGCATCCCTGGTGGAGCCGACCGGGCGCGGGCTTTATCGCGTGCAGATCGGCCCCTTCGACAGTCCAGAGACAGCGGAGATCGTGCTGGCCAAGATTCGCGCGGCAGGCTATGCCGACGCCCACGTCACGCTGCGTCCCATCAGCTAATCAACCGTTGCAGAGTCGAGGACTATCCATGAAGCGTATCGTATTGGGATTTGCCGGTCTGCTCTTCGCCAGCAGCGCACTGGCGCAGGTGCCGACGTTCGAGACGGAGGCGCCGTTCGCCTACCTGATCTCGGCAGATACCGGCACCGTGCTGTTCGAGAAGAACGCCGACGAGCCCATGCCGCCCTCGTCCATGGGCAAGATGATGACCGTCTACGTGGCCTTCGACATGATCAAGAAGGGCACGGTGAAGCTGGATGACAAGATCACCGTCTCTCCCGAGACCTGGCGGGCCTGGAACAACCGGGGCTCCACCATGTTCCTGCCCGTGGGCGCGCAGGTGACGGTGGAAGACCTGCTCCACGGCATCGTCACCGTCTCCGGCAACGACGCCTGCGTGGTGCTGGCGGAGGGCCTGGCCGGGTCCGAGCAGGCGTTTGTGGACCTGATGAACGAGGCGGCGAAGAAGATGGGGCTCACCAACTCCCACTTCGCCAACACCACCGGCTGGCCCGACCCGGAGGAGTACGCC
This sequence comes from Pedomonas sp. V897, assembly GCF_051304405.1. Taxonomy (NCBI): domain Bacteria; kingdom Pseudomonadati; phylum Pseudomonadota; class Alphaproteobacteria; order Sphingomonadales; family Pedomonadaceae; genus Pedomonas; species Pedomonas sp. V897. The sequence continues at coordinate 518,731 of NZ_JBPPGG010000002.1, forward strand.
TCCGCCCGCGATCTGGCGATCATCGCCCTGCGGACCATCAACGATTTCCCAGACCTCTACGCCAAGTTCTACGGCGTGCCGTCGTTCACCTTCGGCCAGACCATGAGCGGCAAGCCGATCACCCAGCCGAACCGCAACCCCATTCTGGGCAAGGTGCGCGGCGCGGACGGCGTCAAGACCGGCCATACGGAAGCGGCGGGCTACGGCTTCACCGGCTCGGCCGTGCAGGACGGCCAGCGTCTGGTGATGGTGCTGAACGGCCTGCCGTCCATGGCGGCCCGCACCAATGAATCCGTCAAGCTGATGGAGTGGGGCTTCCGCACCTTCAAGACCTACCGCGTGGCAAAGAAGGGCGCGGTCGTTGACAACGCGCCGGTGTGGCTCGGCAGCGCGGACACCGTCCCGCTCGTGCTGGACACGGACGCCGCCATCACCACCACCCGCGCCTCGCGCGGCAAGCTGGAGGTGAAGGTGAGCTATACCGGCCCGATCCCGGCGCCCATCAAGAAGGGCCAGCAGGTGGCCAACCTCGTCATCACCGCGCCGGGCCAGAAGCCCGTCACCTATCCGCTGCTGGCGGGCGCGGACGTGGAGGAGGCCGGGTTCTTCGCCCGCGCCTGGGCGGGCCTGAAGAACGCCCTGTTCGGCGCGCCGAAACCGGCGGCAACGGCAGCCGTGGCAGGCCAGTAAGCAGTGCGGGGGCGGTTCATCACGCTGGAAGGCGGGGAGGGGGCAGGCAAGTCCACCCACATCCGCCTTCTGGCGGACTGGCTGGGGGCGCAGGGGCGCGAGGTGGTCATCACCCGCGAGCCCGGCGGCACGGACGGGGCGGAGTCCATCCGCCGCCTGATCGTCGAGGGCGCGGTCGACCGCTGGGACGCGGTCACCGAGACCCTGCTGCTCAACGCGGCCCGCCACGATCACGTGACCCGGCTGATCGAGCCGGCGCTGGCGCGCGGCGCCTGGGTGCTGTGCGACCGCTATGTGGACAGCACGCTGGTCTACCAGGGCACGGCCAAGGGCATGGCGCTGGAGACGCTGCTCCAGCTGCACAGCCTTGCCACCGGGCCGCTGTGGCCGGACCTCACCCTGGTGTTGGACCTGCCGCCCGCCATCGGCCTTGCCCGCGCCGCCAGCCGCCACGGCGCGGAGACCCGCTTCGAGGCGCATGACGTGGGCTTCCACGAAGCCCTGCGCCGGGGCTTCCTCGATCTGGCGCAACGCTTTGCCGACCGCTGCGCGGTGGTGGACGCCAGCGCGCCGGTTGAGGCAGTCTCTGCCGCGATCGAGGCGATCGTCCGCGAAAGGTTGAGTCTGTGAGCGCAGAGAGCGAAGACGCCCCCGCAACACCGCTGACCACGCTCCATCTGTTCGGCCATGGCCCCGCCGAGCGCAGCTTTCTGGAGGCCTGGACCGCGGGCCGCCTGCACCATGCCTGGCTGCTGACCGGCCCGCGCGGCGTCGGCAAGGCGACGCTCGCCTACCGCATGGCCCGCTTCGTGCTGGCAGGCGGCGGGACGGAGGAGGGCGCGGGCGGCCTGTTCGGCAGCGTCGCGCCCGCCAATCTGGACGTTGACCCCGAGAATCACGCCGCGCGCCTGATGGCAGCGGGCAGCCACCCGGGCCTCAAGGTGCTGGAGCGCCTCGAGAACGACAAGGGCAAGCTCGCCAAGGAGATCAGCGTCGATCAGGTGCGGGCGCTGATCCCGTTCCTCGGCACGACGCCTGCGGACGGCGGCTGGCGGGTCGTCATCGTGGACGCCGCCGACGACATGAACCGGGCCGCCGCCAACGCCCTTCTCAAGATGCTGGAGGAGCCGCCGGTCAGAACCCTGTTCGTGCTGGTGAGCCACGCGCCGGGGCGGCTGCTGCCCACCATCCGCTCGCGCTGCCGCCGGCTGGTGCTCGCGCCGCTGGAGCCCGCCAGCGTCCACGCCGCGCTGCGCAGCGTGCGGCCCGACCTCGCCACGGCCGAGATCGAGCGGCTGGTGCCCATCGCCCAGGGCTGCCCGGGCCGGGCGCTGCGCTTTGCCGGGCTCGACATCGAGGGGCTGGAGTCCGCGCTCGACATGCTGGCGCGCACCGGCGACCCCGACGGGGCGCTGGCCCTGAACCTGGCGGCGACGCTCTCGGCCGCCGCCGCCCAGCCGCGCTACGAGGCGTTCCTGGAGCTTGTGCCGGAGCGGCTCGCGACCATGGCAGAGGAAGCGGACCCCGCCGATCTTGCGCGTCTCGTGTCGCTGTGGGAGAAGGCACGGGATCTCGCCGGTGCGGCGGTCCCTCTGGCGCTCGATCCCAGGTCCGTGGTGTTCGAGTTGTCGCGGATCGTGGCCTCGGCGTCTGTCCGTACCTCGAACCTAGTGTGAGCCATGGCCGACCGTAACCGTTTCTACATCACCACTGCCATCGCCTATCCCAACGGCGCGCCGCACATCGGACACGCCTACGAGGCGATCGCCTCCGACGCCATTGCCCGGTTCCACCGGCTGATGGGCGAGGACGTGTACTTCCAGACCGGCACGGACGAACATGGCCTGAAGATGGAGCAGACCGGCCGCAAGCACGGCCTGACCGCCCGCGAGATGGCGGACAAGATGGCCCCGGCGTTCAAGGCCATGGATGACCGCTTCAACATCTCCTACGACCGCTTCATCCGCACCAGCGACGCGGACCACTACGTTTCCAGCCAAGCGATCTGGAAGGCCATGGAAGCGGCGGGCGACATCTACCTCGACCGCTACGAGGGCTGGTACTCGGTGCGCGACGAAGCCTTCTACGACGAGAGCGAACTGACCGTCGCCGAAGACGGCACCAAGCTTTCCCCGCAGGGCACGCCGGTGGAGTGGACGGTGGAGGAGAGCTACTTCTTCCGCCTCAGCAAGTATCAGGACCGGCTGCTGGCCCACTACGAGGCCAACCCGGACTTCATCCGCCCCGAAAGCCGCCGCAACGAGGTGCTGAGCTTCGTGAAGGGCGGCCTCAAGGACCTGTCCATCAGCCGCACCAGCTTCAACTGGGGCATCCCGGTGCCGGGCGCCGAGGGCCATGTGATGTACGTGTGGGTGGACGCGCTCACCAACTACATCACCGGTGTCGGCTATCCCGATGTAAAATCGGAGACTTTCAAGAAGTACTGGCCGGCAGACGTCCACATCATCGGCAAGGACATCGTCCGCTTCCACGCGGTCTACTGGCCCGCCTTCCTGATGTCCGCCAACCTGCCGCTGCCGCGCCAGATCTTCTGCCACGGCTTCCTGTTCAACCGCGGCGAGAAGATGTCCAAGTCCGTGGGCAACGTCATCGACCCGCACGGTCTGGCGGATCTCTACGGCGTCGATCCGGTGCGCTACTTCTTCCTGCGCGAGGTGCCGTTCGGGCAGGATGGCAGCTACAGCCACGAAGCCATTGTAGCGCGGTCCAATGCGGAACTGGCCAACAGCTTCGGCAACCTGGCCCAGCGCACGCTCTCCTTCATCGCCAAGAACCTGGAAGGCCTCCTGCCGGAGCCGGGCGAGGGGAGCAACGCCGAGGACGAGGCGCTGCTGGGCGAGGTGAAGTCCGCCACCCGCGAACTCATCCAGCGCTTCGAGAAGTTCGAGCTTTCGCAGGGTCTGGAGGCCTGGATGCGCGGCGTGTTCGCCTGCAACCAGTACATTGACCGTCAGGCCCCGTGGGCGCTGCGCAAGACCGATCCGGCGCGCATGGAGGCGGTGCTGGCCGTGCTGGTGAAGGCCATCCGCGACCTCGCCATCGCCATTCAACCGGTGGTGCCAACGTCCGCCGCCAAGCTGCTGGAAACGCTGGGCATTCCCGAAGGCGAGCGCAGCTTCGCCGCGCTGGACGATGCCACCTGGTATCAGCGCCACAAGGACAGCGGCTTTACGCTCAGCCCTCCGAGCCCCATCTTCCCGAGGCTGGAGCTGCCCGCCGAGGACGGCGCCGCTGAAGCCAAGGCGTAGTTTTCAGGCAGGAGGGTCTCTGACCCTCCGGCAACCTCCCGTTCGTTGCAACGGGCCGCGTCTGGCTTGGCCCGGGGAGTCGACTGGAGAAGCCGGAAGGCGCGCAGCAACGAGGGAAGAACGCACGGCCGTATCAACGAAAGGGAGCGCGAGGGACCAAGGCCCTCGCATTCAAACACGAAACGTCAGGTACGAAGCGGAGTAGGGCGCGTTCATGCTGGTCGATAGCCATTGTCACCTGAACTACAAGGGCTTGCGCGAAGATGTTCCGGGCGTGCTGGCGCGTGCCCGGGCCGCGGGCGTGGGCCGGTTCCTCAACATCTCCACCAAGGAGCACGAGTGGGCCGAGGTGGTGGGCCTCGCCGAGCAGGAGCCTGACGTGTTCGCCACCGTCGGCATCCACCCGCACGAGGCCGAAACCCACCCGGAGGTGGACACGGCCAAGCTTGTAGCAGCGTGCGACCACCCGCGCGTGATCGGCATCGGTGAGACCGGGCTCGACTACTTCTACGACCACAGCCCGCGCGAGCAGCAACAGGCGTCCTTCCGCGCGCACATTGCCGCCTGCCGGGAGACGGGCCTGCCGCTCATCGTTCACACCCGCGACGCGGAGGAAGACACCGCCCGTATCCTGCGGGAAGAAATGGAGAAGGGGCCCTACACCGGCGTCATCCACTGCTTCACCGCCAGTCAGGCCTTTGGCGAGATCGCGCTGGAGCTGGGCTTCTACATCTCCATCTCCGGCATCGTGACCTTCAAGAACGCCAGGGACTTGCAGGAAACGGTGAAAACCATTCCGCAGGACCGCCTGCTGGTCGAAACCGACAGCCCGTTCCTCGCGCCCGTCCCCATGCGCGGCAAGCCCTGCGAACCGGCTTTCGTGACGCACACCGCCGCCTTCGTGGCCAACCTGCGCGGCCAGACGGTGGAAGAACTGGCGGAGACCACCACCGCCAACTTCTTCCGCCTGTTCAGCAAGGCGCGTTAGGGGTTAAAACTGAAGGGATTTTTGCAGGAGGGACGCAGTCCCTCCTGCAAGGAAAAACCCAAAAGGGACAAGCTCTCATGAAGGTTCGTATTCTGGGATGTGGCACGTCGGGCGGTGTGCCGAGGGTGGGCAACCTGTGGGGGCGCTGCGACCCGAAGAACCCGAAGAACCGGCGCCGCCGCGTCTCGATTCTGGTGGAAGAGCAGGGGGCCCAGATCCTGGTCGACACCTCGCCGGACCTGCGCGAGCAGCTGCTGGACGCCGAGGTGACGAAGCTGGACGCGGTGCTCTACACCCATGACCATGCGGACCACACCCACGGCATCGACGACCTGCGCGGCATCTTCCATTCCATGCACCGGCCTGTGGACTGCTACGCGAACGAGGCCACGGCCCGCACGCTGATGCAGCGCTTCGGCTATGTGTTCGAAGGCTTTGAGGGCTATCCCGCCATCGGCAAGCTTCATGTCATTGATGAACAGAGCCCGATCGCCGTCGGCCCTGTCACGGTGCAGCCGTTCCCGCTGGTTCACGGCCACATCACCTCGGTGGGCTACCGCTTCGGCAAGGTGGCCTACACCACGGACCTGAACGCCATTCCGGCCGCCTCGGAGCCGTATCTGCACGGCCTCGACCTGTGGATCGTGGATGCGCTGCGCTACGACCCGCATCCGACCCATCCGCACCTCGACCAGACCCTGGCATGGATCGAAAAGTTCAAGCCCAAGCGGGCCATCCTGACCCACATGAACTGGGATCTGGACTACGATGAGCTGAAGGCGCGGCTGCCGCTCCATGTGGAGCCCGGCTACGACGGCCTGGAGATCGAACTCTGATCCCCTGCGTTCTGTACGCCGGACTTCTGGCACAGGCGAAACAGGCGGCACCGAACGCCACAGGGCAGGGGAGTGACCCTACTTCTCCGGCTCGACTTCGGGCGTGATCTCGGCCTGCGCCTTCTCGACCTTCTTGCGGCGCTCGAACACGACGCGCATGTGCACCTCGTCGGCCTCGGTCAGCACATCCGAGGCATCGGGGAAGAGTTCTTCCTCTTCCTCGTCGATGTGATGGATGTATTCATCGGACAGCTCCGCGAACTTCCGGGACCATTCCTTCGTCGCGATATCAACCGTCGCCAGATGGTTGAGCAGGTCGTCGATTTCCTTGTGCTCGGCAACCGAGTGGCGGGCCTTGTCGGTCATCTCCGGCTTGGCGAGGATCACCGAATAAAGCGCCTGTTCTTCCGCTGCGGCGTGGCCCTTCAGTTCGCGCGTCAGTTCCTCGAACAGCGCCATGCGCTTGTCGGAGGCCGTATTCCCGTTTCCCAGCGTCTTCAGGAGACTGCGGTGCCGATCGTGGTCCGCCGTCAGCGCATCGAAAATGTCCTTCCGCTGTCTCGGCATGATAGTCTCCCCTGTTTTTTTGGCCTCTGATAGGATTGGAAACGTTCAGGAAACGCCGGGGTTGCCCGCTGGCGGGAGCAGGGAAGGGAGCGAAGCGCGGCTCGTTCCGGGATCTGAGCCGTTCATTCAAGGACAGATCGACCAGTTACCCAACCAGTGACCCGATTGGAGTTGTCATGCCGAAGCGTGCCAGACGAGCAACCGCCACCGTTTCTGGTCTGATGGTTGCCGGCATACTGGCCGCAAGCAACATCACCGCGACCCATGCCGCGCCGGACGAGACCGCGGACAGCACCCTCCGGCTGACAGGCTTCGTGGGCGTCGGCGCGGCCCTGGTGCCCGACTACGACGGCGCGAGCGGCGACCGGCTGATCGCCGGGCCGGTATTTGATCTGCGCTACGGGCGGCTCTACGCCAACCTATGGGATGGCGCGGGCGTGGACCTCCTCCGGTCGGACCGGCTGGAGGTCGGGGCGGGGGTCACATACGTGCGCGGGCGCAAGGCGAAGTATTCGCCCGAAGGCGTCAACAGGCTGAAATCGGCCGTCGGCGCACGCGGGATCGTGCGCGTCTTCCTCACGCCCGAGGCGAGCCTGACCGCGGGCGTCACCCGGTCCCTCGGCGGATCGGACGGGACGCTGGCCGATCTCACGTTCAGCTATCGCTTCCGCCCGGGCAAGCAAGTCACGCTGATTCCAACCGTTTCCGCCCAATGGGCCAGCCGGCGCTACATGCAGGGCTACTTCGGTATCGACGCCCTTGAGGCGGACCGCTCGGGCCTGCCGGCGTTCGAGGCGGACAGCGGCTTCAAGGAGGTGTCCGCCTCGCTGACCGCCATCTACTCGTTCACGCGCCACATCCACATCAGCGGCAGCGTCAGCCTCGACCGTCTGCTCGATGACGCGGCCGACAGCCCGCTGGTCGAGCAGCGGTGGCAACCCTCCGTGTTCCTCGGCCTCGCGTACCGGTTCTGAGCCCCCGCGCAAGTTTCTTGATCCGCAGGAGGCACCGCCCGTATAGCCAGCTGGGTTCAAGGAGGTGCATCGCGTGGAAAAACTGATCGAACGCAGCCTGTTTGCCAGCCGCTGGTTCATGGCGCCCATGTACATCGGACTTGCGGCGGCGCTGCTCATTCTCGTCTGGGTGTTCCTGAAGGAGCTTTACGAGTTCGCCCTGACGATCCCGACCATGACCGTCAACGATGCGGTGCTGGGCATTCTGGCGCTCATCGACGTCAGCCTGGCCGCCAATCTGCTGATGATCGTGATCTTCTCGGGCTACGAGAACTTCGTCAGCCGCATGGACCTGGCGGACCACGAGGACCGGCCCGACTGGCAGGGCGAGGTGGATTTCGCGGCGCTCAAGCTCAAGCTGGTGGCCTCGATCGTGGCGATCTCCGGCATTCATCTGCTCAAGGTCTTCATGGACGTGACCAAGTATCCGCCGGAGAAGATCCGCTGGATGATCACCATCCATCTGGTGTTCGTGATCTCCGGCGTGCTGCTGGCGGCCATGGACTGGATCTCCAATCACGGCAAGTCGCTGAAGAAGGGCAAGGCAGCGTCCAAGGCCGTGAAGGGCGCGAACGAAGCGGCCTGATGGTCTGATCGAACCGCAAACGCCGGAAAACGGGTCAAAACGGCTGTCAGGGGACTGGCAGCCGCTTTGCCCTCAACCTTATTTTACATAACATAGATTACACGTTATGCAGCACAGCATAAAAGGGGCACTCTCTGAATGCCCCTTTCAAGCTGCTGATCGCAATTCCGGTGTGATGTGAGATCAAAGGCGAGCGAAGCGCGGCTCGAGACCAAGCCGGACCAGCGTCGGCCGCTCATGCACCAGCCGGGACTTCATATGATCCTGATGGCGATAGCCAGCCGGGATCAACATGCTGTTGTCGGGGTAAGCCGTCATGCTCAGTTCAGCCATTTCCGGCTTGTTCCTGGACAGTTCACGCTGGCCGACGGCAATCACTGACACGATGGAGGCCAGCAACACCGTACCCAGGACGGCCAATCGCGTCGAAGTCCAAGCCATCGCACTCTCCTTGCTGACGCACACATCGGTGCATTAAAGCCTTTTTCGCCTATCCACCCTGAACATGGGATGAACTGCATGTCCGAAGGTTTGAACGCTTCACCGCCGCCGAAACAACCGGCCACGGCGACGGCTGCCTTCGCCCGTCTGGTCGAGATCATGGCCAGACTGCGCGACCCTCAAGGCGGCTGCCCCTGGGATCTGGCCCAGACGTTCGAAACCATCGCGCCATACACCATCGAGGAAGCCTACGAAGTGGCGGAAGCCATCCGCACGGGCGACCGGCCGGCCCTGTGCGAGGAACTGGGCGATCTGCTGCTTCAGGTGGTCTACCACGCGCAAATGGCGGCAGAAGAAGGCTCTTTTGATATAGGAAGCGTGGTCGAGGCGATCAATGCCAAGATGATCCGCCGTCACCCCCATGTGTTCGGCGATGCCAGCGTTCAGAGCGCCGAGGAGCAGACCCGGGCCTGGGAGGAGCTGAAGGCCCGCGAACGGGCCGCCAAGGCCGCGAACGGACACGCCGGCGACACCCCGCCCCCGAGCGCCCTCGACGGGGTGGCGACCGCCCTGCCCGCCCTGCTCCGCGCCCAGAAGATCCAGGCCCGCGCCGCCCGCGTGGGCTTTGACTGGCGCGCGGCGGACGATGTGATCCCCAAGATCGAGGAGGAAATCGCGGAAGTCCGCGACGCCGTCCAGAGCGGCAGCGCCGACGCCATCGAGGACGAGATCGGTGACCTGCTCTTCGCCGCCGTCAACCTCGCCCGCAAACTGAACGTGGACGCCGAAGGCGCCCTGCGCCGCGCCACTCTCAAGTTCGAAACCCGCTTCCGCGCCATGGAGCAATCGGCGGGCGAAGGCTTCCCGACGCTCGACCTGGATGCCATGGAAGAGCTTTGGCATAAGGTGAAGAAACAGAATTAAGATATTGTTTTTATTCAAATATGCAGGAGGGTCTTGGACCCTCCTGCACCTCCCTTTCGTTTCAAACGGCCGCGTTTCCAGTGCGCACAGGAAACGCGGCCCGATAGCGAAAGGGGGATCGCAAGGGGGTCCAAGACCCCCTTGCATGGAAAGCCTCACTCAGAGTTCCTGATACCGCCCGTATTGCTGGGCCGTCAGGCGCACCCGCAGGAAAACGCTCTCGCCTTCGTCCCGGCGCTCCAGCACGTCGCCGTGACGGTAGAGCCAGGCCAGGCGGCGGCCATCGCTGACCGGCAGTTCCATCTCGTAGAGACGGGCGTGGGCGTAGAGGTAGTCGCCAAGCCGGTTCAGGAGGGTTTCCACCCCCTCCCCGTTCAAGGCGCTGACGGCGAGCACGTTCTGGTCCCGCGCCACCAGTCCCTCGACCGCCTCGCGCACTTCCGGCGGCAACTGGTCGATCTTGTTGAGGATCTCGACGATCACCGGGCCGCCTTCGTCGAGGACGCCCATCTCGTCGAGCACGCTCATCACGTCCTGCTTCTGCGCTTCCGTATCCGGGTGGGAGATGTCGCGCACGTGCAGGACGATATCCGCCTCCACCACCTCCTCGAGCGTGGCGCGGAACGCCGCGACCAGCTGGGTCGGCAGGTTGGAGATGAACCCCACCGTGTCGGACAGGATCACCTTGTCCTCACGCCCGACCCGGATCGCCCGCATGGTCGGATCGAGGGTGGCGAACAGCAGGTTCTCCGCCATGACGGAAGCCCCCGCCATGCGGTTGAACAGCGTGGACTTGCCGGCGTTGGTGTAGCCCACCAGCGCCACCACCGGATAAGGCGCCTTCTGGCGGCGCTGACGGTGCAGGGTGCGGGTGCGGCGCACGTCCTCCAGCTCGCGCCGCAGCTTGGCGATGCGGTCGCGGATCAGGCGGCGGTCGGTCTCGATCTGGGTTTCACCCGGGCCGCCGAGGAAGCCGAAGCCGCCGCGCTGGCGCTCCAGGTGGGTCCAGGTGCGAACGAGGCGGCTCTGCTGGTACATGAGGTGGGCCAGTTCCACCTGCAACGTACCCTCGCGGGTGTGCGCCCGCTCGCCGAAGATCTCCAGCACCAGGCCGGTGCGGTCGATGACCTTGCAGCCGAACGCCTTTTCCAGATTGCGCTGCTGGACCGGCGAGACCGCGCCATTGACGACGACCAGGCCGATCCCCTTCTCCTTGATGAGCGCCGTGAGCTGCTCCACCTGCCCCGGCCCGAACAGGGTCGCGGGACGTGCCCGGCGGATCGTCACGCTTTCGGCGGCCACCACGTCGAGGAAAATGGCTTCCGCAAGGCCAACGGCTTCCTCCAGCTCGGCTTCCACCGAGCGGAGGCTCTGGCCCTCACTGCGCTGGTCGGGATGCAGGACAAGCGCCCGCAAAGGGTCGCGGCCCAGTCCGTCCCCGGACTGAGCCGCCCCCGAAAGTTCCGACGAAAGACTGCGTCGTTGCTTGGACAAAGGTGCCGTTACGCTCCCTCGCCTGGCTGACCTTCCTGCTCGAACAGGGAGATCGGAGCCGCCGGCATCACCGTGGAGATCGCGTGCTTGTACACAAGTTGCGAATGGCCGTCCCGCCGAAGCAGAACCGAAAAGTTGTCGAACCAGGTAATCACGCCCTGCAGTTTCACGCCGTTCACCAGAAACATCGTCACCGGTGTCTTGTTCTTGCGAACGTTGTTCAGAAAAATGTCCTGAAGGTTGTTTGGTTTTTCCGCCATTAAGCCCTCGCTTGGCTCCTTTTTCAGTCCATCCGGCCGCTTCCCTGCCGGGAAACTGCGAATGAACCTTACGTATTATTACGAGTGAGAACGCTAGATAGTTGTAATGCTAGAGGTTTCTCGGGCAACTATGGCAGCGTGGCATTTGAAACACAACCCAAAACACCAGCGCCATGGTTGTATGCCACCCGGGCAAACCTCGCCTGATCGGCCTGTTTCCTATCCTACAAACCTTCTATCCATTCGACACTTCTCCCTCCGTCCGCTCGTCGTCGCCGAGGCCCAGGGCCTTCAGCTTCCGGTGCAGGGCGGAGCGTTCCATGCCGATGAACGCCGCGGTCCGGGAGATATTTCCGGAAAACCGCCGGATCTGCACACGCAGGTATTCCCGCTCGAAGGCCTCCCGCGCCTCCCGCAGCGTCGTCGCCATGATGGACTGGGCGGCCTCGCTGGGGAACAGCCGCGCCGGCTCGGCTACAACCTCCGGGGGCAGCATCGACAGGTCGATCTCGCTGATGTCGTCGCCCCCCGCCAGGATCAGCGTGCGCTCGATCATGTTGCGCAACTGCCGCACATTGCCCGGCCAGTCATAGGCCTGGAGCGCCGCCAGCGCGTCGTCGCTGAGCCGGGGAATGCGCCGCCCGCGCTGGGTGCACAGGCGCTTGAGGAACAGGTCGATGAGCGCGGGAATGTCCTCCCGCCGCTCGGTCAGCGGCGGAATGCGGATGGGCACCACGTTGAGCCGGTAGAACAGATCCTCGCGGAACCGCCCGGCGTTGATCTCCTCCCGCAGGTCCTTGGATGAGGCGCTGATCACCCGCACGTCCACCCGCACGTTGCGGGTGCCGTCCACGCGCTGGAACACCTGATCGGTGAGCACCCGCAGCACCTTGGCCTGGGTGTGCAGCGGCATGTCCCCCACCTCGTCGAGCAGCAGGCTGCCACCGTGGGCCTGTTCGAACAGGCCGGTCTTGACGACCACGCCGTCCTTCTCCAGCCCGAACAGCTCCACCTCCACCCGCTCCGGCTCCATGCTGGCCGCGCCGATGACAACGAACGGCGCGTTGGCGCGCGGCGACCAGTGGTGCAGCAGGCGCGCCGCCACCTCCTTGCCCGACCCGGCGGGACCGGTGATGAGCACGCGGCTGCCGGTGGAGGCCACCTTCTTCAGCACGTTGCGGACGTTGTTGATAGCGGGGCTGGAGCCGGTCAGCTCCAGATCGAGCCCGGCACGCTCGCGCAGCTCCTCGTTCTCGCGGCGCAGGCGCTCGGCCTCCGTCGCCCGCTGCACCAGCAGCAGCAGCTGGTCGGACTCGAACGGCTTCTCGATGAAGTCGTAGGCCCCCCGCTTGATGGCCGCGACGGCGGTTTCGATGTTGCCATGCCCCGAGATCATGATGACGGGCAGGCTCGGGTCACGGTCCTTGATCAGGCTGAGCAGTTCCAGGCCATCGAGCCGGCTGCCCTGGAGCCAGATGTCCAGAATGACCAGCGACGGGCGCCGTTCGGACAGGGCGGCCAGGGCGCCGTCGCTATCCGCTGCCGTGCGGGTGCCGAAGCCTTCATCCTCCAGAATGCCCGAGACCAGGTCCCGGATATCGGCTTCATCGTCGATAATCAGAATATCAAGCGCCATGACCCACTCTTGTTATGTCCTCACCCAGGTTCTTGTCCGCGCCGTCACCCGCCTGAGCGAGCAACGCCAATTCGGCGAGATCGAACCGAAGCACCGCGATTGCTCCCCCTTCCGGGCAATCGCGCAGTTCGAGGCTGCCTTCATGGTCTTCTGCAATCTTCTTCACGATGGCGAGGCCGAGGCCGGTGCCCTTGGCCCGCGTGGTGACATAGGGCTCCGTCAGCCGGTTCTTCAGCTCGGCCGGGAATCCGATGCCGTTGTCCTCGATGGCGATGGTCAGCACATCGTTCTCCACCTGCGCCGAGACCGTGATGGTGGGCTGGTAACCGGAGCCCGGCCCCTCCTCTTCCCGGCGGGCCTGCGTGCCCTCCACCGCGTTCTTGATGAGATTGGTCAGCGCCTGCCCGATCTGGCGGCGGTCGCACACCATCACCGGCAGGGAGGGCGGCGCCTCCAGCCGGAAGACCACGTCGGTGTGCGCCACTTCCTGAAGGAACAGCGCCTGACGGATGATGTCGAGCGCCGCCTCCGGCTGGAACACGGGCTTGGGCATCCGGGCGAAGGAGGAGAATTCGTCCACCATGCGCCGCAGGTCGCCCACCTGCCGGATGATCGTGTCGGTGCAGTTGGAGAAGGTCTGCGGATCGCTCGCGATCTCTTTCAGATACTTGCGCCGCAGCCGCTCCGCCGCCAGCTGGATCGGCGTCAGCGGGTTCTTGATCTCGTGAGCGATGCGCCGCGCCACATCCGACCACGCCGCCCGGCGCTGGTCCGCCAGCTGCTGGGTGATGTCGTCGAAGGTGATGACCCAGCCCGCCAGTTCGCCGCCCCGCGTCTCCGGGCTCACCTGCGCCATCAGTGTGCGGTGCACATGGCCGCGCCGCACCACGATCTGGCCGCTGGCTTCGTGGTCCGGTGCCGAACGCGCCTCGTCGAGGAGGGGCGCCAGCTCCGGCGCCACCTGATCCAGCGGCTGTCCCGCCAGCTGGCTTTCCTCCGTCTCCAGCAGGATCGCCGCCGAGCGGTTGGGCAAGGTCACCACGCCCTCCGCCGACACGCCGAGCACGCCCGCCGACACGCCCGACAGCACCGCCTCGGTAAAGCGGCGGCGCTGGTCCAGCTGGGTATTGGCGGAGACGAGCGCGCTGGTCTGCGCTTCAAGCTGGCTTGTCATGCGGTTGAAGGCGCGGGCGAGCACGCCGAACTCGTCCGGGCTGCCGCGCACCGGCACCCGCACGGTGAGATCGCCCCGCCCCACCCGGTCCGCCGCCCGCACGAGGCGGCCGATCGGGGCCACGATCCGGTTGGCCAGCCACAGCGCCGCCCACATGGAGACGAGCAGGATGAGCAGCGAAATCACCACCAGGATGATGTTGAAGCGCAGCTGAAGATCGCTGCGCCGCTGAACCAGCTGGCGGTAGTCCGACAGGGCCGACTGGGTGCGGGCCACCTGGTCGAGCACCTGCGGGCTCGCCTTGCGGCTGACATAGAGGAAGGTGTTCTTGTAGCCGTCCAGCCGGATGACCGCCTGCACCCGGTTGTTGTCCTCGCCCCGCCCCTCGATCACGACGATGTTGCCGTCGGCGGCGCGGTTCACCGCGTCCTCCGGCAACCGGGCGGTGGTGACGTTGGGGTCGAGCGTGACGCGGGTGACCACGTCCATCGCGCGGTCGGGCGCCACCTGGAACACGATGGCCTCGGTGAGGTCGCGCGCCAGCGCCTGCCACAGCACCACGTCGGTGAACGCCTGCACGTCGCGCCCCAGCACCGGCGCCTGGCGGCTGAGATCCCCCGCCATGGCCAGAAGATCACCGCGAATGCGGTCGCGGTTCTCCCGCACATAGGCCTGCGCCACCTGGTCCGCGTTGTCGAGCACGGTGCGCACCCGGTCCGAGAACCAGAACTGGAGGCCCGAATCGAACAGATAGGTGGCGAACCCCACCACCAGCACCGTGGGGATGATCGCCACCATGGCGAACAGGCCGACGAGGCGGATATGCAGCTGCGACCCCGCAAGGCCCCGCCGCCGGTTGGCCAGCAGCACCCGCAGCCGCCGCACCACGAGGAACGCGACGATGCTGAGCGGGATGGCGTTGGCGACAATGATCCAGGTGAGCAGATGGGGTGAATTGATGCGAACGACCGTCGCCTGGCTGGAGAGGATGAAATAGCTCCCGACGCCGATGATCAGCGTCACAGCCGCCAGCCCGACTTCCAGTTTCGGCCAGAGATTGACCTCGGCGGCCCAGCGGCTGAACCGGCGACGCCCAATGCGCCAGCGTCGGAATGGCTCGAAGAGAAAGGTCATGCTCTGCCAGGGTTGGTGAACCTCGCTTCACCTTAACGCGAAAGCGTGGCGGTTCAAATACAGTGTTGCACCCATGCCGCAGAAAACGACGAATTGAGTGACAGGCTGTCAAAACGGGCGGCCAATTCGTCTGTATACGCATTTTTCCCATGACTGCGGCGTCCCCGCCACGCCGGATCATGCGGGCAGGCAACCGCGAACAGGCAATGGCACACCTTGCGCCGCCGACACGCCGGGCGGCGCGGTTTCCGGAAAAAGACTCTTGAGACCGCGCGGGAGAGACCCGCGCCGGACAGTCCGGCTAGCGCACCCGCTTCAGCGTGGCGGCGTCGATGCCCAGCTCACCCAGTTTCTTGCGCAGGGTGTTGCGGTTGAGGCCGAGCAGCTTGGCGGCGCGGATCTGGTTGCCCCGGGTGGCAGCGAGCGCCATCAGCAGCAGCGGCCGCTCCACTTCCTGAATGATGCGGTCATAGAGGCCGTCGGGCGGCAGATCCTGCCCGAAAGTGGCAAAGTAGCGGGCCAGATGCTGCTCCACCGACTCGGCCAGCCCCTGCCCGCCGTGCGGCACCGCCAGAAACGGCTCCGGCTCGGTGAGGCTTTCCTTCAGCTCCAGTTCGATGGCGGCGGCGGTGATCACGTCGTCGCGGGCGAGCGCCGCCAGGCGGCGCATCAGGTTCTCCAGCTCGCGCACGTTGCCGGGCCAGGAATACTGGCGCATCCAGTCGATGGCCGACTTGTCGAGGGTTCGGAGCGGCAGCCCCTCCCGGTGGGCCATGTCGAGGAAATGGCGGGCGAGTTCCGGAATGTCGTCCGCCCGCAGCCGCAGCGGCGGCAGGCGGATGGGAACGACGTTCAGGCGGTAATAGAGGTCTTCCCGGAACCGCCCGGATTCGATGAGCTTGCGCAGATCCTTGTTGGTGGCGGAGATGATCCGCACATCCGCCCGCTTGGTCTTCTGGCCGCCAACGGTGGTGTATTCGCCTTCCTGCAGCACACGCAGCAAGCGGGTCTGGGCGTCGATGGGCATGTCGCCGATCTCGTCCAGAAACAGGGTGCCGCCCTGCGCCTGCTCGAAGCGGCCCACCGAACGGGTGCTGGCGCCGGTGAAGGCGCCGCGCTCGTGGCCGAACAGCTCGGATTCGATCAGCTCCCGCGGAATGGCCGCCATGTTGACCGCCACGAACGGCCCGTTGCGGCGATTGCCCAGATTGTGGAGCGCACGGGCCACCAGCTCCTTGCCGGTGCCGCTTTCGCCCAGGATCATCACGGTGAGGTCGGTCGGGATGACCCGCGCCATGGTGCGGTAGACATCCTGCATCACCTGCGAACGGCCGATCAGCGGCAGCTCGTCCTCCTGCTGCCCCTCCTCCGCCTCGCGGCGGGCGGCGCGGCCCGAGCGGATGCGCTCGATCGCGCTCTGCACCACATCCTTCACTTCGTTGATATCGAAGGGCTTGGGCAGATATTCGAACGCGCCGCGCTCGGTCGCCTTGACGGCGGTGGCCAGCGTGTTCTGGGCGCTCATGACGATGACCGGCAGGTCCGGCCTGCGCGCGTGGATGCGGGGCAGCAGGTCGAGGCCGTTCTCGTCCGGCATCACCACGTCCGTGATCACCACGTCGCCCAGACCATCCTCCACCCACTTCCACAGGCCCGCGGCCGTGTCCGTGGTGCGAACCTCATGCCCCGCGCGCACCAGCGCCTGGCGCAGCACGGTGCGGATCGCCTCGTCGTCGTCGGCTATCAGAATGGTGGCGGTGTCGGTCATTGCGAGTCCGGTGCAAGCGGAAGGAGAATGCGGAAGATGGTGCGCGGCGGCTCGGCCTGGCGGTCATACTCGATGACGCCGCCATGATCCCCGATCACCTTGGCCACAAGCGCAAGGCCCAGACCGGTGCCGTTGGTCTTGGTCGAGACGAACGGCTCGAACATGTGATCGACCATCTCCGGCGGCGCGCCGGGGCCGCTGTCGATGACGCAGATCTCCATAGGCAGGGAGATCCGGCTGCTGGAGCCCCGGAGCGCCACCTTGACGCCATGGCGGTAGGCGGTGGTGATGGTGATTTCCCCGCCCTCGCCCGCGGCTTCCGCCGCGTTCTTGACGAGGTTGAGGAACACCTGCACCAGCCGGTCGCGGTTGGCGAGAACCGGCGGCAGCGAGGGGTCGTAAAGCTCGCGGATGGTGAGCCCCTTGGCAAAGCCGTTCTCGGCGATGCGGCGCACGTGGCCCAGAATCTGGTGGATGTTCTCGGGCCGGCGCTCCATCGGGCGGGTGTCGGTGAAGCTCTCCATTCGGTCGACCAGCGCCCGGATGCGGTCCACCTCGGTGCAGATGAGGCGGGTCAGCTCCTGGCCCATCTCGTCCGCGCCGTCCTCCAGCAGTTGGGCGGCGCCGCGAATGCCGGAGAGCGGGTTCTTGATCTCGTGCGCCAGCATGGCGGCCACCCCCACCACCGACCGCGCCGCCCCCTGATGGGTGAGATGGCGGTCGATAAGCTGGGTGATGGAGCGGGATTGCAGCATGAGCAGCAGCCAGCCCGGATGTTCGGCAAGCGGCGTCACCGAAATGTCCGCCACCACCTGTCCGCCGCCGATGAAGCCCAGCTCCACCGCGTGGCCCGCAAAGGAGGATTGCTGCCGGCGCGCCTCCTCCAGCAGCCCCAGGAGCGGACTGTCGGCGGGCAGCACGTGGGTCAGCCCCCGCTCCTCCAGCAGCCGCGCGGACATGTTGAAGAACGCCTCCGCCGCCGTGTTGGCAAAGCGCACCACGCCCTCGGCGTCGAAGCACAGCACCGGCCCCGGCAGGGCGTTGACGATATCCTGAAGCAGTTCGACGGAAGGAGCCCCCGGCTGGCTCCGTCGCGCCACAGGCGTCACCCTCGCGCTCATGCAGCCCGGCGCTCGCGCTCGAGCAGCGGCAGGTAGAAGTCGTCAATGGCCTGACGGGCTTCTGCCGCGCTCGGGATCACGTTGAAACGGTTGCGGAACTCCGAGGAGCCGTGCAGCCCCTTGGTGTACCAGCCAACATGCTTGCGCGCGATGCCGACGCCGGTGCGCTCGTCATAGTGCTCGATCATCATGTCGTAGTGCTCGCGCACCAGGGCGTACTGCGCCTCGAGCGACGGCTCCGGCAGGCGGATGCCGGTCTCCAGAAAGTACATGGCGTGGGCAATGAACCACGGGCGGCCATAAGTGCCCCGGCCGATCATGATGCCGTCCGCGCCCGACTGCTCCAGCGCCGCCGTGCAGTCGTCGTAGTCGCAGATGTCGCCGTTGGCGATCACCGGCACCTTCACCGCTTCCTTCACGCGGCGGATGAACGCCCAGTCGGCGGTGCCCGCGTACATCTGGTTGCGGGTGCGGCCGTGGACCGTGATCATCTGCACGCCCACCTCCTCCGCCCGGCGGGCGAGCTCTGGCGCGTTCAGGCTGTTGTGGTCCCAGCCCATCCGCATCTTGAGGGTGACCGGCACCTTCACCGCCTTCACCACCGCTTCCACGATCCGCGTCGCGTGGTCGAGGTCGCGCATCAGCGCCGAGCCGGCCCAGCCGTTGACCACCTTCTTCACCGGGCAGCCCATGTTGATGTCGATGATCGCCGCGCCCTGATCCTCGTTGAGCTTGGCGGCCTCGGCCATGATCGCCGGGTCGGTGCCCACCAGCTGCATGGAGACCGGCTCCTCCTCCGGCGCCCAGGCCACCTTCAGCATGCACTGCCGGGTGGCGCGCACCATCGCCTCGGAGGCGACCATCTCGGTGACCGTCAGCCCCGCGCCGTACCGCTTCACCAGACGCCGGAACGGCAGATCGCTCACGCCGGTCATGGGCGCGAGAATCACGGGGCTCGCAATCTCGACAGGGCCAACACGAATGGGCTTGAGCTTCTGCATGGGTTTCCGGGATCCGCCTTGCATAGCAAATGGCCGGATTGTGCCGTAATCGCAGCAACCTTCCGGTCTTTGCACAAAAAACAGGCATTTCCTCTACACGAGAGATGGTTGTTTGCCAAGCGGGGCTTGCCGTAATAAGGGCGCGGCATGACGTATCAAACCCTCGCCCTCGTCGTCGCTGCCGGACGCGGCTCCCGCAGCGGCGCAGACAAGCCCAAGCAGTACTGCGCGCTTGGCGGCAAGCCGCTGGTGCGCTGGTCGCTGGAGCGCCTTGCCTCCCACCCCGCCATCGACGCGGTGCGGGTGGTGATCCACCCGGATGATGCGGACGCCTTCCGCCTGGCCGCCGACGGCCTCGATGTGGGCACGCCCATTCATGGCGGCGCGACCCGGCAGGAGTCGGTGCGGCTGGGGCTGGAGGCCATCGCGGCCGAGGGGGGCGCGGCCCGGGTGCTCATTCACGACGCCGCCCGGCCGTTCGTGACCCATGACCTCATCGACCGTCTGCTGGCGGCGCTCGACGCCGCGCCGGGGGCCACCCCTGCCCTGCCGGTGGTTGACACCCTGTGCCGGGACGCCGGAACGCTGGAGGCGGACGGGGCCGGCGCGCTGCCCGTGCAGGGCGAGGCGGTGGCGCGTGACGGGCTGTGGCGGGTGCAAACGCCGCAAGGCTTCCGCTTCGACCCGCTGCTGGCCGCCCACCGGGCGGCGTTCGCGGCGGGCGATGCCCGGTTCACGGACGATGCGGGGCTTTTGCGGGCGCATGGGCACGCGGTCGTGCTGGTGCCGGGCGCCGAGACCAACATCAAGGTGACGCTGCCGCAGGACTGGCAGCGCGCAGGCGAGATTCTGATGAGCATGTCCAGCATTCGAACCGGCTCCGGCTACGATGTCCATCGCTTCGCCGACGGCGACCACGTCTGGCTGTGCGGCATCAAGGTGCCGCATACGCGCGCCCTGGCCGGCCATTCGGACGCGGACGTGGCGCTCCATGCCCTCACCGACGCGATTCTCGGGGCGATCGCCGCCGGGGACATCGGCCAGCACTTCCCCCCGAGCGACCCGCAGTGGAAGGGTGCTGCTTCCTGGAAGTTCCTCGATCACGCCCGCGCGCTGGTGGAGGCGCGCGGCGGCGTCATCGAGCATGTGGACGTGACGCTGATCTGCGAACGCCCCAAGGTGGGGCCGCACCGGGCCGCGATGACGGCGCGGATCGCCGAGATCCTGCGCCTGCCGGCCGACCGGATCAGCGTCAAGGCCACGACCACGGAGGGGCTGGGTTTCACCGGGCGGCAGGAGGGCATCGCGGCGCAGGCCATGGCCACCGTGCGCCTGCCCGTGGCCTGAGCACCCGCCCCCGCGTTTACAACCCGAGTTGCGTTGCAGGTCATTCCGCTCTAGGAGAGCCGGCTTCCGGCAGCCGCCTTCACGCCCGCGCGTGCAGGCGGCAGAATCGCAGCGCCAACCGGCTTACGCCGTATTCGGACAGAAAGGCATGCCATGCTGTTTCCCGCTGACATCTCCGCCAAGGCCCAGGCCGTCATCGAAGCCTGCCGGGCGCGGGGCCTGCGCGTTGCAACGGCGGAATCCTGCACGGGCGGTCTGGTGGCCGCGGCCCTGACCGAAGTTCCCGGCTCGTCGGACGTGCTGGACCGGGGCTTCGTGGTCTACTCCAACGAGGCCAAGATGGAGACGCTGGGCGTCAGCCTCGATGTGCTGGAAACCTTTGGCGCGGTCTCGGTGGCGGTGGCCTGGGCCATCGCCCATGGCGCGCTCCAGCGCTCCCATGCCGACGTGGCGGTGGGCATCACCGGCATCGCCGGCCCCGGCGGCGGCAGCGACATGAAGCCGGTGGGCATGGTGGTGTTCGCCCTCGCCCGGCGCGGCGACGACCCTGAAAAGGCGGTCGCCGACACCCGGCTGTTCGACCCCGAACTGGGCCGGGAGGGCATTCGCCTTCAGGCGGTGCGCGTGGCGCTCGACCTGTTGATGCCGGAAGAGTCCCCGCCCGCGCCGTAAACCGCAAGGGCGCGCTTCTCGAAGGCCGTGACCATGCGCTTCACGGCCTCGTGAAACACCGCGCCGGCCATGCTCTCGAACAGGCGGTTCTTGAATTCGAAATCGACGAAGAAGTCGATGGCCGTCTGCCCCGGCCCTGCCTCGCTGAACGTCCAGTCGTTATGCAGGTACTTGAGCGGCCCGTTCACGTAGTCCACGTGAATGCGGTTGGGCCGGTCGAGCGTCACCTTGGACGTGAAGGTCTCGCGAAAGACCTTGAAGCCGACCATCAGGTCCGCCACCAGCAGCTCCGGCGTCTTCGAGCGGATGCGGCACCCCACCACCCACGGCAGAAACTGCGGGTAAGCGCCCACATCCGCGACCAGATCGAACAGCTGCTCGCGGGTGTAGGGCAAAACGCGCTTTTCTACATGACGGGGCATCAGACGCCTTTACTGCGTTCCTGCTCCAGCTTTTCGAGCCGCGCCGCCTTCAGCCGGGCGAAGTCCGCCCCCGCATGGTAGCTGGAGCGGGTGAGCGGGCTCGACGAGACCAGAAGGAAGCCCTTCGCCTTGGCCATGCTGGCATAGGCGTTGAACTCCTGCGGCGTCACGAACCGGTCCACCTTGATGTGCTTGGGCGTCGGCTGCAGGTACTGGCCGATGGTGAGGAAGTCGATATCCGCCGAGCGCATGTCGTCCATCACCTGATGGACCTCCAGGCGCTCCTCGCCCAGCCCGACCATGATGCCGGACTTGGTGAAGATGGAGGGGTCCACCTTCTTCACGGTCTCGAGGAGGCGCAGGCTGTGGTAGTAGCGCGCGCCGGGCCGGACCGTCGGATAGAGCCTCGGCACCGTCTCCAGATTGTGGTTGTAGACGTCCGGCCGGGCCGCGACGATGCGCTCGACCGCCGCCTGCATCTTGTTGCGGAAGTCGGGCGTCAGAATCTCGATGGTGGTGTTGGGCGCACGCTTGCGCAGCTCCTCGATCACCCGCACGAACTGGATCGCGCCGCCGTCGGGCAGGTCATCCCGGTCGACCGAGGTGATGACGATGTGCTCCAGCCCCATCTCCACCGCCACTTCCGCCACGTGGGCGGGCTCCAGCGGATCGACGGGACGCGGCATCCCGGTCTTGACGTTGCAGAAGGCGCAGGCCCGGGTGCAGGTGTCACCCAGAATCATGACGGTGGCGTGCTTCTGTTTCCAGCACTCGCCCAGGTTCGGGCAGGCGGCTTCCTCGCACACCGTATGAAGCTTCAGCCGGCGCATGAGCTGGCGGGTCTCCGCAACCTCCTGGGAGGTTGGAGCCTTGACCCTCAGCCACTCGGGCTTGCGGAGGACCGGACGGCCGCCGGCCGAAAGAAGTTCTGGCTTGTTCATGTCCCCCACATAAACCTTTGAGCGGCTCATTCCAAGCCGGACCTCGGCCTGCGGGGCGCGGTTTTGTGTCCGGGCGGACTTGGCAGTTTGGACAGCCCGGCGCACAAAGCCTATTGACGCTCCGCGCGGATTGCCGTCTTTAGCCCCCATGCCAGATGAAACTACAGACGCCACTCCGTCCCGGTGCGAGTTCGAGGCGCTGATCGACGGGTACCGCCGCTTCAGAGGCTCCTTCTACAACCGGCATCGGGAGCGGTATGACGCTCTGGCCAACAAGGGCCAGTCCCCCAAGATCATGGTCATCGCCTGCTGCGACAGCCGGGTCGACCCCACCATCATCTTCGACGCCGAACCCGGCCAGCTTTTCGTGCTGCGCAACGTGGCCAACCTGGTGCCCCCGTTCGAGACCGGCACCAGCGGCAGCCGCCACGGCGCCTCCGCCGCGATCGAATTCGCGGTCACCGGGCTGGAGGTCGAGCACATCGTGGTGATGGGCCACGCCCGCTGCGGCGGCATCTCCTCCGCCCTCGCCGGCAAGCTGGGCAAGTCCAAGCCCGAAGGCGAGCCGATGAGCTTCATCGACCGGTGGATGTCCATCATCAATCCGGTGCGCGACCAGATCCTGATGGCCTACGAGATCGCGCCGGACATGGATCCCCAGCGGGCGCTGGAACTGGCGGCCATTCGCCAGAGCCTGCGGAACCTGCGGACCTTCCCCTTCGTCGCGGAGCGGGAGAAGGCCGGCAAGCTGAAGCTGCACGGCTCCTACTTCGCGGTGGCGGACGGCATCCTCCAGCTGCTCGACCCGGAGACGGACCAGTTCAAGCCGGTCGACCTGCCCTGGTCCTGACCCCAGCTTTAATCCCGCGTGTCCAAAAAGCCGCCGATCCTCCGATCCGGCGGCTTTTTCGTCTTCCCGCGCCCTCGTATTCGACCCTGACGGCCTTGGCGGAGGGGCCATTGTGGAAAGCCACGAGGCTGCTGTGCGCCTTGTGCAGGTGGCCCCGTATGCAGCGCTTCTACGACCATGGCGCGCTTTCGCCCTCTGTTCCGTTTCGCTACCATGATCAAAACAAGAACAGGCTTCGGGACACTGGTCGGCCCATGTGGTTCGAGAACCGGCACAACCAGCGCTATCGGATGGAGCGGACGAACGGGTGGATCGCGCAGATCGCCGGATTGTTCACCGGCATGGCCTCTACCTGTCTGGTCGGATCGATGGTGATCCCGTTGCTTACCGGAGTTTGGCCCTCCAACCCCGCCCTGTGGCTGATAGCGGGCATTCTTCTGTTCGTGGCGGCGCTTCTGGTTGTGAACCACATTTCCATTGAGGAGGACGAATGGACAACTGGCGACTGATCGATTTTGCACCCGTCATCATGGCATTGGTGGTCAGCGGTCTCGGGCTGGGTCTCGCCCGGTTCCTCGTTTTCTGGCAGCGCCGGCAAATGGCCCACCCCGGCACACGGCGGCCACACCGACGACAGGCCGGTGAGCATCACTGAGATGCCGAGGAGATGCCGAGCCGAGCTCCCTCTCCGCCGGTTCCTCTCTCCTTCCAGGCCCTACTCCGGAAGCATGGAGCCGGTCTGGACGAACCGGTGGTGCCAGGACAGGGCCTCGTCCAGCAGCATGGGTGTTTGCAGGCCATAGCTGCCGCTCCGCTGGGCGCGGGCGAAGTAATCCGCCAGCAGCGGCCGGTAGGTCGGGTGGGCGCAGTTCTCGATGATCACCCGGGCGCGCTGCTTGGGGCTGAGGCCCCGCAGATCCGCCAGCCCCTGCTCGGTCACGATCACCTGCACATCCTGGGTGATGTGATCCACGTGGCTGACATGCGGAACGATGGCCGAAATCTTGCCGTCCTTGGCGGTGGACGGCGACATGAAGATGGAGATGAACGCATTGCGGGCGAAATCGCCGGAGCCGCCGATGCCGTTCTGGATGCGCGAGCCCATGATGTGGGTGGAGTTGACGTTGCCGTACATGTCCGCCTCGATCATGCCGTTCATGGCAAGGCAGCCGAGGCGGCGGATCACCTCCGGGTGGTTGCTGATCTCCTGCGGTCGCAGGATGATGCGGTTCTTGTAGACCTCCATGTTGGCATTGAGCCGGGCCGCCGCCTCGGGGCTGAGGGAGAAGGCGGTGCAGCTCGCCACGCGCAGCTTGCCCGTGTCGATGAGGTCGAGCATGCCGTCCTGAAGGACCTCGGTGTAGGCGGTCATGTTCTCGAACGGGGCATCCACCAGCCCGGCCAGCACCGCATTGGCGATGTTGCCGACGCCCGACTGGAGCGGCAGCAGGTTCTCGGGCAGGCGCCCCTTCTTCACTTCATGGCTGAAGAATTCGAGCAGGTGCCCGGCAATCGCCTGCGAGGCTTCATCGGGCGCGCTGAACGGCAGGTTGCGGTCCGGCGTATCGGTCTCGACAATGGCGACGATCCTGGCCGGGTCCACGTGGAAGGTGGTGGAGCCGATGCGGTCGTCGGCGCGCACGATGGGGATGGGCACGCGATTGGGCGGCAGGGCCGTGCCGTAGTAGATGTCGTGCATCCCCTCCAGCGCCTCGCTCTGCCAGCTGTTGACCTCGAGAATGATCTTCTCCGCCCGGTCCAGCCAGGTCTTGTTGTTGCCGACGGAGGACGACGGCACCAGCGTGCCGTCCTCGCGGATGGCGGTGACTTCCACCACCGCCACGTCGAGCGGTCCCAGGAACCCCTGCCAGGCAACGGGCGCGACCTGGCTCAGGTGCATGTCGAGGTATTCCATCTGGCCCGCGTTGATCTTGTCGCGCGCCACGGGATCGCTGTTGTACGGCAGGCGGAACTCGACGCCGTCCGCCTTGGCAAGGGCGCCGTCCAGTTCAGGTCCGGTGGAGGCGCCGGTCCAGATCTTCACGCGGAACGGATTGCCCTTCGCCCGCTCCGCCTCGATGCGGGCGGCGAGCGCCAGCGGAACCTGCTTGGGATAGCCCGAACCGGTAAAGCCGCTCATGCCGATGGCACTGCCGGATGGAATGAGCGCAGCCGCCTCCTCTGCCGTCATGATCTTCGACCGCAGGGCCTCGTTCCTGATTCTGGAGTGTCCGCTCATCGCCTTCTCCGCAACTCCTACACCTCTGGCCAGCGAACCGGGAATCAGCCAGCCGGGGGCCAGTCAACCGGCGCGGAAATCCTGCCGGTTATTTCCCGAACTACCGTTCGGTCTATTTTTATCAGGGAAACACAGCAACCGGGTCAATACCAAAACGCGCGCGGCCGGTCGCGGGTCACGGCTGTCCTCCCGCAGAAACGGCCGGGAACAGGGCGCCGCGCCTGCCGTTGGAGTCCGGGACAGGCTCCGGCCGTCCTCCCTCCATACCACCAAACGACGTATCCGACGAGAAACGAATGACCCGCGACTCCGACCAACGCCAGAACGCCCCGCCCCACCCTCTTGCCGGCCAGGCAGAGCAGAAGCGCCGCAGAACGGAATCCCGCCAGCTGGAAGCCAAGGCGGGCGCCCGCGCCTCCCTCCAGGGGGAGGAAACCGCTGTGCAAAATCAGGTGGGGGAGCACCGCCCGGGCCGTCCCCCGAATGCCGATCAGGCGCCGCGCACGGCAGACAGCGGCACGCTGCGCCCCGCCAGGGGCGAGGTGCGCGCCGCGCCGGACGAGGAGAAGACCCGCTACCAGAGCGCACAGAGCCGCCGCGGCGAGTGACGCGCCCTGCCCGGCCCGTAAACCCGATCCCGCCGCCCCGGCCCCTCAGTCATGCAAAGGCGAAAGGGCCACGCCCTCCGGGGCGCGGCCCTTTCGTCAACAGCGGCCTGCCGGTGGGGATGCCCCACCGGCAAGTCGAACCGGTCGCACCGGTCAGATGTGCAGGGCGCGGCCGTAGGCGGCGAGAACCGCCTCGTGCATCATCTCGGACAGCGTCGGGTGCGCGAAAATGGTCTGCATCAGCTCGGCCTCGGTGGTCTCGAGCTGGCGGGCGACGACGTAGCCCTGGATCAGCTCGGTCACTTCCGCGCCGACCATGTGCGCGCCGAGGAGTTCGCCGGTCTTGGCATCGAACACCGTCTTGATGAAGCCCTCCGGCTCGCCGAGCGCAATGGCCTTGCCGTTGCCGATGAACGGGAACTTGCCGACGCGCACTTCGTAGCCGGCGGCCTTGGCCTTGGCTTCGGTGAGGCCGACGCTTGCCACCTGCGGGCGGCAGTAGGTGCAGCCCGGAATGTTGGCCTTGTTGAGCGGGTGCGGGTGCAGCCCCTCGCCCTTCCCCAGCTCGACGGCGATGGACTCGGCGGCGGTCACGCCCTCGTGGCTGGCCTTGTGGGCGAGCCACGGCGCGCCGGCCACGTCACCGATGGCCCAGATGCCAGGCACGTTGGTGCGGCCGTAGCCGTCGGTCTTGATCTGGCCGCGCTCCACCGCGACGCCCAGCGCCTCCAGCCCCAGGTTCTCCACATTGCCCTGAATGCCGATGGCGAGGATGACGCGGTCGAACTCCTGCGTCTCGGCCTTGCCGTCCGCCTCGATGGTGGCGAGGATGGTCTGCCCCTTCGGCTCCAGCCTGGCGACGCCCGCCTTGGTGCGGACGGTGATGCCCTGCTTGGCAAAGGCCTTCGCGACGAAGGCGGAGACTTCCTCATCCTCCACGGGGAGGATGCGGTCGATCATCTCGACGATGGTGACCTTGGAGCCAAGGTCAGAGAAGAAGCTGGCGAACTCGACGCCGATCGCGCCCGAGCCGACCACCAGCAGGCGGCCCGGCACCGTATCGGGCACCAGCGCGTGCTTGTAGTTCCAGACGAGCTTGCCGTCCGCCTTCAGGTGCGGCAGCTCACGCGGACGCGCGCCGGTCGCAAGGATGACGTGACGGAAAGCGATCTCCTCGACCACTTTCCCGTCCTTCGAGACCGACAGCTTGTTCTTGCCCGTCAGTTTCGCTTCGCCATCAAACACCTGCACCTTGTTCTTCTTGAGCAGGGTCTTGACGCCCGCGCTCAGCTGGCCGGAGACGCCGCGCGAGCGCTTGACGATCGCCTGAAGATCAAAGCTGACGTTGTCCGCCTTGAGGCCGTAGGCGGCAGCGTTCTGCATGGTGTGGTACATCTCGCTGGAGCGCAGCAGCGCCTTGGTCGGGATGCAGCCCCAGTTGAGGCAGATTCCGCCCAGATGCTCGCGCTCCACCACCGCCGTATTCAGGCCCAGCTGGGCCGCGCGAATGGCCGCCACATAGCCGCCCGGGCCGCCGCCCACCACCACAACGTCGAACTGGGACATGCTAACTCTCCTGAAACCTGTGGATCCTGCCGGCACTCGGGCTAGCCGGTTCCGCCTGGCGGGGCTGGAGCGGCTCAGATCCGTTCCAGCTCCCCGCGTGTCAATTCACAGACCACGCCACCGGTGTTCACCGTGCCCTCGCGGTCAAAAAACATGAGGCTGACTTCCGGAGTTTCGGCGCAGGGCCGGTGCTCGACCCCGCGCGGAACAACGATCATCTCACCGGGCGAGAGCACCTCGACATGGTCGCGGAACTCCATACGCAACTGACCATCGATCACCAGAAACAGCTCGTCCGTCTCTTCGTGGCTGTGCCACACGAACTCGCCTGAGGCCTTCACCAGCCGCACATCATTGCCATTGCAGGTGGCAACGATACGGGGGTTCCAGTGATCGGGGATCTGGCCGAGCTTGTCGGCAAGAGTGATCTTGGTCGTCATCAGTTCATCTTTCCGCTGTGTGTATCCGGGTCATGCACACGCAACAGAACGATGAACTGCCTCCCCCCTTACGCCAGCATCAGCAGCGGGTCCTCGATCAGGCGCTTGAAGGCCTGGAGGAATTCCGCACCCACTGCGCCGTCCACCGCGCGGTGGTCGCACGACAGGGTGACGCTCATCACCGTGGCAACGGCCAGCGCGCCGTCCTTGACCACCGGGCGCTGCTCGCCCGCGCCGATGGCGAGGATGCACGCCTGCGGCGGGTTGATGACGGCCTCGAATTGCTTGATGCCATACATGCCGAGGTTGGAGACGGAGAAGGTCCCGCCCTGATACTCCTCGGGGGCGAGCTTGCCGGCGCGGGCCTTCTCGGCGAGCTGGGCCACCTGCTTCGAGATCTCGGCCAGACCGAGCGAGCCGGCGTCCTTCACCACCGGGGTGATGAGGCCGCCCTCGATGGCGACGGCCACCGAGATGTCCTGGCGCTTGAACCAGTACATCTTGTCGCCCGCGAACTGCACGTTGGCGGCGGGCACCTTCTTGAGGGCCAGTGCCACGGCGCGGATCACGAAGTCGTTGACGGAGACCTTCACGCCCTCCTTCTCGAGGCGGCTGTTCAGCTCCTTGCGGACCTTGAGCAGCTGGTCGATCTCGCAATCCACCGTGAGGTAGAAGTGCGGAACGGTCTGCTTGCTCTCCTGGAGGCGGCGCGCAATGGTCTTGCGCATGTTGGTGAGCTTGACCTCCTCGAACGGCACATCGGCCGGCGGCCCGTAGACCGGCGCGACGGGCGCGGCCGCCGGAGCCGGAGCGGCCGCCACAGCCGCCGCAGGCGCGGCAGCGCCGGGCTGGAAGGCTTCCACGTCCGCCTTGATGATGCGGCCATTGGGGCCGGAGCCCTTCACGGTCGAGAGATCGATGCCCTTCTGGCTGGCGATGCGGCGGGCCAGCGGCGAGGCCTTGACGCGGTCGCCCGCGCTGGCAGCAGCGGCAGGCGCAGCAGCAGGTGCCGGAGCAGCAGCGGGAGCCGGGGCAGCGGCAGGCGCGGCTTCGGCCTTCGGAGCGGCTTCCGCCTTGGGCGCCGGAGCAGCGCCGCCGCCCGCCTGGATGGCGTCCGCGCTCTCGCCTTCCTCCAGCAGCACGGCGATCCTGGTGCCCACGGCCACGTCTTCCGCGCCCTCGGCCACCAGAATCTTGCCGACGACGCCTTCGTCGGCCGATTCATACTCCATCGTCGCCTTGTCGGTCTCGATCTCGGCCAGCACCTGACCGGCGCTGACCTTGTCGCCCTCCTTCACCAGCCATTTGGCAAGGGTGCCCTTCTCCATGGTGGGAGACAGGGCCGGCATGAGAATGTCGATCGGCATGGGTATTTCCCCCGACTCAGCGATAGCAGACGCGCTTGGCGGCGGCGACCACATCGGCCGACTTCACGAGCGCGAGCTTCTCAAGGTTGTTGGCATAGGGCAGCGGCACGTCCGCATTGGTGACGCGCAGCACCGGGGCGTCCAGATCGTCGAAGCCTTCCTCCATGCAGATGGCGGCGATTTCCGACGAGATGGAGCACTGCGGCCAGCCTTCCTCGACGCAGACCAGACGGTTGGTCTTGGCGAGGGACTTGAGCACCGTCTCCTTGTCCAGCGGACGCAGGGTGCGCAGGTCGATCACCTCCGCGTCGATGCCCTCCGCAGCCAGCTGTTCGGCGGCTTCGAGCGCCACGCCCACGCCGATGCTGTAGGAGACGAGCGTCACGTCCTTGCCCTCGCGGACCACCTTGGCCTTGCCGATGGGCAGCACATAGTCCTCATCCACCGGCACCTCAAAGGCGCGGCCATAGAGCAGCTCGTTCTCGAGGAACACCACCGGATCGGCGGAGCGGATGGCCGCCTTGAGCAGACCCTTGGCGTCCGCCGCCGAATACGGCGCGATGACGACCAGACCCGGCACGTGGGCGTACCACGGGCCGTAGTTCTGGCTGTGCTGGGCCGCCACGCGGGAGGCCGCGCCGTTAGGGCCGCGGAACACGATGGGGCAGCGCATCTGGCCGCCGGACATATAGTTGGTCTTGGCCGCCGAGTTGATGATCTGGTCGATCGCCTGCATGGCGAAGTTGAAGGTCATGAACTCGACGATCGGCTTCAGGCCGCCCATGGCCGCGCCGGTGCCGATGCCGGCAAAGCCGTGCTCGGTGATCGGCGTGTCGATGACGCGGTTGGGGCCGAACTCGTCGAGCAGGCCCTGGGTCACCTTGTAGGCGCCCTGGTACTCGGCCACTTCCTCGCCCATGACGAAGACCTTGTCGTCACGGCGCATTTCCTCGGCCATGGCGTCGCGCAGGGCCTCGCGCACGGTCTTCTTGACCACCTCCCCGGTGATCTCGGGGTCGCGCACGTCCGCCTTGCGCGGCTGGGCCTCGGCCCGGGACGGCTGCACGGCCGGCGGCGCGGATTCGGCGGCCTGGGGCTTGGCGGCGTCGGCAGCGGGGGCCTGCGGCGTCACCGGCTTCTCGCCGGCGGCGAGCGCGTCCAGGTTCTCGCCTTCCTCGGCGATGAGCGCGATGGGCGTGCCCACCTTCACCCCGTCGGTGCCTGCGGCCACGAGGATGCGGGCCAGAATGCCGTCGTCATCGGCCTCAAGCTCCATGGTGGCCTTGTCGGTCTCGATCTCGGCGATGGTCTGGCCGGCCTTGATCTTGTCGCCCTCGTTCACCAGCCACTTGGCCAGCGTGCCCTCTTCCATGGTGGGCGACATGGCGGGAAGGAAAATCTCGGTGGCCATCAATACGTCTCCACCAATACGTCAGTGTACAGCTCGGAAGGATCGGGCTCGGGCGAAGTCTGGGCGAAATCGGCCGCTTCGGCCACGATCGCCCGCACTTCCTTGTCGATCGCCTTCAGCTCGTCCTCGGTGATCTTGCCCGATTCCAGCAGACGGCGCTTGCAGCCCTCGATGGGGTCGGACTGTTCGCGCACCTGCTCCACTTCCTCCTTGGAGCGGTACTTGGCCGGGTCGGACATGGAGTGGCCGCGATAGCGGTAGGTCTTCATCTCGAGGAGGATCGGACCGTTGCCGCCGCGCACCCACTCGACCGCCGTGTTGGCCGCGCCGCGCACGTCCAGCACGTCCATGCCGTTCACCTGGATGCCGGGGATACGGAAGCTCTCGCCGCGCCGGAACAGCTGATCCTCGGCCGAGGCGCGGTTGACGCTGGTGCCCATGGCGTACTGGTTGTTCTCGATCACGAAGATGACCGGGAGCTTCCACAGCTCCGCCATGTTGAAGGATTCGTAGACCTGGCCCTGGTTGGCCGCGCCGTCACCGAAGTAGGTGACGCACAGGCCGCCATCGCCCTTGTACTTGTGCGCGAAGGCCAGACCCGCGCCGAGCGACACCTGCGCGCCGACAATGCCGTGGCCGCCGTAGAAGCCGTGCTCGACGGAGAACATGTGCATGGAGCCGCCCTTGCCGCGGGAAATGCCGCCGGCGCGCCCCGTGAGTTCCGCCATCACCGCCTTGGAGTCGATGCCGCAGGCCAGCATGTGGCCGTGGTCGCGGTAACCGGTGATGATGCTGTCGCCCTTCCGGAGCGCGGACTGGATGCCGACGACAACCGCTTCCTGGCCGATGTAGAGGTGGCAGAAGCCGCCGATGAGGCCAAGGCCATACATCTGGCCCGCGCGCTCCTCGAACCGGCGGATGAGCAGCATATCGCGGTAATACTGCTTCAGCTCCTCAAAGCTGGCCTTGTAGGGCTCTGGATAGTCCGGGGTCGGAATGCGGCTGGTTCGCAGCGCGTCCGTCTCCTCCCGACGGTTCCGGCCCTTCCCTTTCTGCTTACCACCGGCGTTTGCTGCTCCGGTGTCGGGCGATGGCGACATAATCACCCCTCCACTTGTAACCGAACGTTCGGTTTGTTTCTAAATCGTCTCATCGTTGTTAGCCCAGCAATAGAGCCGCGCCAAGGAATTTTCACAACCAAGCTTTGAAGGATGCCTTGGCTGACAGAGAGAACGCAGGGAATGATGTTGGGTCGCAACAGCGAATTACAAGGGATATTCAAGCCGATAGCAAACAATCGGAACGATGCCCGCGTCCACAAAAAAAGAGGGCGCCCATCGCGAACGATGAACGCCCCACGGTGGGAAGTCAGGGGGGGGGGAAGTCAGGAAGGGAAAGTCTTGCGGCGCGCTCAGGCGGCCATGGCCTGCGCGCCCTCGCCCGCCAGCAGCCAGTCCCGCAGCAGGCGGGCGGTCGCCACGGGCTGCTCAAGCGGCGGCAGATGCCCGCATTCGGGCAGGATATGCAGCGTCGAGTCCTTGATGCCCTCGTGCATGACCCGGGCCTGCGCGACAGGCGTCGTCACATCGTCCGCGCCCACCACCACCATGGTCGGCACCCGGATCGACGCGAGCGTCGGGCGCGAGTCCGGGCGGCCCAGAATGGCGGTCTGCTGGCGCACGAACGCCGCGCCGCCGACGCGCTGCGCCATGTCGCACACCTCGTCGCCCACCGGGCCGTCCACATGGCGGGCGTGGACAAGCTGGGGCAACATGCGCTTGGTCACGCCCATGAACTTGCCGACCCTCAGGGAGTCGATGCTCGCCCGGCGCAGGGCGGCGCGCTTGGGCGAGTCCGGCGCGGCGCTGGTGTCGAACAGGGCCAGACGCGTCACCCGCTCGGGCTGCTGGCGCATGATCTCGAACGCCACGTAGCCGCCCATGGAGAGCCCGGCGAGCGCAAAGCGCGGCGGCGCGGACGCCAGCACCCGTGCCGCCATGCCCGCCACGCTGTCGTCCTGCGTCAGGTCGGCGATGAGAGGGTCGGCAATGTCCTTGAGCGCCTCGGCCTGACGACGCCACAGGCGCTCGTCGCACAGCAGGCCGGGCAGAAACACCAGGGGGAGTGAACGGGTCATCGGAGCACCTCCGAGCGTCAATATCAGTGTCGCCACGCAGGAAAGATGACTCTCCCAACCATATTCGTCCAATATATGATACGGCCGATTGTGATAGGTATTGGAGATACCAGATGGAGCTGCGCCATATCCGCTACTTCCTCGCCGTGGCGGAGGAAGGCAATTTCACCCGGGCCGCCGCACGGGTGGGCATTGGCCAGCCGCCGCTCAGCCAGCAGATCCGCGATCTGGAACAGGAGATTGGCGCGGCCCTGTTTCACCGGGTGCCCCACGGGGCGGAGCTGACCGAGGCCGGCCGCGCCTTCCTTGAGGCGGTGCGCACCATGCCGGACCAGGCCCGCGCCGCCATCCGCAGCGCCCAGCGCGCCGCACGCGGGGAGACCGGCATCCTGCGGGTGGGCTTCACCGGCTCGGCCGTGCTCAACACCGTGGTGCCCGCCTCCATCCGCGCCTTCCGGCGCAGCTTTCCCGACGTGGACCTGACGCTGGACGAGCGCAACAGCAACGGCCTGGTGGCGGGCCTACGCGACGGCAGCCTCGACCTGGCGTTCCTCCGCCCCGGCGCGATCGACGGGGAGGACATTCAGGCCCACCCCTTCCCCGACGAACCGCTGATCGCCGCCCTGCCCCTCGCCCGCGCCGCGGCCCTTGAGGACGACCAGCAGGAAATCCACCTCGCCAGCCTGCACGCAGACCCCTTTATCCTGACGCCCAAGCCCATCGGCCCCACCCTGTTCGACGCGGCGGCCAATGCCTGCCGCGAGGTGGGCTTCGAGCCGATCATCGGCCAGCCCGCGCCGCAGATCGTCTCGGTGCTCTCGCTCGTCGCGGCGGAGCTGGGGGTCTCGCTGGTGCCCGCGTCCATGCGGCAGCTGGCCGTCACCGGCGTTGCCTATCGCAATCTCGCCGATGTCAAACCGGTGGCGCGGCTGGCGCTTGCTCACATGCGCGGCAGCCTGCCCGCCATTGCCCGCAACTTCCTTGATCTGTCACGCCGGCAGGCCAAGGCCGCCACCGGCGAGGCGGCGGACGCGTCCTGAGAGAAGACGGGGAAGCCGGGAGGGGTCAGCCCCTCCTGCGACTGGAAAACCGGAGCCTAGCGGCGCGGCTCCAGCATGATCACGTCCTCGTCCGGGTGGGCGAGGCCGAGATGGCGGCGGACCAGTTCGTCCGCGTAATCCGGGTCAATGTGCTCCGGCGACAGCAGCGCCACCCGATGCTCCAGCGTCTGGCGCTGCTTGCGCACCTGCTCGGCGGTCTTGGTCAGTTCGCGGATCTGGGACTCGTAAACCGTGTAAGCCCGAAGGCCATGCTCGCCCTGAAAGGTATGGTAGGCAAAGTAGCCAATGGCCACAATGCACCCGGCAGGCACAAGTGCCTGACGAATCAATGAAAAGAGGGGCGATTCCGTATCCACGGGGCTAAATCAACATGCCTCTATTGTTCCGTCAAGGGATGGAATTAATCAAAGGCGCAGAATTGGCCAGAAAAAGCGCCGGTCCGTTTTTCCAGACCGGCGCCCTTACAAGATGTGGTGTGTGATCCCGCAAGACCACACAATTCACGAATATTATTTACGCCTTGAGAATCGACCGGCCGGCATAGACCGCCGCCGTGTCCAGCTCCTGCTCGATGCGGATGAGCTGGTTGTACTTGGCGAGACGATCCGAACGGGCCAGCGAGCCGGTCTTGATCTGGCCGCAGTTGGTGGCGACGGCCAGGTCGGCGATGGTCGAATCCTCGGTCTCGCCCGAGCGGTGCGACATGACGGCGGTGTAGCGGGCGCGGTGCGCGGTCTCGACCGCATCCAGCGTCTCCGTCAGCGAGCCGATCTGGTTGACCTTCACCAGGATCGAGTTGGCGACGCCCTTCTTGATGCCTTCGCGCAGACGGACCGAGTTGGTGACGAACAGGTCGTCGCCCACCAGCTGGCACTTGTTGCCGATGGCGTCGGTCAGCGCCTTCCAGCCGGCCCAGTCATCCTCGGCCATGCCGTC
Source organism: Pedomonas sp. V897 (assembly GCF_051304405.1). Classification (NCBI taxonomy): domain Bacteria; kingdom Pseudomonadati; phylum Pseudomonadota; class Alphaproteobacteria; order Sphingomonadales; family Pedomonadaceae; genus Pedomonas; species Pedomonas sp. V897. The sequence goes on from NZ_JBPPGG010000002.1 coordinate 553,630, forward strand.
CTCGATGGAGATGATCGGGTACTTGGCCACCAGGTCCGCCAGGTAAGCGGCGAACTCGCCGGACTCGAGGGTCTTGCCCTCGCCCGCCAGCACGTACTTGCCGTCCTTGAAGAACTCGGTCGAGGCGCAGTCGAGGGCCAGGTACACGTCCTCGCCCGGCTTGAAGCCCACCTTCTCGATCGACTTCATCACGAAGTCGATGGCGGCGGTGGTGGACGCCAGGTTCGGCGCAAAGCCGCCTTCATCACCCACGGCGGTGTTGAGACCCGCCGCCGACAGCTCCTTCTTCAGGACGTGGAAGATCTCCGCGCCCCAGCGCACGGCGTCGGCCAGCGTGTCCGCGCCGACCGGCATGATCATGAACTCCTGGAAGTCGATCGGATTGTCCGCGTGCGCGCCGCCGTTGATGATGTTCATCATCGGCACCGGCAGGGTGCGGGCCGACACGCCGCCCACATAGCGATACAGCGGCAGGCCCCGGGCCTCCGCCGCCGCCTTGGCAACCGCCAGCGACACGCCGAGGATGGCGTTGGCGCCGAGGCGGCCCTTGTTCGGGGTGCCGTCCAGATCGATCATGATCCGGTCAAGCTGGACCTGATCTTCCGCGTCCAGGCCGGCCAGAGCGTCGAAGATCTCGCCGTTCACGGCCTCGACCGCCTGGGTCACGCCCTTGCCAAGGTAACGGCCCTTGTCGCCGTCGCGCTTCTCGACAGCTTCGTGCGCACCCGTCGACGCGCCGGAGGGCACGGCGGCGCGGCCGAACGAACCGTCTTCCAGCAGAACATCGACCTCGACGGTGGGATTGCCCCGGCTGTCCAGAATCTCCCGCCCGACGATATCCACAATGGCCGTCATTTCCCATGCCCTCCGTTGGCTTCGTAGAAACTCGGGGGCACGTCTAGCGTCCAAGGCCGGTTGCGGCAAGAGATGCCGAACCGGTGATCGCCCTTAACCGCAATTTTGTCAGGTCAGGTTCTCTTTGTCAGGTCAGGTCATGGCGGGGACGCTTCAAGGCAAACCGGGCGCGCCTGAACGAGAATGGGCCTGAACGAGAATGGGCGGGGCCGCGCCGTCCCTGCACGGCGGGCCCTGCCCGGTCAGATCTCATCGCAGGCGCTGATGACTCCCGGGTTACGGCAGCATCCAGCCGTCGTCCGTGCGGCTGAGCGTGCGCTGCACCGTCTCCCGGCCGGACTTCACATACTGCTTCAGGTCCGGATTGTTGGCCCACGGCGCGGTGACCACATGCCGGAGCAGGACCTGAGCATCGAGGAACCGCTTGGCGCCGGTGGCATATTCGCGCGTGGTGAGCACGCGGTCCACCTCGGTCTTGCCGTAGCAGAGCCTGTTGTCGCGCAGGTAGGCGCGCCCTTCCTCGCTCAGGTCAAACGCGGCCATATTCAACGGCGCGGATGCCTCCCCGGATTGGGGCGCGGAGGCTTCTGCGGACTGGGTCACGGCGCCCGGCACCAGCACGCCTTCCTTCACCAGCGCCTGGATCCACCCCGCTTCCGGCGCTTCGCTGAGGTCGGTCTGGTAGGTAACGGTAATCGGAAAACTGTCGGCAAGCTGAAGGCAAAGATCCTTCGCGTACTTGGCCTCGAAGGCCTTTTCCACCTGATCCTTCGCTCCGCAGGCCGCAAGCAAAATACACGCCGTCAGGACGCCATAAATCCCGGAACTTCTCATTCTTTTCCTCCCCACGCTGTCGAATTCGACAACCCCATCGATCAGATTATTATTTTATTCTTTTTTATTTATACACCGGCATCATTCCGGCAACAAGTCAGATCTCCGTCCCGCGCCCCCGTCAGCAAGGCCCGGCACGAGACCGAAATGACGCGCAAACGCCCCCGTCCCCGGCTGATCGGTGCGACAGCCACGCTGCCGCCCGTCACAGCCGGGCCCGGGAGATTGCCTGATCCAGGCCGTCAACTATGAGGTTTCCAGAAAAAGCCCGCGCCGCCCCGCCTTTGGGAGGACGTGCCTTCCTTTGGCAGTTCCGCGTGCAGAACCCGGTCACCGGGGGCAAGGCCGTGGCGCGCCGCCAAACCGCCCCCGATTTCCAGAACCGCAATCACCGGCCCCTTGGACTGGATGGGGTCCATCGTCATCGGCTTGGCGTTGGCCTGAATGCTCTCGATGCGCCCGTCCGTTCCGATGAAGATCAAATCGAGCGGAATATAGGTGTTCAGCATCCAGAACGACGCCCGTTGCGGCCGCCGAAAGAGAAACAACATGCCCGCATCTTCCGCCAATTCGCGGCGATACATGAGGCCGGTGGCGAGTTCCTCCGGCGTGCGGGCCACCTCGACGGAAAAATTGAACTGCTTTCCGGCCGCGGTCCTGATCGACAGGCCGGAGACCGGCAGCCGCTGCGGCTGTCCATCCGGCCGGGCTTCGGCGCGCGCAAAGCCGAGACTGAACCCTGGCGCGGCAACGCCCGCCCGGTCCGCATGACCTCCCGGCACGCTATTTTCGGGCACGCCACCTCCCTGCACGACAAGGGCGAGCGCAGCAATTGCCACGCCCGCCCCCAGGGATATCCCTAACGGGGATGACTTAAACTTCATGCCCCCAACTCACGTACTGGTTCATGCGTCATCCACTTTTTCCACGACAACGGCCAGCGGTCCTTTCTCGCCGGATGCGATCCTGGCCTTCAAGCTCTGACCAGGGACCAGCTCCAGTATGTCCGCCCGCCGCAGCGTTTCCATGTGAACGAAGATATCCTGCGTTCCCACACCACGTGAGAGGAAGCCATACCCCTTCAACCGATTGAACCACTTTACCGTAACGGTTTCAAAATTTCCGGCCAGAGGCAGGAGCGAAAGTGGATCCGTCCTCTCGGCAACACGCTGCAAAACCGTCTCGGGATCAGGGCCGATCGCCGTCGAGAGATCCAGACTGAGGATCTTCGACGCCTGACGGCCGCGATCCCGCCTCACGGCAAGACAGGTTACCGTCGCCCCTTCAGGCAAAGTGCGACGCCCCACCTCCCGCAAAACAGTAAAGTGAACCAAGACATCTCCGCCGCCGTTAGAAGGCACCAGAAAGCCGTAACCTTTTACGGCATCGAACCATTTTACGGTCCCGGTGACTTCTTCCCCAACGACATCGGACTGCCGGTCGAGGTTCTCCCCTCCTTGAACCCTCTCCGCCATTTGGTTCCTTCCAACGCTATGCACCACAGAATTGTGCTACGACGACAATTAGCACATGTTCTCAGCGCGTCCAATTTTCAAAGTCCTGACGCGCCCGCTTTCATGGACGCAATAATTAAACTTATCAAAGTAATCTATTGGTCGAGCGTCTGAAATCCCCCTGCCAAAACGCTTCACCAAGCCAACGGTATTAACAAAAAAACCTTTGCTAACAGTACGTTGGTCCGAAATTGGAATCATATGGTTAAATCAGACTTAATTCAACCACTACCTGCGCCCACGGCGCCGGCGGCCGAACCCTCTACGACCATTTTCAGCACCCCCCTTTTTGTTGCTATTAACCCGATCGGGTAGGTGCCAGCGGTATCATCGAGACCATCCGCCTAGAATCACACTCGACTCGGCGCATTTTTGGACGATCGCCCTGCGCCCCGAACATGCCCGGCACACGTGGTCAAATCCGTGAAATCACTAATGATATTATATTACTACACCGGCCAGTAAAACCACCCTCATCACAGCCGGAAGGTCCGGCGCACGCGTGATGCACCCGGCGCCGCCCGCGAAGGCCCGGGTCTTCGCGGCCAATGTGCCGCCCTTGCGGATCCTGCCCCATGTTCAGTATCAGCAAGGCGGGTCGCGAGGATCGGCTCGGAGGTTGTTTCAAGCCATGACACCGACTGAGGACCATATCGCCAGCCTGTTCCGCCAGGCGCTCGCATGGGGCGGCGAAGGCCACAGGGTGGCCCTGACAACCGTGATCGAAACCTGGGGGTCCGCCCCTCGCCCTGCCGGGTCCCACATGGTGGTACGGGACGATGGCCTGTTTCAGGGATCGGTCAGCGGCGGCTGCGTCGAGGGCGACGTGATCGTGAACGCGCAGCAGGCACTGGCGGAGGGGCGCGCCCTCCGGCTTGATTATGGCGTGAGCAACAGCCAGGCCTGGTCCGTGGGCCTCGCCTGCGGCGGCCGCATTTCCGTGCTTGTTCAGCCCGTGGACGAGCGCCACTTCTCGCCTGAGCTGATGCGCCGTATTCTCGACGCGCGCAGCGCCGGGCGCAGCGTTGCGGTTGCCACCCGCATCTCCACCGGCGTCAGCGCCATCGCCGAGGCGCACACCGCTCCGGCGGACGATTGGCTCTTGGCGGTCTATGAACCGCCGCTGCGTCTCGCCATCGTCGGCGCGGTCCATATCGCGCAATCGCTGGTGCCCATGGCGCGGGCGCTGGGCTATGCGCCGTTCGTCATCGATCCGCGCGCCGCGTTCGCCAGGGGGCGGTTCGAGGATGTGGAGGTCTCCCCGCTCTGGCCCGACGAGGCGCTGCGGGCGTGGAAGCCGGACAGCCGCTCGGCCATCGTCACCCTCACCCACGATCCCAAGCTGGACGACCCCGCGCTGGCGGCGGCTCTCGCCTCGCCTGCCTTCTATATTGCCGCGCTCGGCTCGCGCAAAACCCACGCTGCCCGGCTGGAGCGGCTGAAGGCGCAGGGGTTCGATGACGCGCAACTGGCGCGTATTCAGGGCCCGGCCGGCCTTGCCATCGGCGCGAAATCGCCCGCCGAGATTGCCCTCTCCATTGCCGCGCAGATGACGGCCCATCTGCGGCAAGGAGCGGCCTGATGCGCTTTGGCCCCGTCGCCCCGAAAGACGCCGAAGGTGCCATCCTCGCCCACAGCCTGAGCGTTGGCGGCCGCCGTCTGCGCAAGGGCCTGCGGCTGACGGCAGACGACATCCGGTTTCTTGAGGCCGCCGGCCTTGATCAGGTGGTGGTGGCACAGCCGGATGCGGAGGATCTGCTGGAGGACGACGCGGCACGGCTTCTGGCCGAACGGCTGGCCGCCCCCGGCCTGCGGGTTGGCAAGGCGGCAACGGGGCGCTGCAATCTCTATGCGGACGTGCCGGGCCTGGTGACGCTGGACGTCGAGGCGGTGCACCGCTTCAATCTGGTGGACGAGGCGATCACCCTGGCGACCCTGCCCCGCCATGCCCGGGCGGCGGCGGGCCAGATGGTCGCAACCATCAAGATCATTCCCTATGCCGTGCCCCGCACGCGGGTTGCGGCAGCGCTGGAGGCGGCGGCGGAGATCGGCCTTGGCCTCGCCCCCTTTCAGCGGCAGCGGGTGGCATTGATCCAGACCCGCCTCCCCGGCCAGAGCGATGCCCTGTTCGCCAAGACCGAGCGGGTCACGGCGGCGCGCCTTGCCCCGCTCGGGCTCGGGCTCGACCGGACCCTGATCGTGCCCCACGAGACCGCAGCCGTGGCAGGGGCGCTCCAGGACGCGCCCGAGGATATCCTGCTGGTGATCGGCGCTTCAGCCATTGCCGACCGGCAGGACGTGATCCCGGCCGCCATTGTCCGCGCGGGCGGCCATGTGGAGCGGCTGGGGATGCCGGTCGACCCCGGCAATCTGCTCTGCCTCGCCCGCCTCGGCGACCGCCCGGTGCTGGGCCTGCCGGGCTGCGCCCGCTCGCCCAAGCGCAACGGACTGGACATGGTGCTGGAGCGGCTGGCAGCCGGACTTTCCGTGGACAGCCGCACGATCGCGCACATGGGCGTCGGCGGCCTCATCGATGAGATCCCCGAGCGGCCGACGCCGCGCCGCAGCGCCGATGCAACTTCGGACCAGCCGGGGCCGATCGGGGCGATCGTGCTCGCTGCCGGGCAGTCCCGGCGCATGGGCGAGACGAACAAGCTGCTGATCGAGGTAGACGGCCGCCCGATCCTCGCCCATGTGGTCCGCACCCTCTGCGCGGCCGGTCTGCCGCCGCCGATCGTGGTGACGGGATGCGAGGCCGAACGGGTGCGGGCCGCCCTTGCGGACACGCCCGTGCGCTTCGTTCACAACGCCGACTTTGCGGACGGCCTCAGCACGTCCATCCGCGCCGGCGTCTCCAGCATCCCGGAGACATGGAGCGGGTGCTTCATCTGCCTCGGCGATATGCCGGAGGTGACGCCCGCCACCCTGCGCGCGCTGATGGAAGCGTTCGACCCGGCGGCGGGCCGCTCCATCTGCGTGCCCGTCCACGAGGGCCGGCGCGGCAATCCGGTGCTGTGGGCACGCCAGCATTTCCCGCGCCTGATGGCCCTCAGCGGCGATGTAGGGGCAAGGCACCTGCTGGCCGAGCTTCAGGACGCGGTGGCCGAGGTGGAAACCCCGTCCCCCGGCGTGCTTCAGGATGTGGACACGCCCGCTCAGGCCGAAGCGCTCCTCGCGCGAAAACTTCAAAATATCGTGTAACCGACTGATTGGTTTTCGTTTTGATTAACTGACAGCGCGTTCGGCGCGGAACTGCTCCAGCTCCTCCTCCGACGCGAGCCGCAGCAGTTTGCCCGACAGGTCCGGCGGGTGGCCGGCGCGCATCATGGCCGCAAACGCCTTGCGCCGGGCATCGGGATCATGGGGCGCTCCCTCTCCGAACGGCCCCCAGCGGCGGCGGCGCAAGTAGGCGACGGCGGCCTCCAGCGCATCCACCTCGTGAAGGGCTTCGTCCGTCACCTCCGCTCCGATGCCTGCCCCGCTCAGCGCCTGGCGGATGCGGTGCGCGCCCATGCCCCGGCGGGTGAGCGCCCGCGCCCGCCCCTCGGCAAAGGCCACATCATTCACCGCGCCCAGGCGCTCCACATAACCCACCGCCTCCGCGATCGCCGCTTCGGCCGCGCTGTCCAGCCCCTCGTCCGCCGTTACCGCCTCGACGTTCGACCCGGCATCCCACCCCTTTTCCCGAACCTTGCGGCGCAGGTAAGTGGCAAGCTTGTGGCGCGTGGTGGCGTAACGGGAGACGTAGCGCAGGGCCAGGTCTTTCAAACGCGCAGTATTCAAAGGGGCTTGAGCCATGCGGAAAGACACTTCATAGGAACGTCTCAGGGATCAATCGCCTTGATCCTGCCACAGTCGGGCCGGAATTTGAACGCGACTGACAGGCAAAAGTCCATGCTGGATGACAGTTTTGAGATGCAACCCGCGAGTCACGCGTGGTTGGGTCAGTTATTAGAGACGGGAGCGCAGCGTTGCTGAATTCGACTTCGCAGCAACTCAATGCCGACATCGTGAACGGGGTGGCGGATCAGTTGAACGGAAAGCCGGCCGCGCAAGTGAACGCGGCTGTGCTGACGCCGACGCCGACGGAAGACAGCCTGCCCCGTCGCTATGCGGACTTCGAGACCTTCACCGAGGCTCTGGATTACGCAGCGCAGGGTGTGCGCGGCTTCAACGTCTACACCGCCCGCGGCGAGCTGAAGGAAGTGCTGCCGTTCTCCGCCCTGCGCGAAGGCGCGATTGCCCATGCCCGGCGCCTGATGCATCTGGGCGTGGAGCGCGGTGATCGCATCGCCCTGATCGCCGAGACCTCCTCCGCCTTCATGATCGCGTTCAGCGCCTGCGCCTACGCGACCGGCCTGCCGGTGCCGCTGCCGCTGCCCACCTCCTTCGGTGGCCGCGAAGGCTACATCCAGCAGATCCGCAACCAGCTCTCCAGCAGCGAGCCCAAGGTGGTGCTGGCCCCGTCGGGCCTGATCGACATCATCCGCGAGGCCGCCGACGGCCTGGGCGCGGTCTTCGTCGGCGACTGGGAGGCGTTTGCCGCCCTGCCGCAGGCCGAGGGCGAGCTGCCCAAGGCGCACCCGGACGATGTGGCCTACCTCCAGTACTCCTCCGGCAGCACCCGCTTCCCGCACGGCGTCGAGGTGACCCACCGCGCCATGCTGGCCAACTGCCACGGCCAGGCCTACCACGGCACCCGCGTGCAGCCGACCGACCGCTGCATCTCCTGGCTGCCGTTCTATCACGACATGGGCCTTGTGGGCTGCTTCCTCGCCACGCTGACGAGCCAGGTCTCGACCGACCTTATCCCGACGGACGAGTTCGTGCGCCGCCCGCTGACGTGGCTGAAGCTGATCTCGGAAAACAAAGGCACCACAATCTCTTACAGCCCGACTTTCGGGTATGACATCACCGCCCGTCGCGCCCCGTCCGACGTGGCCGAGAAGTTCGACCTGTCGCGCTGGCGCGTGGCGGGCAACGGCGGCGACATGATCCGCCCGGACGTGATGCAGGCCTTCATCGATGCGTTCGCCCCCGCGGGCTTCAAGCCGGGTGCGTTCATGCCGTCCTACGGCCTCGCCGAGGCGACCGTCGCCATCAGCTTTGTCCCCGTCGGCCAGGGCATCATCACCGATCTGGTGGACGAGCGCATGCTCTCGGGCGACATGGACAGCCCGCGCGACCCGCGCCAGCCGGCGCGCTACCGCGCCATCGTCAACTGCGGCAAGCCGCTGCCGGATCACTTCATCGAGATCCGCGACGAGAACGACAAGGTCCTGCCGGAGCGGGCGATCGGCCGCGTGCTGGTCAAGGGCCCATCCATCATGAAGGGCTACTTCCGCGACCCGGAAGCGACCCGGGCGTGCCTCAGCGAGGACGGCTGGCTCGACACCGGCGACATGGGCTACCTGCTGGACGGCTCGCTCTATATCATCGGCCGCGCCAAGGACATGATCATCATCAACGGCAAAAACCACTGGCCGCAGGACATCGAGTGGGCCGTTGAGCAGCTGCCGGGCTTCAAGAACGGCGACATCGCCGCCTTCGCGGTGACCGAGCCCAATGGCGAGGAGCGTCCCGCCGTGCTGGTGCAGTGCCGCGTCTCCGACCCGGCCGAGCGCATCCGCCTGCGCGAGGAAATCCGCGCCAAGGTGCGCCAGATCACCGGCATGAACTGCATCGTCGAGCTGGTGCCGCCGCGCAGCCTGCCGCGCACCTCCTCGGGCAAGCTGAGCCGCTCCAAGGCGCGCCAGCTGTATCTCTCCGGCCAGATCGTCCCGCTCAGCGTCGCGGCTTGAGCGCGTCCAGCCAGAATCGATCCATGACGAACCGGGTCGTCGCCGTGACCGGCGCGACCGGGTTCGTCGGCACGCACCTGATCCGCCAGCTGGCCCGGCTGGGTTGGGACGTGCGCGCCCTCACCCGCCGCCCGCAAGTGCTGGAATCCGGCATCACCTGGGTGAAGGGCAGCCTTGAGGATGCGCGCTCCCTTGCCGAGCTGGTGCTGGGCGCAAGCCACTGCATCCATGTGGCGGGCGCCATCAAGGGCCGCAACCGCGACGATTTCGCCCGCGCCAACATCGAGGGCACCGAGCGAATCCTGGCCGCCTGCGCCGGCGGCGGCGTCGAGCGGTTTCTCCATGTCTCGTCCCTCGCGGCACGGGAGCCCTCTCTCTCCGACTACGCCTGGAGCAAGCGCGAGGCCGAGGAGCTGGTGCGCGCCAGGGCCGGGGGAACCTGGGCCATTGTGCGCCCGCCCGCCGTCTACGGCCCCGGCGACCGGGAAACCCTCAGCCTGTTCCAGGCCGCGAAGTTCGGCCTTGCGCCCCTGCCCAATGCCCGGGCGCGCGCCTCCCTCATTCATGTGGGCGACCTCGCCGCAGCGCTCGCGGCCGCGCTGGACGCCGATGAGTCCATCCACGGCACCCTCGCCGAAGTGCACGACGGCCAGCCGGGCGGCTACCTGCTGGCGGACCTCTACAAGCGGATCGGCGCGGCCTTCGGCAAGCGGGTGGCCTGCGTGCCGGTGCCGGCCCTGCTCCTGCGCGGCGTGGGCCAGGCCAATGCGGTGCTGGCGCCGTTCCTCGGCCGGGTGCCGATGGTGACCCCCGGCAAGGTGCGCGAGCTGCTCCACCCGGACTGGACCACGGCGGACGACACCCTGCAGCGGCTGACCGGCTGGCAGCCGGCCATCAGCGCCGACGCAGGGCTGCTGGAGACCGCCCGCTGGTATCAGGCCCACGGATGGCTGTGACGGGCGGCTTTGACGGGTAGCGGTGACGAGCGGCCATGACGAGGGATGGTCATAAGCCCCGACCCGGACTAAGAGACTCGCGAACCGGCAGGCTTCTGCCCTCGCCCTGCCCCGCTTTGACCATAATGTCGGAGCATGCGGGACAAAACACATGCAACTAGGTCGTCGTTTATGCTGTCGCACCAACAAATCTACGAAGTTCTCACCCGCCTGATCGCGCCGTTCAACAAGAAGGGCGTTGCGTTGACGCCCGATACGTCGTTCGCCAGCGATCTGGAGTTTGACTCGCTGACCGTAATGGATCTGGTTGCAGCCATTGAAGACGAGTTCGACATCACCCTGCCGCTCAACATGCTGCCGGATCTGGAGACCATTGGCCACGTGGCCTCTGCTGTCGAGAAGATCCTGAAGGATCGGGCCAATGGCTGATCTGCTCGCCAAATTCGACGGACTCATCAACGAACGGGCGGCGCTGAACGCCACCGGCCTGCCGGACCCGTTCCGTGTGGTGATGGAAAAGGTGATCTCGCCGACCGAGGCCATCATCAACGGCCGCCACACCATCCTGGTCGGCACCTACAACTACATGGGCCTCACCTTCCACCCGGAGGTGATCAAGGCGGGCCAGGAAGCGCTGGAGCAGTTCGGCTCGGGCACCACCGGCAGCCGCGTGCTGAACGGCACCTACGCCGGGCACAAGGCGCTGGAGCAGACGCTGGCCGACTTCTACGGCACGAAACATGCCATGGTGTTCTCCACCGGCTACCAGGCGAACCTGGGCATGTGCTCCACGCTGGTCGGCAAGGGCGACTACATCATCATCGACGCCGACAGCCACGCCTCCATCTATGACGGCTGCATGCTCGGCAACGCCGACGTGGTGCGCTTCAAGCACAACTCGCCGGAGGATCTGGACAAGCGCCTGCGCCGCCTGCCGAAGGAAGCGGGCAAGCTGGTGGTGCTGGAAGGCGTCTACTCCATGCTGGGCGATATCGCCCGCCTGAAGGAACTGGTTGAGGTCGCCAAGGCGCACGACGCCACCATCCTCGACGACGAAGCCCACGCCATGGGCTTCTTCGGCGAGAAAGGCCGCGGCGTGGTCGAGGCCGCAGGCGTCGAGGACCAGGTGGACTTCGTCGTCGGCACCTTCTCCAAGTCGGTCGGCACCATCGGCGGCTTCGTGGTCTCCAATCACCCGAAGTTCGACATCCTGCGGGTGGTCTGCCGCCCCTACGTGTTCACCGCCTCGCTGCCGCCGTCGGTGGTTGCCACCGCCCGCAAGGCCATCGAGCTGATCGCCACCCAGTCCGAGCGGCGCCGCCAGCTGATGGAAAACAGCCGCAGCCTGCACAGCGGCCTCAAGGCCGCCGGCTTCCAGCTCGGCACCGAGGAAGCGGAAAGCGCCATCATCGCGGTCATCTGCCCGGATCAGGACACGACCGTGAAGCTGTGGGCCACCCTGCTCGAAAACGGCGTCTACGTGAACATGGCCCGCCCGCCGGCCACGCCGCACGGCCTCTACCTCATCCGCATGTCGCTGTGCGCCGAACACCGGCCGGAACAGGTCAAGACCATCGTCGAGCGCTTCACCGCCGCCGCCCACGCCGTGGGCTACCCGCTGGGCCAGAAGTTCCTCGACGTGCCGCTCACCTCGGCCTGAGGCACAGCCCACACGCACGGGACATGAAGGCGGGGCCGCAAGGCTCCGCCTCTTTTTTCTTTGTGATTTCAGGTCATTGATTGCAGGAGGGGCTTACCCCTCCTGCACCTCCCTTTTTTCTATAGGGACGTGCGTGTGAACAAGGGCGCGGCCCATTCAAATACCCCGTTTCAGATGGCGCACAGATAACGCGGCCCGATAAACGAAATGGGAGGTGCAGGAGGGTCCGAGACCCTCCTGCAAACAAAAAAGTCCTGAAAAACTCCCCCAGACCCTACCGGATCGCGCCCTTGCGCTTGAGGTCCCGGAACAGGACGAGGCCGCCGATGATGGGGTGGCGGCGGTGCCAGGGTTTGATCTCGACGGTAACGCCCGAGTGGCGGGTGATCTTCCAGGCGAGGTAGTCGATGCCGCCGGTGAAGGTGGCGGTTGCCTTGATGAGGCGCAGCGCGGAGAGCAGCTTGCCTTGCAGGCTGCGCAGCGACCATGCGATGCGGCCCCGGAGGCGCCGGGCGCCGGTGACGGCGGGAAGCGCCACCCGATCGCCCTCTACCGTGGCCGGGATGCCGGCGGCTTCCAGCGCGGGCGCGGTGATGGCGAGGTAGTAGTCCGGCGCAAGGTCGAACAGTTCGAGGCCCTTGCCCTTCTTCTCGGCGCGCAGTTCGGAGCCGTAGGTCAGGCCGAAGGCGGCCACCCACAGCGCGCGGACCGTGGCCTCGGCGGGCAGCATCGGCCGGGCCGCGCGCAGCAACGTGGCAGGCGCCTGGGCGACGGCGCTGATGACGGCGCCCCTCGCCTCCGGCCGCGCCCATACCAGCAGCGACGGCTGGGCGAAACGCGCCCACACCGAGACGTTGAAGCAGGCGGGACTGGCGAGATGGCGGAACTGCTCGACCGTGAGAACGGCATATTTGGCGCGGTAGGTAACGCCCTCGATCTCCTCCTCCGCGTAGAAGACGTTGGGCGGAATGAGCCGATTGGCGATGGCGAGGCCCGCGCTGCCGTAGGCGTGCCGGTAGCTGTCCACCAGCACATAGAAGTCGAGCAAGGTGCCGGAGAGGTCGCCGGTCCTGAGGGCGGAGCCGTAGAACAGCACCGCCTGCGCCGCCGCGCCGTAGCGGCTTGCCACCCGCTCGGCGAAGGCCGCCACCACAGGATGCGGCGGCGTGGCGAGCTGGGAGGAAATGAGGTCGATGAGGTTTGAGGCAGGAGGGTTCTGGACCCTCCTGCTCCTCCCATTCGGTTCAACGGCCGTGCCCGTCATTTCACGCGTGCCATCCAGATGATCGGGGCGCACCACGTGCGAGACAGGCGCGGCCCGTTAAAACGCAAGGGGGATCTCCAAGGGGGTCCGAGACCCCCCCTTGGAATACAACGTTGGAATACAACGTTGGAATACAACAGGACTGCCTCAGGCCGCCAGCGAGAGGAACGGCTGCGGGGCGGTCTGGGTCAGCACGATCGGGCGGCCGGGGGCGGCCTTGTAGATCTCGCCATCCAGCAGCACGGCCGGGTCGCGGCCTTCGATGAGGATTTCCGAGCCGCCGTCCAGATGCAGGCCCGGCGTCTCCTCCACCTCCTTCGAGCGCAGGATCAGCATGGAGATGGCCGTGCGCAGAATGCTCATGCGGCGCTGCTCCAGGCAGATCATCTTGAGGGAATCCTTGGCGGCCTGTTCCTTGGGCCGCACGCCCAGCAGCAGCTTCTCAAGCGTCGTCACCAGCAGGATGAAGAACCGTCCCTCGTAGGTGCCGATGCCGCGCACGGTGACGCGCAGCGGCTCGGACCGGATCGGCGACAGGCGCGACTTGCCGCCGATGATCACGCCGACCAGCGTCGCCACCGCCGCGAGGAAGTGGGAGATCTTGTTGGACAGGCCCAGCGGATAGATGCGGTTACGGCAGAACAGCAGCGCGCTGAGCAGGCCCGCCGCGCCCAGGAACATGCCGAGCACCGGGCGGTTGCCCCGCCCGTCCGACAGGGCAATGAGCCGGCGCTCCACCACATGGGCCGACAGGTCGCCGTGGGCGATCTCCACGATCCGGCGCAGTGCCTGGAGCGGATCGCCCGAGGCGCCCAGATCGGCGGCGATCAGGTTGGTCTTGCCGTTGGGCAGCACCGCCACCGGCGGCATGGTGTCACCGAACGGCCGGGCATGGTACAGCTCCGTGAGCGCGGCCTGGACGGTGCCATCTCCGCCGTTGATGACCAGCACCGCCGGCTTGACCGAGGCAATGAGCTTGAGCGCCTCCGGGATCTCGTTGATGTCGCTCAGCTCGACGTGGAACAGATTGGGGCACGTCGCCACCAGCTCCCGGATACGCGGGAGGAGATCCTTGTTCCTGGTCGACAGAGGGTTGGACAGCAGCGCAACCAGTGACATGAATCACTCCGATTTCCGAATCGGCCCAACGTTGAGGCCGGAGACATAGTTGAGAACGATGCGCATCACACCGACAGCCTGCGGCGCGGCAAAGGCCACTTCGCCGGGCTTGGGTTTGGAGAACTTCAGCTTGGGATTGTTGGAGACGCCAAAGCCGTCGCTCCACAGGTCGGTCTTGCCGTCCATATCCCGGTCATGGAGAACGGAAATCGCATAGCGGGCATGGCCGCCGGGCAGCGGGACGCACACGGTCATGTCGCCCGAGGACGAAACCGGCACGTCAAACTTGACCAAGTACTTGCCGGACTTGAGAAAATCGTCTCCCTCGCCGTTGAAGGCCTTGATGCGGAGCTGACCTTCGCGGTCCTTGAAACCGGTGATGGTGAGCTGCACCGCCGGGTCCGTTGCGCCCGGGGCGCACCGTTCCGCATGCGGCCCGAGACTGGCCGCCGCGTGGGCTGAGGCCACCGGCGCAGCCGCAGACACAGCCGCAACCGCCGCCGCAAACACGGCCAGGGCGGAGACAGGCGCTTTCGGGCAGCGATTTTTCATGTGACCTCTTCCCTTCCGCGAGCTATACCGAGCCCACAACTATTCTCTGTGGGGGTCGTTCGCGGCCAAAGTTTGACCAATCGGCGACAATACCGCGATGATCAACCACCTTGACCGTTATATCTCCCGGCTGATTTTCGTTCCGCTGATCGCGACTCTTCTGGTTTCGGCCCTGCTTCTGCTGCTGGACAAGATGCTGCGCCTGTTCACTTTCGTCATTGACGAAGGCGGGCCCGTCACCGTGGTCTGGCAGATGCTGGGAAACCTTATTCCCCAGTATCTTGCCCTCGGCATTCCCATCGGCCTGCTGCTCAGCGTCATCCTGTCCTTCCGGAAACTTGCTGTTGGCAACGAGATGGACGCCATCACCTCCTCGGGCGTGTCGCACCTGCGGCTGCTGGTGGTGCCGTTCCTGCTTGCCGGGCTGCTGGCGTTCGTGACCCTGTGGCTGGTGGGCTTCATCCAGCCCTACAGCCGCTATGCCTACGAGGGGTTGCGTTTCGAGCTGCGCTCGGGCGCGCTGGGAGCCAGCATCAAGGTCGGGGAGTTCGCCCACCTCGGCAAGAAGCTGACCCTGCGGATCGAGGAGTCGCGGGAGGGCGGCCGGGTGCTCTCGGGCATCTTCGTGCATGCGGAGGACAAGGACGGCTCCATTCTGACCGTCACCGCCGACCGGGGCACCTTCCTCGCGACGGACGACCCCAACATCGTGCTGTTCCGCCTGTTCAATGGCGAGCTGGTGCTGCGCGGCAAAGACTCCTCCACCCAGCGGCTGCTCCAGTTCGACCAGCACGACCTCCCGGTGGACCTGCCGGAGTTCGAAGCCTTCCGCGCGCGCGGCAACGAGTATCTGGAGCTGACGCTGCCGGAGCTGCTCATTACCCAGAACGATGAAAACAAGACGCCCAAGGCCAAGCTGGAAGCCAGCGCCAACTTCCATCGCCGCCTCGTTCAGGTGGCGGTGCTGTTCGTCATCCCGTTCCTCGGCATGGGCCTTGCCATACCGCCCAAGCGCAACACCTCGGCGCTGGGCGTGTTCGCCGGCATCGTCATTCTGGTCGTCTACAACGAGATTTCCGAGTTCTGCGAGAAGCTCAGCAGTGACGGGGTGGCGCCCGCCGCCGTGCTGCAATGGGTTCCCTTTGCGGTGTTTGCGCTTTACAGCGTCTGGCTGTTCCGCCAAGTGGCATACCGGGTCGGCGAGCCGCCGATCGGGCGGATCATCCGTACCGGCGAGACACTAACGAAACAGATGAAGCGCCTCATCACCCCATTCCGCCGGCGCCGGAAATTGGCTCATTGACGGGCAAGAGACCATGCGGCTGTTCCCTTCCTCAACGCTTGCACGCTACCTCGGCCAGATGTTCGTCGTTCGGGTGCTGGCGTTCCTCATTGGCCTTGTCATGGTGCTGCAAACGCTGGATCTGCTGTCGGAATCGGACAAGATCCTGGCGGTGGACGGCAATGGCTACGGGGCGCTGGCGCACTACGTGAGCCTGCGCATGCCCCAGCTCATCTCCCAGTTCCTGCCCTTCTCGGTGCTGCTGGGCACGCTCGTCACCCTGGCGACACTCAACCAGAACAGCGAAGTCGTGGTGATGCGCGCGGCGGGCATCTCCGCCCATCAGGTGCTGATGCCGCTGGTGGCCGCCGCAGGGCTGATCAGCGCCGGCCACTTCCTGTTCAACGAGACGGTTGTGGTGCAGTCCACCGCCCGGCTTCAGGCATGGGAGCGGGTGGACTATGCCCCGCGCAGCGTGATCCAGCCCCCGGAGGGCCAGGAGATCTGGGTGGCGGATGGCGACACCATCATCCACGCCCGCGAGGCCATTCAGCGGCAGGGCCAGCTGATCCTCCCCGGCTTCGAGCTGTTCGAGCGGCAGGAGGGCAGCCACCTGCGCCGCATCACCACCGCCGAGAAGGCCGTTTACGCCAACGGCGCATGGACGCTCCACAGCGTCCGGGTCTACAGCCCGACCGGCGAGCCGGCCACCGCACAGGATACCCTGCCCTGGCGCACCAACGTGCAGACCGACCGCTTCCTTGCCGTGGCGGTTGACCCGGCCACCGTCTCCTACACGCGGCTGCGGCAGGCCATCCGGGAACTGTCGGAAGGCGGCCGCCCGACCGAGAGCCTGGTCGCCTCGCTCTACCACAAGATCTCAGGGCCCTTCTCCTCCATGCTGATGCCGCTGCTGGCCGCTGTCAGCGCCTTCGGCGTCGTGCGCTCGGGCAAGCTGTTCGTGCGGATCGTCATCGGCATGGCGCTGGGCTTTGGCTATTTCGTCGCGGACAACTTCATGCTGGCCATGGGACAGTTCGGCTCCGTACCGCCGTTTCTGGCGGCCTGGGCGGCGCCGCTGCTTTTCCTGTGCATCGGTGAGAGCGTTCTGTTTCGAACGGAAGAATGACACCGTCTCCCATGCAGGACGAACCCGTCGAAATCGAGCGCAAGCCCGTCACCGAGGGCGAGGTGGCGCGTGGCGCGGCCACGGCCCTGCTCGCCCGCTTCAGCGCCGTGATCGAGCTGATCAGCCAGCCCGCCTACACCTGGCTGTTCTCGGTGGCCACCTACGGCGTCTACACGGTGCTGTGGGCCGCCGTGAACATCATCTCCAACATCTTCGACCTGGCGATGACCAGCGTGCTGCAGCGCGTGGTGCCCCAGGCCCGCAACGAGGAAGAAGCCCACGCGGCGGTCAAGGTCGCCATTCTGGTCATCCTCGCCACCACCGTGCCGCTGGCCACGCTCGGGTCCCTCACCGCGCCCTGGCTGGCCAAGGTGGTGAACGCCTCGCCGAGGGACCAGGAAACGCTGGCGCTCGCCATTGGCCTGTTCGCCTGGGCACTGCCGCTGTGGACCTTCATGGAGGTGGCCGGCTCCGCCATGCGGGCGCGGCGCGCCTTCGGGCCGGAGATCCGCCTCAAGGTGTTCTACGAGCAGGCAAGCCGCCTCGCCTTCGCCTTCCTGTGCTTCGGCATCGGCATGCGTAGCCTCGGGCTGGTGGTGGCGCATCTGGCCTCGCTGCTGTTCATCTCGGCCCTGTCGCTGCGCCTGCTCGGCCGCTACTACGACCTGAAGCTGGTGCTGCGCGCCCGCGTGCCGCAGGGCATGGTGCACGAAATGCTCACCTACGGGCTGGCGGTGCTGCCGGGGAACATCCTGAAGCGCTGCTATTCGGACCTGCCGCCCATCCTCCTGAACCTGATGCTGCCGGGCGTTCAGGGCGCAACGGCGGCGGCGCTGTTCGGCATTGCCCGCAAGGTTGCCAGCGTCATGCAGATGGTGAAGCTCAGCTTCGGCTATGTGATGGCCCCGCTGGCCTCGGCCCAGAAGGCCGCCATCGATTCCAAGGCGGTCGAGCCGCTCTACGGCTTTGCCACCCGGCTCGCCATTGCCGGCATCCTGCCGCTGCTCGCCGCCGTCATCGGCCTTTCGCAGGAGATCCTGCTGCTGTTCGCCCCCGAGGCGCGGGCGGCCCTCTCCCTCGTCATCGTGCTGTCGGTCGGACGCACCGTCGAGGCCCTGCTCGGGCCGAGCAGCGCCATTCTGGAAGTGATCGGCCAGCGGCGGCTCATGCTGTGGAACAGCGCCGCCGGGCTCGTCAGCTGGCTGGTGCTGGCGTTCCTGCTGACCCCGCGGTTTGGCGCCATGGGCATGGCCATTTCCGTCTCGATATCGCTCAACCTCGTCGCGTTGCTGGCGTTGCTGCAACTCTACTGGTCGAACCGGCTGCACCCGTTCCAGCCGCCGTTCTGGCGCACCCTGTCGGTGAGCCTCTTGGCCGCCCTTCTGGTGCTGGCCAGCGAGGCGGCGGTGAGCCACTGGTCCGAACCGCTGGGCGCGGTGGTGGCGGTGGCGATGTTCGCGGCGAGTTTCTGGCTGTCGCTGCGGTTCGGCCTCTGCCAGCCGGACCGGGCCGCGCTGGGCCGCTTCGCCAGATGGATGCGGATCAAGGTGTAAGTCTCTGGCAAACCGGCTCTCCCGGTCGCCAATCCCGCCGCCAGGCGGTCATTTCCGGCCCCAAATATGCCATAGTATTGGACCATCGGACATCCGAACGCCCTTTCAGGAGTGACCCCGCGTGCTGACCACCGCCTCGACTCTCCACATCCGCCCGGTTGACTCGCGCGCCGATCTCGACACCTTCGTGCGCCTGCCCTGGTCGCTCTACCGCGACGATCCCAACTGGGTGCCGCCCCTCCTCAGCGAGGTGAAGGGGCTGCTCTCCGAGAAGTCCAACCCCTATTTCGGCCACGCCAAGGCCCGCTACTGGCTGGCGCTGCGCGACGGCAAGCCGGTGGGCCGCATTTCCGCCCAGATCGACACGCTGGTGCAGCAGCACATGGGGCAAGGCATCGGCCAGTGGGGGATGTTCGAGTGCGAGAACAACCCGGAAACCGCCGCCCGCCTGTTCGAGGCCGCCGAAGGCTGGCTGAGGGCCGGCGGCATGACCCGCGCCATGGGCCCGTTCAGCCTCTCCATCTGGGATGAGCCCGGCCTCCTCATCGACGGCTTCCAGCATCCGCCGCTGCTGATGACGCCGCATCACCTGCCCTACTATGCCGGGCTGGTGGAAGCCCAGGGCTACACCAAGGTGAAGGACCTCTACGCCTACGACCTTGATATCACCGTGGGCTTTCCCGAGCGCATCCAGCGCATCGTGGCGGCGGGCGACAAGAACCCGCGCATCCGCATCCGCAAGGCCGACCCCTCCCGCTTCGAGGAGGAGGTGCGGCTGGTGCTGGAGATCCTGAACGATGCGTGGTCGGACAACTGGGGCTTCATCCCCCTGACCGAGGCCGAAATCGCCTACGCCGCCAAGAAGATGAAGCCACTGGTGAAGCCGGATCTGGTGCGCGTCTGCGAGTTCGATGGCAAGCCCGCCGCCTTCATGCTCACCCTGCCGGACCTGAACGAGCTGCAACGCGACCTGAACGGCCGCCTGTTCCCCTTCGGCTGGGCCAAGCTGCTGTGGCGTCTGCGCGGCACCCCGTTCACCCAGCGCGTCCGCGTGCCGCTGATGGGCGTCCGCAAGGAGCATCAGGCCAGCCGCAACGGCGCGCTGATGGCCATGATGCTGATCGAGCACATCCGGCGCGATGCGGTGGGCGTCTACTCCAACCGGGGTGAGCTGTCCTGGATTCTGGAGGACAACCTGCCGATGCGGAATATCCTCGAGAACATCGGCTGCTTCATCTACAAAACCTACCGAATTTATGACAAGTCATTGATCTGACAGTAAGGATGGACGTGTCCCCTCCCCCGTCGGCCCCCGAGAAGCAGCGCCCTGGTCTGCGCCAGCGGCTGCGGACCTATTTCCTCACCGGCATTGTCGTGGCAGCGCCGGTGCTCATTACGGTCTATCTGATCGTCAGCGTCATCGGCGCGATCGACGAGCTGGTGACGCCGCTGCTGCCGCCCGAAGTGCGCCGCGTCGGCGTGCCGGGCATCGGCCTGCTGGTGGTGGTCTCCGGCCTTACCCTGCTGGGCGCCGTCGCCGCCAACGTCATCGGCAAGTGGCTGCTGCGGATGTGGGAGTACATGCTCAACCACACGCCGGTGATCCGGGCGATCTACCGGCCGGTCAAGCAGGTGTTCGAGACGGTCATCGGCCCGGGCGGCATGTCCTTCCGCGAGGTGGTGCTGGTGGAATACCCGGCCGAGGGCCGCTGGGTGACCGGTTTTGTCGCCGCCGTCGCCCCCCACGACATCGCCGAGCACGTGCGCCGCGACACGGGCTGCGCCGAAACCGAGGAGGTGGTCAGCGTCTACGTGCCGACCGCACCCAACCTCTACGCCGGGTTCGTGGTGTTCCAGCCGCGCTCGCGCCTGCGCACCCTCGACATGACGGTGGAGGAAGGCATCAAGCTGGTGGTCTCCTTCGGCATCGCCGGCCAGAGCGACAAGGCCAAGGGCGAGAAGGGAAAGGCCAGACGGGTCAAGGCCGCGCGGCCGGACGTCAACTAGGCCGTACAGTCTCAGCGGCGGGCCCCGCCCGCGCCGCCCGGGCATCTTCCCACAGCCGGTCCAGCACCTCCTGCGGGGCCTCGGCGATAAAACGGAAGGCGAGAGCTGTGCGCGCATCGATCGGCACATCTCCCGCCTCCCATCGCTGGACACTCCTGGTATCCACACCAAACAGAAGAGCAAGCCGTTCCTGCGTCAGCTTGAGCGTGCCCTGAAGCCTGCGCCCCTTGCGTATGGCGCGCGCTTCTGCCCCGCTTAGTCTGTTCAGCATGCGTTTTCCCCCTTGGTCATCCCCGGGAAGAGCGGTATCTTCCCGGGGCCTGACCTTATCTCCTGAGCCGGATCTTGATCGAAATCTCGATCCGGGTCAGGATGAAGGCCAGAAGGATCAGAGTGTCCAATTCTTGTCTCCTTCTGGACTCGACGGGAGAAATCCCGCCAATCGCCGGGTTGGTTCCGCCAGCCCGGCGATTTCGTATATAGGCCAAAAGGATTATGACGCCCACCGGAACACGACATTAATGTCGTGTTATTAGGATCTGCTCTGTCCGAACTGCCGGATCCGGCCCGGCAGGTGCTCCCGCCTCAACCAGAGTGCACCTCAACCAGAGCGTACCTCAACCAGAGCGCAGCAGCCCTGCCGCCACGTCCCGCTCCATCAGGTACAGCAGCGTGCGGGCTGCCTCGCCCCGGGGCGAGGTGAGCGCCGGGTCTTTCATGGCGAGCACGCGGGCATCGTCACGGGCGACTTCGAGGAGGTCGCCGTGGAGCATGGGATCCGCCAGCTTGAAATCGGGGAAGCCGGACTGGCGCGCCCCCAGGATCTCGCCCGCGCCGCGCAGGCGCAGATCCTCCTCGGCAATACGGAAACCGTCGTCGGTCTCACGCATCATGGCGAGGCGGGCTCGCGCTGTCTCGCCGATGTTGGAGCCGCGCAGGAGAAGGCAGGTGGACTTGCCCTGCCCGCGCCCGACTCGGCCGCGCAGCTGGTGCAGCTGGGCCAGGCCGAAGCGCTCGGCCTGCTCGATGATGATGAGGGTGGCGTTGGGCACGTCGACGCCTACCTCGATGACGGTGGTCGCCACCAGCACCTTGATCTCGCCGGACTGGAACGCCGCCATGACGGCATCCTTCTCCGCGCCCTTCATCTTGCCGTGGACAAGGCCGATGGCCGAGCCGAAGCGCTGTTGCAGGTCGGCGGCGCGGGCCTCGGCGGCGGCAAGGTCCACCTTCTCCGACTCCTCGACCAGCGGGCAGACCCAGTAGGCCTGCGCGCCGGAGGCGATGGCGCGGGCGAGCCCGGCGTAGACGTCCTCCAGCCGGTCGAGCGAGACGACGCGGGTGTCGATGGGCTGGCGGCCGGGCGGGCGTTCGTCCAGCTTGGAGACATCCATCTCGCCATAGAGCGTCAGCGTCAGGGTGCGCGGTATGGGCGTCGCCGTCATGGTGAGCAGGTGGGCGGGCGCGGCGGCCTTCTCCATCAGCATCAGGCGCTGGTGCACGCCGAAGCGGTGCTGTTCGTCGATCACCACGAGGCGGAGGTTGTGGTAGGTCACGTCCTCCTGAAAGACGGCGTGGGTGCCGACCAGAATGTCGATCTCTCCGGCCGCCAGTGCCTCCAGCAGCGCCGCGCGGCCCTTGCCCTTCTCCCGGCCCGTGAGCAAAGCGATGCGCACCGGCGCGTCCCCCACCAGCCTGGTCAGCGTGGCGTAATGCTGGCGGGCGAGGATTTCGGTGGGTGCCAGCAGCGCCGCCTGCGCCTTGCACTCGACGCCGGTCAGCATGGCGATCAGCGCCACCAGCGTCTTGCCCGAGCCCACGTCGCCCTGAAGCAGGCGCAGCATCGGCTCGGGGCGGGCCAGATCCGCCCTCACCTCCTCGAAGGCGCGGGCCTGCGCACCGGTCGGCCGGAACGGCAACTGGTTCAGCACCTGTGCGACCAGCCGGCCGTCGCCGATCAGCGGCTCGGTCTTGCGCTTGCGGGTGCGGCCGCGCAGCAGCGCGAGCGCCAGCTGGTTGGCGAACAGCTCGTCATAGGCCAGCCGCTCCCGCGCCTCGAACGAGCCCTCGCCGGAGTGGATCTCCGCCAGCGCGTCGCGCCAGGCGGGCCAATTCCGCCGCTGCGCCAGTTCGGGGTCGATCCATTCCGGCAGCGCCGGGGTTCTCTCCAGCGCCGCCTGCACGCACAGGCGCATGCGCTTGTTGGAGACGCCTTCGGTCAGGCCATAGACCGGCTCCCGCGCCGGAATCTGCTCTGTCTGCCCGGGCTGGCGGGGATCGACGATATAATCCGGGTGGACCATCTGGAGCATGGCCCCGAACCGCTCCAGCTTGCCGGAGACCAGCCGCTCCGCCCCCACCGGCAGCCGCTTTCCCACCGTGTTGCCCGGATTGGAGAAGAACACGAGCGTAAGCGTTTCTCCTTCCGCATCGTGACACAACACCCGCAACGGGCTGCGCGGGCCGCCCTGGACATGCTCGGCCACGGTGACGGCAATGGTGCCGGTCTTGCCCTCCGCCGCCCGGCGCAGGGCGGGCCACAGCGGACGCTCCACCACATCGACCGGAAGGTGGAAGATCAGGTCCACCACCCGGTCGAGGTTGATGCGGTGCAGCTGTTTCGCCAGGGCCGCCCCCACGCCGCGCAAGGACGTGGCAGGGGCAAAAAGAGGAAAAAGGCTATCCGGGCGCATCGTCTCAAGGCTTCAAACTCGGCACACCTTAGCCTAAGGTGCGCGCCCGCTCTATACCACAGGATGACAGAGACATGAGTTCGGATCTTGAGAGCCGCAAGCGCAGGCTGCTCTTTCGCGCCAGCCACCGGGGCACGAAGGAGGCCGATATCATGATTGGCAGCTTCGTCGAGCGCAACATCGCCACCATGAGCGAGGCGGATGTGGCATGGTTCGAGCGTTTTCTCGAGGAAAACGACGTGGACATCATGGCCTGGATGATCGGTCGCCAGGAGCCGCCCGCGCACTATCACGGCCCCATCATGGACGCCATGCGTCGCCTTGACTATCTGCCGGTAAACCGTTGATCGCACCCAAACAGATCCTGGAAAGCCCGACCGGCCTCACGCTGGCCGGATGCGTCGAAGGCTTCGTGCCCTGGCTGCTGGCGGACCTTGCCCGCGCCGCCGGGCAGAGCGGCCGGGCGGTCTACATCGCCCGCGACGACGCAGCCGCCAGCCAGGTGGCGGATGCCGCACCCTATTTCGCGCCGGAACTGGAGGTCGTCTACCTCCCCGCGTGGGACTGCCTGCCCTACGACCGCGCCTCGCCCGCAACGCGCGTGGTGGCGGAGCGGCTGGCAGCGCTGGCGCGCCTTGCGGGCAAGCGAAGCGACAAGCCGCAATTGCTGGTCACCACGGTCAATGCCGCGATCCAGCGGACGCTCCAGCCCCACCGCATCCGCAAGCTGGTCCGCCGCATCGCGGTGGGCGACGCGCTGGACCGGGAGAGCCTGACCGCCCTGCTCATGGCCGCGGGCTACGTGCGCGCCGACACGGTGGTGGAGCCCGGCGAGTTCGCCGTGCGCGGAGGCCTTGTCGATGTGTTCCCGGCCGGGCAGGAGCTGCCGGTCCGCCTCGACTTCTTCGGCGACGAGATCGACTCCATCCGCCGCTTCGAGCCGGCCGACCAGCGCACGGTCGAGCGGATCGAGCGCTTTACCCTGATGCCGGTCAACGAGGTGCTGCTGGACGAGGACTCCGTCCGCCGCTTCCGCCAGCGGTATGTGGAGGCCTTCGGGGCCGTGCTGGGCCATGACCCGCTCTATGCGGCGGTCTCCGAGCAGCGCCGCCTCGCCGGCATGGAGCACTGGCTGCCCCTGTTCGAGGAAGAACTGGCCACCCTGTTCGATTACCTCGGCGAGCGGGACGCGATCCTGCTGGACGCACACGCGGAGGCCGCCGCCAGAACCCGCTTCGAGGCGATCAACGACTATTACGACGCCCGCCGCTCCGCCCTGCTGGCGGACAAGGGCAGCTACCACCCGCTCCCGCCCGACCAGCTCTATCTCACGCCGGACGGCTGGCGCGCGGCGCTGGAAGCCGCCCGCGCCCACGCGACGACTCCCTTCGAGCAGCCCCCGTCCGAGACCATCCTCAGCCTTGCCACCGCCCCCGCCCACGACTTCGCGCCCGAGCGGGCGAACCAGCCGGGCAACGTGTTCAATGCGGTCGGCGCGCATCTGGCGGAGCTGCGCCGCAGCGGCCGGAAGGTCATCCTCGCCAGCTACACCGAAGGCTCGCGCGAGCGGCTGGAAGGGCTGCTGGCGGACCATGGCGTGAAGCCCCTGATCTTTGCCGACAGCTGGCAGGAAGCGCTGGGCGTCGGCGCCAAGGGCGTGGCGCTCATCGTGCTGGGGCTGGACCACGGCTTCACCACGGCGGACGTTGCGGTGCTGACCGAGCAGGACATCCTCGGCGACCGGCTGGTGCGCAAGCGCCGCCGCATCCGCAAGGCGGACAACTTCCTGACCGAGGTAACCGCGCTCAACACCGGCGACCTGGTGGTGCACTCGGAGCACGGCATCGGCCGTTACGAGGGGCTGGCCACCATCGAGGTGGGCGACGCCCCGCACGACTGCGTGCAGCTGACCTACGCCGATGGCGACAAGCTCTACGTGCCGGTGGAGAACATCGACGTCCTCACCCGCTACGGCTCGGACAGCGAGGGCGTGGCGCTGGACAAGCTGGGCGGCGCTGCCTGGCAGGCCCGCAAGGCCCGCTTCAAGGAGCGCATCCGCGAGATCGCGGGCGAGCTGCTCAAGGTGGCGGCCGAGCGTGCGCTCCGGCAAGCGGACGTGATCGAGACGGACTCGGGCGCCTACGCCGAATTCTGCGCCCGCTTCCCCTATGCGGAAACGGAAGACCAGCTGAAGGCCGTCAACGACGTGCTGGAGGATCTCGCCTCCGGCAAGCCGATGGACCGGCTGGTGTGCGGCGACGTGGGCTTCGGCAAGACCGAAGTGGCGCTGCGCGCGGCCTTTGCCGCCGCCATGGCCGGACACCAGGTGGCGGTCATCGCGCCGACCACCCTGCTCGCCCGCCAGCACGCCGCCACCTTCGAGGCGCGCTTCGCCGGTTTCCCCTTGCGGATCGGCAAGCTGTTCCGGCTGGTCTCCCAGCGCGAGCAGACCGCGACCAAACAGGGCCTGGCGGATGGCACGGTCGATATCGTCATCGGCACCCATGCGCTGCTGGGCAAGGGCATCAGCTTCAAGCGGCTGGGCCTTGTCATCGTGGACGAGGAACAGCACTTCGGCGTCACCCACAAGGAACGGCTGAAGCAGCTGCGCGCCGACGTGCACGTGCTGACCCTGACCGCGACGCCCATCCCGCGCACCCTGCAGATGGCGATGACAGGCCTGCGCGAGCTTTCGCTGATCGCCACGCCGCCGGTCGATCGTCTGGCGGTGCGCACCTACGTGGCGCCGTGGGACGATGTGGTGATCCGCGAGGCGCTGCTGCGCGAGCACTATCGCGGCGGCCAGAGCTTCATCGTGGTGCCGCGCATCTCCGATCTGGCGGAAATCGAGACCTTCCTGCGCGAGGCGGTGCCGGAGGTGAAGTTCATCACCGCCCACGGCCAGATGGCCGCCTCGGACATCGAGGAGCGGATGACCGCCTTCTACGACCGGCAGTATGACGTGCTGCTCTCCACCACCATCGTGGAGTCCGGCCTCGACATCCCCAGCGCCAACACGCTGATCCTCTACCGGGCGGACATGTTCGGCCTCGCCCAGCTCTACCAGCTGCGCGGACGCGTCGGCCGCTCCAAGGTGCGCGCCTATGCGTACCTGACGACCGATCCCAAGACGCCCCTCACCCCCACCGCCGAGAAGCGCCTTCAGGTGCTCTCCAGCCTCGAGGGGCTTGGCGCGGGCTTCCAGCTGGCGAGCCACGACCTCGACATCCGCGGTGCGGGCAACCTCCTCGGCGACGAGCAGTCCGGCCACATCCGCGAGATCGGCTTCGAGCTCTACCAGCAGATGCTGGAGGAGGCGATCACCGCCGCCCAGGCGCGCGCCGCCGGCGTCAAGGAGAGCGAGATCGAGCAGGAGGAGTTCTCGCCCCAGATCAATGTGGGCGCGAGCATCCTCATCCCCGAGGACTATGTGCCCGATCTCACTGTCCGCATGGGGCTCTACCGGCGCATCGGCGAGCTCTCCACCCGCGCCGAGATCGACTCCTTCGCCGCCGAGATGATCGACCGCTTCGGCAAGATGCCGCGCGAGTTCCGCAACCTGCTCCATGTGGTGGAAATCAAGGCGCTCTGCCGCATCGCCGGCATCGCCAAGCTGGACGCCGGACCGCGCGGCGCAACCGTCACCTTCCGCAACGACCAGTTCGCCAACCCGGCCGGGCTGGTCGCCTACCTCACCAAGCTGAAGGGCACCGCGAAACTCCGCCCCGACCACAAGCTGGTCGTCGTGCGGGCATGGACCGACGAGGCCACCCGCCTCTCCGGCGCGCTCTCACTCGCCAAGGGCCTGGCCAAGGTCGCCCGTCAGGCGGAAGCGGCGTGAGTCCTGTTTTGATTTGAAGATCCTGCAGGGGGTCTTGAACCCCCTGCACCCCCTTGCGTTTTGACGGGGCGCACCCAGACCCAACGGCGTACCCGCTGGAGACAGGGGCGCGGCCCGATAAGGCATGGGGGATTGCAAAGGGGGTCCGAGACCCCCTTTGCGAAAGGCAGATCAGACCAGACGTATCCTATTCGGTATCGTTCGCGGCGGGGGGTTCGTAGCCGGTGACGGATTCTGCCTGAAGCTGGTCCAGCACGGCGACCAGCGATTCGATCGGCTGCACCCCGGCGATGGCCCACTGGCTCTGGAAGATCAGGGTCGGGACGCCCCGCACGCCGATGTCGCGGGAGCGCTGGAACCCGGCGCGGATGGGCTCCACGTCCGTATCGGTGGCGAGCAGGCTCGCCACGTCCTCGCCGCTCAGGCCCACGTCCTCGGCAAGCCGGGCGAGCACGGCGCGGTCACCGATATCCAGCCCCTCCTCGAAGTAGGCCTCGAACAGGCGCTGGGCCATGTCGTGGGAGAGGTCATGCTCGCTGGCCCAGCGCAACAGGCGGTGCGCGTCCAGCGTATTGGGGACGCGGTCGATCCGGTCAAAGCGGAAGTTGATGCCGGCGGCGATGCCGTGCTCGCGCACCGCGTCCTCGTGGGCAGTCACCTGCTGGTCGGACTTCAAGTGCTTGCGCATGTATTCCGCCCGGTCGGCACCGGCGGCGGGAACGTCCGGGGCAAGCTGATAGGGCAGCCACTGAATGGTGACGGGGTATTCCGAGCGTTCGGCCAGCGCCATATCGAGATTGCGCTTGCCCACGTAGCACCACGGGCAAATGAGATCGGCGATGATGGTGATATCGATCATCGGCGCACACTGGCCGCGCGCGGCCGCCGGGTCAAGCGCGGCCGTGGGCCGGGACGGACATGTTGCGGGGGCGTTACGGACCGTGTGGCGACAGGCAGGGGGTCAGCCATGCCGCTCGACCCAGGCAGGCGGCGGCCCGGCCTTGCTGTTCCACTCCGCCACGAAGGACTCGAGCTGCGCGGCAGGCAGCGGCGGAGAGCACAGGTAGCCCTGATACCAGTTGCACCCTTCCCGCCCGAGCAGGCTGAGCTGCGCCTCGGTCTCCACCCCTTCCGCGACGACGCCGATGCCGAGCGAGCGGGCCAGCTCCACCAGGCTGTGGATGACGATGCGGTCGCGCTTGCCGCTGGTCAGGTCGCTGATGAACTTCTTGTCCACCTTGAGGCAGTCGAGCGGCAGCGACTTGAGGTAGGCGAGCGACGAATAGCCGGTGCCGAAATCGTCGATGGCGATGTGGACGCCATGGTTCCGCAGGCGGCCCAGGGTCCGCGCCGCCACCTCGAGGCTTTCGATGATGGCGGTCTCCGTCACTTCCAGCGTGAGGCGGGAGGGCGACACGCCCGCCGCCTCGAGCGCGTCGAGGACCTGCACGTCGAAGTCCTCGTCGTGCAGCTGCGCCGCCGAGACGTTGACGGAGACGCGCAGCCGGGCCCGCTCCCGATCGGTCCAGGTGGCGATCTCGCCCAGCGCCATGCGCAGGATGCGGTCGTCGAACTGCGACATGATCTCCGCATTCTCGGCGATGGTCAGCAACACGTCGGGCGTGACGATGCCGTGCTCCGGGTGTTCCCACCGCACGAGTGTCTCGACGCCGACGATCCGGCCGGTGGCGATTTCCACCTGCGGCTGGAAGACCAGATCCAGATGCTCGTTGACCAGCGCCTGATGCAGGTCGGACTCGAGCCGGGCCATGAGCGCGGGCGAGGTCACATCCCCGGCGCTGAACACGTGATAGCTGTTGGGGCCGAGCGCCTTGGCCTGCCCCAGCGCCGCGCCCGCCCGCTGGAACAGCTCGGTCACGTCGTCGATGCCCGGCTCGGCGACGGCCAGGCCCATGCGCGAGACCAGATGGACCACCCGCCCGGCGACGATGTAGGGCCGCTCGAACGCCGCCGCGATCCGCTGGGCCTGCGCCACCGCGTTGTCCAGCACCTTCTGGCCGGTGACGATGACGGCGAACTCGGCGCCGTTCATGCGGCAGGGAATGCTGCGGCTGGCAACGGGTGCGGCGCTGCTCGCCGTCACCCCCGCCATGGCCTCGCGCCGCAGCCGCCGGGCCACGGCCTGGAGCAGCATGTCGGCGATCTTGTGGCCGTAGGCAGTGTTGATCTGGTCGAACCGGCGGATCGAGAGGCGGATCAGGGCGCAGCCGGGCTCATCCCCCTGCCGCTCGGCCAGCGCACGCTCGATCACGCTGCGCGCGAAGTCCTGATTGGGCAGGCCGGTGAGCGGGTCGAAGTCCCCGTCCAGACTTTCCCCGCCCAGCATGTCGCCCACGACCTCGACCGTGCCGAACAGGCCGGAGACCTCCCCATCCGCTCCCAGCTTGGGGTAGACATGGTGCAGCAGCTCGCGCACCGGCGTGTTCGGCCCCATGAATGAGAAGCGCACCTGTCCGGGTCGGCCGCTCTCCAGAATGTCCTGAAAGGCCCGCAGCACCTGCCGCTTGCGCTCCGGGTCCACATAGCGCAGCAGCGCCTCGAGACCGACGACCGTCGCCGGGATGGTGCCTCCCAACAGCCGCACCAGACCCGGCGCGATCTGCACCTGATTGGTCATGCGGTTCCAGGCCCAGGTCTGGTTTTCCAGCTGCTTGTTGTTGCGCAGGGCCTCTTCCGCCGCCAGCGCGGCCGCGCCGCGCGTCGCGACGCGCTCGGCGAGACGGGCGGTCGCCACAAGCTCCGCCGCTCCGAACGGTTCGCGCAGGAAATGGGTGGCGCCGATGTCGCCCAGATCCCCCGGCGCAAGGGGGCCGTCCGCTGGCAGGAGAACGATCATGGAGCCGTGGCGGCGCGTCATGATCTCGCCCATGGCCCGCAGCAGGGACACGTCCGCCGGGGTCTTGCCCCGCAGATCGGCTATCAGCACCCGGGCGGCGCTGCCCGCCAGCCATTGCGCCGCCTCCTGCGATTCCGGACACAGAACCACGCGGAAGCCGTCAGCCGTCAACGCGTTCGACACCTCCCGCCCGCATGCCGGCGAGAAGACGAACAGCGGAGGAACCGGCGCGCCTGTGCTCGTCCCTGGACTCAAAGCCCTCACTCCTCCTGCCATGACGCCGGTCACAGTAGGCCAGGCAACTGTCGTCGTCATCACGATTCAGAAACGTAAATTAATTATTTGATAAGAATTACGAAAGAAACTCCTGTCCTATCCGCGAAAAGGACCGGTTGCCCCCCCTTCTGTCATGCGGAACGGGCGCAACCTTCCAGCACCGGCGGCCAAAAGGGCGGCCGGATGACACGGCAGAAGGTGCGTGCACATGATACCTGCGCTTGGCATCGCTGTCTCGGGGCTGATCGACGCCTCGAATCGGGCCGCCACCGCCGCGAGCAACATCGTGAGCGATGGCGCGGCCGCGGCCAATTTCTCGCTGCACAGACAGGATGTCCTGGCCCGCTATGCCCGCGCCTCCGGCAGCGGAAGCACGGCCTCGCTGGGTGGACAGGCGCAGCCGGGCGTGATGCCGCGCTACATCCCCTCCATGGCCGAGGACGTCGTCATGATGCGCGAGGCGGTGCAGGCCTACAAGGCCAACGCCAACGTGATCCGCCAGCTCGACAAGACGACGAGCGAGCTGCTGAACGTCCTGCGGACCGACCGCAACCATTGACGGCTGGGGCCACCCGCCTGACACGAGCCGCCCTGCCGGCGGTGACCGGCTCATTCCTGCCAGTCGTCGCCCTTCCCTTGTTTGCTCTGGCGCTGCTGCGATAAGCTCTTATATCGGCACGCATCGGCGCAGACCGCTGTTGCCGGGAGACGGAATGCCCCGGGAGCGGTCCTCCCGCGTGCCCCTGGCTGGAGACCTTGCCCTTGCAGACTGCCGCGACGGCTCTCGCACCCCTGGATGCTCCGCTGATCGACCCGTTCGGCCGGCGGATCGACTATCTGCGCGTGTCTGTGACCGACCGCTGCGATCTCCGCTGCGTCTACTGCATGGCCGAGCACATGACCTTCCTGCCCAAGGCCGAGCTGCTGACGCTGGAGGAGCTGGACCGGCTGTGCAGCGCCTTCATCCGCCGGGGTGTCCGCAAGCTGCGGCTGACCGGCGGCGAGCCGCTGGTGCGCCGGAACATCATGAGCCTGATCCGCGCCCTCGGGCGGCATCTGGCGACGGGCGCGCTGGAGGAGCTGACCCTCACCACCAACGGCAGCCAGCTGGCCCGCTACGCCGGGGAGCTGCGGGCGGCGGGCGTGCGCCGGGTGAACGTGTCGCTCGACACGCTGGACCCGGAGCGCTTCCGCGCCATCACCCGGTGGGGCCGGCTGGATCAGGTTCTGGAGGGCATCGCCGCCGCCCGGGAGGCAGGCCTCCGGGTGAAGATCAACACCGTGGCGCTGAAGGGCGTCAACGAGGACGAGTTCGAGTCCCTGCTCGCCTGGTGCGCCCGCAACGGCCACGACCTGACCCTGATCGAGACCATGCCGCTCGGCGAGGTGGACGCCGACCGCACGGACCAGTACCTGCCCCTCAGCACGGTGCGGGCGCGGCTGGCGCAGCGCTTCACCTTGACCGACCTGTCCCTCGTGACCGGCGGCCCCGCCCGCTACGTGCGGGTGGAGGAGACCGGCCAGCAGCTGGGTTTCATCACCCCCCTCACCCACAACTTCTGCGAGTCCTGCAACCGGGTGCGGCTCACCTGCACCGGCAGGCTCTACCTGTGCCTCGGCCAGGAGGACAGCGCCGACCTGCGCGCGCCGCTCCGGGCGAGCGCGGACGACGCCCTCCTCGACCAGGCGATCGACGCGGCCATCGGCATCAAGCCGAAGGGCCACGATTTCGTCATCGACCGCCGGAACAGCCGGCCGGCTCTCGCCCGCCACATGAGCGTGACGGGAGGGTGATTGCCACGGGGGACAAGAGCTGTCACAAATGGTTATGGACAAAGTCGGCGCCCTGGCCGCATCAAGACCGCGAACACCTTGCCTGTAACCACCCGCCAACGGATCGCCTGACACCGCATGTTCGACCCCAGCCGCCACAAACTGGCTCTTGTCGCCAGCTCGTCTCCTGAAGCCCAGGCGGCGCTGAAGGAGATCAGCCCCCGGCATGACTGGGTTCCGCCAAGCGAGGCGGACGTGATCGTCGTGCTGGGCGGCGACGGGTTCATGCTCCAGACCCTCCACGCCTCCAAGGACCGCTCCTGCCACATCTACGGTATGAACTGCGGCACGGTCGGCTTTCTCATGAACGAGTACAGCCCCGACAACCTGATCGAGCGGCTGAAGCGGGCCGAGCAGTTCGTGCTCAATCCCCTGCGGATGGAAGCGCGGACCATCTCGGGCGAGCGGGTCACCTCCTCGGCCATCAACGAGGTCTCGCTGCTGCGCGAAACCCGCCAGGCCGCCAAGATCGAGATCGCCATCGACGGGCGCGTGCGCATGCCCGAGCTGGTGTGCGACGGCGTGATCGTGGCAACGCCCGCCGGTTCGACCGCCTACAACCTCTCGGCCCACGGCCCGATCCTGCCGCTGGGGTGCGACCTGCTGGCGCTCACGCCCATCTCCGCCTTCCGGCCCCGCCGCTGGCGCGGCGCCATCCTGCCCAACAACTGGGTCATCGAGTTCCGGGTGCTGGAAGCGGGCAAGCGTCCGGTGAGCGCCGTGGCCGATCAGAACGAGGTCCGGGACGTCTCCTACGTGCGCGTGGAGAAGGACCAGACCCTGCGTCTCAACCTGCTGTTCGACCCCGGGCACACCCTGGCCGACCGCATTCTCATGGAACAGTTCACGGCCTGAGGCCGTGCCGAGAGGCCACTTGCAGACAAAAAACACCGCCAGAATCCTCTCACGGCGTAATGCTGCATTGCGAGACAATGCAAATTCGCACTATATGGGCGCCGAAATACGGCGACTTCTGCCCGATTTCTCGTAAACTTGACGGTAAGTGCATGTCATTTGAATTCTTAGGTCTGTCGGATGAGTTGCTTCGCGCAGTCGGAGACAGCGGCTATACCGAGCCGACGCCGATCCAGCGCCAGGCCATCCCCACCGTGCTCCAGGGACGCGATGTTCTTGGCGTGGCGCAGACCGGCACGGGCAAGACGGCATCGTTCACCCTGCCCATGATCGACATCCTGGCCCAGGGCCGCGCCCGGGCCCGCATGCCCCGTTCGCTCATTCTCGAGCCGACGCGCGAACTCGCCGTTCAGGTGGCCGAAAACTTCGAGAAGTACGGCAAGTACCACAAGCTGAACATGGCCCTGCTCATCGGCGGCATGTCCTTCGGCGAGCAGGACAAGGTGCTCGCCAAGGGCGCGGACGTGCTCATCGCCACGCCCGGCCGCCTGCTCGACCAGATCGAGCGCGGCAAGGTGATGCTCTCGGGCTGCGAGATCCTCGTCATCGACGAGGCGGATCGTATGCTGGACATGGGCTTCATCCCGGACATCGAGAAGATCTGCAACCTCCTGCCGCCCCGGCGGCAGACCCTGCTGTTCTCGGCGACCATGCCGCCGGCCATCAAGCGCCTGGCGGACCAGTTCCTGAAGGACCCCAAGCAGATCGAGGTGGCGCGCCCCGCCACCACCAACGTCTCCATCGCCCAGTCGCTGATCCAGCTGCCGGAGCGCTCCAAGCGCGAGGTGCTGCGGGCACTGCTGCGCTCGGAAGACGTGAACAACGCCATCATCTTCTGCAACCGCAAGCGGGACGTGCGGACCCTGCACGAGTCCCTCACCCGCCACGGCTTCAAGGCCGGGCAGCTGCACGGCGACATGGAACAGCCGGAGCGTCTGGCGGTGCTGGAGAAGTTCCGCTCGGGCGAGATCCCCATTCTGGTCGCCAGCGACGTGGCCGCCCGCGGCCTCGACATTCCGGGCGTGAGCCACGTGTTCAACTTCGACGTGCCGATCCATGCGGATGACTACGTCCACCGCATCGGCCGCACCGGCCGCGCCGGGCGCAGCGGCATCGCCATCACCCTGGCGACCGAGGAGGAAGCCGAGTACGTTGCGGCGGTCGAGAAGCTGATCCAGCAGGAAATCCCGCGCCGCCCCGTGCCGGAAGGCGTCACCATCAAGGAAGGCGCCGCCTCTTCCCGCAAGCGCAGCGAGCGCGGCGCGAAGAAGGAGGCCGCCGACAAGTCCGCCTCCCGCAGCCGCCGCAAGACCACGGCGGCCGACAAGGCATCCGACAAGGCGGAAGCGCCGCGTCAGGAGGCCAAGCCAGCCGCCGCACCGGACAAGGCAGAGCCGCGCAGCGAGCGCAGCGCCGAACGGAGCCGGAGCCGCGGACGCGACGAGCGCCGGGAAGACCGCCGCAACCGCCACAGCGACCGCGACCGGGACGAGCCGGTGCTGGGCTTCGGCGACAACCCGCCCGCCTTCTTCCTCGTGGCCGCGCGGGACGCGGACACCGCCGCCGACGCCGGCAAGGACGCCTGAACGGCACCCTGAACACCATCAAGCGGGCCCCAGCCCGCTTTTTCTTTTATGATTTCATGATTGCAGGAGGGTCTTGACCCTCCTGCCAACCTCCCATGCGTTTTCGGAACGCGCCCGGTCACACCGTTGGCGCCTCTCAGGAAACGCGCTGCCGCCCAGACCTGGCGCGGCCCGACAAACGAACGGGGTGCAGGGGTCCGAGACCCCTGCAAAACACAGAAAATCAATCCAAAAGAGATCCGTCTCGCCTCAGCGTCCCTGCAAATTGCGCACGTCGGCGGGGAGCTGTACTTCCAGCGATTCCCACGCTTCCTCCAGCCAGATCTGGCAGGACAGGCGCGAGGTCGAGGTGACGCCCCCGGCGAAGTCGAGCATGTCCTCTTCTTCTTCGCTGGGCAGCGGGAGTTTGCCGAAGTCGGCCTTCGAGACGATGACGTGGCAGGTGGAGCAGGCCATCTGGCCTTCGCAGGTGCCTTCCAGCGGGATGTCGTGGTGGTGGGCCACGTCGAGCAGGCGCTCGCCGGGCTGGCCCTCTGCCTCGACGATCTTCTTGCCGCCGGGGAATACGAACCGGACCTTCACGCTCGCCATGCTACCTCCGCCACGTCACGTTGAGTTGCGCCCTCACCGCCTTGATGACCGCTGCCGTCATCTCCGCCACCTCTTCCGACGTTGTGGTCCTTCCGAAGCCGATACGCAAGGTGGCCTGCGCGGTGCGGGCATCGACCCCCAGGGCTTCGAGCACATAGCTGCTCTTGCCGACCGACGACGCGCACGCCGCGCCGGACGAGACGGCGAAGCCGCGCAGGTCCGCCAGCAGGCGCGCGCCATCGACGCCGGGGAACGAGACGTTGAGATTGCCGAAGTAGCGCCGGGTGGCCGAGCCGTTCAGCCGCCAGGGGATGCCCGCCTCCGTGAACGCGTCCACCGCCTGCCGCCACAGGGCCGCGACATGGGCCTGGTCGTCCTCCAGCCGCTCCCGCGCGATGCGGGCGGCCTCGCCGAAGCCGACGCACAGGAACGGCGCGAGCGTGCCCGAGCGCAGGCCTGCCTCCTGCCCGCCGCCGTGGATCTGCGGGGCGATGCGCACCCCCTTGCGCACGTAGATCGCGCCGATCCCCTTGGGGCCATAGAGCTTGTGGCTGGAGATGCTGGCGAGATCCAGCCCCAGGGCGGCTACGTCCACCGGGATCTTGCCGGCCGCCTGGGCGATGTCGGAGTGCACCAGCGCCCCCGCCGCATGGGCCAGCCGGGCGATCTCCGCCAGCGGCTGGATGACACCGATCTCGTTGTTGACCAGCATGACGGAGACCAGCGCCACGCGGGCATCAAGCGCGGCCTCCAGCGCGTCGAGCCGCAGCAGCCCCTCCCCGTCCACCGGCAAATGTGTCACCTCGTAGCCCCGGGTGGCCAAGTAAGCGGCGGTCTCCCGGATGCAGGCGTGCTCGGTCTCGGCGATGAGCAGGCGGTTGCGCTCCCGGGGCGCGGCCTCCAGCACGCCCTTGAGGGCGAGGTTGTTGGCCTCGGTCGCGCCGGAGAGGAAGGTGATCTCCTCGGGGGCGGCATGGATGAGTTCGGCGACGCGCTTGCGGGCCACATCCACCCCCGCCTTGCCCTCCCAGCCGAAGCGGTGGGTGGCGGAATGGGGGTTGCCGAATTTCTCGGTGAGGTAAGGCATCATGGCGTCGAGCGCCTTCGGCTCGAGCGGCGTCGTCGCCTGGAAATCCAGATAGACCGCGCCCCGCCTGCGGGCCTCCTGCGCCTGTGAGTCTGCCATGTTTCCCTATTCCGCTGCCTGCGCGGCAGGACGCCTGCGCGACCATAGGCGCTGCCACACGGCAAGAAACTGGTCAATGTCATGGGCGGAGGTCTCCCACCCGAGGCTGACGCGGATGGACTGGCCCGCCGTCTCCGCATCCTGCCCCATGGCGCTGAGCACATGGCTCGTCTTGACCTTGCCGGAGGAACAGGCCGAACCGGCGCTGACCGCAATGCCCGCCAAATCGAAGGCCATCACCTGCGTCTCGGCGGGCACGCCCGGCATCCGCACCGACGCGGTGGTGGGCAGCCGCGGCGCGCCGCGCCCGTTGATCGCCGCGCCCAGCTCCAGAAGCCGCGCCTCCATGTGGTCCCGCAGGTCGCGGACGCGCGCCTGCCAGTCGCCGAGCGCCGCCAGCGCCTCAAGCGCCGCGCCGAAGGAGACGATGCCCGGCAGGTTTTCCGTGCCCGCACGCCG
The DNA here is from genome assembly GCF_051304405.1 of Pedomonas sp. V897. Classification (NCBI taxonomy): domain Bacteria; kingdom Pseudomonadati; phylum Pseudomonadota; class Alphaproteobacteria; order Sphingomonadales; family Pedomonadaceae; genus Pedomonas; species Pedomonas sp. V897. The sequence continues at coordinate 590,393 of NZ_JBPPGG010000002.1, forward strand.
GCCCAGCTCCTGCCCGCCGCCGCGCATCAGGGGCTGGATCTCGACAAGGTCGTTGGCCACCACCAGAGCCCCCACGCCCTTCATGCCGCCCACCTTGTGCGCGGAGAGCGTGAGGAAATCCGCGCCCAGCGCTTGTACATCGACCGTAATGCGGCCCAGCGCCTGCACGGCGTCCACATGCAGCCAGGCGCCGCCCTCCCGGCAGCGGGCGGCGATCTCCGCAATGGGCTGGATGACGCCGGTCTCGTTGTTGGCCAGCATGACCGAGACCAGCTTGCGCCCCTCGACCGCCGCCAGACGGGCGCTCAGGGCATCCAGATCGACAATGCCGTTGGAATCCACCGGCAGGCGCTGCGCCCCGGGCGCGTTGGCCAGCACCGAATCGTGCTCGACGCTGCTGACGAACAGGTGGGCGGCGGGCGTTCCCGCCAGCACCATGGCGTTGGCTTCCGTGCCGCCGCTGGTCCACACCACCTGACGAGGCAGGCAGTTGACTGCGCGGGCGACGGTTTCCCGCGCCGCCTCCATCAGGCTGCGCGCCCGGCGGCCGGCGGCGTGGACGGAAGACGGGTTCCCGGTTTCCGCAAGGCAGGCGGAGACGGCCTCGATCACCCGGGAATGCGTCGGCGCCGTTGCGTTGTAATCGAGATAAATACTATTCATTAGCAATCGTTCCGCCCCAGCATGCGGTTTTCGTTGCAACGTGAAGGTCCGGAAATATATAGCGGACCAGCATCGTGCGGAATGTTCGCGCCTGTCATCAACAGTTTCACGAGCGCTGAGGTCGAATGCCCGACGTAATCTTCACTGGCCCGGAAGGGCGTCTTGAAGGCCGGTATCAGCCGGCGTCTCAACCCCGTGCTCCCATTGCCCTGATTCTGCACCCGCACCCGCAGGGCGGCGGCACGATGAACAACAAGATCGTTTATAACCTCTACCAGGCCTTTGCACAGCGGGGTTTTGCGGTTCTGCGCTTCAATTTCCGGGGCGTGGGCCGCAGCCAGGGCACCTTTGACAACGGCATCGGCGAGCTGTCGGACGCCGCCGCCGCGCTGGACTGGATGCAGCAGTTCAACCCGGACGCTTCCACCTGCTGGGTGGCCGGGTTCTCCTTCGGCGCGTGGACCGGTATGCAGCTGCTGATGCGCCGTCCCGAGATCCGGGGTTTCATCTCGGTGGCCCCGCCCGCCAACCTCTACGACTTCTCGTTCCTGGCCCCCTGCCCGGCCTCGGGCCTGATCGTGCAGGGCACGGCCGACGAGATCGTCACGCCGTCGGCGGTGCAGAAGCTGGTGGACAAGCTCAAGACCCAGAAGCACATCACCATCGATTACGAGACCATCGAGGGTGCCAACCACTTCTTCGAGAACGAGCAGGAGCAGTTGATGGATGCCGTCAACCGCTACCTCGACAAGCGGCTCGCCGAAGGAAACTGAGCCGCACGCCGAAGGCGGGTACGGCCTGCCGAAGCGGTTTCGCGAAATCGAACGCCGGTCAGACACTCTGGCCGGCGTTTTCCTTTTTAGATCAAATTCTTATTTCAAATCGTTCAGGGGGACTCTCAGGACCGACCTCTCCCGTCCCAGACCATCTCCCGGCTGGACATGGCGCCAGGTTTCGGCAATGGATCAGCCAACGGGTCATTCGCCCGTCCTGCCAACGGAGATGATCCCGTGAAAACCACTCTTTCCTTTATCGCTGCTTCCCTGCTCTTCGCGTCCGTGCCGACTCAGGCGGCCGAACAGACCGCCGCCATGGACATGCGCTGCTTCATGGTAGCCTCTGCCGCCGTGCAGAACATCACGGACCCGGAGATGAAGCAGATGGCCATGCTCTCCAGCCTGTTCTATCTCGGCCGCGCCAGCGCCCGCCTGTCGGACGCGGAGATGGAGACCGTCGCCATCACCGAATCCAAGGCGCTGAGCACGGTGGACATCCAGGCCCTTCTCCAGCAGTGCGGCGCGTTCATGGCCGCGCGCGGCGAGGCGATCGACGCCATCGGCCAGCGCATGGCGGCCAAGGCCGAAGCCGAAGCGAAGAAGGCCGAAGCCGCGCCGAAGAAGTAAACGACCGCAGACCCGGCCGCGCTCAGCCCTGATCGGGCCGGGCGCAGGCCCCGTCCGCCGGCTGGCACAGCACGCCGCCGGTGAGCGGCCGGGCAACACCCGTGGTGCCGGGGAAGGAGATAGGCAGCCCGCGCAGGCTGCGCACCGCCATGTAGGCGAAGCCTTCCGCCTCCACCGCGTCCCCGTTCCAGCCGAGCGCATCGACGCTGCGCACGTCGCCCAGCCGCTCGGCCAGCATCCTCATCAGTGTTGCATTGCGCCGGCCGCCGCCCGCCACATACCAGCGGCGGGGCGGCCGGGGCATGTGGGCAAGCGCCAGACGCACTGTCTCCGCCGTGAAGGCGGTGAGCGTCGCCGCGCCGTCCCCGACGCTGAGCCCCTCGCAGGGAGCGGTCGAGAAGTCGTGCCGGTCGAGGGACTTGGGCGGCGGAACGTCGAACCACGGCTTGTCGCACATGGCCGCGAGAATGTCCTCGTGGACGCGCCCGCGCGCGGCGGCCGCCCCGTCCAGGTCCATCGCAACACCGGTGTGGGCGAGCATCCAGTCATCAATGAGGCCGTTGGCGGGACCGGTATCGAAGGCGAGCATGTCGGCCTCGCCCTCGCCGATCCAGGTGACGTTGCCAACCCCGCCCAGGTTGAGGATGGCAACCGGCAGCGGCAGGCCCGCCGCCAGCGCCAGCGCCCGGTGATAGACGGGGATGAGGGGCGCGCCCTGCCCGCCCGCCGCCACGTCGGCCGAGCGGAAATCATGAACCACAGGGATGCCGGTCTTGCGGGCGAGCAGGTTCCCGTCGCCGATCTGCCAGGTCCAGCCCCGCTCGGGCCGGTGGGCGACGGTCTGCCCGTGAAAGCCGATGACCCCGACGCTGCCGCGCGGCACATCGGCGCGGGCCAGCAGCGCCTCCACCGCCTCGGCGTGAAGGAGCGTCAGCTCCTCGGCCACCGCGTCGATCACCGCGTGCGGGCCCGGTGCGCTCTGCTGCAGCGCCGCGTGGGTGGCGGCGCGGATGCGGGCGCGGGTTTCGTCCGTATAGGGCTGCTCCAGATAGGCCAGCGGCGTGACCGCGCCTTCCCCGTCCGTCTCGATGAGAGCGGCGTCGATGCCGTCCACCGAGGTGCCGGACATCAGCCCCACGGCGATGGTGGTCCCGCCAATCGTTGGATTTCCCACTGTCCGCTCCCTGTGCTATGCAGCCAGCCTTTACGTACCCTTGGCAAGAAATCGACCGAAGGCTTGAGTGATGTCAACGTTCCGCTCCGAATTCCTTAAGACGCTCGATGAGCGCGGCTTCATCCACCAGCAGACCGACGCTGCCGGGCTGGATGAACTGGCCGCCAAGGGACCGATCGTGGCCTATATCGGCTTTGACTGCACCGCCCGGTCCCTGCACGTGGGCTCGCTGGTGCAGATCATGATGCTGCGCTGGCTGCAAAAGACCGGGCACAAGCCGATCGTGCTGATGGGCGGCGGCACCACCCGCATCGGCGACCCGACCGGGCGCGACGAGGCCCGCAAGATGCTGAGCGACGCGGACATCGCCGAGAACATGGCGGGCATCCGCACCGTGTTCGACAAGTTCCTCACCTTCGGCGAGGGCGAGACCGACGCCATCATGGTGAACAACGCGGACTGGCTGGACAAGCTGGGCTACATCGACTTCCTGCGCGATGTGGGCCGCCACTTCTCGGTCAACCGCATGCTCACGTTCGATTCCGTGCGCCTGCGCCTGGAGCGCGAGCAGCCGATGTCGTTCCTGGAGTTCAACTACATGATCCTCCAGGCCTACGACTTCCTGGAGCTGAACCAGCGCATGAACTGCCGCCTGCAAATGGGCGGTTCGGACCAGTGGGGCAACATCGTCAACGGCGTGGAGCTGACCCGCCGCGTGGCGCAGACCGAGGTGTACGGCCTGACGACGCCGCTGCTCACCAAGTCGGACGGCTCCAAGATGGGCAAGACCGCCTCCGGCGCGGTGTGGCTCAACGAGGAGATGCTGCCGTCCTACGACTACTGGCAGTTCTGGCGGAACACGTCTGACGCGGACGTGGGCAAGTTCCTGCGCCTGTTCACCGAGCTGCCGCTCGACGAGATCAAGCGGCTGGAGAGCCTGGGCGGCTCGGAGATCAACGAGGCCAAGAAGATCCTCGCCAACGAGGCAACCGCCATGGCGCGCGGCCGCGAGGCTGCGGAAGCCGCCGCCGAGACCGCCCGCAAGACCTTCGAGGAAGGCGCCGCTGGCGACGCCCTGCCGCGCATCGCCGCCGCCGGGCCGATCGCCCTTGTCGATGCCATGGTGCAGCTTGGCCTCGCCGCCTCCAAGGGCGAGGCGCGCCGGCTCATCAAGCAGGGCGGCGCACGGGTCAACGGCGAGGCGGTGACGGACGAAGCCTTCGTGCTGACCCCGGCGGCGGACGCGGTGAAGATCTCCGCGGGCAAGAAGCGTCACGGTCTGGTGGAAGCCGCCTGATCCCGCCCTGTCCGGTTTGGCAGAAAGGGCCGCGTTCTCGATCGAGGCGCGGCCCTTTTTTTATCGGAAATCAGTGCCCGGACGTGCCACCGGCGGCGGGTGCGGGCGTCGCCTCCTCATCCTCCACCGTTGCCGGAGCGCCGGAGAGGAACAGCCGCAGGAAGCCGGGGGTAAGCCCCGAGGCGCCGTTGACCGTGATGTCCGGGTCGCGCAGCGCCCCTTCCACCCGGTAGTTGAAGCCGATCAGCCCCTCATGCTTGCCGCCCACCACCAGCGGTCCCAGCAGCGGGATCTTCCCGATGAGCGAATTGACGGTGTAGCTGGGCACCACCACGCCCTTCAGATGCACTTTGCCGAGGCTTTTCTGCACCTGCCCCTCAACCGTGATGCCGAGCGCCGGGCCGATCACCCGCCCGTCCTTGATGGTGAAGATGCCCTTGCGCAGGGTGAACGGCACCTTGGCGGTCTCGAAGCGGATGCCCCGGCCCGACAGGGTGTCGGCCAGGCCGGTGAGTGAGGCAAAGCCCAGGATCTTGGCCAGAACTGGCGCTTCCACCAGCCGGAAGTCCTTCATGCGCGCCACGCCGTCGATCTCCAGCGTCGGCCCGGTGCCGCGCATCTCCCCCTCGACCGTCAGCGTACCGCCCGCGCCGTTGGCGTAGAAGTCGAGCGCGTGCGCCAGCTCGCCCGCCTGCGCCGCCTCCAGCCGGAAGCGCCGCCGCGCCCCTTGGGTCGTCACCTGCGCGGACAGGGCCGAGGCCCCGTTCAGCTTGCCGGTGAAGTTGAGGGCGGCCAGCAGGTTGTCCTTCGTCTCGAAGCTGAGCGCGGCCCCGTCCACCCACTGGCCGTTGTAGAGCCTGACCGCGCGGAAGCTGCCGCCGCCCACCATGTCCGGCCAGATAGACTCGGCAGCGGCCCCGCCCGCACTGCCCTCGCCCTCGCCCTCCCCCGGCCCCGGCGCCAGGACGATGTCGAGCATGGGCTTCAGGTCGAGCGTGTCGCCGCGAATGGCGAGACGCATGGGCTGGCCGTCCGTGTCCACGATGTCGGCGGCGGCCACGTAGGCGGGCGTGTGCAGCCGGTCGAGGAACCAGTGGCGGCTCCCCCGCTGCGGATCGAGCACGCCCCGCCCGGTGGCGTGGTAGCGGTCCGCGCGCACCACCAGATCCTTCACCTGATAGAGGTCGCCGCTGCGGACGAGATCGAAGGTGGCCGTCGCCGCCTCGCCCGGCCGCTTCAGGATGCCGAGCTTTCTGAGATCGATGGTGGACCGGTCGAGGGAGGCGCGGATCGTGCCGCCCTCGATCGCCTGCCCCCGCCCCACCAGATCGAGCGTCAGGTCGATCGGCCCCTCCACCAGTGCGCCGACACCGTCGTAGCCGAGCCAGGTGAGCCGGTCGCCATCGGTGCTGGCCCGGATGTGATAACGGCTGGACGGCTCGCCGTTGGGCTCGAAGTTCTCGTGCCAGAGGATGTGGGCGAACTGGGGCCCGACCATGGCCGTGCCCTGCGCCTCGAGGCCATGGCGGTCGGCGGCGACCGTCACCCGGCCGCCCACAAGCCCGTGGCCGTTCAGCACGTCCGGCAGGCTGACGTTGACGCCCTGCGCCGTTGCGTTGAAGTCCACGTCGTCCAGCCCCACGCTGGCGCGCAGCGGCACGGTGAGCACGCCCTCCATGGTCATCAGGCCGCCCACGTTCGCCGGCTTCAGCCCGAACGCGGTGATGTAGCCAAGCGGCTCGCTGTCCAGCACCTGCAACAGCTGGTAGATCGCGCCCCGCCCCCGGGTCTCCACCACCGCCTCGGCGTCGTCCTTGCTGGCCAGCGCCTCCAGCCGGACCACCGACCCGGCCATGTCGATGCCGTTGATCTCGCCCTGCCGGATCTCGAACCGCAGCGTATCCCCGATGAGCCGCGCCTTGCCCGTCCCCCGGACCACCGGCGGCATGGGGCGGCGGTAATGCACGGTGAGGTTGCTGAAATCGAAGGAGAGATCGACCTTCTCATCCCCCTCCGGCGCCCGCGCGAGCGCCAGATCGAGGCGCGGCACGACGCCGCCGGAGACGTTCCGCACCACCCATGCGCGCCCGCCCTCGACAACGCCCTTCGGCCACAGCTCCCGCAGCTTGCGGGCGGAGATCGGCCCCAGCCGCAGCGTGGCGCTGTAGGCGTCGTCGCGCCAGGCGGCCGCGCCCTCCTCCACCGTCACGCCGCCGATCGTGCCCGCCAGTTGCTCCAGCCGGGCCGCCTGCGCCGCGCCGTCCCACACGAGGCGGGCCGACAGCCGGGCCACATCGACCGGCCGCGCCCAGAACTCGGGCAGCGCCACGCGCCCCCGCTCGGCCGACACGTTCGCCGCAACGGAAATCACCTTGTCCGCCCGGATGTCCGCCTCGATGCGCAGCGGCACGTCAAGCCTGCGCCCCGCCAGCGCCGGATGTACCGGCCCGGCAAGGCCGGTCAGCCCGTCGGCAACGAGGGTCGTCTGAAACGCCCAGGCGCCGTGGGGCACCGCCGAGCCTTCAATCCTGAGGGCCGCGCCGCTCTCGGGCCCGGTGAGGTGGGCAATCGCCTTGACCTTGAGCGTCCCCGGGTCATGCGCCTCGATGCGCCCGGCATTGAGCCGGAACCGGTGCCGGACGCCGCTCTCCGTCTCGGTGAAGTGGACGGCGATATCGTCCAGCACCAGGCTTTCCAGCCCGTCCACCCACGGCATGACCGGCAGCGCGCCGTCCCCCGGCGTGCGCAGCAGCGCCTCCACCTCCGCGCGGCTCCAGCGGGCATCGAGCGCCACGTCGCGCACGCGCAGGCGCTTCAGCCGGGGCGCGGCGCGCAGCAGGCTGTCGTGATCGATCTCCACCACCAGCCGGTCGACGCGCCCGGCAAGCCTGTCGCGGTAGCGGATGACAGCGCCGCGCACGTCCACGCGGACGCTGTCGCGCCACGGCAGGTTGCGGGCGCGAATCTCCCCGAGGGAGACCGACAGGCCAGGCACGCCCGCCTCGATCTCCTCCTCGATGGCAGAGGCAAGCCAGGTGGCGTCGATCTCCGCGCGCCAGAGCCAGGCAAGACCGACCACGCAAGCGCCGGCGGTCACGCCGAGCACCCCCGCTCCGATCACAAGCCTACGCCACCGTGCCAACCCGCTCACGCCTTTCCGCTGACAGAGTCCAAGCCAGCGCCTATAACGTGATTGATTGTGCAAGTGGATAGAATTGATGCCTCTCTCGTCGCAAGACCGGCTCGTGTTCCCGCTCAGCCTGCCGCAAGCCCGGCTGACGCCCGGCCTCATCCGGGATCTGCTGGGCCCGGAGCCCGCCCTCTCCCGGGAGGCGCTGGAGGCCAGCCCCCTGGTCCACGCCGCCGCCCATGCCTGGAAATACTCCCCCTATCTCAAGGGCCTGATCCGCAGTGATCCCGCCCGGATGAACCGTCTGGCCGCGGAAGGCCCGGAGGCGGTGGTGCGGGCGGCGCTCGACGCCGTCGCAGGCCTCACCGTCACGGAGATGACCACGGATGCGGTGATGGCGGCGCTGCGCCACGCCAAGGCGGACGTGGCGCTGGCAACCGCCCTGGCGGACATCGCCTGCCTGTGGCCGCTGGAGCAGGTGACCGGGGCGCTGGTCGACTTTGCCGGCCTTGCGACCGATACGGCCCTCAGCGCCGCCTGCCGGGACATAACCGGCGAGGCCGAGCCGCGCGGCTTTACCGTGCTGGCGCTGGGCAAGCTGGGCAGCCGCGAGCTGAACTATTCCTCCGACATCGACCTCATCCTGCTGTTCGACCCCGAGACGCTGCCCAGGGGACGCCGCAACGAGGACCCGCAGACGACGGCGGTCAAGATCGCGCAGAAGCTGGTGCAGGCCATGTCCACCCGCACGCCGGACGGCTACGTGTTCCGGGTCGATCTGCGGCTGCGCCCGGACCCGGACGTCACACCGCTTGCCCTGCCCGTCCGGGGCGCGGAGACCTACTACCAGTCCTCCGCCCTGCCGTGGGAGCGCTCCGCCTTCGTGCGGGCCCGGCCGGTGGCGGGCGACCTCGCCCTCGGCGAGGACTTCCTGCACGACATCCGCCCGTTCATCTGGCGGCGCTCCCTCGACTACACGGTGGTGCGCGACATCCGGGAGATGTCCCTCCACATCCGCGAGCACTTCGACCAGACCGAGATCGAACTGCACGGCTACGACGTGAAGCGCGGGCGCGGCGGCATCCGCGAGGTGGAGTTCTTCGTCCAGATCCACCAGCTCATCCACGGCGGGCGGGACGCGCGCCTGCAACTGCGCCCGACGCTGGAGGCGCTGAACGCGCTTCTGGAGACGGGCAAGGTCACCCCCCGCGAGGCCGAGACGCTGGAGCAGGCCTACCGCTTCCAGCGCGCCGTCGAGCACCGCCTCCAGATGGTGGACGACGCCCAGACCCACAGCATCCCGGAGGACGAGGACGCGGTGGCCGCCTTCGCCCGCTTCTGCGGCTACCGCTCGGTGCGGGAGCTGGCGGCGGCGATCCGGCGCCACGGCAATGCGGTGGCGAAGCTCTACGACCAGCTGGTCGAGCCGATGGCGGACGGTGCCCAGACGGTTCCGGTCGAGGCGCAGGCGCTGGCCGGGTGGCTCGCCGGGCACGACCTGCCGCCCGCCGACGGCGTGCCGCTGATCGAGAAGTGGCGCTCGGGCCGCTACCGCGCCCTGCGCTCGGACCGGGCGCGGGCGCTGCTGGAGGAAACCCTGCCTGCCATCGCCGAGGCGCTGGCCCGCACCCACGATCCCCGCGCCGCCCTGATGCGGTTCGATGACTTCCTCGCCGGGCTGCCGGCGGGCGTGCAGATCTTCTCCCTGTTCCAGAGCAACCCGGCGCTGCTCTCCCTGCTGGCCAAGGTGCTGACCATCGCCCCGCCCATCGCGGACGCGCTGCGCCGCTCGCCCGAGCTGCTCGACACCCTGCTCGACCCGGGCGCCGCCATCACCCTCTCCGACCCTGCCCTGCTGGCGGAATCGCTCGACCTGCGTCTGCGGCGGTTCGACGATCTGGAGGGCAAGCTGGACGAGGTGCGGCGCTGGGTGGCGGAGAACCAGTTCCTGATCGGCGTCGGGCTGCTGGAGCGCACCATTTCGCCCGAGCAGGCGCGCGCCGCCTACAGCCTGCTGGCGGACCTCGCCGTGCCCGCCCTGACCGACGCGGCGACCGAGGCGTTCAGCCGCCGCCACGGCCGGGTGCCCGGCGGCGCGCTGGTGATCCTGGCGCTGGGGCGGTTCGGCAGCGCCAACCTGACGGCGGGGTCGGACCTGGACCTGGTGTTTCTGTTCACCGGCGAGCATGACACCCCCTCGGACGGCCCCTCGCCGCTCTCGGCAACGCACTATTTCAACCGGCTGGCCCAGCGGGTGATCACCGCCCTCTCCGCCCAGACCGCCGCGGGCGGCCTCTACGAGGTGGACACGCGCCTGCGCCCCTCGGGCCAGCAGGGGCTTCTGGCGGTGTCGATCGACAGCTTCCTCGCCTACGAGCGCAAGGAGGCCTGGACGTGGGAGCACATGGCGCTCACCCCGGCCCGGGTGATCTATGGCCCGGAGGCGGTGCGGGCGCACCTGCTCGACGGCATCGCCGAGGTGGTCCGCCAGCCGCGCGACCCGGCGAAGCTGCGCAAGGACGTGCTGGAGATGCGGGCGGAGATGGACACCCACCGCCCGGCCAGCTCCGTCTGGGACGTGAAGCGCCGCCCCGGCGGGCTGATCGATCTGGAGTTCATCGCCCAGTATCTGGCCCTGCGGGAGGCTTCGACCGGGCGGCTGCCGCCGCTCGGCTCGCCGGCCGCGATCCTTCGGCGCTTGACAGAAACGGACCTCCTGCCCAAGGACATCGCGCACGATCTGGCAAGCGCCTACACGTGCTTCTCGGCCGTGCAGACGGTCCTCAGGGTCGGCTTCGACGCCCCGCCCGCGACGGCCGAGATCAACGCCGGGATGGCGGCGACGCTCGCCCGGTGCCTGGGGAAGGCGAACCTGCGGAACGCGGAGACGGCGCTCGCCAAGACCTGCCAGACGGTGGCGGCGGCGTGGAGCACGGTGTTCGGCTCGCCCCGCCCGAAGCAAAAGGAAGGAAAAGCATGACGACGATCGACGCTGCTGCCCCCGAGACCGGTGCTGTGGAAGCCGGCAAGGCCGCTCCCGACTTCTCCCTCGCGCTGGACGACGGCCGCACGGTCAGCCTGGCCGATTTCCGGGGCAAGCCGCTGGTGCTTTACTTCTACCCGAAGGACGACACCTCGGGCTGCACGTCCGAGGCCAAGGCCTTCAGCGAGCTGAAGCCGGAATTCGACGCCCTTGGCGTTGAAATCGTTGGCGTCTCCCGCGACAGCATCGCCTCCCACACCAGGTTCCGGCAGAAGTACGATCTCACGGTTCATCTTGGAAGCGACCCCGATCTTGAAACCATTCGCGCCTACGGCGTTTGGGTCGAGAAGAGCATGTACGGCCGAAAGTACATGGGGATCGAGCGCGCCACCTTTCTCATCGACGGCGCAGGCGTGGTGCACACGGTCTGGCGGAAGGTGAAGGTGACGGGCCATGCCGCCGCCGTGCTGAAGGCGGCCAAGGCGCTGGCATCCGCCTGACCTCTGGCTGGTCGGGACGAAGGCCGGACCGGGGATCCGCCGGTCCGCCCGCCATCGGTTGGTTTTCTGACCGTTTTTTTGATGTGCGCATGAAGGGAAGGACAGCCTGATGTCCAGCACAGGCCCGGGCTCCGGGCTGGTATTCACCGTATCCGGCCCGGACTCCGGCACTAAACCCGCCACCCTCGGTCAGGCGGCCGTGGACGTTCTGACCACCGCCGACGCCGCCGCGAAGGCGCGGCGCACGCAGTGCCATGCCGCAGCCTGGCGCGCGGGCCGGCTCGACTGGTCCTTCGACGCGCTGCCGCCCGATCGCCCGGCCCGGCCGCTGCATCCCGAACTGCTGCCGCCCAACCGCATGCCCAAGCGCGGCAAGGCGGGCTCGCTGGCGGCGCGCGTGGCGCTTCTCCATGCGCTGGCGCACATCGAGCTGAACGCCATCGACCTGGCGTGGGATCTGCTCGCCCGCTTCGGGGCCGAAATGCCCCGCCCGTTTGCGGACGACTGGGTGCGCGTCGCCGACGAGGAGGCGCTGCACTTCCTGCTGCTGGAGCAGCGCCTGCACGACCTCGGCAGCCACTACGGCGCCCTGCCCGCCCATGACGGGCTGTGGGAGGCGGCGCAGGTGACCGCCCACGACCTGCTGGCCCGCCTCGCCGTGGTGCCGCAGGTTCTGGAAGCGCGCGGCCTGGATGTGACGCCCCAGACGATCGAACGGCTGGAGCGGGCGGAGGATACGGAAAGCGCGGCCATTCTCGGGCGGATCTACCGGGACGAGATCGGCCACGTGGCGGCGGGCAATCGCTGGTTCCGCCACCTGTGCGACCGGCGGGGCGAGCCGCCCGCCGCTGCGTTCCATGCGGCTGTGAAGCGATATTTCCGGGGCGACCTCAAGCCGCCGTTCAACGATCCCGCGCGGCTGGAGGCCGGTTTATCGCCGGATTTCTACGAACCCCTTGCGGGAAGCAACGCGGCTTGACTAGAAAACCCCGCTCCCGATAGGCGGGAGCATCCGGGGTCATGAGGACACGACTGGGGCCGGCGCGCAAGCCGGAGCAACGGCGCCGTTTGGCGGCACGCAACTGAAGGAGCGACCATCATGGAGAAATTCACGGGCCTGCTCCGGGTCTGCACGGCAAAGATTCGCAACGCTTTTCCAGAGCAGCAGATCTACTTCAGAAGCAACGGCAACGTCCGGTACATCCGCCTGTCCTCCCGCGCCCAGCTCATGGCCCTGGCCAGCGCCGTCGCGCTTGTCGGCACCCTGACCGCCGTCGGCGTCTCCGCAACCGTCCGCCATTTCGAGCTGTCCCGGCGCGAGCAGCGGGTGGAGGCGCTGGAAAGCGACATCACCGCCATGGCGAGCCGGATCGAGAGCCGCCAGCAGGCGCTCCTCGCGCTCATGAACCAGCGGCTGGGCCCGACGGAAGGCACCCGGACCGCCAGCGCCAGCGCCAGCGCCCGGGACATGGCGATGACCACCGCCGCGGTTGCGCCGGCCCTTGCCGGCCAGTCCTTCCTGCCGGGCTCCAGCGACGCCTCTGCGGAGCTGCAACGCTACCGCAGCTACGAGCAGCAGCAGCTTGCCCTGATCCGCGATGCCACCCTTGCGGCCGAGACCCGGGTGCAGCAGACGGAGGACATTCTGCGGAAGCTGGGCATCAACAGCCGCCGGCTGATCAACCTGTCGCCGGCGCCCCTGCACCAGACAGGCCTTGGCGGCCCGCTGGTGGCGGCCGATCTCGACGAGGCCGGCGCGCCGTTCACCGGTGCGTTCGAGAGCCCGTTCCGCAAGCTCATCGCCTCCTGGAACAAGCTGGATTCGCTGGAGCGCGCCAGCCTGTCGATCCCGGCGATCATCCCGGTCAAGTCCTACGAGCACTCCAGCGGCTACGGCTACCGGCACGATCCGTTTACGGGCGGCGGCGCCTTCCATACGGGGGTTGACCTCTCCGGCCGCTACGGCGAGCCGGTGGTGGCCGCCGCGGGCGGCACCGTGACCCGCGCCGCCTGGTGGGGCGCCTACGGCCAGATGGTGGAGATCGACCACGGCCGCGGGCTGGTGACGCGCTATGGCCACCTCTCCTCCATCAAGGCAAAGCCCGGCCAGAAGGTGGCCCCCGGCACGGTGATCGGCCTCATGGGCTCCACCGGCCGCTCGACCGGCACCCACCTGCACTACGAGGTGCGGTTCGAGGACCGGGCGCTCAATCCGCTGCCGTTCCTGAAGGCATCGGCCGATCTGCGCGCCATCCAGCAGCGGGCGCTGAGCACGCAGGGTTGACCGGCCGGTCGCGCCCGGCCCTCCGGTCCTGATGCCACGTGCCTCCGGTCCTGATGCCACGTGATTGAATTCCCGCCCCATCTTCCCTAGATCAGACGGGCAGCCCGATGCGCTGCCCGGCGCGCGGCTGCGCGCGCTGCACTGTCTGGAGGTTCTTGCCCATGTCCCAACCGCCCGTCGCCCTTTCGGAGGCCGCTGCCAGGCGGGTCGCCACGCTCATCGAGCGCCAGGGCAACCCGCGGCTCAAGTTGCGCCTGTCGGTCGATGGCGGCGGCTGCTCGGGCTTCCAGTACAAGTTCGGCTTCGACGAGACGGTCCAGCCCGACGACACGGTGGTCGAGCGCGACGGCGTCACCCTGCTGGTGGATGCGGTCAGCCTGCCCTTCCTGGAGGGGGCGGAAGTGGATTATGTCGAGACGCTGGGGGCGGCCTCCTTCCAGGTGAAGAATCCCAACGCCCAGTCGTCCTGCGGCTGCGGCACCTCCTTCTCCATCTGATTTTCTGCTGATTTCCTGAACGAACGGGGCAAACGTGCGGATCGCAACCTTCAACATCAACGGGATCGGCGCGCGCCTGCCCCGCCTGCTGGAATGGCTGGACGAGTTCGGGCCGGACGTGGTCTGCCTTCAGGAGATCAAGACCCAGACGGACAGCTTCCCCCGCCTGGAGTTCGAGACGCGCGGCTATGCCTGCGCCGTGCACGGCCAGAAGGGCTTCAATGGCGTCGCCATCCTGAGCCGGATCGGCCTTGAGGACGTCTCCATCGGCCTGCCGGGCGACGAGACCGACGAGCAGTCCCGCTTCATCGAGGCGACGGTGGGCGAAGGCCGCAGCGCCGTTCGCGTGGCCTGCCTCTACCTGCCCAACGGCAACCCCCAGCCCGGCCCCAAGTTCGACTACAAGCTGGCGTGGATGCGCCGCCTGATCGCCCACGCGCGGGCCGAGCTGGCCCGGGAGCGCCCCTACATTCTCGCGGGCGACTACAACGTCTGCCCGAGGGATGAGGACGTGTGGGACGTGGCGAAGATGGCGGACGATGCCCTCACCCAGCCGGAATCCCGCGCCCTGTTCCACGAGCTGCTGTGGCTCGGCTTCACCGACGCCATCCGCACCTTCCAGCCCAAAGGCCATGCCTTCACCTACTGGGACTATCAGGCCGGCGCCTGGAACAAGGACTGGGGCCTGCGCATCGATCACATGCTGCTCTCGCCCCAGGCCGCCGACCGGCTGGCGGCGGCGGGCATCGACCGCAAGCCCCGGGGCCGGGAAAAGGCATCGGATCATACACCCGTCTGGTGTGAATTGAGCAACAGCCGCACCTCGGCGTGAAGGCGGAGCCCGCCCTGCCCGGGCGGGCCACACCAGCGCCCCAACTATCCCAATTGGTTACTTGACGCTACGTTCAAGCGCCCGCCAAGCTCGCTTCGGCTGTCTTATACCCTCGCCCTGCGCCGTCGCGTTCCGCGCGGTTTTCTCCGGTTTTCGCCAGTTTTTCTGTTTTAGAATTAAAAATTGGCCGCCTTGTCGGCCAATTTTACAGCATTTTCGCGGCGAAATGGCTTCTTCTCGAATAACCCTATGATTTGTCCATACTATCCAATATGGCACATTGATTGCTTCTCTTCTCTTGCCAAGAGCAACCGTGCCCAAGGGCCCAGCCACGCTGACCCCCAGCCACGCCGACCCGAGGGCCAAGCAATTGTGGGAGAAGACAATGAAGCTGCAGAAATTGCTCCTCAGCGTCGCGGCCGCCGGCCTTTGCATGGCGGCTCCGAACCTCACCCAGGCCGCCTTGATCACCTCCTGGGACTACACGGTTGACGCCGCCTGGCAGAACTGGACGCCCGGCACCGTCAACCAGTTCATCGAGGGCAACGAAGATGTGCTCGAATGGGGCACCGAAAACCAGGGTGGTCTCAGCCAGCTGCGCGTCACCCGCCAGCTCGACGGCACGATCACGACCAATGACGGCGTCGGCTCGCCGGGCGCCACCATCACCCACCGCAACTTCGCGATCGATCCGCCGGAGCTGGCCTCCACCGATCTGGTCGTCGATGTGACCTTCGCGCCAACCGGTAATGGCTTTGTCGCCCCCTTCACCCAGACCTTCTTCATCGACTTCGACGAAACCCCGAATTCGTTGCCCTGCCCCTATCCGGGCGCCAACGAGGTTCCCTGCGATGACATTTTCATCCTGCGGAACCCGGAAGACCTGTCGGTCAGCTTCCAGGTCGACGACTACCTCTACACCGCGACGCTGGTCTTTGACGAAGCGGCGTTCGAGAGCGCGGGCGGCACCATCGGGTTTGAAGACATCGATGGCGACGGAATCCCCGAGCTGTTCTTCCTGACCCGGGAAAACCGGGCCTCCATCCTGCCGACCAACATCGTGATCACCGCCGTGCAGGTGCCGGAGCCTGCGGCCCTGGCCGTTGCCGGCATGGGCATCATCGGCCTCGGGCTGGCGACCCGTCGCCGCCGCCGTCAGGCCTGAGCCCCGGATTTGCCAGGCCATGAACCGGCCCGGGCAAAAGACGGATATGGAACGACCTGTCGTCCCGGCGGAGGAGCAAGGGCGCACAGGGCGGCGGCCGACCCCGCCCGCCCGCTCCCGCCCCCTTCTCCGCCGGGCGCTCACATCCCCACGGTCGTGCGAGCCGGACCGGGAGCCAGGGGCCACCTTCGGCGTTTTTCCCGTATTGCGATAACAATCAGCGGATTGCCTGTCCCGTTGCAGACGCCAGGGCAGGCACGGCCCTATTATCCAAATAGGTTTTCACCCGAAACAACATCCCCCGGATTCCCCTTCTGCCCGGGAGCGGCGACCGCCTGCGCCCCGCAAAGCTTCGTTTGCTGATTTATGGCGGATTTCTGCGGTTTTCGTTGCTCACCCGAATTATTAACGAACCGTTGTCGGCAAGATTTACGCCGTTACGTAAGCACTACATTCTTGCCGGACACAAGGTGCTGAGTTCGCACGTTTTTCCATATTGGCACAATCATTGCTTATCTCCCTGGCACCAAAACAACCATGCCTGAAGGCACGCCAAACTTGGGAGATGGACATGAAACTGCACAAGTGGCTACTCAGCGCTGCCGCCGCCGGAATGCTGACCGCCCCGGGCGTTGCCCAAGCGGCCCTGATCGAGTTCTGGGATTACGAGGTTGAAACCCAATGGACCAACTGGGCTCCGGCGGGCGTGAGCCATTTTGAGGAGGCGGGCGAAGATGTCCTCGAATGGGGTACCCCGACCTCCGGCACCAACCGCAGCCAGCTGCGCATCACCAAGAGCCTGAACGGCACCATCGAGACCAACGGGTCAGGCAGCCCGGGCGCGACCCTCACCCACAACAACTGGCCGATCACCGGCACCGAGCTTTCCAGCACTGACCTGATCGTCGACATCAAGTTTGCGCCGTCGGGCACCAGCCTCGGATCGCCGTTCACCCAGACCTTCATCATCTCGTTCGACGAAACCCCGAACGAGACGCCGTGCCTCTATCCGGGCGCCAATGAAGTGCCGTGCGACGACCTGTTCATTCTCCGCAACCCGGATGATTTGACGATCAATTTCGTGCTGGACGGCTATCTCTACACCGCCAGCCTGGTGTTCGATCAGGCCGCCTTCACGAGCGCCGGCGGCACGATCGGCTTCGGCGATATCGACGGCGACGGTACCGACGAGCTGTATTTCCTGACCCGCGAGAACCAGGCTTCCGTGCTGCCGACCACCATCGTCATCACGGCAGTCCCGGTGCCGGAGCCGGCCGCCCTGGCTCTGGTGGGCGCTGGTCTGGCTGGCCTCGGCTTCACGATGCGCCGCCGCAAGAGCTGAGCCGCATCCTTGGCTGACATGCCCCCCCCCGAAACAAGCAAAGGGCGCCGGATCGGCGCCCTTTGCCTGCCAAAAACAACCATGCGGGAGCGGAAAATCCACTGCGGCCAGCATGTCCGCCATCCGGAGCGGGGCAACACCCTGCCCTCGACCCGGAGACCCTGGGGGGACGCGACGCAACGACCGAACCGCGACTCAACAGACGCAATACGACGCTACCGACGCAACGCAACACGACGCCACGCATACGTGGACGCAACGCAACCAACGCAACCTACGCGACGCTACACAACCGCTACTCGAACTATACGCAACGCAACCAGTACACACCCCCTGGCAGGAGAGCTCTTTGTTACACTTTCGAACGAACGTTCAACCGGTTAAAGCCGCCCGGGTTTTCCGTGCCAGACCACACGCGGGTGGGACACGCAACGTTCGTCTCGAACCCCGAAATTGCAACGTGCAATTCCGCAACGACAGGTGGGAAGCAACGACCCGGAGGTCAACCCTGGAAAACCGCAGAATTCTGCCGTTTCGGGGGTGAACCGACCGAAGCCGGGCCGAAAAGAAATCGCGCCGTCCCCGGGGAAGGACGGCGCGGATCGTATACTGATCTATTTTGAACTTGGCTACACAAAAAACACCCCGTGCGTCGGCATGACGCAGTTTTGTCAGCTGTCCGCAAACACGTGGGTCTCGGCCTTGGCACCCGGATGGGTCACCGCGCCGTAGCGCGCCGCCCCCACGGTCTGGCCATAGCGCCAGATCGCGCCAGAGTTGTAATCCGTCTTGCGCGGCTGCCACGTCCGCCGGCGCTCGGCCAGCTCCTCCTCGGTCAGCTCCACATCGATGGTGCCCTTGATGGCATCGATGTGGATCATGTCGCCGTCGCGCAGCAGGCCGATGGGGCCGCCTTCCGCCGCCTCCGGCCCCACGTGGCCGATGCAGAAGCCGCGGGTCGCGCCCGAGAAGCGGCCGTCGGTGATGAGCGCCACCTTCTCGCCCATGCCCTGGCCGTAGAGCGCCGCCGTGGTCGACAGCATTTCGCGCATACCCGGGCCGCCCTTCGGCCCCTCATAGCGGATGACGATGACATCGCCTTCCTTGTACTGGCGGTTCTCCACTGCCTGGAAGGCATCCTCCTCGCAGTCGAACACGCGGGCCGGACCGCTGAAGGTGAGATGCTTCATGCCCGCCACCTTCACGATGGCGCCCTCCGGCGCGAGCGAGCCGCGCAGGCCGATGACGCCGCCTGTCGGCGTGATCGGGTTGGAGATGTGGCGGATCACCTTCTGGTCCGGGTTCCAGGTGATCTCCTCCAGGTTCTCGGCCAGGGTCTTGCCGGTGACGGTCAGGCAGTCGCCATGGAGATAGCCGCCCTCGAGCAGGGTCTTCATCACCATGTAGATGCCGCCCGCCTCGTACAGGTCCTTGGCCACATAGCGGCCGCCCGGCTTGAGGTCGGCGATGTAGGGCGTGCGCTTGAAGATCTCGGCCACGTCGAACAGGTCGAAGTCGATGCCGCACTCGTTGGCCATGGCCGGCAGGTGCAGCGCCGCGTTGGTGGAGCCGCCCGTGGCCGCCACCACCGTCGCCGCGTTCTCGAACGCCTTGCGGGTGCAGATGTCGCGCGGGCGGATGTTCTTCTCCAGCAGGTTCATCACGGCGCGGCCGGCGGCGCGCGCCACGTCCTCACGGCTCTTGTAGGGCGCCGGCGCCATGTTGGAATTGGGCAGCGACAGGCCGATGGCCTCGCCGACGCACGCCATGGTGTTGGCGGTGAACTGGCCGCCGCAGGCGCCGTGGCCCGGGCAGGCCACCTTTTCCAGCTCGGTCAGGTCCTTCAGCGGGCAGGTGCCCGCCGCGTGACGGCCCACCGCCTCGAACACGTCAACGACCGTCACGTCGTGGTCGTGATACCGGCCCGGCAGAATCGAGCCGCCATAGACGAACACGGACGGCACGTTGAGGCGCAGCATGGCCATCATCATGCCCGGCAGAGACTTGTCGCACCCGGCGAAGCCCACGAGCGCGTCGTAGCAGTGGCCGCGCACCGACAGCTCGACGGAGTCGGCGATGACCTCGCGGCTGATCAGCGACGCCTTCATGCCCTGGTGGCCCATGGCGATGCCGTCGGTGACGGTGATGGTGTTGAAGCGGCGCGGCGTGCCGCCCGCCTCGATCACGCCTTCGCGCGCGATGTTGGCCTGCGCATCGAGCGCGGTGTTGCACGGCGCGCTGTCATTGCCCGCCGACACCACGCCCACGAACGGCTTGGCGATGTCCTCCTCGGTGAGCCCCATGGCGTAGTAGTAGGACCGGTGCGGCGCGCGTTCCGCCCCCACCGAAACATGACGGCTGGGCAACCTGGACTTGTCGATGGGCATTACAAACCTCCTGATAATCGTGGTGCCGTCCTAACCGCTCCGCGCAATAAACGGAAGGCATTTGATGCGGGAATCGCAAAATAATGGCGCAAGAAGCCCCCGCACCCAAGTCTCAATAGCCGCCCTTGGGGAACGCCTGACTAGAACCCATAGACCATGAACCATCCTCCCGCGCCGGTTCCCAATCCCACCGCAGGCACGATGCCCAGCCAACACCAGACTAATGATGCCAACAATACACAAAAATATTTTCAATCAGAAGAATATATAAAAATAATACTTTCTATAAATAAGTAACAATTGCTCAATTATCAAAATAGCAAACATATTTTATTTAAGGAATAACCCTTTTCCAAAAAATATTGTTGCATGATGAAGCGATATTATTTTTAAGAAAAGAAGTATATCGTTGATTAAAATTCAATCATTAAATTCATAATACCAAACAGAGGGATAATCATGTCAAACGATAAACAATTTCTCGATGCAATCAATCAGATTGATGCTGTCCTGGGCGAAGACAAAGATTTCGCTGGGGTCGAAGATTTGTGCAAACTGTTCAACCAGATCAAGGGAGTAATAGAGACTATACTTCCCTTCATTGACAAAATACCGGTTTATGGTTCCACCATGGCAAAGGCGTTACGGCTTCTTCTTCAACTTGGAAGCCTCGTCTGTCCGAAGTAATTAGGAATGGGAGGCGAAGTCCGTTCGGGATCACTTCGCCTCCTTAAGACCCGAACTCAAGCCGACCCACCAGATCAATGTTGCAGCGAGCCGGGCTGGCGGCCTGGACATCACTCTCCTTACCAGTCGACAGGATGATCCAGCACAGGGTCTACAGCAGGAAACGCAGGAGCGCCGAAAGCCGCTCGGCCCAGTCCGCCACTCCTTCGGGCGTGGAGATGAGATCCTGGCGGATCTCGATGGACAGATAGGGCAGCCCCCGCGCCTCGGCGTGGCGGTCCATGGTGTAGTTGAGCACCTGCCCCGAGTAGGGCTCGTTGTCGCCCACCACCAGCCCGGGCTCGCGGCGCAGCCACTCGATGGCGCGGCGGGCGAGCCGGTCGTCGCGGTTGTAGAGCAGGCCCACATGCCACGGCCGGGAAAAGCCGTTCATGCGCGGCGTGAAGCTGTGCATGGAGACAAGCGCCAGCTTGCCCTCCTTCTCCAGCATGGAGTCGATCTCGGCGGAAAGACCGTTGTGATAGGGGTGGAAGTAGAGGTCCAGCCGCCGCTGCCGCTCCTCCGGCGTCAACCCCATGTTGCCGGGAATGAGAATGCCGTCGGAGGACTCGGGGATCAGCCCCGGATGGTCGGGATCGCGGTTGAGGTCGATCAGCAGCCGCGACACGGTGGCGGGCCAGAGCCGCCCGCCGGTGCGGTTGCGCACGGCGCGCGCCACGGCAAGGGAGCCGATGTCCCAGGCGATGTGCTCCTGCAGGTGGCGCTCGTCCACGCCCAGATTGTTGTAGCTGCGCGGGATGAAGTTGCTGGCATGGTCCGCCACGAACAGCAGACGGTTGGTCAGGTAGGTCTTACGGGGACCAGACGGAACCGGGGTCAACATGACAGCAAAACCTTGGCGACAAGGTACGGGTTTGGACGAAGCTCGGGGTTTCTTTGCCCCTGGCTTTAGCGGATCACGCCAAAGGGGCAACAACGATTTTGGCGAAACGTAGCTCTATCAAGTACGCAACCTTTGCGAGGCTCTGAGCAAAGCCCCCTCCCCTCAAAATCACACATGGCATGAGCATTTCGGTCCGATCAGACAATCATTTTTTTAATATCACATTAACTTTAACACGCTGAAATAACAAAATCTCCAAAGGGGTCGTTCACCAGTGCAAGCCAGCCCTTCGCAAGGACCGGACCGATCTCGAGTCAAAGCTCATCAAACAGATACATGATATTGAAATGAATAGGAAATTATCAAAAATTGCTACTATTTTCGCCACGACAGTAGCGATGTCCCCTGCATATGCTTCGGAGGCCGTGACATTAGAAACGAGTGTCCAGCCCGTTTTTGTGAATGGCAAATTACAAGGCTGCGCATTTCACTTCCGAAGCGCAAAGAGTGAAGTTCAGTATAGAAATGGGGAACTCACTATAGCAGATGGATCCCTCAACTTTTACGCCTTTGAGGGAAAGGTGCCCGCATTCGTTCTAAAAATTGGCATCATTGACCCCAACAAAAAGACCGTTACCGCACCTGACACGGCGTACCTTATTAATCAGCTTGAAACCAACAAATCAGATTTAATCAATAGTATTGATGCAGAGGCCAAAGGCTTTCGCATGTTTTCCTATGAAGCGAATGGTAAAACCGTCGATATCATTACTGATGCAAGTATTTCTGGACGCCTTACCATCGGCTACACACTAAACGGGGGGCAGATGGCCAGCTTGCTACCCATTGATATGACTATGAAAAATCTGGACCTTAACAATCCAGACAATAGCACAATTGACACCAACGCCCCCAGACGGTGGCTAGAATGCATCATTCAAAACATGAAAAATCAAATGGAATATTTTAATAAATAAATTCAATTATTAATTCAAAATTACTTTTCAACAAGACGGACGACACAAAAACAATCTGGATCATACGGGAGGGGATACACTCCCCTCCCGACAACCTTGTTCGTCCGGCTCAGCCCAGGGTCTTGAGCGCCTTCTCCAGCCGCTCGGCCTGGGCGGCGAGATCGGCCAGCTTCTCGCGGGCTTCCTCGACCACCTCGGGCCTGGCCTTTTCGAGGAACGCCGGGTTGTTCAGCCGGCCCTCGATGCCGCCCATTTCCTTACGGGTCTTCTCCAGGCTCTTGGCGAGGCGCGCCTTCTCCGCCGCCAGGTCGATGATGTCGGCCACAGGCAGCAGGTAGGTGGCTTCCTCCACCACCACCTGGATCGCGCCCGCGTCCACGCCCTCGCCCGGGTTGATGCTCTCGAGGCGCGCCAGGCGCAGGAGCGCAGGCTCGTAGTGCTTGAGGCGCACGATGGTCTCGGCCTTCGCGCCCGTCACCACTGCGTTGATCTTCGCCGACGGCGGCACGTTCAGCTCGGTGCGGGCCGAGCGGATCGCCGAGATCAGCTGGATCAGCCAGGAGACATCCCCCGCCGCCTCCGCATCGACCGCGTCCGCCGGGACGCTGGGCCACGCGGCGGTGATCAGCCGGGTGTCCCGGGACTCGCCAAGGGCGTTCCACAGCTCCTCGGTGATGAACGGCATGATCGGGTGGAGCATGACCAGAATCTGGTCCAGCACCCAGCCGGCAACGGCGCGGGTCTCCGCCGCCTCACCCTCGCTCTCGCCGTTCAGGATCGGCTTGATCAGCTCCAGATACCAGTCGCAGAACCGGTCCCACACGAAGCTGTAGATGGTGTTGGCGATGTCGTCGAAACGGTAGGCGGCATAGGCCTGCTCCACCCGGGCGACGGTTGCCGCCACCTCGCTGATGATCCAGCGGTTGATGGTGAGCGACGCCTTGGGCGGGGTCGGCCCTTCCGAGCCGCCAATGCCGTTCATCTGGCAGAAGCGCGAGGCGTTCCACAGCTTGGTGCCGAAGTTGCGGTAGCCCTGGATGCGGGCCTCCGACAGCTTGATGTCGCGGCCCTGGCTTTCCATGGCGCACATGAAGAAGCGCAGCGCGTCCGCGCCGTACTTGTCCATGAGGGTGAGCGGATCGACCACGTTGCCCTTGGACTTGGACATCTTCTGCCCCTTCTCGTCGCGGACGAGGCCGTGGCAGTAGACGGTGTGGAAGGGCTCCTTCCCCATGAACTCGATGCCCTGCATCATCATGCGGGCCACCCAGAAGAAGATGATGTCGAAGCCCGTCACCAGCACGTCGGTCGGGTAGTGACGCTTCAGCGTCTCGGTCTGCTCCGGCCAGCCGAGGGTGCCGAACGGCCACAGCGCCGAGGAGAACCAGGTGTCGAGCACGTCCGGGTCCCGGGTGAGCGTCACATCCAGCCCGCACTTCTCGTGGGCGAGCCGGTAGGCCTCCTCCTCGGTCTCGGCGACGAACACGGAGCCGTCCGGCGCGTACCAGGCCGGGATCTGGTGACCCCACCACAGCTGGCGGGAGACGCACCACGGCTCGATGTTCTCCATCCAGTTGTAATAGGTCTTGGACCAGCCTTCGGGCACGAACTTCGTCCTGCCCGAGCGCACCGCCTCGATGGCGGGCTGGGCCAGAGTCTTGGCGTCCACGTACCACTGGTCGGTGAGCCACGGCTCGATCACCACGCCCGAGCGGTCGCCATAGGGCATCTGAATGGTCTTGGGCTCGATCTTCTCGACGAAGCCGGCCGCCTCCAGATCGGCCACCAGCGCCTTGCGGGCCTCGAAGCGGTCCATGCCGACATACTTGCTGGGCACGCCCTCGGCGGCGATGACGCGGGCCTCGGCGTCGAAGATGTTGATCATCGGCAGCTTGTGGCGCTGGCCGACGGCGAAGTCGTTGAAATCATGGGCGGGCGTGATCTTCACCGCGCCCGAGCCCAGCTCGGGGTCGGCCCACTCGTCGGCGACGATGGGGATGAGCCGCCCGGTCAGCGGGTGGCGGATCATCTTGCCGACGATGTCCTTGTAGCGCTCGTCCTCCGGGTGCACCGCCACGGCCGTATCGCCCAGCATGGTCTCGGGACGGGTGGTCGCCACCACGATGAAGCGGGAGGGATCGTCCGCCAGCGGGTACTTGAGGTGGGTGAAGGTGCCCTGCACCTCGCGCATCTCCACTTCAAGGTCGGAGATGGCGGACTTGAACTTGGGGTCCCAGTTGACCAGCCGCTTGTCGCGGTAGAGCAGGCCCTTGTTGTAGAGGTCGACAAACACCTTGGTGACGGCCTTCGAGAGGCCCTCGTCCATGGTGAAGCGCTCGCGCGACCAGTCGCACGAGGCCCCGAGGCGGCGCAGCTGGCGGGTGATGGCCCCGCCCGACTCCGCCTTCCACGACCACACCCGCTCCAGGAATTTCTCGCGGCCCAGATCGGTGCGCTTCACGCCCTCGGCGTCCAGCTGGCGCTCGACGACCATCTGCGTGGCGATGCCCGCGTGGTCGGTACCCGGCTGCCAGAGCACGTCGTAGCCCTTGAGGCGGTGATAGCGCACCAGCACGTCCTGCAAGGTGTTGTTGAGCGCGTGGCCCATGTGCAGCGAGCCGGTCACATTGGGCGGCGGGATGACGATGGTGAAGGTGGGCGCGCCCGGGCGCTGCCCGGCCTTGAAGGCCCCGGACTCTTCCCAGGCCTTGTACCACTTGGCTTCAATGGCGGACGGTTCGTAAGTCTTTTCAAGCATTGGCGTCATCCTCTGGAGGCGGGCACATTTGCCAGACTTCGCCCAAAGGGGAAAGGCTTTAAGAGAGGTTTTCCAGCACTCCGGGCGACGCACGGCCCCGGCCGCGCGGGGAAGACAGGGCAGCATACACCGGAAAGGACGAGGCGGAGACCGGGCGTTTCGCGCACAACCGGAGCGGCGTTCCGGGCACACGAACCGGAAACCGCCGGAACCGCCAACGGTTGCGGCCCGCCCCCGCGAGGGGGCCGCGTGAAAATCCTTGCCTCCGGCCAGTATCCCTTTCAGGGTTTGCGCCCGAGCGGACCGGGACCATGCCCCGGCCCGGAAGACGTTTTGCAGAAGAAGGGATGAGCCGATGCGTTTGCAGGGACACAGGCTGAACACCACCATGAGCCGGTCAGGCATGACCCGGTCAGGCATGACCCGGGCGGGCCGGGCCGCGCTGGCGGCGGCGATGCTGGCCGGCAGTCTGCTGTCGGCAGCGCACGCCGAGTCCCTGCCCAACCTGTCCGCCGAGCGTCTGGAAGCCCATGTGCGTATTCTGGCGGACGACGCCATGGAAGGCCGTCAGGCTGGCCACCCGGGCTATGACCGCGCCGCCCAGTATGTGGCGGGCCAGCTCCAGGGGCTGGGCCTCAAGCCCGCCGGTGACACCCCGCAGGCGGGCGGTCTCGACGGCTACTTCCAGAAGGTGACGCTCCAGGGCGCCAAGCGTGTCGCCGAAGGCGCGGCGCTCACCCTGCGCACGGCGGACGGCAAGGCCGTGCCCCTCTCCTACCCGGAGGATTTCATCGTCGGCGTCTCCATGACCGAGGCCGAGACCCGCCTCTCCGCCCCGCTGGTGTTCGCGGGCTTCGGCATCGACGCGCCCGAGCGCGGCTACAACGACTATGCGGGCCTCGACGTGAAGGGCAAGATCGTGGTGCTGCTCTCCGGCACGCCCAAGGGCTGGGAGAGCGAGATCGCCGCCTACTACGGCGCGGTGAAGGCGCAGACCGCCGCCGCAAAGGGCGCGGTCGGCATCATCACGGTCGCCACCCGCGAGTCCGAGGAGCACCGCCCCTACAAGAAGTCGCTGGACTACCTCGACACCGAAAGCATGACCTGGGTGGGCGCGGACGGCAAACCGTTCGACCGGGCGCCCGAGATCCGCGTGACCGCCATCCTGAGCCCGGACGCAGCCAGGACCCTGTTCAAGGGCGCGCCCCGGTCCTACGCGCAGGTGCTCGACGCGGTTGAGAATGAGGCCTCCGCCAAGGCGCCCGTCGGCAGCTTTGCCCTGCCGGTGACCGCCGAGATCGCCCAGAAGTCCACCCACCGCACGCTGCACAGCGCCAACGTGGCAGCCCTGCTGGAAGGCAGCGACCCGGCGCTGAAGAACGAATATGTGGTGCTGACCGCCCACCTGGACCACCTCGGCATTGGCAAGGAGGTGAACGGCGACAAGATCTACAACGGCGCGCTGGACAACGCGACCGGCATCGCCACGCTGATCGAAACCGCCCGCGCCTTTGTCGAGAACGGCACCCGGCCGAAGCGGTCGGTGCTGTTCGTGGCGGTGACCGCCGAGGAGAAGGGCCTCGTTGGCGCGGACTACTTCGCCCGCACGCCGACCGTGGCCAAGGACGCCATCGTCGCCAACGTGAACCTGGACATGCCGGTGCTGCTCTATCCGTTCAAGGACGTGGTGGCTTTCGGCGCGCAGCACTCGACGCTCGGCGACACGGTCGCGCGGGCAGCGGCGCAGGTGGGCATCGCCCTCAGCCCGGACCCGATGCCCGAGGAAGCCATTTTCGTGCGCTCGGACCACTACCGCTTCGTGCAGCAGGGCGTGCCCTCGGTGATGCTGATGCCGGGGTTCCAGTCAGCCGACCCGTCGCGCAACGGCGGCGAGCTGTGGATGAACTTCCTCAAGACCACCTACCACCGCCCCAACGACGACCTGACCCAGGCCATCGACTGGCAGGCGGGCAAGACGTTCGCCGAGGTAAACTTCCTCATCGCCCGCGATATCGCCAACGCACCCGCGCGCCCCACCTGGCTGCCCGGCAACTTCTTCGGCCAGAAGTACGGCACGCCCCTCACGGTCGCCGCCGACCCCCACGCCGCTCACCACGGCCACGGGCAGCATTAGGAACTGGCCGCACGATATTTAAATTTATGACTTTTTTTCGCAGGGGCCTCGGGCCCCTGCACCCCTTTCCTTTTGGGGCCGCGTTTCCGGCGCACACTGGAGACACGACATATAAAAAGGGCCGCGCCCTGCGGGAGCTGCGGCCCTTTCCTACGAATGGGAGGTCGCAGGAGGGGCAAGCCCCTCCTGCAACAAATCAAATTACGCCCCCGCCCCTTCCAGCTTCGCCTGCAGTGCCCGGTAGAGGTCCCCGGCGGCTTTCAGGTCACCGGCGCGGGTGTGGAGGTTGACCGTGCCCTGGAACGCCTGCGAGATCACGGGGCTGAGCGCCTGCACCCGCTCCCGCCACTGCGCCCATTCGGGCTGGGTGGTCAGCGCCTCGCCATAGAGGCCGCCAAACTGCTCGACGAGATAGAAGCCGGTGCGATCGGTCGCGGTCTCGAACGAGCCGTCCTCCGGCAGGGCGAAGATGGCGACCGGTACCAGCATGTCGCGCGACGGCAGGATGTGGTGCACCGGGCGCGCGCCGAAGCCCACCCGCGCCCGCATCCACTGCTCGACACCGACGAGGCCGAGCGTCGGGTCCGCCGGCTGCCAGCTCTCGGTGGTCTCGTCGAACACCTCCAGCCAGCGGTGGTCGTTGTGCGCAAGGCCGAAGACCGAAGCGCTCGCTCCGTACTGGGCGACCACCTCCTCCGCGTCCTTCTGGCGCTGCGGACTTTCCGGCTGGATGTTGACCTCGGCGATCTGCCGGGTGCGGATTCCCGCCGCCGTCATCAGGGCGCGGGCGACGCGGGCCTGTTCGGCGCAATTGCCGCCCCGGCGCTCGATGATCTCCACCAGGCTGCGGCGGCCGTAGTCCGTGTCCGTCCAGACGAAATTGGCGTTGAGCCAGTCGATGATGCGGCGAGCCTTGGCCATGCTGGCCGTCTCCGTCCCCACGATCTCGCGGGCGAGACGGTCGATCGCCGCCTGTTCCTCCGCCGCCACGGCAGGCGCGGCAACGGCAGACACGGCGGGCAGCGGCAGGGCGAGAACCGCCGCGACAACGGCAAGGACGGAACGCATGACTTGTCTCCGGGCGTCGTGTGGACATGTTTGACAGGCCGGCCCTCAAGATCAAAGGGCCGAATCCGGCGACGACTAGCCGGCCCGTTCCATATCCACAATGGTTCATCATTTCGCAAACGACGAACAGTGCTGGAACAGCGCCGGTCGCAGGCGCGCCCTGGCGACTCCGAAGGCCTGCCTGGCGGATTGTGACGGGTTCGGGCGGGCGGATCTGGCGGCGGTTCCCCCCGCCCGCCCCGCCTGCGCCCCGCTTCGCCTCCAATTTTCCGCCGGACGCCGCAGAATCCCG
Source organism: Pedomonas sp. V897 (assembly GCF_051304405.1). Lineage (NCBI taxonomy): Bacteria > Pseudomonadati > Pseudomonadota > Alphaproteobacteria > Sphingomonadales > Pedomonadaceae > Pedomonas > Pedomonas sp. V897. The sequence continues at coordinate 618,849 of NZ_JBPPGG010000002.1, forward strand.
CCCGGCGCATTGATTGCCAGAAGACGCAATCCTAGCTTTTGCCCCAGAGGCGAAGCGCATCTTCGCCGCTCCCGTCACGAGTAAGGTGTGGATCAATGGAGAGCCTGGGTCGGCGTTTGCGCGCCGCGATCGAACGAGCCATCGACGAGAAGGAACGGCGTCAGGCGCTGGTGTTCCTGGAATCGCTGAAGCTGGCCATCATGGACCAGATCGAAGCCGGCGAGACCGACCTCGTCTACGAACTGCCCGAGGCCGTGTACGAGATGCGCTCGCCGCTCAACCCGCTCAACGAGCTGTGGCTCGACTTCGAGGACTGGCTGCGCCACAACGACCTCTCCTCCTCGCTGAAGGCGGACAAGGGCTTCGGCGAGAGCCACTTCAGCCTGGCGGTCTACCCCGGCCGCTTCGGCCCGGCGCGCAAGGCCGCCAAGGATGATCTGGCCGAGACCTGGCTGGAGAAGCTGCTGGCCCGGCCGGCCGTCAGCGACGAGACCGCCGACCAGACCTCAACCCCCGAGGCTCCCAAGGACGAGTAGGCCCGCCCTGCCAGACCGGGCGGACACCCCCCTTTCGCGGCTGTTTCGTCGGGGGGGGATGGCCGCCTCCTGCCAGAAAGCCGCCCCCCTTCGGTCGCGCTGCCGCTATCATGGCGGGAAAAGCCCGAAGGGCGGCACACTCAGGCAGAGGGGGAGGACGGCCATGACGGTGGACAGTCAGCAATCGGTGCAGGACCGGGTCAGCCCGGAGGAATGGAAGCTGCGGGTGGAACTGGCGGCAGCATTTCGCCTTGCGGCGCTCTACGGCTGGGATGATCTCATCTTCACCCACATGACCGTGCGGGTGCCGGGCGAGGCCCACCACTTCCTCATCAACCCGTTCAACCTGATGTTCGAGGAGGTGACGGCCTCCAGCCTCATCAAGATCGACCTGGACGGCAAGCCGGTGGAGCCCACCTCCTACCTTGCCAACCCGGCAGGCTTCACCATCCACTCGGCCCTGCACATGGCCCGCGAGGACGCGCACTGCGTCATGCACCTGCACACGCCGCAGGGACAGGCAGTCTCCGCCATGGCCGAAGGGCTGATGCCGCTGACGCAGACCGCCATGCTCATCCGCTGGGATCTGGCCTATCACGACTATGAGGGCGTCGCGACCGATCTGGGCGAGCGGGAGCGGCTGGTGGCGGACCTGGGCGACAAGCACGCCATGATCCTGCGCAACCACGGCACGCTTGCCGTCGGGCGCACCGTGGGCGACGCCTTCCTGCGGCTTTACCTGCTGGAGCGGGCCTGTCAGGCCCAGGTGATGGCGCTGTCGGCCGGACGGGACGCCCTCTCCGCCCCGCCGCAGGGCACGCCCGAGAAGGTGGCGCAGCAGGCGGGCGGAGACAACATCGCGCTGATGGCCCAGATGCTCACCTGGCCTGCCCTCCTCCGCAAGCTGGACCGGATCGACCCCGGCTATCGCAACTAGGACTTGTGGCCCATGGACGCGGTCGGAGGATTTGGCAAATATTATACGTATTGTCAGTGAAACGATCCGCTTCAGGAGAGCAAGACCATGATGAATGACACGCCCGACCGCTATGGCGTGCTGACCCGCCTCATCCACTGGACCATGGCCGCGCTGATCGTGCTCCAGTTCCTGAAGCTGGGCGACTACATCAACGATGGCGAGCACTGGGTGGGCCAGACCATCGTGCCGCTGCACGGCTCGCTCGGCATCCTGCTGTTCGTGCTGATCGTGGTGCGCCTCGCCTGGGCCGTCAGCCAGCGCGGCCAGCGCCCGGATTACGACGCGCGGCTGCGCCTGCTGGTGAAGGCCGGGCATGGCCTGCTGTACCTGTGCATGATCCTGATGCCGCTCTCCGGCATGGCGCGCGGCCTTGGCGCCGGGCGCGGGATCAAGATGTTCGGCTCGCAACTGATCGAGGGCAGTGGCGAGAAGACCGAATGGCTGCTGGCCTTCAGCCAGATCCACGCGCCGCTCAGCTGGCTGTTCGTGGCGCTGGCGAGCGGGCACGTTCTGGCTGCCCTCTACCACCACTTCGTGCTGAAGGATCAGACCCTGCGCCGCATGGCGGGGTAAGCGTGCGCGTGCGGGCGGGGCCGCGCCTCTCCCGCACGCCGGACTTCTACTTGGTGAAGATCAGCACCGCCGCGACGACGATGAGCGCAAAGCCCACCGCCTGACGGGCGGTGATCGGCTCGCCGAGATAGGCCCACGAGAACACGGCGAACACCAGCAGGGTGATGATCTCCTGCATACCCTTGAGCTGGGCGGCGGAGAAAGTGCCGTGGCCGATGCGGTTGGCGGGCACCTGGAGACAGTACTCAAAGAAGGCGATGCCCCACGAGACGAGCACCACCGCCCACAGCGGCGCGGCCTTGAACTTGAGGTGCCCGTACCACGCGAAGGTCATGAACACGTTGGAAGCGACGAGAAGCCCGATGGCAGCGTAGGCGGACGTCGGCATAGGAACCCTTCGAGCCCTGGAATACCGGCTTGGCCGTACACCCGTTCGCGGGATCGAGAAAGGGGTTTTTGGAAGGATTCCAGCCAGCAACCGCGCCACAGGCACCTGCCAGCCCGAAGCGGGCGCGGCCCCCTCCCCGGCCCGGCGTCAGGACTTGAGCAGCGACTTGAGCGCGAGGAACCCGGGCTGGGCGACGAGACTGCGCGCCCGGGCAACGGCCGCGTCCAGCAGCGCCTCCGGCGCCACGCAGCTTTCGGCAAGGCCGAGCGACAGGGCCTCGGCAAAGGAGAACGGGGTTTCGGTGAGGCTGAGCCGCCGCACGGCGACCGGCCCCAGCTCCCGTTCCACCAGAGCGAGCGCCAGTTCCGGGAACAGCACCTCGCCCGCCGCATCCATGAGGCCGAAGCGGCTCTCCGGCTGGTCGGCGAACAGGCGCACGTCGGCAGTCAGGGCGAGAATGAGGCCGCAACCATGGGTGTGGCCGTTGACCGCCGCCACCACCGCCGTCTCCAGCTGCTGGAGCGTCTCCACCAGCGCGTGGAAGGACCGGCGCAGCTCCTCCCGCCCCTCGGGCGACAGCGCGGCAACACACGGCCCCGACAGGCCGCTGCAAAACGCGGCACCCGCGCCGGTGAGCACCAGACCGCCCGCAGGCGGCGTCTCGCCCAGCTGGCGCACCGTGCGGGTGAGCGCCGCCAGCGCCACCCGGTCCAGCGCATTGTCAGGCGGGCAGTTCAGCGTCACGACGACAGTGTCGTCCTCACGGCGCACCATGACCGTCGACAGGGATTCGGCCCGTGGTTCCGTCATGCCCACACCTCGATCGCGGTTTCATCACACGATGCGCCTCAGGCACCGCACCGGCGCGACATCATTAAATTGCTGAATAAAATCCGCAACTTGATTTCAAATGGTAAATCCGTTTTTAAGATATTCGCCCTTGCCCGATCGGGTGGGAAAACGCGCAGCGCGCCGGAAGGCGCGCGCAAAAAGGGCTGCCGGAGCCAGGCCCCGACAGCCCCCCATGCGGCTGATCTTGTGCGTCCCGCCTATCGGGCCGCCTGCCCCGCACCAGCGGGCGCGGTCCAGCGGTTCAGCCAGTCGATCACCTCACGGTGCCACTGGATGCCGTTGGCCGGCTTCAGGATCCAGTGGTTCTCGTCGGGGAACACCACGAGGCGGCTCGGGATGTTGCGGCGCTGGAGCGCGGTGAAGGTCTTGATGCCCTCCTCCAGCGGCACGCGGAAGTCCTTCTCGCCGTGGATGACGAGCGTCGGCGTCTTCCAGTTCTTCACGAAATGCACCGGGTTGAACTTCTCGTAGGCCTCCGGGTCCTCGTAATACGGCTTGTTGCCGTGCTCCCACTCGGTAAACCACAACTCCTCGGTGGCGTAGACCATGTGGCGGTTGTCGAAGATACCGGCGTGGTTGACGATGCAGCGGAAGCCGTCCGGCCAGTTGCCGGCGATCCAGTTCATCATGTAGCCGCCGTAGGAGCCGCCGAGCGCGCAGGCGCGGTCGCCGTCGAGGAACGGATAGCGGGCGAGCGCGGCGGCCCAGCCCTTCTGGATGTCCTCGAACGGCTTGCCGCCCCAGTCACCGCTGATGCTGTCGGTGAAGGCCTGGCCGTAGCCGGTCGAGCCGTGGAAGTCGACCATCACCACCGCGTAGCCCGCACCGGAGTAGACCTGCGCGTTCCAGCGGTAGTGCCAGTTGTCGGAGAAGGACGACTGCGGGCCGCCGTGGATGAGGTAGGCGACCGGATATGTCTTCGCCGGGTCGAAGTTGGCGGGCTTGATGACGTAGCCGTAGACGTCCTCGTTGTTCCAGCCCTTGAAGCTGAACTGCTCGTAGTCGCCCATGGCGACGCCGGCCAGCTTGTCCTTGTTGACCTCCGTCAGGCGCACCGGCGCGATGTCGCCGTAGCCGAGGCTGTAGAAGTCCGCCGGCTGGGCCAGGGTGTGCCAGCTGTAGATGATGCGGTCCGCGCCGAGGTCGAACTCGCCCACCGTGCCGCCCTGCGTCAGCTGGACGGTGCGCCCGGTCCGCACGTCGATGCGGAACAGCGGGTTGGTGCCGATATGCCCGGCCTCGGCGATGATGGCGGTGCTGTCCGGGGTCCACTTGAACTGGCCGATGGAGCGGTCCCATGCCTTGGTTACCGCCCGCGTCTCGCCCGTCGTCAGGTCGCGGATCATCAGGGTGAGCTTGTCCGCCTCGAAGCCGGGGCGCTCCATCGCCAGCCAGGCCAGGAACTTGCCGTCCGGCGACACCTGCGGCTGGGTGTCCGTGGCGTCGTTGGCGTCCGTCAGGTTCTGCGGCGGCGCGGAGCCGTCAGCGGGCGCGGCGAAGATGTCGAGGTTGGTGGACAGGGACTCGATCCGGCCCGCCTCGCGCAGCGCGAAGTAGACCGTCTCGCCATCGGGGGCGAAGGCAATCTCCTCCGCGCCGCCGCTCGGCTTGGAGGGCGTATCGCCGATCAGGCCCTGCGAGACGTGGGCCACGGGGCCCGAGGCCTTGCCGTCCGCCAGTGCGACCGAGAACAGCTGGGAGCGGGTGCCGTCCGCCCAGGTGTCCCAGTGGCGGATGAACAGCTGGTCGTAGGTGCGGCCGGTCTCCGGGTTTTTCTCCTTCGCCGCCAGCCGGTCGGCGGTGCACTTCAGGTCCGCCTTGCAGTCGGGGAAGGTGTCCGCCCAGAAGACGATCCGGTCGTTCCTGGGCGACAGGCGGAAGCCGCTGATGTTCACCGGCGAGTCCGTCACCGGCATGGCGACGCCGCTGGCGAAGGTGTAGCGCCACACCTGCGACGTGCCGGACCGGGTGGACAGGAAGAAGAGGTGCTGGCCATCGGCCGACCACTGCGGCGAGGTGTCGGAGGCCGGATCGGCCGCCAGACGCCGGGGCTCGGCCCCCTTCTCCTCCAGATTGAGCAGGAACAGGTCATAGCGGCCGCGATTGGCCTCCATGTCGGTCTCGCGCAGCACGTAGGCCAGCCATTTGCCGTCCGGCGAAATGGCGGGCTCGGAGATGCGGTTGAGCGTGACGAGGTCTGCGGCGGTGAAGCCCCGCGCCGCGGCGGGCGCCTCTGCCCGGGCCGCAGCCGCGGGAGCCGCGGCCGCGCCGGAGAGCGCAACGCCGGAGAGGGCCGAGCCCAGCAGGGCGGCCGCCCCGACCCGGCGAGCGAACATGACAATTCGGGACATTGCTTTCCCTTCGAAGTTCAAGGATTGGGACGGACTATAAGGGGAAAGTTCCGGCGAGGGAAAGACAGCCCCCCTCGCCTTGCGCCGAACCGTTGCTGGCAACAAACGAATGGCCGCGCCGCCCGGCGGCACCGCCCCGACATGCGGAAAGGGGCGGCCGAAACCGGCACGCCCCTCTCTTAGAAATCCGGAAATTTCAGTTAATTACAGTAGAATGCTCAAGCTGTTCATTCACCGGCGATGCGGCCGGTGATGCGGGCGACTTCCCGCGCCACCGTGCGCTCGACGATGTCCGGCAGGTGCGCGTCCAGCCACTCCTTCAGCAGCGGGCGCAGCATCTCCCGGACCAGCCCTTCGAGGGTGTTTTCGCTGCCGGGATAGTTGCGCACCAGCAGGTCCGACAGGGAGCTGAGCTTCCGGGTCGTCTCCACCACCGTCTCCTCGGAGACGAGCCCTTCGCTCAGCAGGGACGAGACCTCGGCCTCAGCCAACGGCGCGCCGGAGGCCACCGTATCGGTGAGTTCGAGGACATCGTCCCCCGTTGCCTCCGGTTCATCGGCCACGTCATCGAAAAACTCGTCGATGGCGTCCTGCGGAGCGGCACTGGCGGCCGCGGCGGGTGCGGGTTCGGGCGAGCGGGTCTCGGCCTGCGGCGCAGCCTCCCCTTCCTCGGAGATGATGCGACGGATGGAGGCCAGAATCTCCTCCATGGTCGGTTCCTTGGACTCCGCCATCTTCAGTCCCGTTCCCTTTTATCAGACCAACGCCGCGACCTTATACTCTCGCGGACCCGGCGTCACCAGTTCCGAATAAACCAGGAAGGGTTAATAAATCAGTCCCAACCGAACAGGCGGCCCCGGGTCTTCTTGTAGTGGTCCGTCGGATCGTAGATGTCGACCGGCAGACCCAGATCCCCGGCGGTCAGGCGACCCATGCTGGCGAGCAGCGTGTAGGCAGCCACATACTGGTCGCGCTGCGCCTGCACCAGCTGCACCCGCGCGTTCAGCAGTTCCTGTTGGGCGTCCAGCACGTCGAGGATCGTGCGGGATCCCACTTCCTGCTCCTGCGTTACGCCTTCCAGCGCGATCTCGTTGGCGCGCACGGCCTCGGTGGCCGACTGGATGGTGGACCGGGCAGTCCGCAGCTGCTCCCACGCATTCTGGGCGGATTCCGTGACGCTGCGCTCCGCCGAGGCGATCTGGAGGACACGCTGGCTCTGAATCTGCTGGGCCCGGCGCACGGCGGCGTATTCCGACCCGCTCTGGTAGAGCGGAACGGTCAGCGTTGCGCCGACGGTGGCGATGGTCTGGTCCCGGTCGCCGTTCACGGCCGTGGGGATGGTGTTGCCGATCTGGGTGCGGTTGAAGCCATTCTGCCGCCAGGTCACGCCTGCCGACGCATTGACCGAGGGCAGCACCGCGCCCTTGTTCACCGCCACATTGTAGCGCTGGGCCTGTTCGTCATAGCGGGCTGCCAGCAGAACCGGGCTTTGCTCCAGCGCAATGGCGATGGCCTCCTCGGCGGTCGGCGGCAGGGGCGGAATCTCGGGCGATGCGTCCAGCGCACCGGGAAGCTGGCCCACCACGCGGCGATAGGCCTCGCGGCTGGCGGTGAGCGCCGCCTCGGCCGCCGTGCGGTTGCTGATGGCCAGCGACAGACGCGCCTCGGACTGGGCCACGTCGGTGCGGGTCAGCTCACCCACCTCGAAGCGGTCGCGGTTGGCTTCCAACTGGCGCTGGAGCACTTCCACCTGGTTCTGGTTGAGGCGCAGCACGGCTTCATCGCGCACCACGTCCATGTAGGCGATCACCGCATTGAGGAGCACCTGCTGCTCCGCATTGCGCAGCCGCTCGCGCTCGGCCAGCACCTGGCTGTCGGCGGCCCGCACCGAGTTGACGGTGCGGAAGCCCCGAAACAACGGCTGGGTAATGGTGGCCGACGCGGACTTGGAAGTGGAGGCCGGAATGCCGCCGTCCACATCCTGGCGGTCGATCGACGCCTGCGCATTCACGGACGGACGGTAGCCGGACACGGCAGCCGCCACGTCCTCGTCCACAGCGCGCAGCGCTGCCCGCTGGGCGGCCAGATCCGGGTTGGAAGAATAAGCCTGGGCGAGAGCCTCAGCCAGCGTTTCCGCCGAAGCCGGCGCGTTGGCAATTGCCAGCATCGCCGAAGCGAGAAGCAGCACTTTACGGTACGTCATAAACTAAGGTCCTTGCCCCTTGTGAGGGCCGCCCCGATACGCCGGACGACCGGACTCGATTAATCAGAATACGAATGCTTTGGGCTTGGTGAAGCCCGGCAGCATCGGTACGGCCGCATCCATGAAATCGAATACGCCGAAGCCGGCACCGCTCCTTCGGCCGATCACGGCCCGGCCGACCCCGCCTTCCACCAGCACGGTGGCGAGACGGCCGCCGTCCTTGACCTGGGCGATGAGCGCCTCGGGAATGTCCTCGACAGCGCCGTCGATGAACACCAGGTCGTACGGGGCATCGGCCGCATGGCCCGCCGTCAGCTCGCCCTCGACGACGGTGACATTGGCGAGGCCCAGTTCCGCCAGGCGGTCGCGCGCGATGGCGGCCAGCTCGGCATCGGACTCAAGCGCCACCACGTTCGCGCCCATATGGGCCAGAAGCGCGGCGGTGTACCCCGTGGACGCGCCGACCAGGAGCACCTTCTCCTCCGGCATGGGCGCGGCTTCCTGCACGAGGCGGGCCAGAACCCGGGGTTCCATCAGGAAGCGGCCCGGCGCGACCGGCAGGTCCTCGTCCACATAGGCGAAGGCACGACGCTCCGGCGCAACGAAGATCTCGCGCGGCACGGCGCGGAAGGCAGTGATGACGCGCTCGCTCGAAACGCGGTTTGTCCGCAACTGGCTTTCCACCATGTTGGCCCGGAGCTGTTCGGCAGTCGGCATTTTTTCTCGTCCCAGGTTTGAGTCTTGCCGGAGGCTTATAGTGCAGCGTCATGAAACCTGGCAACCAATCCACCACCGATTTTCCGCATATCCTCCGGCTTGATTAGGAAAAAGATCGTATGCGCTGTGGCAACAATCCCGCAATCACCTGTGCTGGCAGGTCGCCCGAACGCAAATGGTTAAAACCCGAACGCAAATGGCCAAAAATGCAAAAAGGGCCGGCGTGCCGTTGGCCGCCGACCCTTCGGGAAGCGCGTGAGCGCCCGCGCGCGTTCGTCAGGCGCTCTGGTGAAGCTCGCTCACCGCATCGCCCAGCGGCACCAGCGGGCCTTCGTAGAAGTGCTTGATCTTCCAGCCTGCCGCCGTGCGGACGTACTGGACATCAATATAGCAGTGGACGGTGATCTGCATGCCGGTCTTGCCCTCGGCGCGGGCGAAGACGTAGCCCCGCCCCGTCGCCCGGTCCCCTTCCAGCGAGGTCACGCGGAAGTTGGTGACGTGGTGCACGTGCCACTTGGTGTCGGCGAAGGCACCCTTGAAGAAGTCGCGGATCTCCTGATGGCCCTGGAAGGCTTTCAGACCCAGCGGGGTCACGTCGAAGACGCCGTCTTCGGTGAAGCAGGCCACAATGCCGTCCAGATCGCTCATGGTGTCGACCGCCGCATAATAGCTCTGAAAGACGCGCTCCAACGCCAGGTGATCCTCGACAACCTGCAGACGCTGTTCAATCGTAGACATGACTCTCTCCCTTTCCTCCGGTCCGGCGGCCCGGCCGCACTCCCGGCTTGGCCTCGACCTTATCGGCGGGGGGCGGCGCTTCAACCTTGGCTAAGTCAGAGGTGACAGACCTGCCGCGCCGTGCAGGAGTCGCTGCCGGAAGGAGAAGCCCATGCAGGACAGGATCGCCGAACTCCTTGAAAAACAGAGCATCATCGAGGTTGGCCTGCGCTATGCCTCCGCCGTCGACACGCGGGACATTGACCGCTTTCTCTCCTGCTTCACGCCGGATGCCCGCTGGTACAGCGACGTGCACGACGCCCGCAGCCATCAGGAGATCGCGGAGGCGATGCAGCGGGCGGCGACGCATCTGGACGCCACCCAGCACGTGGCGACCAACTTCGAGGTGACGCTCGACGGCGACCGGGCGACGATGCGGAGCTGCTATATCGCCACCCATGTGAAGGCGCCGCTGGAGCCCTATGGCCTTGCCGGAGCCTATGACGACGAGCTGGTCAAGACCGCCGACGGGTGGCGGATCAGGTCGCGCAAGCTGACCATCCAGTGGACGAGCGGCGACCCGACGGTGATGACGGGCATCACCCGGTAGGAGCCCGCCGCACCGGCCGGACAAGACGAGCCGGACACACCCTCATGGCCACAGCAGCCTGGGCAGCAGCCTGGGCTGTGATGACTCGGCGATCAGCACGGGAGAAAATCGGGTGCAGCGTGGAGGCCCGAGCCGGAATCGAACCGGCGTAAACGGATTTGCAGTCCGGTGCGTAACCACTCCGCCATCGGGCCAGCAGCGCTATCAAACAGGCTGTTGTTTTTCAAACACTTGAGGCAGGTTTCCCGCCCCGGCGTTTGCGCTGTCTGTTCGCTTCCTATGTGTTTGCACTGGCCATTGCAAGCCTTTTCTGCACCGGCCTACGATCCGCTCCGGCCCGCCTCCTCCACCGCCCGGACCACCGCCTCGATGAAGGCGCGCCGCGCCTCGGCGCGCTCGGGATCACCGGGCCGAGGCCAGGCGCTCAGGGTGACGATGACCAGCTTCTTCTCCGGGAGGATGCGGATGTTCTGGCCGAAAACGCCGCGCGCCTCGAAGCCGCCGCCGTCGATGGTCCACCACAGGTAGCCGTAACCCTGCCCGCCCCGGCCGGTGGGCACGGCCGGGCGGGTAGCCTCGCCGACCCAGCCCTCCGCCAGGAGCGCAGGACCGCCCGCCAGCAGGAACTGGCCGAAGCGGCCATAGTCCCGCAGGCTGGCGCTGAAGCAGCAGCCGGCGATCTCCCGGCCGTCCGCGCCCGGCTTGTCCGTCACCCAGAAGCCGTCCTGCTCCATGCCGAGCGGCGCCCACAGCGTCTCGGAGAGATACTGCGCCAGCGGCTTGCCAACGGCAGCGCGGATCACCTCGCCCGCGAGGCCGGTCTCCGCCGTGTTGTAGTTGAAGGTGGTGCCGGGCTCGTGGGCGCGCGGCAACTGCGCCATGAAGGCGATCGTCCGGGAAGGTGCGTCTCCCTCCCCGCCTCCGGCGGCCGACTGGCTCAGCCCGGCGAACCGGTTCACGTCCGACCGGGGGTCGGTGTAGTCCTCGTTCCAGCGCACGCCCGAGGTCATGGTGAGCAGGTGGCGCAGGGTGACGCCCTCGTAGGCCGAGCCCTTGAGGGCGGGCAGGTAGCGGGTGACGGGATCGTCCAGGCTCTGGATATATCCCTGGTTCAGCGCCGCGCCGACCAGGGTCGAGGTGATCGACTTGGCCATGGAGAAGGAGGTCCACCGCCCCTCCTCCGTCAACCCGAGGCCGTAGCGCTCCAGCACGATGCGCCCGTCGTGGAGGACCAGCAACCCCGCCACCTGGTTGTGTTCCATGAAGCGGGCCACGTCCCACGCCTCGCCGTTATAGGTGTAGCGCACCGTCAGCGCCGCGTCGGCGCGCGGCAGCGGGCGCACCGCCTCGCCCCGTTTCACCACATGGCCGGGGAAGATGCGCTCCATGAAGCGGTAGCCGAACCGCTGCTGATCGGGCGTCCAGAACAGGAGCTTGGCCGGCTCGGGCGGCTGAATGTCACTGACGGCGATGGGGTGGCGCGCCTCGGCCCTCGGGGGACGCGCCCCCGCAGCCTCGGGCGCGTTCCGGACCCGCGCGTTCTGGACCGGCTCGCCTCCCGCGTGCGCTGCGACACCGCCCGCCAGCGCCGCCGCCAGTGCCGAGCCGAACAGCACCGCCCGAATGAGACACCATGCCGCCATGCGCCGCCTCCCCGTCTGCCCGTCTGACCAGACGTCATGAGGCCGCCCGGCACCCCGATTGGCAAGGATATATTCCCGCCCCAGCGGGTGGGTCCGGCCCGGTCGTCCGGCCCGGCCCGCTGCCCGCCGCCCTCGCCCCGCCGCAGCGTGGCCGGAGCATATCGCGAGAGGTGCAACCTTCTGCTTGCATCCGGCACCGGTTCGGGGAAACAGTCTCCAACATGACCGATCAAAAAACAGAACAACAAACGACAAACGCCGGGCCGGCCGACGGGAAGACCAAGGCAGCGGCCAGTGGGGCAGGCAAGGCGCGGGCCAAGGCACCGGCGGGCGGCTGGGGGTCGCTGGCGGGGGTCGCCCGCTCCCTTCTCCATTCGGGCAACCCGGCCAAGAGCACCCTCACCCTGCGCGGCGTCAACCAGCCGCACGGCTTCGACTGCCCGGGCTGCGCCTGGGGCGACCCGGAGCACGCCTCCTCATTCGAATTCTGCGAGAATGGTGTGAAGGCGGTGGCGTGGGAGGCGACCAGCCGCGTCGTCGGCCCCACCTTCTTCGCCGAACATTCCGTCGAGTGGCTGAAACGGCAGGACCACCATTACCTGGAGGCGCAGGGGCGCATCTACCAGCCCATGCGCTACGAGCGCACGCTCGACCGCTACGTGCCGGTGAGCTGGGAGGAGGCCTTCCAGCTTGTGGGGCAGACGCTGCGCGGGCTGGAGTCCCCGGACGAGGCGCTGTTCTACACCTCGGGGCGCACCAGCAACGAGGCCGCGTTCCTCTACCAGCTGTTCGCGCGCGCCTACGGCACCAACAACTTCCCCGACTGCTCCAACATGTGCCACGAGGCCTCGGGCGTGGCGCTCGGCGAGCAGATCGGCACGGGCAAGGGCACGGTCACGCTGGACGACTTCGAGAAGGCGGACGCCATCTTCGTGTGGGGTCAGAACCCGGGCACCAACCATCCCCGTATGCTCGGCACCCTGCGGGAGGCGGCGCTGCGGGGCGCGAAGATCGTGGTGTTCAACCCCGTGCGCGAGCGCGGGCTGGAGCGCTTCGCCCATCCCAAGAGCGTCAAGGACATGCTCCCCGGCGGCGGTGTCAGCATCGCCACCCATTACTGCCAGGTGCGCGTGGGCGGCGACATGGCCGCCGCCAAGGGCCTGCTCAAGATCCTGTTCGAGAAGTACGCGGACCGCTTCGACCAGGCCTTCATCCGCGAGCACACGGAAGGCTTCGAGCGGCTGAAGGCGGACGCCGAGGCCACCACATGGGAGGAGATCGAGGCGCAATCGGGCCTCACCCGCGCGCAGCTTGAAGTCCCGGCCGGGATCTACGCCAACGCCGAGAACACCATCTTCACCTGGGCGATGGGCCTTACCCAGCACCGCCATTCCGTGGCGACGATCCAGACGCTGGTGGATGTCCTTCTGCTCAAGGGCAACATCGGCAAGCCCGGCGCGGGCGCATGCCCGGTGCGTGGCCACTCCAACGTGCAGGGCGACCGCACCATGGGGATCACCGAGCACCCCTCGCCCCAGTTCCTCGACCGGCTGGAGGCGGTGTTCCCCATCAAGGCGCCGCGCCAGCCGGGCCTTGGCACCGTCCGCTCGATCGAGGCCATGCTGGAGGGCCGGGCCAAGGTGTTCATCGGCCTCGGCGGCAACTTCGCCGCCGCCACGCCCGACACCCGCCTCACCGAGCAGGCGCTGTCCAACTGCAAGCTCACCGTCCACATCTCGACCAAGCTCAACCGCAGCCATCTCATCGTCGGCGAGCAGGCGCTGATCCTGCCCTGCCTCGGGCGCACCGAGATCGACCTCCAGGACGGCGTCGCCCAGATGGTGACGGTGGAGGACAGCATGTCGATGGTCCACGGCTCGGGCGGCATCAACCGCCCGGTCTCGCCCCATCTGCTCTCCGAGCCCGCCATCATCGCCGGGCTCGCCAAGGCGACGCTGCCGGAGGTGAAGATCGACTGGGACGGCTTCGTCGCCGACTACAGCCGCATCCGCGCCGCCATCGCCCGGGTGGTGCCGGGGTTCGAGGGCTTCAACCACAAGGTGTCGAAGCCCGGCGGCTTCCACCTGCGCAACCCGGCCCGCGAGCGGGAGTGGAAGACCGAGACCGGCAGGGCCCGGTTCATGGCCAATCCCCTGCCCCCGGCCGACCCGGCCCTGACCCGGACCGCCGCGGCGGAGGGCACGCCGCGCGTCTTCACCCTCATGACCTTCCGCAGCCACGACCAGTACAACACCACCATCTACGGCTACGATGACCGCTATCGCGGCATCTTCGGCTACCGGCGGGTGCTGTTCATGAACCGCGAGGACATGGAGGCGGAAGGGCTCGGCGTCGGCGACATCGTCGACATCCGCACCGCCGCCGATGACGGGGTGGAGCGGGTGGCCGAGGGCTTCCGCATTGTCGGCTATGACATCCCCCGGGGGCAGGTGGCCAGCTATTACCCCGAGACCAACGTGCTTGTGCCGCTGTGGAGCTATGGCGAGCGCAGCATGACGCCCACCAGCAAATCCATCCCCGTCACCCTCACCCGGCGCGAGCCCGAGGCATGACGGCAGGCGGCAGCCGCGACGGCGGCGACGGCGACGGCGACGGGGAGGCCCCGGCCGATACCCCGGCCGAAACCCTGGCCGACCTCGCCCGTCTCCAGGACGTGCTGCCCGATGTCTCCCCCCTCGCCCAGGCGCTCTTCCTGCTGCTGGCAGCGGGCGGCGAAGCCCGGCTGGCGGCGCTCGGCAAGGCGCTCGACCTGCCGCTGGCGCTCACGCTGCGGGGTGCGGCGGAACTGGCCGGCCTCGCGGACACCTCCGGCGCGGCGCTGGCCGAGCTTCTGGAAGGCGCAAGCCCCGGCGCGGGACGGCTCCGCCTCACCCCTGCGGGCGCAGCGCTGGCGCGCCGGCTGACGGGGGAAACAGACCGTCGGGATCGTTGAACACCAGCACGGAGTCGCGCCGGGCCAGCGCCACCAGCGTCAGCCCCGCCCGGCGGGCCAGATCCACCGCCAGATCGGTGGGCGCGGAGATGGCCACCAGCGCGGGCAGCCCGGCGCTCGCACATTTCTGCACCAGCTCGAAACTGCAGCGGGACGTGACAAGCGCGAAGCCTTCCGCCGTCGCCGCCCCCTGCCGCGCCAGCGCGCCGATCAGCTTGTCGAGCGCGTTGTGGCGGCCCACGTCCTCCCGGGCGAGCAGGATGCGCCCGGCACTGTCGGCATAGGCGGCGGCATGTACCGCGCCGGTCTCCCGGTTGAGCGGCTGATGGTCCGCCAGCCCGTCCAGCGCCCGGAACAGGGCGTCCGGCGTGAGGGCGGGCGGCCGGCCGACGACGCGCACCGCGCGGATGGCGTGCTCCAGCTCGGTCACGCCGCAGATTCCGCAGCCGGTCTGCCCGACAAGGCCGCGCCGCCGGTCGATGAGCTGCTCGGCGCGGGGGCCGGGGATATCGACCCGCACCAGCAGGCCCGGCGGAATCGGCCGCACCTCGATCCCCGCGATCTCGGACGCGCTGTCCACGATCCCCTCGGCGAGCGAGAAGCCGACCGCGAAGTCCTCGATGTCCCGGGGAGTCGCCATCATCACCACATGGGCGATGCCGTTGTAGGTGAGCGACACCGGCACTTCTTCCGCCAGCGGGCGCGTGGCCGCGCACGCCGCGCCGTCACGGTTGATGCGCACCACCGCACCGGGCATGGTCCCCTGACCCCTTGTCTCCTCCACGCCACATTCCCCTTGTCTTGCGCTCTCTTGCGCTCTCTTGCGCACTCTTGCGCTCTCTTGCGCCCTTTTGCGCCCTTTTGCGCGCCCTGACACCTGTTGCATACTGTCCTCCGGTGAAGACGGAGCGTCCAGAGCCAGGTTCCACTGTGATTGCCGCCGCGAAGGGCCAATCCGCCGCCCCGGAACGACCGGCGCCCCTGCCCCGTTTTCCGGTGGCCGGACGTGGAAACGCGCTGATTTGCCGCCCGGAAAGTGGGCAGCACATCATGATGCGGTCACGATGCGGACATATTGGTCTCTGAGAAGCCCACGTTCTTCAAGTAGCAGGAGGTCATATGCGGATAGCTGTCGTCGGCACGGGATACGTGGGTCTGGTATCGGGTGCCTGCATGGCCGAGTTCGGCCACCAGGTGACCTGCGTTGACACCAACCCCGACATCGTCTCCCGTCTCAGCCGGGGCGAGCCCACCATCTACGAGCCGGGGCTCGATGACCTGCTGCAACGAAACATCAAGGCCAACCGCCTGAGCTTCACCACCGAGCTGGCCGGCGCCGTCGCCGAGGCCCAGGCCGTGTTCATCGCCGTCGGCACCCCGTCCCGCCGCGGCGACGGCCATGCGGACCTGACCTACGTTTTCGCCGCCGCCCGGGACATCGCGCTCCACGCCCGCAACGGCGCGGTCATCATCACCAAGTCGACGGTGCCGGTGGGCACCGCCTCGCGCCTGCGCGACCTGGTGGCGGAGGTTGCGCCGCTGAAGAAGCTGGAAGTGGCGAGCAACCCCGAGTTCCTGCGCGAGGGTTCGGCCATTCAGGACTTCATGCACCCGGACCGGGTGGTGGTGGGCACCACCTCCGAGGAAGCCCGGCAGGTGCTGAAGGAGATCTACCGTCCGCTGCACCTGCGCGAGACGCCGATTCTGTTCGCCTCGTGCGAGACGGCGGAGGTCATCAAGTACGCCGCCAACGCCTTCCTTGCCACCAAGATCAGCTTCATCAACGAGATGGCCGACCTGTGCGAGAAGGTGGGCGCGGACGTGCAGGACGTGGCCAAGGGCATCGGCCTCGACAAGCGCATCGGCGACAAGTTCCTCCACCCCGGCCCGGGCTATGGCGGCAGCTGCTTCCCCAAGGACACGCTGGCGCTCCTGCGCACCGCCGAGGAAGCAGGTGTGCCGCTGCGGCTCGTCTCGGCAACCGTCGAGGTCAACACCACCCGCAAGCAGAACATGGCCCGGCGGATCATCGAGGCCTGCGGCGGCTCGGTCGCGGGCAAGACCATTGCCGTGCTCGGCCTCACCTTCAAGCCCAACACCGACGACATGCGCGACTCGCCCGCGCTGGACATCGTGCCCGCGCTCCAGAAGGCCGGGGCATTCATCCGCGCCTATGACCCCGTCGGCATGGAGCACGCCGCGCCGCTGCTGCCGGAGATCCAGTTCGCCGAGGATCCCTACTCGGCCATGAAGGATGCCAGCGCCGTCGTCATCATCACCGAGTGGAACGAGTTCCGCGCGCTCGACCTCACCCACGTGCGCCGGCAGCTCAAGGAGCCGGTGTTCGTCGACCTGCGCAACATCTACCGCAGCGCGGACATGGCGGCGGCGGGCTTCCGCTATGTCTCCATCGGCCGCCCGCAGCTGCCGCCCGTCGAGGTGGAAGCGGAGCGGACCCCGGCCAGCGTGCACCCGCTGAAGTCGGCCGCCGCGGAATAGGGCCGGAGAACAGGCCGCCCCCTCCAGCCCTGACGTACCATCAACCCGCCGTCGGGTGCCCGCGCCTCAATGCACCTCCCGCAGGGCCGCGAGCGCGCCGATGGCGGCGAAGATGGGCAGGCGCAGCCAGCGCCCGCCGGGGACCGCCAGGTTGGGCAACTGGCTGATGAGATCGAACCGGCGGGTGTCGCCGCCAATGGCCTCGGCGATCACGCCCCCCGCCAGAAGGGCCTGCGCCACCCCCTGCCCCGAATAGCCCGCTGCGTAATAGATCTGCCCCTCCCGCCCGATGGCGGGCATCCGGCTGGACGTGACCGTGACCAGCCCGCTCCACCCGTGGTCCAGCCGCACGCCCTTCAACTGGGGATAGACCGCCTCCAGCCGGGGCCGGACGATGGACTCGGGCGTCTCCTCCGGGTCCAGCCGGAACCGCTCCCCGCCGCCGAACACAAGGCGCCGGTCCGGCGTCATGTGGAAGCTGTTGGCCGCCATGCGGGTGTCGCACACCGCCAGCCCGTCCTTCACCAGCGTGGCGGCCACATCGGCGGGGAGCGGCTCGGTGGCCGCCGCAAAGACGCTGAGCGCCTCGGTGCGCCGCTTCACCCGCTCCAGCAGACGGCCGGACTGGGCGCCGCCCGCCACCACCACATGGCGGGCAAGCACCTTGCCGCGCATCGTCTCCACCAGCATCCGCGCCCCCCGCGCCCGCACACGGATGACCCGGCTGCCCTCATGCAGGCGCGCGCCCGCCAGTTCGGCCGCCCGGGCCAGACCCAGCGCCAGGTTGAGCGGATGGACATGACCGCCCTCCGCGTCCAGCAGCCCGCCGTGAAAACTCTCCGAGCCGGTCAGCCGCACCGCGGCCTTCCGGTCGACAAAGCGGCTGTAGCCATAGCCCATCACCCCCTCGCGGCATTCGGCCTCGGCCTCCAGCATCGCCATGTCCTGCGGTGTGGCGGCAGCGATGAGATGCCCCTTGCGCGCATCGCAGTCGATGCCGTGGCGGCCGATCCGCAGCCAGAGCTGCGCCACCGCCTCCGCCGCAAGCTCGAACAGCTGGCGGGCCCGCGCCGCGCCAAGCTGGTGAACGAGGCTGCGGCTGGCGCGGGTCCAGCCCGCCATCACCTGCCCGCTGTTCATCCCCGACGCGCCCCAGCCGATGCGCCGGCTCTCCAGCAGGACGCAAGAGAGCCCGCGCTCGGCGCCATGCAGCGCCGCCGACAGGCCGGTGAAGCCGCCGCCGATCACGCACACGTCCACCTGCTTCACCCCTTCCAGCGCGGGCCGGAACGGCGCCGCATGGGCCGTCGCCGCAAAATAGGAGGGCGGATAGTCGTGCCCGTGCGCGGTATTCTCGATGCTGGCTGTCATGATGCTCCCGAGCAGCGATGGCGGTCCGCCGGTCAGCCTGTGCCCGCCCGGGTAAAGCGTCTTGCCCCCTGCCCCCCGCGCGGCTCCGGCTCCCCACATCCCGGCGACCTCGGGCTCATAGAATAACGTTGCTGCTAAATATTCAACTATTAATATTAATGGACTAGTCGTCTTTTCCCGCGCCCGTTGCCGGGACGGGCTGCGGGAAAGACCAGCTTCGCCAAATGATGTTTGACGGCTGCGCTCCGGCGGGGCAAAGGCATGGGCGTGCCGCGCGGCGCTCCGGCGGACCGCGCCCATGTGAGTGAGCTTCAAGGACCCTTGCCCATGACCATCATTCGCCAGGATGACGTTATCGAGTCCGTCGCTGACGCGCTTCAGTACATCTCCTACTTCCACCCGATGGATTACATCCGCGCCCTGGGACGCGCCTACGAGCTGGAGCAGTCTCCGGCGGCGAAGGACGCCATCGCGCAGATCCTCACCAACAGCCGCATGTGCGCCGAGGGCCTGCGCCCGATCTGCCAGGACACCGGCCTCGTCGTCGTCTTCGTGAAGGTGGGCATGAACGTCCGCTGGGACGCCACCATGTCGCTGGAGGAGATGATCAACGAGGGTGTGCGCCGCGCCTACATGCACCCGGAGAACCGCCTGCGCGCCTCGATCGTCGCCGACCCGGCCTTCAGCCGCAAGAACACCCGCGACAACACCCCGGCCGTCATCCACACCCAGATCGTGCCGGGCGACCATGTGGAAATCGCCGTGGCGGCCAAGGGCGGCGGCTCGGAGAACAAGTCCAAGTTCGTGATGCTGAACCCGTCCGACGACATCGTCGACTGGGTGGTCAAGACCGTGCCGCAGATGGGCGCGGGCTGGTGCCCGCCGGGTATGCTCGGCATCGGCATCGGCGGCTCGGCCGAGAAGGCCATGCTGCTGGCCAAGGAAGCGCTCATGGAGCCGATCGACATGGCCGAGCTGAAGGCCCGCGGCCCGCGCACCAGGATCGAGGAGCTGCGCATCGAGATCTATGACAAGGTCAATGCGCTCGGCATCGGCGCGCAGGGCCTGGGCGGCCTCTCCACCGTGCTCGACGTGAAGATCCACGACTACCCGACTCACGCCGCCTCCAAGCCGGTGGCGATGATCCCGAACTGCGCCGCCACCCGCCACGCCCATTTCGTGCTGACCGGCGAAGGCCCGGTGTATCTGGAGCGCCCGAAGCTGGACGATTGGCCGAAGGTGGAGTGGACCGCCTCCCCGTCCGCGCGCCGGGTGAACCTCGACACCCTGACGCCGGAGGAAGTGGCGAGCTGGAAGCCGGGCGAGCGCCTGCTGCTGAACGGCAAGATGCTCACCGGCCGCGATGCCGCCCACAAGCGCATCCAGGACCTGCTGGCCTCCGGTCAGGGCCTGCCGGAGGGCGTCGATTTCCGCAACCGCGTGATCTACTACGTGGGCCCGGTCGATCCGGTGCGCGACGAGGTGGTCGGCCCGGCCGGCCCCACCACCGCCACCCGCATGGACAAGTTCACCGACATGATGCTGGAGAAGACCGGCCTCATCGCCATGGTGGGCAAGGCCGAGCGCGGCCCGGTCGCCATCGAGTCCATCAAGAAGCACAAGGCGGCCTACCTGATGGCCGTGGGCGGCGCGGCCTACCTCGTCTCCAAGGCGATCAAGAACAGCCGCGTCGTCGCCTTCGAGGACCTGGGCATGGAAGCGATCTACGAGTTCGAGGTCCAGGACATGCCGGTGACCGTTGCCGTCGATGCGACCGGCGAGAGCGTCCACCACACCGGCCCGCTGGTGTGGCGCGAGAAGATCGCCAAAAAGGAAGTGGAACCGGCGTAAGCCTTCCTGTTCCGGCGCAATCAAAAAGCCGCGCAAGCCCTTGGGCCTGCGCGGCTTTTCCTTTGCGGGGCGACCGGCAATCCGCCCCATAAGAAGAGCCGCACCTCCTGGAAGAGGCGCGGCCGAGAGTATCGCTTTGCAAGGGGCAGGCGAAATCGCCCCTTGCACACTATAGCTAAATATCCTGCGTCAGGCGACCGTAGAGATCGGGCCGGCGATCGCGGAAGAAGCCGAAGGCGTAGCGGTGCTTCTGGATCAGGTCGAGATCGAAGGTGCCGATGACGACGCCGGTCTCGCCGTCGCCCAGTTCCGAGACCATCTCGCCGCGATGGCTGGCAACGAAGCTGTGGCCGTAGAAGTGCTGGCCGCACTCGTCCCCGATGCGGTTGGCGGCGACCACCGGCACCACGTTGGAGACGGCGTGGCCGATCTGGGCCCGCTGCCAGAGCGCGCTCGTGTCCAGCTCCGCGTCATGGGGCTCGGAGCCGATGGCCGTCGGGTACATCAGCACCTCCGCGCCCATCAGCATCATGGCGCGGGCGCATTCGGGATACCACTGGTCCCAGCAGATGCCGACGCCGACCACGCCATGGCGGGTCTTCCACACCTTGAAGCCGGTGTTGCCGGGGCGGAAGTAGAACTTCTCCTGATAGCCCGGCCCATCGGGAATGTGGCTCTTGCGGTAGACGCCCATGATGGCGCCCTCGTCATCGATCATGGCGAGGGAGTTGTAATAATGGTGGCCGTCCCGCTCGTAGATGGAGGTCGGGATGTAGACCTTGAGATCCCGGGCCAGCTTCTGCATTTCGAGGACCGCCGGATGCTCCTCCACCGGGTAGGCCTTGGCGAAGAAGTCCTCCTGCTGGTCCTTGCAGAAGTAGTGGCCCTGGAACAGCTCGGGCGGAAGGATCACCTGGCCGCCCTGCCGGGCCGCCTCGCGCACGAGGTCGGCGACGGCGGCGATGTCCGTCTTCATGTCGTCGGTGAACGCGAGCTGAAGCCCCGCAACCGTAATCTGACGCGTCATGACGCTTTGATCCTTCCCTCGCTTACTTGCCGTCCGTCACCGGGAAACTCGGCACCTGCTGCGTGATGCAGTGGAAGGAGCCGCCGCCGGTGAGGATGTGGTCCGCCCTGAGGCCCACCGCCTTGCGGCCGGGGAACAGCCTGCCGATGGCCTCCACCGCCGCGTCGTCCCATTTCGTGCCGTAGACGGGCACCACAACGGTCGTGTTGGCGATGTAGAAGTTGGAGTAGGAGGCCGGGATCACCTCGCCGTCCTCGTTCTCCACCCGGCCAGTAGATGGGAAGGTGACGATCTCGATACCAGAGTATTTCTTCAGCCGGGCCAGCGCATCGGCGTAAATGTCGCGGTTGGGATCGTCCGCGTCCCGCGCCTCGGGCAGCGCCACGACGCCGGGGGCGACGAAGCGGGCCAGGTTGTCGATGTGCCCGTCGGTGTGATCGTTCGCCAGCCCGTCGCCCAGCCACAGGATGCGCTCCACCCCCAGCTGCTCGGAAAGGTTGCGCTCGATCTCGGCGCGGGAGAGCCCCGGGTTGCGGTTGGGGTTGAGCAGGCACTGCTCGGTGGTGAGCGCCGCGCCCTGCCCGTCCACGTCCACCGAGCCGCCTTCCAGCACCCAGTCGAACGCTTTGAACGGCAGGCCCGAGGCCTTGCCGACCGCCGCCGAGACCTGATCGTCGAACGGCAGGTCATACTTGCCGCCCCAGCCGTTGAAGCGGAAGCCGTGGGCCGCCAGGCCGTCCGCGCCCGCCACGAAGATGGGCGCGGTGTCGCGCAGCCAGATGTCCCCGAACGGAATGTCGTGCAGCACCGCGCCGGTGCCTGCCAGCGCGGCCTCGGCGCTGGCGCGCGCCTCCGCGTTGGCGACCAGAATGTTCAGCTGCTCGCCACGCGGGCGGCCGGTGACCGGGTCCACGTTCGCAATGGCGCGGAACAGCGCCGCGACTTCGGCGCGGGCCGGCTCCAGATCTTCCAACCACAGGTCGGCATGGCTGGGCCATGCCGACCAGACTGCATCGTGCTTCGCCCACTCGGCGGGTTGACGCATCACTTACTCGCTCCTTTGAGAGACGCCTCGCGTGCCGCCCCAAACTCGGCGGTCGGGAGCCATTTGGGCCATTGGCTGGAATTTGCAAGCTCCAGACCGGTCTGGAACAACAATTCCGCATCTTCCGCCGTGCCGGAGAAGTCCATGTCCGCCCGGTATTCGTCCGACGGCTTGTGATAGTGCCTGGCCACGTATTCGGCGGACTGGCTCTGGCCCCACTCCGCGCCCTTGCCGATCACGTCGACGCCGCTGTCGGCGTAGAGCATGGGCACGCCCACCTTGGCCAGCTCGAAATGGTCCGAGCGGTAGTAGGACCCGGCCTCGGGCCTGGGCTCGGGCACGATCACCCGGCCCTGCTGGGCGGCATGTTTCTTGAGCAGCGGCTCCAGCTCGGACTTGCCGTAGCCGATCACCACCACGTCGCGGGTGCGCCCGAAGGTGCTGAGCGCATCCATGTTGAAGCCGGCCACGGTCTTGTGCAGCGGATAGATCGGGTTCTGGGCGTAGTAGCGGGAGCCGAGCAGGCCGAACTCCTCGCCGGTGACGGCCAGCAGCACCACCGAGCGCTCCGGCCGGGCCGCGGCGAAGCGCTTGCCGATCTCGATCAGCGCGCTGACGCCGGTGGCGTTGTCCACCGCGCCGTTGCAGATGCCGTCGCCCCGCTCGTCCGGCGTGCAGGTGCCGAGGTGGTCCCAGTGGGCGGTGTAGAGAATGTACTCGTCCGGTCGCTTGGTGCCGGGGACGATGCCCACCACGTTCTGCGATTCCATGCGCCGGATGGTGTTGCTGAGCGTGCCCGAGACCTTGAGGTTGCCCAGCGGCACGGCCTTGAAGCCCGGGCGGGCGGCGGCCTCTTTCAGCGCCTTGTAGTCGAGCCCGGCGGCCGCGAACAGGCGCTGGGTGGCCTCGCTGGAGATCCAGCCTTCCACCGCCGCGCGGTCCATGCCGTCGTTCTCCCGCACGATGTCGAACTGCGGGCCGGTCCAGCTGGACTTCACCACGTCCCACGGATAGGCGGCCGGGGCGGTCTCATGGACGACGAGCACGCCCGCCGCGCCCTTGCGGGCCGCTTCCTCGAACTTGTAGGTCCAGCGGCCGTAGTAGGTCATGGTCTTGCCGTTGAACAGCTTGGGATCGCCCGTGGCGAAGCCCGGGTCGTTCACCAGCACGACCACCGTCTTGCCCTTCACGTCGAGCCCGGCGTAGTCGTTCCAGCCCCACTCCGGCGCGTCGATGCCGTAGCCGACGAACACCAGCTCCGAGTTCTCCAGCGCCGTCTGCTCGCGGACCTGCTTGGTCCACACCACCTGATCCGTGATGTAGTCGAGCGTGATCGGCGCCGCGCCGCCGGTGACGGTCAGCGCGGTCGGCGCGGTGGTGCTCTCCACCATCGGCACGGCCTGGAACCAGCTCCCGTTGGCGCCGCCCGGCTTCACGCCACCGCTGGCCAGCTGATCCGCGATGTAGCGGATGGTCAGCGTCTCGCCCTGGCTGAGGGGCGCGCGGCCCTCGAATTCGTCCGACGCCAGAACCTTCACGTGAGCGTCGATGGCGGCGGGCGCGATGGCCTGCCCGGAAGCGCCCGCGTGGGCGGTCATGGCGCACAGGCCGAGGGCGGTCGCGGTCAGAAGGCGGTTCGCGCGGAACATAGGCACCTCTTGGCAAGATGGTTTGCGAGATGGATCGGCAAGCCCTTCCGGGCCTTCAGGCTTCCTTCCACGTTGCGGGAAAACGGTCAAGCCGCCGTCACGAGGCTTGGCGGTTAGCACTCACCCAAGATGAGTGACAGTAAAATACCCAAAATAACAGGAATTTGAGACGAAACGATTCAACAGGATTATGTTATTCTGTCGCCACTGGCGTATAATCATCCCTGAAAGCGGGTTGCGTTGCAGACCATGGAAGCCTTTTTTAGGATGTCTGCGGGAGTGTCGTCATGACCCTGCGCCGGGAACAGTCGTCTGATTTCGAACTTCGCCTCAAGGGATATTCGCTTTTGACGGCGGAAATCCTCTACTGGATGCCCGATCATCATGATCTGCTCCAGAGTTTCGTCTGGCAGACGCTGGATCTCGCGCCGCGCTTCCCCCGCCTGCATCAGTTCCTCGACTACTGGCGGGCGCACATCGAGGCGCCGCTGCACTCGATCCACATCACCCACGCCAGCCTGGTCACGCCGGCCGAGCTGAAGCTGGTGGGCAACGAGTTCCGCCTCAACTGACGGCCGCGCCCCGCCGCGCGTTCCGGCTCCGCTCGTCCTCCCGCCGCGCCTGCCGTGGTGGCCAAGCGGCGCGTGCGAACCATATGTTGTGTATCGAGCAGAGGGAGAGTGCCATGTCCCTGAAGAAGCAAGGAGCCTTGCAAGCCTGGCTGCGCCCCGCCAACGCGGACTGGGCAACCGACGGCCATCGCTACATCTTCCCCCCGCTGTCCTCCGACGGTATCCGCATGTACATCACCAAGCAGCCGGACCGGATGGTGGAGGTGCTGGTGGCGACCCGCGACGCCAGCTTCACCTTCAACGCGCCCATGCCCGCGGCGCTCGCGCCCAAGGGGCTGTTCGTCTGCGTCACCTGGCAGGACGGCGAGACCATCGACCTGCAACTGGGGGAAGACAAGGTCGGCTCCTACCCCTTCCACCTGCCCGTCACCGCCTGAGGCGCGCCCTCTCCCCTCCCCGGCGGCGACAAAGTGCCCACTGGATTTTTGCGCCGCTTGTCCCCATATGGGGGCTGCCTCTCACGAGTCGCTGCGATTGGCATGTTACCGCCACCGCAGCGGCGGCAGCGGTATCGGGCCGCAACCGGGGGCCATGGAGCGTGGGACCGCGGCATCCGCAGGGCCCCGGCCGGATCAGGGAACGGCCCGGATCAAGGGATGGCCCGGATCAGGGAGCGGCCCGGATCAGGGAGCAGCCCGGATCAAGAATTGGAAGAAATCGTGTGATTTCCGAAGGATAGATCAGGACGTTTCCGTGGCGTGGTGTCCGCTGCCGCAAGGCCAGGTCGCCAAGAAATTGTTTATCGGAAATAAGCCGATCTACTGGTTTTCGCACAAAGCATTGAAACAAAACAAAAAATTACCGAGACGCCGCTTTGGCGCAAGCCTTGCGACTCGGTCCCGCTGAGGATAAAGAAGCGACCGGCGCGACCTGAAAGCTCATGGTCGAATGCAGGCCGCTTGTCCGCCCATGGCCGCGCCGGGGGGCCTGACAGTCCGGCATGCGGATGCCACCGATCCATGGGGTGATCCCTGGACGGCGATGTCCGCCCAAATATGTTGATGAATTAAGGAAGTGTCGAATGAGCGATCGCCTGCAGCAAATGCCCAAACTTGAGCCCTCTGCTGCGCTGACTGTGGAAACGGTCCTGAGTGTCCATCACTGGAACGAGCACCTGTTCAGCTTCAAGATCACGCGGCCGGCCAGCTTCCGCTTCCGCTCGGGCGAATTCGTGATGATCGGCCTG
Organism: Pedomonas sp. V897; assembly: GCF_051304405.1. Taxonomy (NCBI): domain Bacteria; kingdom Pseudomonadati; phylum Pseudomonadota; class Alphaproteobacteria; order Sphingomonadales; family Pedomonadaceae; genus Pedomonas; species Pedomonas sp. V897. Next base: position 644,631 of record NZ_JBPPGG010000002.1, read on the forward strand.
CCGGGCGAACAGCGCCCCCTGCTGCGCGCCTACTCGGTGGCGAGCCCCGCCTACGCCGAGGAGCTGGAGTTCCTGTCGATCAAGGTGCCGGACGGTCCGCTCACCTCGCGCCTCCAGAAGATCCAGCCGGGCGACGAGATCTTCCTCGGCCGCAAGCCCACCGGCACGCTGGTGACCGATGCCCTGCTGCCGGGCAAGCGCCTGTTCCTGCTCTCCACCGGCACGGGCCTGGCGCCGTTCATGAGCCTGATCCGCGACCCGGACGTGTACCAGCTGTTTGATCAGGTGGTCGTGGTCCACTCGGTGCGCCGCGTCAGCGATCTGGCCTACCGCGCCGAACTGGAAAGCCGTCTGGCGGACGATCCGCTGGTTGGCGATCAGGCGCAGACACAGCTGCACTACGTGCCGACCGTCACCCGCGAGGAATTTCACACCACCGGCCGCATCAACACGCTGATCGAGACCGGCAAGCTGTTCGAGGGGCTGGACGGCCCCAAGAATCTGGACCCGGAGACCGACCGCGTTATGCTGTGCGGCAGCATGGCCATGATCAAGGAATTCCAGGCCTATCTGGAAGGCCTCGGCTTCATCGAGGGCTCCAACGCCTCCCCCGGCCAGTTCGTCATCGAACGCGCCTTCGTGGGCTGAGGGTCTCAACCTCCCCGAACAAGAAAAAGGCTCCGCAGCGCGGAGCCTTTTTTGTTTTCGGCCCGGGGCGTTTTCCGGGACGCAGCCCAGTCATACAAAGGGGGGTCGAGCCCCCCTTTCCTCACACACCCTGAAAACCGGACTCACACGTGCGCCCAGCGGCGCAGCAGGTTGTGGTAGATGCCGGTCAGGCGGACGATTTCCGGGTCCCCCTGCCCGCGCTCAAGGGCCAGCGCCTGGATGGCCAGGTCCAGATCGAACAGGATGCGGCGCTCGCCGTCGTCGCGCACCATGCTCTGGATCCAGAAGAAGCTGGCGAGCCGCGCCCCGCGCGTGACCGGCGTGACGCGGTGCAGGCTGGAGGCGGGATAGAGCACCATGTCCCCCGCCGGCAGCTTGACCGAATGGGTGCCGAACTGGTCCTCCACCGTCAGCTCGCCGCCGTCGTATTCGTCCGGATCGGCGAAGAACAGGGTGGCGGACAGGTCGCTGCGGATGCGGAAATCGCTGCCGCGCTGGATGCGGATGGCGTTGTCCACGTGGGTGCCGAATTCCTCCCCGCCCTCGTAGCGGTTGAACAGCGGCGGAAACACCTTGAGCGGCAGCGCCGCCGCGATGAACAGCGGCGATTTCGCCAGCGCGTCGAGGATCAGGTTGCCCATCTCGCGGGCGGCCGGCGAGCCCTCCGGCAATTGGCGGTTGCGCTTGGCCAGCGCCGACTGCGCGCCGGAAGTGACGTTGCCGTCCACCCACTCGGCCTCGGCCATGATCTGGCGGCAGCGCGCCACCGCCGTGGCGTCGAGCACGCCGGGAATGTGTATCATCATGGGAAAGCTGCGATCATTTCTTGAGAACGAAGGGAATTTCCACAAATCCCCGCACGGGCACCGCCACGCCGTTGCGCAGGGTGGGAGACCAGCGCCATTTCCTCACCGCCTCCAGCGCCGCCTTGTCCAGCCGCTCGAACCCGCTGGAGCGCGAGACGCGGATGTCCGCCACCGCTCCGTCCGGCCCCACGGTGAGCAGCAGCACCACCGTGCCCTCCTCCTTGCGGCGGCGGGATTCCAGCGGATAGCGCGGCGGCTTCGCCTCGATCATGGTGGCGGAGAGATCCTCCACCGTCTCGATGCCCGGGCCAGCGGCCGGCGCGGCCTTGGGCTGGGCCACCACCGCCGGGGCCATGACGGCGGGTGCCGGCTCCGCCGCCGCCTGCACGGGCGACGGCTGGGGCGGCAGAATGTCGAGCACCGGCGGCGCGACGATCGGCGTGACCGGCTCAAGGCTGGCCTCCGGCATGGGCGCGGGCGGCGGTGGCGGCGGCGCGGCCTGCACCAGATCGACCATGATCGGCTCGGGCGCCAGCGGCGTGAGCTTGACCACGTCCATGGTCACGAGCGCCGCCAACAGCGCCACATGCAGTCCGGCGATGGCGCCAATGGCGCCCCAGTTGACCCGGCGGCCCGCGCCATAGCGCCCGGACTGCGCCTCGGGCGCCTGCGAGAAATCGGATTGGGAGAATTCGGACTGCGAGAATTCGGATTGCGAGGGTTCGGCCTCCAGGGAAGCCGGTTTCAGCGCCTCGGACGGCCGGGATTCGGGCCTGGGAGACCCGCCGGCGACAAACCGCAGCACCGGGGTGGACCGGCCAAGGCCCTCCTCCGGTTGCGCATCGAACGCCTGTGCCGCGCCGCTCGCGTCCATCTGCCTATCCCTGCGGACTGGTCCGCGTCTGAGAACGAATGGTCAAGCATATAGAACGGCCGCCGCGGCGATGCAATTGCAAATTCGTCGCAACTACAGCGCGGAGGCGGAAGGATCATCCGGTGCCAGCGCCGCGACCAACTCCGGCGCATGGTCGGCCAGCCACGCCCGCGCCTTGTCCAGAAAGGCGGGCGTCGCCGTCTCGGGGATGCGGCGCAGCCACGCGGCGGCCTCGTCCCGATTCCCGGCGGCGATCAGCAGGCGGGCATGGTTGAACTGGCCGCGAAAGTCCCCGCCCTCGGCGGCCTGACGGTACAGCGCGGCGGCTTTCTCCATGTCGCGCTCCACCACCCAGCCGTCCTCGTAGAAGCCGCCCACCATGTTGATGGACTTCACATGCCCCAGCTCCATCGCCTTGCGATACAGGCGCAGCGCCTCGGCGCGGTCCAGCGGCACCCCCTCGCCCAGGCAATAAAGCGTCGCCAGGTTGTACATGGCCCAGTCGAGACCATTGTCGGCGGCAGCCTTGTACCAGCGGGCGGCCAGCGCCTTGTCCACCGGCGTGCCCCAGCCCTGATCGCAGCAGCGCCCGACCATGTTCATGGCCATCACATGCCCCGCCTGCGCAGCCTCGATGAACAGGCGCAGCGCCTCGGCCGGATTGCGCGCCACCCCGCGCCCGTCGAGCAGCGCCTGGGCATAAAGCGCCTTGGCCTCGATCACACCCGCCTCGGCGCAGACCCGCAGAATCCCGGCCACCTCCTCCGGCGGACCGGAAAGACGGCGGTTCAGCTCCTCCGCCGACCAGCGGCGAACGTCGTCATAGGTCAGGGCCATGGCTTGTCTGGCCTCTTTCAAGGGTTTGAAACTGGAAAATGCAGGAGGGACCTGGTCCCTCCTGCACCTCCCTTTCGTTTTGCCGGCCGTGTTTCCAGCGTTCGCGGGAACCACGGTCCAGCAGACAATTTTCGTTCAACAGGGCCACGCCCTTCATCCAGCGCGCGCCTGAAACACATCCCTTCAAAGAAAAGGGAGGTGCAGGAGGGGCGAGCCCCTCCTGCGACCTGATTTACAAACCGGCCTGCACCAAGCCTCAGAACGTCAGGCCCAGCGTCGCGAAGGCCGAGCGGCCCGGCGCGATGGTGGCGAAGTGCGTGCCGTAGGTGCGGTCGTAGTACTTCTTGTTGAACACGTTCTGCACGTTGACGCGCAGGGTGGCGTAGTCGGTGAGCTTTGCCGACGCCGTGGCGTCGAAGCGCCAGTAGCTGGGGATCGAGCGGCTCACGCCGTCCGCGCCGAAGTTGCCGTACTGCTTGGCGTTGTAGATGGCGCCGCCGCCCACCTGATAGCGATCGGCGAAGTCATAGGTGCTCCACAGCGTGAAGCTGTGCTTCGGCGTGTTCGGGAACGGCTTGCCGTTGGCCACGTTGTTCTCGCCCGCGAACTTCACCTCGGAGTCCATGTAGGTGTAGCCGCCAAAGACGCTCCAGCCCGGGAGCACCTGGCCGTTGACGCTGACCTCGACGCCGTCGATGCGGCGCTCGCCGACGAACACCGGCAGGCTGTCCGGGCCGATGGTGCGGGCGTTCTTGGTCTCGGTGCGGAACAGGGCCAGGTTCACGCCCAGGGCCGCGTCGAAGAACTCCCACTTGGTGCCGATCTCGTAGCTCTTGGTCTTCTCGACCTTCAGATCATCGGGATCGAACGCGCCCTCGTTGCGGCCCGGGGTCAGGCCGTTGCTCTCGCTGCCCTCGCCGAGGAAGCTGCCCGGAGGCGTCGCCGAGGTGGCGTAGGACAGGTAGATGCTGCCGTTCTCCGCCGGCTTGTAGATGAGGCCCGCCTGCCAGTTGAACAGGTCGTCCGTGCGGTCGACCTCGGTCTTGTTGGCGAGGCTGCGCGCCTTCACGTCGTAGTGGTCATAGCGCACGCCGAGGTTCACCAGCAGCGCCTCGGTGAGCGTGATGGTGTCCAGCATGTACGCGGACCAGGTGTTGATCTCGGTGATCGTGGCGATCGGGTTGCGGGCGGTGGCGATGGGGTTGCCATCGGCGTCGCGGTTCACCCACGGATCTTTCGGGTTCGGGTTGAACAGGCTGGTGCAGTTGTGCAGCGCGACGCCCTCCGGGGTGCAGCGCGGCGAGGTGTTGAGCGCGTTGCCCTTGCCGTCGCCGTAGGTGCCCTGGCGGGAGCGCTCCCAGCTGCCCTCGATGCCCGTCGACAGGCTGTGGGCGATGGCGCCCGTGTTGAACTTCGCCGAGATGTCCAGCTGGTCGACGATCGACTCCGTACCGCCGTAGCGCGAGTTGGTGCGGCGCCACACCTGGCCGTTCTGGACGTTGCCCTGGCTGTCGTCCGGCTGGGTGATGATGTAGCTCTGCTTGACGTTGGCGTACTTGGCCGTGTTGCGGATGGTGACGGCATCCGTCACGTCATGCTCGATCCGCAGCATCACCTCGTCGATGTTGGTCTTGCGGAAATCGCGGTCCTTGAGGCCGTAGAAGTTGGAGCGGTCCACCTTCTGGCCGTTCACCTCCTCGGCGGGGCGGATCTTCAGCTTGCCGGAGGCCACCGCCTGCGCCTGGGTGCGCTCGAACGGCATGCCCGGATCGGGCAGGTCGTCGGTCTCCAGGTGGTAGTAGTTGAGGAAGGCGCGGGTGTCGGTGCCGAGGCCGAAGCCGATCGACGGCGCAATGCCCCAGCGGTTGTAGTTCATGGCGTCGCGCTTGGCCACGTCCTGGTCATGCCACATGGCGTTGAGGCGGATGGCCGCCACGTCGCTCAGCTGGTAGTTGGCATCAACGGTTGCGCGCTTGTAGTCGGCCGTGCCGTAGCTGAGATCCGCCGACACCTCGGTGCCGAGGTGGGCCTTCTTGGTGACCATGTTCAGGCTGCCGCCCGCGCTGCCACGGCCGCCCAGGGTCGAGTCACCGCCGCGCACCACTTCGATCTGCTCGATCGCGAACACTTCGCGCGACTGGCCGCCCACGCTGCGGACGCCGTCGATGAAGGTGCTGCCCTGGGTGTCGAAGCCGCGGATGAACGGACGGTCGCCCTGCGGGTTGCCGCCCTCGCCCGCGCCGAAGGTAATGCCCGGGACAGTGCGCAGCGCCTCGACCAGCGTGGTGGAGCCGGTCTCCTTCATCACCTGCGCCGGCAGGATGACGACGGACTTGGGCGTGTTCACCAGCGGCGCGGTGTACTTGGGAGATTCGGGCTTGTCGATCTTGTAGCCCTGCTCCTCGATGGCGGTGTCGGTGACGGTCATGCCGCCCAGACGCGCCGGAGCAGCGTTCGCTCCCTCGGTGCCCTGCGCCACGGCCGGCGCGGCGATGAAGCCGACGCAGCCCAGCGCCAGGAACGCAACGCCAGCACTGCCGGCCGCCGCCTCGTCCACACCGAACCGGTTGGTAGTCTTCTTACCCATGCGGTATCAACCCCTGTTCTTGAGAATAAATTGCATTTCGGTGGCGAAGTACAAACTTCCAGACGGCGAGTCAACGCAGGCGATATGGAAAATGAGAAGTAGTTGCAATTAGGGAACACAGATCGGGAACATGGGGCCCGCCGGACACCCCGCCCCCCCCCCTCTCCCCGGGCCACGACGCCACCCAACGCGGACGGCACCCAACACGGCTGTTTTTCCGCGCCCCATTTGCCGATAAACTTTATAGAGTTCGTCTTCTGCCCCGTCCCGGCCCGCTGTCTGCGCGCGAGGCGGCATCCTCCCAACCCCTAACCAGGACGAAGAATGGCCGTTCAGACCAAGACGCACCTGCTCCGCCAACCTGCCCAGGCCATCAGCCGCCTCAAGGCGCTGTGGCGTGAATACATCATCACCAATGTAGATCACGAAGCCGTGGTCCGGCGCGTCACCGAAGAAGCGCGCTGGAGTTCGCGCTATGCCTTCATGGTGGTGATCTCCGCCGGGATCTCCATTCTCGGCCTGCTCCTGCCCTCAAGCGCGGTGCTGATCGGCGCGATGCTGATCTCCCCCCTGATGATGCCGATCATCGGCCTCGGCTTCGCGCTTGCCACCTTTGACGTGGAGGAGATGAAGCAGGCCGCCTTCGCGCTGGCTGCGGGTTCGCTGCTTGCCATTGTCCTGTCGGCGCTGTTCGTCGCCATTTCGCCGGTGCAGACGGTAACCTCCGAGATCGCGTCGCGCACGCAGCCGAACCTGTTCGACCTGCTGGTTGCCCTGCTCTCGGCGCTGGCGGGCGGCTACGCTCTGGTGCGCGGGCGCGGCGAGACGGTGGTGGGCGTCGCCATCGCCATTGCGCTGATGCCGCCGCTCGCGGTGGTGGGCTTCGGCCTTGCCACGCAGAACTGGTACGTCGCGGGCGGCGCGCTGCTGCTGTTCTTCACCAACCTCATCACCATCGCGCTGACGGCGGCGTTTGTCGCCCGCCTCTACGGGTTCGGCTCCCACCTCTCCCCGGCACACACGCACCTTCAGACCGTGCTGATTGTGGTCATTCTGGCAGCGCTGGCGACGCCGCTCGGCCTCACCCTGAAGCAGATCGGCTGGGAGACCCTCGCCTCCCGCCAGATCCGCGATGGCATCCGCAGCCACTTCCCCTCCGCTGCCCGCCTCAGCGACGTGGAATCCCAGCTGCGCGGGCGGCCGATCAAGGTCACCGCGACGGTACTGACGCCCCGGTTCATCGCGGACGCGGACGAGAAGGTGGGCCAGACCCTGACCCGCCTGCTCAACCGGCATGTGGTGGTGCATCTCGACCAGCTGATCGTGGGCGGCGCGGCGGGCGACGCCCAGGCCGCCCAGCTGGCGGCGGCGCAGAACCGCGAACGCCTCCAGGCGGACCGGATCACCCGGCTCATCAGCGACCGCCTGGCGCTCGCGGGCGGCGGCGCCCCGCGCGACGTGCTGATCGACCAGATCGGCCGCCGTGCCACCATCACCGCCCGCCCGCTGGCCGGGAGCACCCTTGCCACCTATCACCAGCTGGAGCAGCGCGCCGCCTCGGGCGTGGAGGACTGGACGCTGATGCTGGTGCCCCCGCTCCTGCCGCTGCCCGAGATCACGTTCGCCGCGACAGAGGCCGCCCCGAAGCCGGATGCGGCAGGCGAGAACGCCCTCGACATCGCCGCATGGGCCATCCTGCGCCGCAATGTGCCGGTCAGCCTGAGCGGCCCCGCCGCCGTGGTGGACGCGGCTGCGGCAGCGCTGGCGCTGCGGGGCGTCGAGTCCGGCCTGCTGGACCTCCGTCCGGACGCGCCGGCCGCACCGCCCCGCGCCGGTGGAAAGCCCGCAGCACAGGAGCCGCTCACGGCGCGTCTCGACTGGCGCGTGGCAACGTTTGAATGACGTCGGCTGGGGCGATCCGAATCCCACGGGGCGCGCCGGGACAGGAAGCCGTGATCGTCAATGACGGCGCCTTCCCCGCCATTGCCCCGCAACGCAGAGGCAGCAAGATCAAAGAAAATGGGGCGGCCGTTGAGCCGCCCCTTTTTCATTCCGCTTGTGAGTGCCGTGCTTATGCAGCCTTCTTGCCACGGCGTGCCGCAGCGATCCCAAGGATACCAAGGCCCAGCAAGGCGATACCGGCCGGCTCCGGCACCGGATCCGGGTCCGGAACGATGTTCTGTCCCAGGCCGAAGATGAACAACTGCTCGTAGCCGTTGTTGATGTCGGCCAGACCCATCTCAACGCGCATGACGTCGAAATCCGTGTTGTAGATCAAGGCGCTCAGCTCGTCGTTGGTCAGGGCAAAGGCGACGCGGTCAGCACCCAGGTTCTGGTTGATCGTCACGCCGTTGACGTCATCGCCGGTGCAGGGCCCCAGGTGCAGCAACTGCGGAGTCTGCCCGTCCGATACTTTCGCAACGCAGATCTGCCCATGAATGCGGCCCCAGTCCACGCCATCATGCGTGAACAGGGTCTGGCTCTGGATAGCGTCGTTGCTATTTGTGCCATCGAAAATGAAGCTGACTTCTGCGCCAGTATCAAGATCGACCAGAGTCACCCGGCCCCAGGCCAGCGCGTCTTGCTCCACTGTCAGCAACTCGCTGCCGGCGCTATCCGTTTCATTCAGGTTGAACCCGAAAAACAGTTTCTGACCCTTCAGATAATCGCGCAGCGTCTCAAGCGAGATATCCCACGTCCCGGCATTATCCATTCCGAGCGCATCGGCGCCGAACGTATCGCTCGGATCAGGGCTCGTCGTGGTCCAGAACACGCTGCTGCCGCTCCCGCCACCACTCGGCGTGAGGAAGGGATTGTCGGTATTGGCGAATTCCCCATTGCTGACGCCTTTGGAGCCCGTTGCAATGACGATGAACTCGTTGATCTGGCCGGGGGCACTCTTCACATAGTAAGGATCGTTGTTCGATGGCGGACTGGTTTTGCCGTTCATGGCGTAATAGTTCAGCATCGCCAGCGAATAGACCGTGAACTGGCCATATTGCAGCGAGACGACGCCATCTTCCGGATCCGGGAAATAGAGCGGAGCAGCCTGAGCTGCACCCGATACGGCAGCCAAGGCAGTCATGCTAACCGCAGCAAGCTTCACAAACTTCTTCATGGCCTTCTTCATGGCACAGCCCCCACGGATGTCTTGCATCCACGGCTTGGCAATAATCATGCCAGATTAAAAAGAAACGCATATTCAATACTTAACCTGAAAGACCCCGGATTTCACACCATACAACCGTAAGAAAATCCGACAAAATTAATTGATAATAATTATTACAATCGGATGGTAAATAAGGGATTGGCACCTGGAGACGGCCTCCACGTCAAGAAATTTGTCTGCATGATTGTGTTCTGGAGGAAGGCCCCTCCGGCCGATCAACCCTGTGCTCCACGTGAGGCACACAGGCAGCCGAATCACGGAAAAGGTCCATGCCCGATTCCACCATGACGACATTCCCAACGCCGCAAAAGCCCCAACGCCGCAAAAGCGCACGAATGGTGACGTTTCTGGAAGGGAATGCGGTTCTGGAAGGGAACGCGGTTCTGAAAGCAAATACGGTTCGTGGGAACCGGGGGGAACTGGTATTGGAAGCGCCAAGTCTTTAGAGAGACTGGGGCGACTGATGGGGTTCGAACCCACGACCCCTGGTACCACAAACCAGTGCTCTAACCAACTGAGCTACAGTCGCCGCGCGTCAGGGCTGCGTCATTACGAGCGAAGTCGCCGAGCGTCAAGAGATGGATGACGAAAGAAGCAAAAAAATGAACGAAACCATTCGAAAGTTTGGATATCCCCGGACCGAGATCGCCTCCTACGAGCATTGGGTGGTTCTGCTCAGGCCCGCGCAGGTGACGCTGGGGTCGTTGATTCTCGCGGCGAAGTCCGAGGCCACCGCCTTTCCCGACCTGCCCCCGGCCGCCTCCGCCGAGCTGGCGCAGGTGACACGGGACATCGAATCAACCCTGCGGACCGTGGTCGATTACGAGAAGATCAACTACCTGATGCTGATGATGGTGGACCCCCACGTCCACTTCCATGTCTTCCCCCGCTATGCGGGCGAGCGCGAGATTCGGGGCGTGAACGTGGCGGACACGGGCTGGCCGAAGACGCCGGATCTTGGCAGCGCCCACGCCCTCGATGAAGCCCAGATCCACCGGCTGGTGGACTGCCTCAAGGAGACGTGGCCCGCGCGCGGCTGAAACCCGTCCTGTCAGAGCTCTGATCTCTGCTTTCCCTTTGCGGGAGGGCCCCGGGCCCTCCTGCCCCGCCTCTGCCCGTGTCAGCCGCCCGTCCCTGAGCCCGATCCCAGACCAGGCAGCAACGCCATCGCCGCGCCATCACACCATTTAAGATATTGAAATTACTATATTTCCATAGGCAACCACCCGGGACCTCCTGCTATAAGGCTCCTTGATGGTCCGCGTCGCCGCATCCCGCGACGGCGTAATCACGGCCGTCAAAGGAGGTGGTCACTATAGGTATCGAGACGATCGCCACACTGATCATCGGCGCTGCAACGCTGATGATTGCCTTCGCGATGCTTGTTCTCAGGATCGTGGAGGTTTGCCGCTCGAAGTAGCGGCGTCAGGGTTCGGGGCCGGCACCCCGGACCCACCTATAAAAGGCCTCGCAATAAAAAAGGCCCGGGCTCCGGCAAGCCCAAGCCTTTTTGGAAGTGGTTCATATCGAAACGATTACCACAGCCCTGAAAGTACCACAGCGCCTCACCAGAGCAAAGACCCTCGGGGTCGAAGAGAGTCCGGGCCCGCAAGGAGAACGCCGGAACCGCCGCTGCCCGTCAGGCGATGCGGCGCTCCTCCGCCTCGCCGCCCGCCCACAGCGCCGTCAGCGCCTGGGCGCGCGCCACGTCGGCGGGGAAGTCCACCTCACCCCACGAGTGCCCCTCGATGGAGACGGTGTTCACTTCATGCGTCTCGGCGATGCGGCCGATGACCCGCAGGTACCAGGACTTCACGCCCTCGGCGGTGTGCATCACCGCGTCCACCGCGTCGGCGAAGCAGGTTGCGCCCCAGCCCTTGAACACCAGGAAGCCGATGGACTCCGCATTCACCTGATCAAGCGGCAGGGTCTTGCCGATGGCGAGCAGACGGCCCTCGGGCGTCTTCACCACCTTCATGTCGTCCGCGTCGTAGGTCGGCTTCACGTCGATGGTGACGTTGATGCCTTCCCGCGCACCGGCCAGAACGTCGGCCACCAGCTCGGGCGTGACCAGCGTGTCGCCGTTGAGGATGAGGAAATCCCCCTGCATCATGTACGGGCGGGTGAGCCACACCGAGCCCAGATTGTCCGCCACCTGGAAGAAGGGATTGAACAGGGTGGTGATCTTCACGCCGGCGTCGTTCCGGCCTGCCAGATGCGCCTCCACCTTGGCGGCCTGGAACCCGACCACAACCACAATCTCCCGCACGCCGTTGGCCGCCAGTGCGTCGATCTGCCAGTCGAGCAGCGTCCGGCCGGAAAACTCGATCAGGCACTTGGGACGCTCCGCCGTGAGGGGAAGCAGACGCGAACCCTGACCCGCACTCAGGATGATTGCACGCATCGCAGAAACGCCTTTGCATTAATCCTAATGATTAGCCGCACCTTCCCTCGCAATTATGGCGCGCTCATGGCGCGGGCATGACCCGCCGGGTCTCGGCCTGCCCCATTATGTCCGGGCTCGGAGCGACCGGCCGGTGCCCCTGCCTGCGGTGACTCTCCCCTGCCCGCCGCCTTCAGGTTGCCCGTCGGATGCCCACCTCAGGGGCCCACATGCCCAGCGAAGCGGCACTTGCCTAAATTTTGAGCATATTTGGCAGGCATTGCCGGCCGCTGGCCGGGCAACTGCCGCGAAAAAGCCGCGTCTGGCCCCGTCCGGCATGTGGCACGGGTTTTGCATATCCCTCGCCAGACCTACCATCCGAACCAGCCAGGTGGAGCGATACGGCGTGAAAAAGATCGAAGCGATCATCAAACCGTTCAAGCTGGACGAGGTGAAGGAGGCGCTGCACGAGGTGGGCGTCTCCGGCATCACCGTGCTCGAAGCCAAGGGCTTCGGCCGCCAGAAGGGACATACGGAACTCTACCGCGGCGCCGAGTATGTGGTGGACTTCCTGCCCAAGGTAAAGCTCGAGGTGGTGGTGGACGACGCCATTGCCCCGCGCGCGGTGGAAGCCATTCAGCAGGCGGCCCAGACCGGCCGCATCGGCGACGGCAAGATCTTCATTTCGACCATCGACGAGGCAATCCGCATCCGCACCGGCGAGCGCGGCAGCGACGCGATCTGACGCAACAGCCGGTTCAACTCTCAACCCGCCAAATCACAACCGAAGACTCTAGAGGAATTCGCAAATGGCAACCGAAGATGCCGTGAACAAGGTACTGACCATGATCAAGGAGCAGGAGATCGCCTGGGTTGATCTCCGCTTCACCGACCCCCGCGGCAAGTGGCAGCACCTGACCATGAGCGCCACGGTGATCGACGCCGACACCCTGACCGAGGGCTTCATGTTCGACGGCTCGTCCATTGCCGGCTGGAAGGCCATCAACGAGTCCGACATGATGCTCGTGCCGGACCTGGATGCGGTCTACATCGATCCGTTCTCTGCCCAGCCGATGCTGGTGATCTTCTGCGACATCGCCGAGCCCGCCACCGGCGAGCTGTACGGCCGCTGCCCGCGCTCGATCGCCAAGAAGGCGGAGGCCTACCTCCAGTCCACCAAGATCGGCGACACCTGCTTCGTCGGCCCGGAAGCCGAGTTCTTCGTGTTCGACGACGTGAAGTTCAACGTGGACTACAACGGCGCCGGCTACTCGCTGGACGACGTCGAGCTGCCGATGAACACGGGCCGGAGCTATCCGGAGGGCAACCTCGGCCACCGTCCGCGCGTCAAGGGCGGCTACTTCCCGGTTGCGCCGGTGGACAGCGGCCATGACCTGCGCTCGGAGATGGTGGCGACCCTCCTCGAGATGGGCCTGCCGATGGACAAGCACCACCACGAGGTGGCGCCGTCCCAGCACGAGCTGGGCCTGATGTTCGGCACGCTCACCACCACCGCCGACCGCATGCAGCTCTACAAGTACGTGGTGCACATGGTCGCCCACTCCTACGGCAAGACGGCCACCTTCATGCCGAAGCCGATCAAGGGCGACAACGGCTCGGGCATGCACGTGCACCAGTCGCTGTGGAAGGACGGCAAGCCGCTGTTCGCCGGCAACGGCTATGCCGGCCTGTCGGAGACCGCGCTGTACTACATCGGCGGCATCATCAAGCACGCCAAGGCGCTGAACGCCTTCACCAACCCGACCACCAACTCCTACAAGCGTCTGGTGCCGGGCTATGAGGCGCCGGTGCTGCTGGCCTACTCCAGCCGCAACCGCTCGGCCTCCTGCCGCATTCCGTACGGCGCGTCGCCGAAGGCCAAGCGCGTGGAGGTCCGCTTCCCGGATCCGACCGCCAACCCGTACCTGGCCTATGCGGCCCTGATGATGGCGGGTCTGGACGGCATCGAGAACAAGATCCACCCGGGCGAGGCCATGGACAAGAACCTCTACGAGCTGCCGCCGCGGGAGCTGAAGAAGGTTCCGACCGTGTGCGGTTCGCTCCGCGAGGCCCTTCAGGCCCTCGACAAGGGCCGCAAGGTCTTCACCAAGGGCGGCGTGTTCACCGACGACTTCATCGACAGCTACATCGCGCTGAAGATGGAAGAGGTGGATCGCTACGAGACCACCCCGCACCCGGTCGAGTTCGACATGTACTACAGCGCCTGATCCGCGCTTCTCATTCTCGACGGACGAAGCCCGGCCGGTTCTACCGGTCGGGCTTTGTTTTGCCCGCCATGTTGCAACGCACAACGCCCCCTGCCCTGACCGCGCGCCCTGCCCTGGCATCCCGCCGCGCTCCCGGCGCGGGGATGCGGACCCCGATTCCGGGTGCCGGACCACCCCTGTGACACCCCCCGTACCACCGTGTCCAGGACGCAACAATATTGCGCGACCAACAGAGGCTTTTGGGACACACCCCTCCCGCGCGCGTCATATTGCAGTGCAGCAAAAGACGCCTTGCAACCCAAAGCAAAACGGCCCGGGAAACCCGGGCCGTGCTGCATTGGCGATACTGCCTGGTCGGATCAGAAGCTGGCGCCGACCGAGAAGATGATCGCCGCGTCAGACGCGTTGTGGACCTTCGCGTTCTTGAAGTACGGCGACCGCTTGTTGGTGTCGACGTAGGCCACGCCGAAGGTGAACTTCTGGTAGGAAACCGAAGCGCCCAGGCTCCAGTCCCACTTGCTGTTCCAGAAGGCGTTGTCCTCGTAGCCGACGGTCGCATTCAGGGTGATCGGGGTGTTCGGCACCGCCACACCCAGGTTGGTGTAGACGTAGACGCCGTCCTTGTCGCCAAGATTGGCCTGATCCGGCGCGTAGTAGATGCCGACCGCCGCGCTCACCGGGCCCAGTTCCGTGCCGACTTCGCCGTTGATTTCCCAGTAATCCAGGCCCTTGGCGTCCGCATAGAGGTAGCCGATGGCGCCGAGGGTCCAGTTCACCAGACCGGACGAGCCGGTGATGCCGCCGTACACGTCGATCTCCGACGCGCCGATGGTGTCCTTGTCGCCGGTCGACCCCCAGGTGCCGGCATAGAGGCTGACCGTCTCGCTCAGCGCAAGGTTCGCGTCGAGGCCGCCCTGCAGGGCGACGCTCTCTTCGGTCTGCGACACGCCGCGGAACCGGTAGTCCGACACCACGCCGGCGTTGGCGCTCACCGTCAGCGGCCCGCTTTCCTGCGCCTGAGCCGCCGTTACCCCGCTGGCCAGCGCCGTTGCCGCAAGAATCGCCACCGTTACAGACTTCCTCAACATCTTCCTGTCTCCTCTCCTAGAGCTCCCAGTACTGCCACCCCTTTGGCAGTGCGATCGAAAGAAGCAAACGCAACAGCGGACACCCCCGGCCGACCGTTCAAGGCCCCCTCAGGGCGACCGTTACTGGCCAGTCACTATACCGTCAAAGATTTGTGTGCGTTGCACAAGAGGAGAAGATGTTGCCAAACTGATACATCAAGGATTTGTTGTAATCGGGTCACACTAAATTCGCCGACCACCCCCCCGACGGTGGGGTGCGGCCCCCGTCTCGCGGACAAAAAAAGAGGCCGGACTAAGGAGCCCGGCCAGATTAGAGTCTTGGGGGAGAATCGCCTCTCGGCTGAACAGCAATATTGCACTGCATCATTTACATTGCAATGCAAAAATTACACTTTCACCCAAATTCTTCCGCACAGCGACACGGACGGGACCGGGGAAGACCGAGCGCGGGAGGGATGAGGCCCGCGGCCTCACCTCGATTTCGGATTTTTAATGCGGTCTTTACCAACCTTCTTCCATGGTGGTTGCTCGAGCCATTGGTCTAGATGATTTATTTCAAAGTGGCGGACGAGATTGGACTGACGTGACAGCAGCGCGCCCCCATGCAGCCTTGAGGCCGAGGCCGGATTCCGGCGCTGAGGGCGTTTTGCTTGCGCTCGAGGCCGATCCGCAGGACAGGCTTGCCTGGATCGCCGCCCACGTGCGCACGGTCAACCCGGACACGGGCCTCTCCACCGACTTTCTCAACCAGTACAACGAGCTGTCCATGCTGCTGGACCTGGCGGCGGACGATCCCGACCTGCTGGAGGAACTGCGGGACTGGGAGCCGCGCAGCTACGATGCCCATTTTGCCGCCAGCGGCTTCCGGGATTCGGCGCTGGTGGTGGAGGCCTACCACCTGAGCCCTGCCCCCGTCCGCGCCGAGTTCGACGCGGCGATCGGCGTGCTCAACAGCGTGGCCGCCAGCGGCATCCGGGCCCTGCTGGGCGACTCCGCGCCGGACACCGGAGCGATCCGGGCGCTGGCGGCGGAGCTTCAGGCGGCCATTGTCCACGCCAGCGGCCTCATCAACGGCGGCGGAACCCTGGGCTCGCAGGCGCAGGTGGACACCCTGTTCGCCCGCGCCCGGGCGGACCTCGGCGCGCCGCGGGCGGCGGGCACGGCCGCCCCGGCCGTGGCGGGGGATGCGGGCGCGGCCGCCCTGCCCGGGCACCCCGGCACGCTCCGGGGCGATGGCCTTCCGCTCGCGCCGGATTCGCCAGCCGATGGCGCGGACGCGGCGGACGGCACGCTCCTCGACCAGGACGCCATTGACGCCCTGTTCGATTAATGTTCTTATCCGCGCCCAAACCTTCAACCTTGGACACGGAGCGGTCAATGCACGGTGCACGTCAACAGCACGTTGTCGTCTGTGCCTCGCCTCCCCTATAAGCGGTTACATGACGGATCTGTTCTCGCAGGCGGCAGCGGCAACGGCCTACACCGCCAAGGATATCGAAGTTCTCGAGGGCCTCGAGCCGGTGCGCCGCCGGCCGGGCATGTACATCGGCGGCACGGATGACCGGGCCTACCACCACCTCGCCGCCGAGATTCTGGACAACGCCATGGACGAGGCGGTGGCCGGCCACGCCAACCGCATCGAGGTGGAGCTGGCGGCCGATGGCTCGCTCTCCATCTCGGACAACGGGCGCGGCATCCCCATCGACCCGCACCCCAAGTACCCGAAGCAGTCGGCGCTGGAGGTGATCCTCACCACCCTCCACTCGGGCGGCAAGTTCTCGGACAAAGCCTACGCCACCTCCGGCGGTCTGCACGGCGTCGGCCTCTCGGTGGTGAACGCCCTGTCCTCGGAGCTGGTCATCGAGGTGGCGCGCGACCGCAAGCTCTACCGCCAGACCTATTCGCGCGGCCATCCCACCTCCCGGCTGGAGGAAGTGGGCGCGGCGCCCAACCGGCGCGGCACCCGCATCACCTTCCTGCCGGACACGGAGATCTTCGGGCCGGACCTGCGCTTCAAGCCGGTGCGGCTGTACCGCCTCGCCCGCTCCAAGGCGTACCTCTTCGCCGGCGTCGAGATCCGCTGGAAGTGCGCGCCCGAGCTGCTGAAGGGCGAGGAGATCCCGCCCGAGGCCGTGTTCCAGTTCCCCGGCGGCCTGGCCGACCACTTGAAGGAGGTGATCGACGACCGGGAGTGCGTCACGTCCGACATCTTCGCCGGGCGCGCCGACTTCCCCGATGGTCAGGGCTCGGTCGAATGGGCGGTGGCCTGGCCGGTCTACGGCGAAGGCGGCGGCACCTACTTCTGCAACACCATCCCGACGCCCCAGGGCGGCACCCACGAGGCCGGCCTGCGTCAGGCGCTGAGCCGTGGCCTCAAGGGTTTCGGCGCGCTGGTCGGCCAGCGCAAGGCGGACCAGATCACGCCGGATGACGTGATGGGCGGCTCCGAGGTGCTGTTGTCGGTGTTCATCCGCAACCCGCAGTTCCAGAGCCAGACCAAGGACCGCCTCACCTCGCCCGAGGCCACCAAGCTGGTGGAATCGGCGATCCGCGACCACTTCGACCACTGGCTGACCGAGGACCAGAAGCGCGCCCAGGCGCTGCTGGGCTTCATCCTCGACCGGGTGGACGAGCGCCTGCGCCGCAAGGCCGAGAAGGAGGTGAAGCGCAAGACCGCCACCTCCAAGCGCAACCTGCGCCTGCCGGGCAAGCTCACCGACTGCGCCTCCGATTCCTCGGAAGGCACCGAGCTGTTCATCGTCGAGGGCGACTCGGCGGGCGGCTCCGCCAAACAGGCGCGCGACCGCAAGTTCCAGGCGGTGCTGCCCATTCGCGGCAAGATCCTGAACGTGGCCTCGGCCAACACCGCCAAGATCGCCCAGAACCAGGAAGTGCAGGACCTGATCCTCGCGCTCGGCTGCGGCACCCGGGACCGCTACGACCCCGCCCAGCTGCGCTACGAGAAGATCATCATCATGACGGACGCCGACGTGGACGGCGCCCACATCGCCACCCTGCTGATGACCTTCTTCTTCCAGGAGATGCCGGGTCTGGTGCGCGACGGCCACCTGTACCTCGCCCAGCCGCCGCTCTACCGCATCGCCCAGGGCGGCACCGTGCGCTACGCGCGCGATGATGCCCACCGCGAGGAACTGATGAAGACCGTGTTCAAGGGCGGCAAGGGCAAGGTGGAGATCAGCCGGTTCAAGGGTCTGGGCGAAATGCCCCCCGCCCAGCTGAAGGAAACCACCATGGACCCGAAGAACCGCACGCTCCTGCGCGTCACCCTGCCGGAGGAGTATGAGGAGCGCGCCGAGGTCCGCACCCTCGTCGACCGGCTGATGGGCAAGAAGCCGGAACACCGCTTCAACTTCATCCAGTCGCACGCCAAGTTCGTGGAGAACGTGGACATATGAAATCCGGCGAAGCGCCCTGGTTCGGCTTTCTCCCTGTCGAGGGGGACGTGCCGTTCGCGATCAATCCCGAGCTTGATCTGGATGCGCTGCGCGCGGAATTCGCCCGCAACCGGCGCATCCAGATCCGCAACGTGCTGGCACCGGAGACCGCCGAGCGGCTGTACTTCGCCCTCGCCCGCGAGACGCCCTACGGCCTCGCCTACAACGAGAACGGCGAGCCCCGCTTCATCAGCCGCGAGGAGCTGGCCAAGCTGCCGCCGCAGGAGCAGCACCAGCTCATCAGCGGCATTCTCCAGCGGGCGGGCAACGGCGAATACTCCTACGCCTACAACTGCTACCCGATCCTCGACGACTATCTGGCGAACCGGAACCGGCACCTCTACGTCCACCGCTGGATCGAGTACGTGAACAGCGACGCCGTCACCGGCCTCGTGCGCCATGTCACCGGCTTCGATGACCTGCTGAAGGCGGACGCCCAGGCCACCTACTACAGCCGCAACCAGTTCCTGTTCCTCCACACCGACAGCCACGTCCAGGATGGCTGGCGCGTCGCCTACGTGCTCAACATGTGCAAGGAGTGGAAGGAAGACTTCGGCGGCTACCTCCTGTTCTACGACGACGAGGGCAACGTCACGCAGGGCTTCAAGCCCGCCTTCAACACGCTCAACATGTTCGCCGTGCCGCAGCGGCACAGCGTCAGCTACGTGCCCACCTTCGCCCCGCCGGGCCGCTTCGCCCTCACCGGCTGGTTCCGCAACAAATAGGGCGCGGTTTTCTTTTCAAGTCTTTGATTTTGTTTCGTTACGTCAGGAGGGTCGCAGACCCTCCTGACAACCTCCCATTCCTTAAACCGCCCCGGCGCGGCATCCGCCGCCGCGCCCTCTCCGTCCCCGGCTGCTCCATCCACGGCCTGTCCGACACCCTTCGACCATGGCGTCGTTGGCGGTTGCCGGCAAAAGGGTTACTCTTGTTTCAGTTAAAAGCAGAAGGCGTCCGTATGGCCACCTTGACCTTCGAGCTTGAGGACGATCTGGCCCGCAGGCTCGAAGAAGCCGCGCGGGAATACCACCTCGCACCCGAGGACCTGATGCGCCAGTTGGTATGGGCCCACCTCGCCTCCCGTCAGCCGGAGGACCATCCTGATGCCCAGCTTCTCCGGGACATTCAGGCAGGATTCGACGACAGTAAAGCCGGTCGTGTTTTTACCAATGAAGAAGTTGAAGCGTTTTTCGCCGCACGTCGTGCAGAAACCCAACGCAATATTGGGGAAGAATTTCTCAAATCATCTGGACGGACGCAACCTTGATAGATCGCACATCCATTTTTCATTCCATTGAATCCCGCAATCTCGCCGCAGCTAAACGACTGCACCAACATTACCCGCCTCGCACCGGAAACGCGGCCCTGTGAATCGAAACGGGGGTCGCAGGGGGATCGGCGATCCCCCTGCAAACCAAACCATACCTCCCGAAGGAAAGACCCCCGCCCCGCCTCATGCGGCGAGGAACTGGTCCTCGGAGAGGGCGTAGAGCAGCTCCGCACCGCGCAGGACCGGCTTCAGGAGCGCCACGTCCAGCGGCAGGATCTGTTCGATGTAGAACCGGGCGGTGACGATCTTGGCCTTGAGGAACGCGGCGTCGCCGGTCCCGGCGGCCAGCCGACGCTCCGCCTCCGCCGCTTCGGTGGCCAGCAGCCAGGCGCACACGGTGCTGGCGAACAGGCGCTGGAACGGGGTTGCGCTGCCCGCCACGTCGTCGGGCGCATTGGCGTGGGTGTGGAACCACTCGGCGGCGGTTTCCACGTCCCTGGCCGCGGCTTCCAGCGACTCCCGCAGCGGCGCGAGGGCGCTTTCCGGCGGCAGGGTGCCGATGAAGGCGCGGATGCGGGCGAGCAGGCCCTGCCAGTGCGCGCCGCCGTCCATCGGCAGCTTGCGGCCCACCAGGTCGAGCGCCTGGATGCCGTTGGTGCCTTCGTAGATCGGGGTGATGCGGGCGTCGCGCAGGTGCTGGGCCGCGCCGGTTTCCTCGATGAAGCCCATGCCGCCGTACACCTGAATGGCGAGGCTCGACACCTCGACGCCCGTGTCGGTGGCGTAGGACTTGGTGAGCGGGGTCAGGAGGTCCGCCAGCCCCCGGGCCGCGCGGCGGGCGTCCTCGTCCGCGCCGTGGACGCCCCGGTCCACCGCCGCCGCATTGAAGTAGGCCAGCGCCCGTACCGCTTCCGCGCGCGCCTTCATGGTCAGGAGCATCCGCCGCACGTCGGCGTGCTCGATGATCCGCACCGGCTCGCGGGAGGGCGCGCCGAGCCGCGCGGACTGCACCCGCTCCCGCGCGTAGGCGAGCGCGCCCTGATAGGCCCGCTCGGCGATGGCAACGCCCTGGAGCCCCACGTTGATGCGGGCATGGTTCATCATGGTGAACATGGCCCGCATCCCGGCGTTCTCCTCGCCCACCAGATAGGCGACGCAGGCGTCGTTATCGCCGTAGCTCATCACGCAGGTGGGCGAGGCATGGATGCCCAGCTTGTGCTCGATGGAGACGCAGCGCAGGTCGTTGCGCTCCCCGAGGCTGCCGTCCGGGTTCACCAGAACCTTGGGGACAAGGAACAGCGAGATGCCCTTGGTGCCCGCCGGCGCGCCCGGGGTGCGGGCCAGCACGAAGTGGATGATGTTCTCGGCGCAGTCGTGCTCGCCCCAGGTGATGAAGATCTTCTGGCCCTTCAGCCGCCAGGTGCCGTCCGGCTGCGGCTCGGCCCGGGTCTTGAGCGCGCCCACGTCCGAGCCCGCCTGCGGCTCGGTCAGGTTCATGGTGCCGGACCACGCGCCCGTGACGAGACGCGGCAGGTACAGCGCCTTCTGCTCCTCCGAGCCGTGCGCCTCCAGCGCCTCGATCGCGCCCAGCGTCAGCATGGGGCACAGCGAGAACGCCATGTTGGCGCTGGTCAGGCTTTCCTGCACCGCCGCCGACAGGGCGAAGGGCAGCCCCTGCCCGCCATACGCCGGGCTGGCGGTGAGCGAGCCCCAGCCTGCCTCCACGTACTGCCGGTAGGCCTCGCGGAAGCCCTGCGGCAGCGTCACCGTGCCATCGTCCCAGCGCGCGCCCTCCACGTCGCCCACCCGGTTGAGCGGGGCGAACACCTCCCCGGCGAACTTTCCGGCTTCGTCCACGATCGCCGAGACCAGGTCCGCATTGAGGTCGCCAAAG
The DNA here is from genome assembly GCF_051304405.1 of Pedomonas sp. V897. NCBI lineage: Bacteria > Pseudomonadati > Pseudomonadota > Alphaproteobacteria > Sphingomonadales > Pedomonadaceae > Pedomonas > Pedomonas sp. V897. Next base: position 665,891 of record NZ_JBPPGG010000002.1, read on the forward strand.
CCGGGCAGACCAGCCAATTCCTCAATTCCTGCAATAGTTTCCAGAACGAACTTCTGTTCCTGGGTCGGGGCGGTATAGCTCAAGGACCTTCTCCTGCGACGAATTGGGCGCATCACAAACAGTAGCGCTCCGGGCGCTCTGCCCGTATAGCGGCCACTGATGACCGGGCACGCAACACCTCACGACCACGGGGTCGACACCCAAGTGCGCCCCGCGGACGCAGCGGGCATCGCCGCTGCTGCCGCCACGCTCGCGCGCGGGGATCTGGTCGCCCTGCCCACCGAGACGGTTTACGGTCTGGCGGCGGACGCGACCAACGGCGAGGCGGTGGCGCGGATCTATGCTGCCAAGGGCCGCCCGTCGTTCAACCCCCTGATCGTCCACGTCGACGGCCTGGCGATGGCGGCTAGGCTGGCAGACTTTCCCCCGCTGGCCAAGAGGCTTGTGGACGCATTCTGGCCGGGCCCCCTGACGCTGGTGCTGCCCGCCCGTCCCGACAGCCCGGCGGCGCGGCTGGTGCAGGCGGGCCTGCCCACCATTGCCATCCGCTGCCCCGCCCACCCGGTGGCGCAGGCGGTGATCCGCGCGCTCGGCCGCCCCGTTGCCGCCCCCAGCGCCAACCCGTCCGGGCGCATCAGCCCCACCCGGGCAGAGCATGTGCGGGCGGGCCTTGCCGGCCGCATCCCCCTCATCCTCGACGGGGGCGCGACCGACGCCGGCCTCGAGTCCACCATCGTCGCCGTCGAGGGCGACTCCCTGCGCCTGCTGCGCCCCGGCCCCATCGCCCGCGAGACGCTCGAAGCGCTCGCCCCCGTCCACGCCGCGACCGAAGGCAAGATCCACGCGCCCGGCCAGATGACCAGCCACTACGCCCCGCGCCAGCCGGTCCGCCTCAACGCCGAGTCCCGGCGCGAAGGCGAATTCTACATCGGCTTCAACGGCTTCGAAGGCGATCTCACCCTCAGCGCCACCGGCGACCTGGTGGAAGCCGCCGCCCGCCTGTTCGACGCCCTCCACGCCGCCGAGAACAGCAACGCCGCCGCCATCGCCGTGGCCCCCATCCCCGAACACGGCCTCGGCGCCGCCATCAACGACCGCCTGCGCCGCGCCGCCGCGCCGCGGTGAGGATTCGCTTGAAGATTTTTGAGTAATGGTTTGATTTTGCAGGAGGGTCTTGGACCCTCCTGCACCTCCCTTTCCTTTGAGGGGACGTGTTCCCGGCACCCGGTTGTCAGCCGCTGCGACCCATCAAAAAAGAGGATGTATCGGGCCGCGCCCTTTGAGCAGCAGGCGCGCCAGTGCGATCACGCGCGTCCGTATAAACGAATGGGAGGTGCAGGAGGGGTAAGCCCCTCCTGCATGAAAACAGTCAAAATTCCAATACGTTATCCCAACCCCCTCACGCGGCGGTGGGGAGTTTGTAGTCCTTGAACTGGCGGCGCAGTTCCAGTTTGCTGATCTTGCCCGTGGCGGTGTGGGGGATTTCGTCCACGAACACCACGTCGTCGGGCAGCCACCATTTGGCCACCTTGCCTTGCAGGAAGGCGAGGAGATCCTCCTTCCCCACGGTTTCGCCCGGCTTGCGCACGACGATGAGCAGCGGCCGTTCGTCCCACTTAGGATGGGGCACGCCGATCACCGCCGCCTCGGCGACCGCCGGGTGGCCGACGGCGGCGTTTTCCAGATCGATGGAGGAGATCCACTCCCCGCCGGACTTGATCACGTCCTTGGCCCGGTCGGTGATCTGGATGAAGCCCATCTCGTCGATGGTCGCCACGTCGCCGGTATCGAAGAAGCTCTCCTCATCGAGGATGTCCCCGCCCTCGTCCTTGAAGTAGCGCGCCACCACCGCGGGCCCGCGCACCTTGAGGTGCCCGGCCGTGCGGCCGTCGCGCGGCAGGGTATTGCCCGCGTCGTCGGTCACCTTGAGATCGACGCCGAAGATCGCCCGCCCCTGCTTGCACTTGAGGTCGATCTGCTGCTCCTGTGGCAGTTTCTCGGCCGCCGCCGTCAGGCTGCCGACGGTGCCCACCGGCGACATCTCGGTCATGCCCCAGGCGTGGAAGACCTTGATTCCGTAGCGGTTCTCGAAGGTCTCGATCATCACGCGCGGTGCGGCGGCGCCGCCGATCACCAGACGCTCCAGCGGCCCGAGGTCCGTGCCGGTCTTCTCCAGGTGCTGGAGCATACCGAGCCAGATGGTGGGCACCGCCGCCGTGGAGGTGACGCCCTCCTCGATGATGAGCCGTTGCAGGGTCGCCGGGTCGAAATTCGGGCCGTTCAGCACCAGCTTGGCCCCCACCGCCGCCGCGCTGTAGGGCACGCCCCAGGCGTTGGCGTGGAACATGGGCACCACCGGCATGGTGATGCCGGACGAGGTCAGCCCCATGGTGTCGGCCAGGCTGATGAGCAGGGTGTGCAGCACCGTCGAGCGGTGGGTGTAGAGCACGCCCTTGGGGTTGCCCGTGGTGCCGGAGGTGTAGCACAGCCCGGCGGGGGTGGTCTCGTCCATCTCCGGCCAGCGGAAGGCGCCGGGCTCCGCCGCCAGCAGCTCCTCGTAGCACAGCACGTTCGGCAGGCTGGTCTCGGGCATGTGGGCGCGGTCGGTGAGCAGGATGTAGGTCTTCACCGTCGTCAGCCGCGGCGCCAGCTTCTCGACCAGCGGCACGAAGCTGAGGTCCAGCATCAGCACCGTGTCCTCGGCGTGGTTGATGATGTAGACCAGCTGCTCGGCGAACAGGCGCGGGTTGATGGTGTGCATCACCGCCCCCATGCCGGAGACGGCGAACCAGGCCTCCAGGTGCCGGTGGGTGTTCCAGGCCAGCGAGCCGACCCGGTCCCCCGTGCGGACGCCCAGCCGCGTCAGCGCCTCGGCCAGTTGCCGGGCGCGATGCCGGCAGTCCGCCCAGGTGTAGCGGTGGCGTTCCCCCTCCACCGTCGCGGTCACGATTTCCTGCCCGCCATGGGCGATTGCCGCGTGTTCGATCAGCCGCCATATCAGCAGGGGCCAATCCTGCATCCGTCCCGACATCTGCGCCTCCCCATGGAATGTCTATTCTATTGGGACAGGCTAACACTCGCGGATGGACAACGGCAACGCCGCCCGGGAGGGGGCACCCCACCCCCCTATTTCTGATCCAGTTCCGCGACCAGTTCGGCGTAGGTCATGCCCCAGTCGGCGAAGGCATGGCGATAGAGGGCGTTGTTGGTGAGTCGCCGGTCGTCGGTCACCTCGGGGCCGATCCAGTCCGGCAGCGTCAGGGGCTCGTCGATGGCGTGCAGCTCGGTCTCGGCGATGATGAGGCCCCGGTTGCGCCCCTCGAACACGTCCACCTCCCACACCCGGCCGTGATCGCGCACATAGTGGCGCGTCTTCTCGATCGGCGGCAGCGGGGCCAGCCTCTCGAGGATGGCGGCTCCGTCCTCGGGCGGGATCGGCCACTCGAACTCCTGCCGGGTGCCGGAGGAGACGCCGGCCTTCAGCGTGAGGAAGAAGCGCTCGTCCATCGCGCGCACCCGCACGGAGAGATCCTCCCGCTGGTTTAGGTAGACCTGCCGCACCTGTGCGCTGCGGAACGGTTGCGGCCAGGTCTCGCTGCGCACGAGAAACCGCCGCTCGATTTCAAGATACTTGGGGATAGACGCCTCGCTCAGCCGCGACCAGACAGGACGGAACGAATTGCGTCCCGAAATCCGGCAGGCATGTCAAGCCCGTCCAGATCGTCGGCGGCCGCCCAGATGGCGCCGCTGTGCTCGTCGCTGAGACTGATGTGAGCGAGGTCGAACGGCGCGTCCTGCGCCAGCCGGTAAAACACGATGAGCCGGGGCGGCTTGTGAGGCCGCAGGTAGAGCCACTCCCCCATGGGCGCGATCTCGGGCAGGGAGAGCCCCAGCTCCTCCCGCACCTCGCGGGCGAGCGCGTCCCTCGTCGTCTCCCCGGCTTCCAGATGACCGCCCGGCAGATCCCAGCGGCCATCGGCCTGGCGCAGCACCAGCGCCCGGCCCGCCCTGGGACAGACCAGCTTGACGGAGGCGGCCAGGGCCTGCCCGTCCTCCGCCCTCGGTTCCCATCTCAAAACCATGTTGTCCCCTCCTGCGGGACGATCAATGCACGCAAATCCTTACGCGACGATGAACCTGTACCGAAAAAACCCGCTTGACACGAAAAGAACAAAACGTGAACATGCTGGCGAAACGAAGGACAGAGGAACTCGCCATGCTTCTTCACGCTCTCGGATTGGCCCTGTTTGCGGGCGCGGGTCTGGTTGGCATCGCGGCAGTGATCGGCCCGTACCGCGCGGCGATGGCCACGCTGCGGATGGGCGGCGCGGCAGCGGCGGGCGCGCGGGCGGCCTCCTTCGAGGCACGCCCGCTGCCGTCAATCGAGCCGGGGCCGGTGGTGCCGGCGGGCCAGCCGGTCAGACTGCGTCGTCAGCGCCGGTTGCAGCGTCCGGCTTCGGTGCCGTCGGCATCGTGGTGGTCGCGTCCGCTGCGGACGCCCGGGCTGCCGCTTCGGCCTGCCGTTGCCGCAGCAGGCGGCCATAGCTTCTGACGCTGAACAGGATGGTCAGCGCATAGCCGATGGAGAGCAGCGACAGCGTGCCCCACGGTGCGGAATAGAGGCTGGCGGCGAACAGGCCCACCAGCAGCAGGACCGGCAGCCGCATGGAGCGGCGCAGCTTCACCGACTTCCAGGAGAAGGTCGGCAGGTTGGAGACCATGAGGAAGGCGGTCGTCGCCACGATGAGCCCGGCGACCACCGGCTCGCCGAAGAAGTCCGTCTCCAGCCACTTGTCGAGAAAGATCGGGCTGAGCGTCAGGCCCGCCCCCACCGGCGAGGGCACGCCGGTGAGAAAACCCGCCTGCTTGTGCGGCTGGTTTTCCATGTCGAGCTGGGCGTTGAAGCGGGCAAGCCGCAGGGCGCAGCACACCGCATGGGCCAGCGCCACCACCCAGCCGACGCCCCCCAGGCCGTGCAGCGCCCACTGGTAGATGATGATGGCGGGCGCGACGCCGAAGGCGATCACGTCCGACAGCGAGTCCAGCTCCGCGCCGAAACGGGAGGCGCCCTTGAGCAGGCGGGCGATTCGCCCGTCCAGCCCGTCGAGCACGCCGGCGATGATGATCGCCGCCACTGCCTTTTCCCAATTGCCGATGATGGCGAAGCGCGCGCCGGTCAGGCCGAAGCACAGCGCCAGGATGGTGACGGCGTTGGGCACGAACGCGCGCATGGAGAGCGGCCGCCGCCCGGCGTCGCCCGTGCCGCTGCCCCCGTTGCCCGGGGTATTACCGAGGCCCGGCGCGGGGTCACGCCCGCCGGGGCCGTCCGCTTCCGCTGCGGTCACCGCACCACCCCTCCGACAGCCTCGGCGACGCCCATGCGGGCCAGCACCGTCTCGCCGGCCACCATGGTCTGGCCCACCGCCACCTGCGGGCCGACGCCTTCGGGCAGGTAGACATCGACGCGGCTGCCGAAGCGGATGAGGCCGATGCGCTCGCCCGCGGCGACCCGGTCCTCCTCCTTGACGAAGCGGACGATGCGGCGGGCGACGAGCCCGGCGATCTGGGTCATGCCGATCCTGACGCCCTCATCGGTGCGGATGACGAACATCTGGCGTTCGTTGTCCTCGCTCGCCTTGTCCAGCTCGGCGTTGATGAACTTGCCGGGGACGTAGACGATTCTCTCCACCGTGCCGCTGACCGGCGTGCGGTTGATGTGCACGTTGAACACGTTCATGAAGATGGAAACGCGCGTGCGCTCCTCCGAGCCCAGACCCATTTCGGCCGGGGGCGCGACCTTGGCGATCATGCAGACGACGCCGTCCGCCGGGGAGATGATGAGATCCTCGCCCGTCGGCGTCACGCGCGCCGGATCGCGGAAGAAGGCCAGCACCCACAGGGTGAGCACGACGCCGATCCACCCCAGCACCGTCCATCCGAACAGAAAGAACAGCAGCGTGATGGCGGCGGCAATGGCAGCGAACTTGCGCCCCTCCGGGTGCACCGGCGGCAGTTTGGTCAGAAAATCCATCATTCCGTCGTCATTCCCTCACCGCGCATTGATCGCGCATCTTGAAGTTCGGCGTTAACCCATGGCAGCCCCAGCCGCAAGCGTGACCGGCACTTGGCCGGTTCGCCCGCGCCTCGCTTCGCCCGCCCTTTGGTACACCGAACGGGCGGCGATTTCAGCCCCGTCCGAACAGGCGGCGGGATGAATTGCCCGACCGGAACCGTGAATGACAGAATATTTCCCCATCCATCGAATGATGGGCGTCTTGTTAACCAATTGTTGAGGCCCATAACCCATTGTTACGGCACCAGCCCTCGGGTGGGGCGAAACTGCGTCCTTTTTCGGAATGGTGTGCCGTGACACTCGCTCAACATTCTTTCGAACCTGCCATGGACTGGCCCGAGCCGGGCAAGGAAACCGGTCAGGAGACGCGCTGGACCCTCGACCGTGCGGCGCAAAGGCTGATGGAGGTGGTGACCAGCCACCCCATGTCGACTCCGGCTGCATTCCGGTTCCGCTGGCGTTCGGGACGCTACGAGATCAACGTGGAGGAGACGGACAGCGCCGTCATCATGCGCCTGACCGGCATCGTGGGCACCGTGCCCTTCACCAGCGAGGATCCCTCCTCCCGCCGCCGCGTGCTGGATACGCTGCGCCACATGCGCGACCTGTGGCCGTGCGCGGGCCTCACCCTCACGGGCGGCGAGGTGCGCCTGCGGCGCGAGATTCCCTACACCCGCCCGGTCTCCTTCCGTCAGATGGTCGCCGACGTGACCAGCGCGCTGCTGCCGGTGCAGCCGGTGATCGAGCTGATCGAGTCGGACCTCTGGCCCGCCGCCTGACGCGCCGTCCCGCCTTCCGGTCCGCTTTCCGGTCCGCCTGATCTTCCGCCCGGGCCTTTCCGGCGCGGCGGTCGCCACTGGTGCCATGGGCCCGCCTTGGCTAGGCTGGCCGCCATCATGACTCACGCTGCATCTTTCGCCCCTTCGGCCCCTGCCCTTCGCCCGGTCCGCAGCCTGTGCGTGTTCTGCGGCGCGCGCGCCGGGGACGATCCCGCCCACGCCGCGCTGGCCACGGAAGTGGGCACCCGTCTCGCGCAGGAGAACATCACCCTCGTCTACGGCGGCGGCGCGCTTGGCCTCATGGGCCTGCTCGCGCGCGCGGCGCTGGCGGCGGGCGGCCGGGTGATCGGGGTCATTCCCTCCTATCTCGCCACCGTCGAGATCGCCCAGCCGGGGCTGACCGAACTGGTGGTTGTGGACACCCTGCTCCAGCGCAAGCAGACCATGGCCGAGCGGTCGGACGCCTTCCTCGCCCTGCCCGGCGGCATCGGCACGCTCGACGAGGTGCTGGAGATGATGACCTGGCGGCAGCTGGGCGAGCACGGCAAACCCGTCTGGCTGCTGGGCCCCAACGGCTACTGGCAGCCGTTCGAGGCGCTGCTGGCCCACATGGTGGCGCAAGGCTTCGGCGACGCCAGCCTCATGGCCGAGGCGGCGGTGCTGCCGGATCTGGCCGCGCTGATGGCCGCGCTGGGCCAGAGCGGCGGCGCCTCTCCCGCCGGGGAACTTCACCCCGGGGCAAGGCTTCAAGCGGATGGAGCATTGCAGCGGGACTAGGAAATTTAGGAGGACGCGGTCCAGCCGGTTGATTTGACCGCACGGCCTGCTACACAACCCTCCAGTATAGTCCGAAAGCGTCCGCGCCCGCGGAAAGTTGCTGTCCCGGAGGATTTAATGGCTAAGATCAAAGTGAAGAATCCGGTCGTCGAACTCGACGGCGACGAGATGACCCGCATCATCTGGAAGTGGATCCGCGAGCGCCTCATCCTGCCGTATCTCGACATCGATCTGAAGTACTACGACCTCTCCGTCCAGAAGCGTGACGAGACCGAGGACCAGATCACCATCGACGCCGCCAACGCCATCAAGCAGTACGGCGTCGGCGTGAAGTGCGCCACCATCACGCCGGACGAAGCCCGCGTGAAGGAATTCAATCTCAAGAAGATGTGGAAGTCGCCCAACGGCACCATCCGCAACATTCTGGGCGGCACCGTGTTCCGCGAGCCGATCATCATGAAGAACGTGCCGCGGATCGTCCCGGGCTGGACCGATCCCATCGTGGTCGGCCGCCACGCCTTCGGCGACCAGTACCGCGCCACCGACTTCCGCGTGCCGGGCGCCGGCAAGCTCACCATGAAGTGGGTCAGCGAAGACGGCAGCCAGGAGCAGGAGTACGAGGTTTTCAACTTCCCCTCCGCCGGCGTCGCCATGGGCATGTACAACCTGGACGAATCGATCCGCGACTTCGCCCGCGCCTGCATGAACTACGGCCTGGCGCGCGGCTGGCCGGTGTACCTGTCCACCAAGAACACCATCCTCAAGGCCTATGACGGCCGCTTCAAGGACCTGTTCCAGGAGGTGTTCGACAACGAGTTCAAGGCCAAGTTCGAGGCGGCCGGCATCACCTACGAGCACCGCCTGATCGACGACATGGTCGCCTCCGCCCTCAAGTGGAGCGGCAAGTTCGTCTGGGCCTGCAAGAACTACGACGGCGACGTGCAGTCGGATCAGGTGGCGCAGGGATTCGGCTCGCTCGGCCTGATGACCTCGGTGCTGATGACGCCGGACGGCCAGACCGTGGAGGCCGAGGCCGCCCACGGCACCGTCACCCGCCACTACCGCATGCACCAGCAGGGCAAGGCGACCTCCACCAACCCGATTGCCTCCATCTTCGCCTGGACCGGTGGCCTCAAGCACCGCGGCAAGCTGGACGGCACCCCGGACGTGGTGGCCTTCGCCGAGACGCTGGAGCGGGTCTGCATCGAGACCGTCGAGAGCGGCCAGATGACCAAGGACCTCGCCATCCTCGTCGGCCCGGATCAGCCGTGGCTGACCACCGAGAAGTTCTTCGAGGCGATCGTGGCCAACCTGGAAAAGGCCATGCGCTTCTAAGGCGATCTGCCTTCCAGAACAAAGGCCTGGGAAGAAAACCTAAGGTTTTCTCTCAAGCCGGAAACACCAGTCGGAGAAGGGCCGCAGCACTGTTGCGGCCCTTTTTCGTGCCCGCCGCCCCCACCGGGGGGATGGCGCATAGGCTCTTGTCAGCAAAGGCCCGTCCCCGGCATCCTGCCGCCCGTATCGCCCCCAGACCACGTTCCATCGGGAGCCTGCCCCCATGACCACCCCCGCCCATCCCGAGACCGGCTCCGCTCCCGACGCCGCACCGGCCCACGCCTGGCCCGGCCGCACCTGGGGCCTCGCCCTGCTGGGCGGCCTTGCCGGGCTGGCCCTCCACCTCATCGCCGGAACCGGGCCCGGAGGCAGCGCCGGCCCGGACGCCCTGCGCCTTGCCGCCGCCACCTTCCTCGGCGTCAGCGCCATCGCCTTCGGGTTCGTCGTCGAGCGCGGGCGGCTGGGCTCCAGCCTCGGCTTTGCCGCAGCGGCGGGGCTGGTGGTGGCGCTCACCATCTATTGGGCCGGGGTGCCCGGCGGCGGCGCGGACGACGGGGCCACCTGGCGCCTCCTGTGCGCCGCGCTGGCGGTGGGCCTTGCCGCGCCGCTGTTCCAGGCCATGCGCGACCGCGCGCCGGGCCAGCCCCTGTCCTACAGCGCCGCCCATGACCGCGCCTGGGTCAACGCCGTGCTCTGGTGCGCTGTCTGGGTGTTCGCCGGGATCGTCTGGCTGACCGCGATCCTGCTCGCCGCCCTGTTCGAGCTGATCGACGTCTCGTTCCCTGAAAAGCTGCTGCGCAAGGGCTGGGTCGCCCTGCCCCTGACCGGCGTGGCGCTGGGCGCGGCGACCGGCCTGCTGCGCGACCGCGAGTCCCTGCTCGGCCTCCTTCAGCGGGCGGCGACGGCCGTGCTGGCCGTGCTCGCGCCGGTGCTGGCACTGGGGCTGGTGCTGTTCCTGGCCGCCCTGCCGTTCACCGGCCTCGAGCCGCTGTGGCAGGCGACCCGCGCCACCACCCCCATCCTGCTGCTGTGCATCATCGGCGCGCTCATCCTCGTCAACGCCGTCATCGGCGACGCCCCGGCGCGCGAGGCGCGCCACCCGGCCCTGCGCTGGAGCGTGCCCGCCCTGTGCCTCGCCCTGCTGCCGCTGGGACTTGTCGCCGCCGTCTCCACCGGCCGCCGCATCCAGCAGCACGGCCTGACGCCCGACCGGCTGTGGGCCGCCGTGTTCGTCGCCATCGCCCTCGCCTACGGGCTCGCCTACCTGTGGGCGGTGGTGCGGGCCGCCGTGCGCGACCGGGCCGGCCCCGCCCGCCATCTCCGCCCGGCCAACCTGTGGCTGGCCTTCGGCCTGTGCGGGCTCGCCCTCCTGCTCTCGACGCCGCTGGCGAACTTCGGCGCGCTCTCCGCCCGCCACCAGCTCGCGCGGCTGGAGCGCGGCGCGGTCACGCCCGAGGCGTTCGACTGGCGCGCCCTGCGCTTCGACTTCGGCCCGGCGGGCATCAAGGCGCTGGAGCGGCTGGCGGCGACGGGCAAGACCCCCGCCATCCGCACCGCAGCGGCGGACGCCCTCAAGCGCACCTCGCGCTACGACGTGCCGGACCGCGCCCCGCCGGTGATCGCCGAGGAGCGCCTGACCGTCCTGCCCGCAGGCGCGGCCCTTCCCCCCGCGCTGCGGGCGCGGCTCGGCCTCCCGGAGGCCTGCGGTCCGGCGGGCCGCTGCGCCGTCGTGCTGACCGGTGACGGCCGGGAGGCGGTCATCGTCACCGCCGACTGGGTGAGCGTCTGGCGCGAGGCGGACGGGGTCTGGCGGACCGAGCAACCGGCCACCCGCTCGCCCTCGGACTATGCCGCCGAGGCGCAGCGGCGGCGGCAGGCGCTGGACGCCGGTGCGGTCGAGATCCGCACTGTGACGCGCCGTCAGGTGTTTGTGGGGGGAGAGCCGCACGGCGCGGCTTTCGAGTAGGCAGGCGCGCAAGGCGGGCGCGCAAGGCGGGCGCGCGAAGGGGCCGGGCAAACGCCGCCCGCAGGCGTCAGTATGGGCGCAGGTTGCTGCCGCCCCGGCGGCGGTTGAACCAGCGCCGCAGCGGCGCGCGGATCAGCGCGAAGGCGACCCACGCCAGGGCGAACGCCACCGACAGCACCGCCAGCCAGATCGCCAGCGAGGCGAGCAGGATCAGCATTGCCACCGCGCTCGCCGCCATCAGCAGGCGCGACAGGCGGCTCTGCGGCTTCCAGCTGTAGGTCCGGTCCGCGCCATCGCGGGTCAGGGTGATTTCATAGCCGTCGGTCATGCCCCCAATGTAAGGATCTTGCGCCCGCCCGCAACCGCTCCGGCAGCGCATCGAGACGACCCGACGGAATTTCCCGCCCGCTGTCCCTGGGGACAAGGCCACGCTTATCCACAGTTTCTGTGGATAACGCTGTATATTCTGCATGCACAACGGTCTTTTGCCGTTGATTTTATTGGTGTTTCAGCGTTTTGCCGAAAAAAGCGGCACGAAAAACGGGCGGGAGCCGCCGGCCCCCGCCCGTCCATCCGAGGGGGCCTGCCGCCCCCTCGCCTGTCCCGTGTCTGTTGCCTTACGGCTTCGCCACCGCCGGGCACGGACCGGTGCCGAAATCGCCCAGGTCGAGGCAGCGGCCGTCCAGTTCCCCGTCCGGCTGGATGCCGAGCACGTGGGCCAGCGTCGGTGCAATGTCCACGGTGCGGATGGGCAGCGGCCGCTCCTCCGGCGTCACGCCCGGCCACCAGAACAGGATCGGCACGCGGCGGTCATAGCTCCAGGCGGTGCCGTGGCCGGAGATGTAGTAGTTGACCTTCGGCGTCTTGATCTGGAGGTAGGGCTTGAACGTCACCGTCAGGTCGGCGATGCGATCCGGCGCGGCGCTGAGGGCCTGACGCTCCTGCAGGGTGAGTTCGTCCGGCAACTTGGTCGGGTCGACCGGCGTGTTCACCAGCGTTTCCTTGTCAAACACGGCCACCACTTCCGGGCGCTGGCGCAGCAGCGGCATCGCCGCCTGGAGAACCGTCTGCCGGAATTCCGCCGAGGGCGTGCGGCCGTTGCGGTCCACCACCCACAGCTGGTCGATGCCGGAGGCATAGATCGGGTCGAAATCCAGCCCCAGTTGCGTGCGCAGAGCGCTGTTCAGGTCCGCGGCAAAAGCGATAGGGTCAACGCGGCCGGCCTCGGGCAGGCCCTGCGTGTGCAGCCGCTCGGGCACGTCGATGCCGCCATGGTCGGCCGAGAGCACCACCAGGAACGGCACGCCGAGCTGTTCGAGATCGCTCAGGAACCGGCCAAGCTGCCGGTCGAGCCGGGCCTGCTGGTCACACATCTCCGGCCCCTGCGTGCCGTAGCGGTGGCCAACGTAGTCGTTGCCCGAAAGGCTGATCGCCAGCAGGTCCGGGGCCTCGCCCTGCCCCAGCTTGAAGGTGCGGATCAGCTCCCGCGCGCCGTCGAGCGTCAGCTCGTCCATGAACGGCGACCACATGAACTGGTCCTTGACGAAGGTGGGGCTCTTCACGTCCCACGCCACGGGCGGCAACTGCGAGCGCCAGGGCGTGCCGTTGATCACCCAGTCGCGCTCCAGCGCCTTGCAGCTGGGCTCCGCGTAGGTCCACACCGGCGGGGTGTTCTTCCAGTACTCCTGAATGCGCTTGTTGAGCGCCGCCATCGGAGCCAGCGCCTTCTCGCCCGACTGACCCGCCGGAACGAAGGTGGTGAAGCCATGGCCCGGCGCCAGCCAGAACTCGCCATCGGCCTTGTGGCCGCCCATGTTGATCGCGCCGCGGTCCTTGCCGGAGACCGCAAACACCCGGCTCTTGGGCGATTGCGCCTTCAGCCAGTCGCCAAGCGTCAAGACCCGCAGCTTCTTCGGGCTGCGGCCTTCGGTCGGGTCCGCCTTGGGATCGTGCGCCGGGCGCATGTCCGTGTCCTCAAGGCAGTAAACCTCCCGGCCCAGCGCCGGGTCGAAATAGTCGTTGCCGACAATGCCGGTGGTGCGCGGATGATGACCCGTCAGCAGCGTCGAGTGGCCCGGGCAGGTCTCGGTGCCGCCGTGCGTCTGGTAGCCGTTGGCATAGGTGATGCCCTCGTTGCCCAGCCGCTTGAGGCCGCCCGTATAACGGCCACGCCAGCCGCCAAACAGATTGGCGCTGAACTGGTCAACGGAAATGGCCACGATCAGCCTGGGGCGCTCCCCCTTCTGCACGGCCGGGGCAGCCGAAACCGCCGCCTCTCCCGCCGCCTGCTCCACAGCCGAAGCCGGCCCCGCACAGGCAAGCGCAACCACGCCCGCCGCCGCCAATACCATCTGCTTGAACGCTGAATGCCCCATGCTGAACTGCCTTCTTACAAGACCTCACAAAAACACCAAAAGACGGCCCCCCGGACGTCCCCTGCACCCGGTCTCTCCGCTTCTTGTTGCAGGAATAATACAATGCCGTGACACCAGCGCGAGGGCCAAACGCCACGCTCGGGGCGTTTTTTTTGAACAACTTTCGTGATTTTCGTGATTTTCGGGGGGCCATGATTGCAGGAGGGTCTCGGACCCTCCTGCACCTCCCATTCCCTCATCGGGACGCACCCGGTCGTTCCGGCGCATCCACGGGAGAACGGGCACGGCCCCATTATTTGGGCCATCTGCCAGGAGAACGCCGGAAACACGGCCCGATCATTTGAACCGCCTGTCAGGAGGGCGCCGGGAACACGGCCCGACAAACAGATGGGAGCGCGAGGGGCAAGCCCCTCGCATCATCCATCAAATTGAAAACAACAAGTTGAAAACAACCCGCCCTCGGCATGGGCGGGGTGCCGGGGCAGATGGTTCTACCCCGGCGATTTCCCGAGCGGTCTGGCCAGGCGATCTGGCCGAGCGGTCTGGATCAGGCCGCGACGGCCTGGCCGATCAGCGCCTTGACGGCGGCCAGTGCCTCGGCGGCGGCGGCGGCGTTGGGGCCGCCGCCCTGGGCCATGTCGGGGCGGCCGCCGCCGCCCTGGCCGCCGACGGCAGCCACGGCTGCCTTGACCAGATCGACAGCGGAGATGCGGCTGGTCAGGTCGTCGGTCACGCCCACTGCGACGGAGGCCTTGCCGCCGTCGGTGGTGACCATGACCGCGACGCCCGAGCCCAGTTTGGACTTGGCGCCGTCCACCAGGCCGCGCAGCTCGCGCGCCGGGAGGCCGTCGACCACCTGGCCGAGGAAGTTGATGCCGTTCACCTGTTCGGCGGCCGGGCCGCCGGAGGCGCTGGCGCTGCCGCCGCCGAGCGCGAGGGCGCGCTTGGCTTCGGCCAGTTCGCGTTCCAGCTTGCGGCGCTCTTCCAGCAGCGCCGCGACGCGCTCGACGATTTCCGCCGGGCTGGTCTTGAGCGTGGCGGCCACGGCTTTCACGCGGGCTTCCTGTTCCTCGAAGTAGCGGCGCGCGGCTTCGCCGGTGAGCGCCTCGATGCGGCGCACGCCTGCCGACACCGCGCCCTCGCCCACGATGGCGAACACGCCGATGTCGCCGGTGCGGTTGACGTGGGTGCCGCCGCAGAGTTCCACCGAGAAGTGGCCGCGTTCGGACTCCGGTTCGTCGCCCATGCTGACCACGCGCACTTCATCGCCGTATTTCTCGCCGAACAGCGCCATGGCGCCAGCGGCGATGGCCTCGTCCGGCGTCATCAGCCGGGTTACCACCTCGTGGTTTTCGCGGATGCGGGCGTTCACGTCCGCCTCGACCGCCGCGATTTCCTCCTCGGAGAGGGCCTTGTTGTGCGAGATGTCGAAGCGCAGCCGGTCGGGCGCGACCAGCGAGCCCTTCTGGGTGACGTGCGCGCCGAGGCGGCGGCGCAGGGCCTCGTGCAGCAGGTGGGTGGCCGAGTGGTTGGCGCGCAGCGCGGCGCGGCGCGTGCTGTCCACGAGCATTTCCAGCTGGTCGCCCACGCGCACCGTGCCGGCCTTCACCTCGCCCACGTGGACGTGGATGAGGCCGAGCGGCTTCTGGGTGTCGCTGATTTCGATTTCGAGGCCGCCCGGGCCGCGCAGGAGGCCGGCGTCGCCCATCTGGCCGCCGGACTCGCCGTAGAACGGCGTCTGGTTGGTGACGATGCGCACCTGCTCGCCGGCCGACGCGCTGTCGACGCGCGCGCCGTCCTTGACGATGGCGACCACCTGCCCTTGCGCGGACTCAGTGGAGTAGCCGACAAATTCGGTCGCGCCCGCTTCCTGGGCGAGGTCGAACCACACGGTCTCGGCCGCCTTTTCGCCCGAGCCGGCCCACGCCGCGCGGGCGGCGGCCTTCTGGCGCGCCATTGCCTCGTCGAAGCCGCCCTTGTCGACGGCGAGGCCCTGCGTGCGCAGCGCGTCTTCGGTCAGGTCGAGCGGGAAGCCGTAGGTGTCATAGAGCTTGAACGCCACCTCGCCCGGCAGGGCCGCGCCCGGCGCGAGGCGGGACACTTCCTCGTCGAGGAGCTTGAGGCCCTTGTCGAGCGTCTGGCGGAAGCGGGTTTCCTCCAGCTTGAGGGTTTCGCGGATCAGCGCGTCGGCGCGCACCAGCTCGGGGTAGGCCGCGCCCATCTGGTTGATGAGCGCCGGGACCAGCCGGTGCATCAGCGGCTCCTTCGCGCCCAGCAGGTGGGCGTGGCGCATGGCGCGGCGCATGATGCGTCGCAGCACGTAGCCGCGGCCGTCATTGGAGGGCAGCACGCCGTCGGCGATGAGGAAGCTGACCGCGCGCAGGTGGTCGGCGATCACGCGGTGCGAGACGCGGCCTTCCGCGTCCGGGTTGGTGCCGGTGGCCTCGGCGGAGGCGAGGATCAGCGCCCGCAGCGTGTCGGTGTCGTAGTTGTCGTGCTTGCCCTGGAGCACGGCGGCGATGCGCTCCAGGCCCATGCCGGTGTCGATGGACGGGTGAGGCAGGTCGATGCGGGTGTCCGCGTCCACCTGCTCGTACTGCATGAACACCAGGTTCCAGATTTCGGTCCAGCGGTCGCCGTCCTCGTCGGGCGAGCCCGGGGGGCCGCCGGGGATGTGCGGGCCGTGGTCATAGAAGATTTCGGAGCACGGGCCGCACGGGCCGGTGTCGCCCATGGACCAGAAGTTGTCCTTGGTGGGGATGCGGATGATCCGCTCGTCGGGCAGACCGGCGATCTTCTTCCACAGGTCGAACGCCTCGTCGTCCGTGTGGTAGACGGTCACCAGCAGGCGGTCCTTCGGGATGCCCCACTCCTTCGTGATGAGCCGCCAGGCGCAGTCGATGGCGCGCTCCTTGAAGTAGTCGCCGAACGAGAAGTTGCCCAGCATCTCGAAGAAGGTGTGGTGGCGGGCGGTGTAGCCCACATTGTCCAGATCGTTGTGCTTGCCGCCGGCGCGCACGCACTTCTGCGCGGAGGTCGCCGTCTTGTAGGGGCGCGTCTCCAGCCCGGTGAACACGTTCTTGAACGGCACCATGCCGGCGTTGGTGAACATCAACGTCGGGTCGTTCCGCGGGACGAGCGGGCTGCTCGGCACCACCTCGTGGCCTTCGCGCCGGAAGAAGTCGAGGAAGGATGAGCGGATATCGTTGGAACTGGCCACGCCTTTCGCCTCTTTGTCTCGTTGCGAGCCCGGGGCCTGCCCCGGGTCTTTTGTCAATCCGCGCCTGACTTAAGCCGTATGCGCCCCGGTGAAAAGAGGGATACGCACTTGCCGCGCCCTTTGCCGCGCTGCGAAGACAGGGAACCGGGCGGCAAACCGGGCAGGAGATCGGGCGGGGAACCGGGCAGGAAAAGGCCGGGCGCTTCCCTGTTCGTCACACGGAAACGCCCGGCCACATGGCACAGACTTTCTGCGATCGGTCCTCGACAGCGTGGACAGCGTGCCGCCCTGATCCGCCCGCTGCCGCCTGCCGCCTGCCGTCCTCAGATGTCGTCGTCCTCGCTGGGCGCGGACATGAGCGCCTCGGAGACGAGCCCGGCGTTGCGGCGGATGGCCGCCTCGATGGCCGCCGCCAGGTCCGGGTTCTCCTGGAGGAACCGCTTGGCGTTCTCGCGGCCCTGGCCGATGCGCTGGCTGTCGTAGGAGAACCAGGCGCCCGACTTCTCGACGACGCCGGCCTTCACGCCGAGGTCGAGAATCTCGCCCATCTTGGAGACGCCCTCGCCGTACATGATGTCGAATTCCACCTGCTTGAACGGCGGGGCCAGCTTGTTCTTGACCACCTTGACCTTGGTCTGGTTGCCGACGATCTCGTCGCGCTCCTTGATCTGGCCGGTGCGGCGGATGTCCAGACGCACCGAGGCGTAGAACTTGAGGGCGTTGCCGCCGGTGGTGGTCTCCGGGCTGCCGTACATCACGCCGATCTTCATGCGCACCTGGTTGATGAAGATCACGGTGCACTTGGACTTGGAGATGGAGCCGGTCAGCTTGCGCAGCGCCTGGCTCATCAGGCGGGCCTGCAGGCCCACGTGGCTGTCGCCCATCTCGCCTTCCAGCTCGGCGCGTGGCGTCAGCGCGGCCACCGAGTCGACCACCAGAATGTCGATGGCGCCCGAGCGCACCAGGGTGTCGGCGATCTCCAGCGCCTGCTCGCCCGTATCCGGCTGCGAGATCAGCAGCTCGTCGATGTTGACGTTGAGCTTGCGGGCGTAGACCGGGTCGAGCGCGTGCTCGGCGTCGATGAACGCCGCGATGCCGCCCGCCTTCTGCGCCTCGGCGATGGCGTGGAGCGCCAGCGTCGTCTTGCCCGAGGATTCAGGCCCGTAGATTTCGATGATGCGCCCCCGGGGCAGGCCGCCGATGCCCAGCGCCATGTCGAGCCCGAGCGAGCCGGTCGAGATGGTCTCGATCTCGACCCCCGAGCTGCGCTGGCCCAGCTTCATCACCGAACCCTTGCCGAATGCCCGGTCGATCTGTGCCAGTGCGGCTTCCAGTGCGCGCGTCTTGTCCATAGAGTCTTTCTCGATCACCCGAAGAGATGCAGACATTTCTTTTCTCCCGCATAGAGGCACAGAGCGTCGAACGCAACGGAAGGCTTTGTACCTGTTTTGTTCTCGATTGCAAGCTTGGCCGCCAACCCCTTGATTCGATTGGGCCGGACCGGGGCGCGAGGGGATCTCTCCCCTGCCCGCCTCAGCCGTTGAGCTGGTTGCTTGATTCGTGGTGCGCGGGCTTGCGGCCGATGACCTCCCGCACCGCCTCCGCCAGTTCCTGCACCGAGAACGGCTTGGGCAGGAAGGTCACGTCCGGCACGTCGATGGAGCGGCGCAGCTGCTCCTCCGCATAGCCGGAGATGAAGATGATCTTGAGGTCCGGGTAGCGCTCGCGGGCGTGGTGCACCAGGGTCGGCCCGTCCATGCTCGGCATGACCACGTCGGTGATGAGGAGGTCCACCTGCGCTTCCAGGCCCTCCATCACCTCCAGCGCCTCCTCGCCGTTGTTGGCGGTGAGCACGTTGTAGCCCTTGCGCTCCAGCGCCCGCTTGGCGACGGCGCGCACCATGGCCTCGTCCTCCACGAGGAGCACGGTGCCGTGGCCCCAGGTATCGACCACCGCGTCGCGCGCCCGCGCCTCCTCGGCGGCCTGTTCCTCGGCCACGGCCACATGGACCGGCAGGTAGATGGTGAAGGTGGTGCCCCGCCCCACCTCGGAGTCGGCAAAGATGAAGCCGCCCGTCTGCTTGACGATGCCGTAGACGGTCGAAAGGCCGAGCCCCGTGCCCTTGCCCACTTCCTTGGTGGTGAAGAACGGCTCGAAGATCTTGCCCAGATGCTCCTTCGGGATGCCGTGGCCGGTGTCGGTGACGGCGATCACCACATAGTCGGCCGGCGGCATGATCTGGTAGCCGAGGGTCTTCACGTCGTCCGGGCCCACCTGGTAGGTGCGGATGGTCAGCTCGCCTGCGCCGCCCATGGCGTCGCGCGCGTTGACCGCCAGGTTGACGATCACCTGCTCCAGCTGGCCCGGGTCGGCGCGCACCGACCCCAGGTTACGGCCGTGGATCATGTTGAGGGTGATGGTCTCGCCCATCAGCCGCTTGAGCAGGTTGGACAGCTCCGCCAGCACGTCGGAGACCTGGAGCACCTGCGGCCGCAGGGTCTGCTGGCGCGAGAAGGCGAGCAGCTGGCGCACCAGGTTGGCGGCGCGGTTGGCGTTCTGGCGGATCTGGTTGAGGTCGCCGAAGTCCGCATCGCCCGGCGCGTGGCGCAGCAGCATCAGGTCGCAGTAGCCGATGATGGCGGTGAGGATGTTGTTGAAGTCGTGGGCGATGCCGCCCGCCAGCTGGCCCACCGCCTGCATCTTCGTGGCCTGGGTGATCTGCTGCTGGAGGCGCCGCTGCTCGGCGTCGTCGCGCAGGGCGATGACCGCCGCCGCCTCGCCGATGCCGATGTGGGTGATGCTGAGCCGCACCGGATCGGCCCGGTTGCCCTTGAGCCGCACCTGCACGTCCCGGTTGGCGAGGCGGCCGCTGGAGACGCTGCGCACCACCTCCGCCAGCATGCTGGCGTCTTCCTCGTGCACCAGATCGACCGGGTAGAGCGGCGTTGCCTCCGGCTTGATGCCGACGGCAGCGGTGAAGGCCCGGTTGATAAAGCGGAAGCGGCTGTCCCGGTCCACCGTGGCGAAGCCGAACGGCAGGCTGTCCAGCAGCCCGTGGACGATGTCGCCCACCGCGCCGCTCGCTGCCACCGTGTTCGCGGTCTCGCGCAGGAGCAGGTAGACATAGCCATAGGGGTCGCCCCCGCCCTGCCCCATCAGCGGAATCTCGGCCAGCCGCACCGGCACCGACGTGCCGTCCGCCGCGCGCAGCAGCACCTCGCTGCTCTCGGTCAGGATGAACAGGGCGGTCAGGTCGCGCCCGGTGAGATCCGCCGCCGCATGGCCCGAAATCCGGCCGCAGGCGGCGTTGACCGCCAGCACCCGCCCGTCCCCGTCGGCGGCGATGAGGCCGATGTCCGCCTGGCTCAGCCAGTCGCCCACATGGCCTGCGGCCACGTCCACCACGCCGGCAAGCGTCAGGCTCCGCTCCGACGGGCGCACCCGCCACAGCAGATGGCCGGCCGGGTCGTCCGCCCGGCGGCAGGTCACGTCAAGTTCGCTTTGCCGCCCCTCGACGACGCGGGTCACGCTGACCAGCGCGATGCCGTCGCGCCGGGCCTGCTCGGCCACCCGCTCCAGCGGCGAGCGCGCTTCCGGCTCGACGCCCGCCAGCTCGAAGGGCGAGGGATAGCCGCCGCACATCTGGCCATAGGCCGCGTTGGCGCACACCAGGGCCCCCATCCGGTCCGTCACCGCCACCGCGTCCGGCTGGTTGTCGATGGCCGCCCGCACCAGGGCGCGGCTGACGCCCGCGGGGCGCTCCTGATGTCCCGACGCCCACGCATAGGCCACGCCGCCGGCCGCCAGCATCAGGGCGAAGAACAGGATGCTCACTTCCCAGATGCCCGTGCTCCAGCCGATCAGGGCGGCGGAGGCAAGCCCGAGCGTAACGACGGTCGCCGCCACCCACAGCACCTGGGTCGAGCCCGGCTCGGGCGGCAATCCGCCGACCAGACCCGCGCTCTCCAGCCCGCGCTCCTCTCCTGAGAACCATCGTGCGATCATGCGCGTGTGTGACCCGTCCCCGTGCTGAACTCCCCGCCCCCGGACGTTGCCCGAAAGCCTTCCCGCGTCAAGGGGATGATTGCGCCGATGCGCCGCCGGAACGGCCGGACTCCTGCCGGAGAGCGCCGCAGTGCCCCCGCCGTCATGGGCGCGACGGCCGTTTGGGCAGCGGCCGCCCCCGCAGCTTCATCACGTAGCTGATGACCTCGGCCACCGCCTTGTAGTGCTCGGGCTTGATCTCCTCGTCCAGATCGACACTGGCATAGAGCGTGCGGGCGAGCGGCGGGTTCTCCACAATCGGCACCTTGTGCTCGCTGGCCACCTCGCGGATGCGCAGCGCCAGGCTGTCCACGCCCTTGGCCACCACCTTGGGCGCGGCCATGGCGGCCTGATCGTATTTCAGCGCCACCGCGAAGTGGGTCGGGTTGGTGATGACCACGTCGGCGGTCGGCACGTTGGCCATCATGCGCTGGCGCGAGCGCTCCAGCCGGATCTGGCGGATGCGTGCCTTCACATGCGGGTCGCCCTCGCTCTGCTTGAACTCGTCCTTCAGTTCCTGACGGCTCATGCGCATTTTCTTCATGAAGGCGAAGCGCTGGTAGACAAGGTCGCCAACCGCGATCACCGCGACGATGATGACCACCGCCAGCAGCAGCTTGACCACCAGCCCGCCCGCCAGCGCCAGGATGTCGGGCGCGGAGCCGAACAGGGCGGTCTCCAGCCGGCTGCCGTAGGGCCACACCACCGCCACGCCGACGATGCCCACCACCGCGCACTTGGCCAGTGTCTTGAGGAACTCCACCAGCGACTGCATGCCGAACATGCGCTTGAGGCCGGTCAGCGGATTGAGCTTGGACCACTTGGGCGACACCCGCTCCCACGACAGGGTGGGCCGCCCCTGCATCAGGCCGCCCACCACCGCGCACAGGAACAGTAGCGCGAGCGGCGCGGCCAGCACCGCGCCCGCGTTGAGGGCGATGCCCGCCATCAGGCTCTGCGCGCCCCGGCCGTCCAGCGGATAGGCGTTGGCCTGGCCGAGCAGGTTGGTGAACAGCGGGGCAAGGCCGCGCCCGATGTTGCCCACCATGAAGGCGACCACCGCCAGCGCGCCGCCCAGAATGGCGATGTGGCGCATCTCCGCGCCGCGCGCCACCTGGCCTTTCTTGCGCGCCTCCTCCAGCTTGCGCTGGGTTGGTTCTTCCGTTTTCTGGGAGTCGTCCTCGCTGCTGCCCTCGGCCATCTCAGCCTCCCGTCAGGGCCCGCAGCCCCTCGCCGAAGCGGTCAAGGAACACGGTCATGATCGTGCCGATGAGCGTCAGCAGAAGCAGCAGGGACAGAATGATGCCCAGCGGCTGGGCGATGAAGAACACCTGGATCTGGGGCGTCAGCCGGGCCATCAGCCCGAGCCCCACGTTGAACACCAGGCCATAGACCAGAAACGGAGCCGCCATCTGCAGGCCCAGCGCAAAGGCCTGGCTCATCATGTTCACCGACAGCGAGGCGAAATCCCCGAGCATCAGGTCCGCGCCCGGCCGGAACAGGGCGTAGGAGCGCACCATGCCCGCCAGCATCAGGTGGTGCAGGTCGGTTGCGAACACCAGCACCACGGCGAGCACGCTGAGGAAGCGGGAGATGACGATGGTCTGCCCGCCCTGGCTGGGGTCGAAAATCATCGCGCCGGACAGACCGCTCTGGAAGCCGATGACCGTACCCGCCAGCTGCACGGCGGAAAACAGGATGCGCACCGCCATGCCCAGCATCAGGCCGGTGGCGATCTCGCCGATCAGCAGCGCGGCGGTGGCGGGCAAGGTCGTGGGCATGGGCGGCAGGGAGACCAGCACCACCGGCAGCACCACCAGCGACAGCACGAGCGCGAACAGCAGCCGCACGCGGGCCGGCACATTTTCATCGCCAAGGGCAGGCATCACCATGAGCATGCTGCCGAGGCGGGAGAAGACGAGAAAATAGGCGGTGAACTGCGCCGTCATGAAGTCGGGCACGGCGCACCTACCCCGAGATGATTCGCTGGGCCAGCCGCTCCATCAGTCCGCCCATCAGCCGGCCCATCAGCGGCGCGGTGAGCAGCAGCACCAGAACCATGGCGATGAGTTTGGGCACGAAGGTGAGCGTTGCTTCCTGAATTTGCGTCAGGGCCTGAAGGAGGCCGACGCCGAAGCCGACCACCAGCGCGACCAGCAGCAGTGGCCCGGCCACCATCAGCATGGTGAACAGGCTGTCGCGGGTAACGTCGAGAATGTCGGCTCCTGTCATGCGTCCACCTTGGCTGAGCATGGTGAAGAGATGGTTAAGGCCGGGGGCGCGAAATGTACATGGCGGAAATGGCCGCCGCGCGCCGTTTTGCGCCCCGAACGACCGATCCGTCTTTTCACTGCCCGCGGCAAAGGCTATGTCTGGCGCGGCTGACTCTCCGGCAGGCGATTGCCGCGTCGATCTGTTCAGCCCGACCCCCGCATATATTCTTGCTTTAGTCTGACTTTTGCTTCTGAATGCGGGCTAAAAAAATAAATAAAAAGGACTAAGAGAGGGAGCCTGGGATGCGAACCGTATCCGATGACCTTCGGTGCACCTCCGAAGCATGCCCTGACGAGCGTGTCATCCTGTGCGTGGAGTTGATGCCTGCGGACCATCTGCTGCTGTGGTCGTTCCGCGAACTGGTGACGGCGCGGATGGAAGGGCGCGCGGTCCGTCAGGCGCTGGGCGGTCTCAAGGGCGCACCCGATCGATCGGTCACGCTCCTTCTTCGTCTGCTCATTGCCGAAGTGGTTTCCGTCGCGAAGCGCGGACTGGTTTTTGGCCTGCCCCATTGCCAGCGCCTGCTGCCGGACGAGCTCACCCTGCTGGCGGCCATTGACCGCCTTCAGGTCGGTGACGAGGCCCGCGCCTGCGTCCTGCTTCAGAAACTCTGCGCCAATGGCCCCATCAACGGCCTGCGCGAGGCAGCCGGCCATCTGGCAAAGGCGCTGCGGGAGCGGGGCAACCTCGTGCGGGTGATGCATCTACTGCCCCCGCACATGCTGCCGAGTATCCACTGAGCCCCTGTGAGCCCTGCGGCGCCGCGCCGCGCATTCCCCCCTCACTTGACCTCCGGCCTCCTGCCGTCCTGCACGTACTTTCCGCCGCGAGGCCCAGCCCCGGCCTGCCCTTGACCCGCCTGTTTTTGCGAGTCATTATCACTTGCAACACCAAGCGGGACAGGAGTTACGCATGCCACACCAGCCCTCTCCATTCTGTGGACGGCACCCGAACGACAACCCGGTGATCCGGTGCAGCGCGCTGCCTCCCTCGGCGCAGCGGCTGCTGTGGCTCACCCGGCTGTTCATTGCCGCGCGGCTGGATTATGCCCGGGCGGAGCCCGCCCTCTCCCGCTTCGCGCTTCGGTGCAGCCGCGCGGTGCCCATTCTCCTGTGTCATCTGCTGCTGGAGATCAGCCGCCATGCCACCCGGCGCGTGCAGGTGGCGAGCCCCTGCCACGGCGCGGTGGTGGCGGACGAGCTGCGGTTTCTGGCAACGATCGATCTGGCGCAGCAGGCGGATCCGCGCCTTGCTGTCCTGGTTCAGGAGGTGTTCGGGACGGAGCGGCCGGAGTCCCTCGCGCCGGTCGTGGCCGCGACGCGCAAGCTGGGCGAGGTGCTGCTGCAGGAAGGTATCCGGGTCGAGGCGCGTTCGCTGCTGCCGGCAGACGCGCTGCCCTCGATCCATTGATCCCGGAAAATTATCGAGCCCGGAAAATCCGGGCCCCGAAAAAAAGCGGATAAAAAATCTGGCGCTGCGGGTGCCCTTAAATGGGCATCCGCATGATTTCCTGATAGGCCGAGATCACCCGGTCGCGCACGGCCACAAGGGTTTCAACCGCCATCTCCGCATTGTTGACCGCCGTCACCACGTCGATGAGGTCGGCCTTGCCCTGGATGGACTGCGCGGCCATGGCTTCCGAGTTGCGGCTGGCCTCGACGGCGTTGGTGAACATCTCGCCCAGCATGTCGCCGAACGAGGCGTTCGGCGCGCCCGTCGCCGCCTCGGGCGCAGACGGTTCGGTGCCGCCGGTGAGGGAGCGGCCGAGCGCCTGGGTATAGGCATTGGTGGCATCGAAGGCGCGAATGGACATGGTTCAGTCCCTGTTCTTTCTACACCGGTTTCCTGCGTATCAGCGCAGAAGGTCTCCCCCTGCGCTTTAGCGCGGAAGATCTCCCCCTGCGCTTTAGCGCAGAAGATCAATCGTCCTCATGGTCAGCGACTTGGCGGCTTCCACCGCATTGAGGTTGGCCTCGTAGGAGCGCTGTGCCTCCTTCATGTCGGTGGCCTCGATGACGCTGTTCACGTTCGGCTTGAGCACATAGCCCTGCGCGTCCGCTGCCGGGTGGCCGGGCATGTACACCTTTTCGAAATCGGTGGTGTCCACGGTCACCCGGTCCACCTTCACGGTGCGCGCGCCAAGCTGACGGTCGAGCACGTCCTTGAACATCACGACCTTGCGCTGGTAGGGCAGCTCGCCCGGCGACTGCGCCACGGAGTCCTTGTTCGCCAGGTTTTCGGCAACCACCCGCATGCGCAGGGACTGGGCCTTGAGCCCGGCTGCCGAAATGGCCATCGACCGTTGCAAATCCATGGGCGTTTCTCTCCCTTCGCCGTTGCGGGCGCTTAGTTGTTGCCACCCTTGCCGAGGGCTGTTTTCAGGAGGCCCGCCTGCTTCCGGTAGAGGTTGGTCAGGGCCGTGTATTCCATCTGCACATTGGCAAGCGAGAGCAGCTGGTCTTCCAGCACCACCGTATTGCCGTTGGGCTTCACCTCGAAGGAGTCCCGGCTCACCCGCGAATTGCTGTTCACGGCGGCCGGGCTGCCCAGCGCCTTCATCGCCGCCGGCATGGCGATGCGCGGCTTGGCGACACTCGGCGCGCCCGACGGGGTGGAGACCTTCGACAGCACGTCGGAGAAGTCCCGCTCCACCAGTTCGCGGGCCTCGTATCCGGGCGTGTCCGCGTTCGCGATGTTCTCGGCGATGACTTCCTGCTTGGCCTGAAGCTCGCGCATCTTGCCCGTCATGGCCTGGAAAAGGGCGATGGACGACGTATCCACAGGTCAAACCTCGTCGGCATGAAACGACAGCCTAGAATGGACCGGCAGCCTTAACAGACGGTAAACGACCCCGAAACCAACCCCCTCGCCCCGGCGCGAGAGCGCCCGCCTTTAGCCTTTGTTAGAGTAAATCCCTTTACCTGCATGGTCTTAGCTCATGACATGGGGGAAAACTTGCCTCTTTTGAGTCAACAACTTGCAGGCATAAGGAAAACTTTATGTCTGTGCCCCTCACTTGGCGATGATATGATCGGGCAGTATAATTTATGGTGCTGCGGCGGCGTGGATTGATCGACTGCGCCCTGAAGCCAGTGCCTGATCTGCCGACGCCTCGTGTAAGTGCGCACCACGGACGGACAGGCAAAGCCGGAGCGGCGCCCGGCCCGCAGCATTGTGCAACCACGTGTCACGTTCTGGGAATGGCCCCGCTTCGGCGGGGCTTTTCTCTTTAGGTCGAGGCCACTGGGAGCCCGGCGGCTATCGAATATGGCAAGATCATCCAGTCCGACCAGGCCACACCATCGAGCGCCGACTCCCATTACCTAATCTCCATGATGTATAATCCCGCGAATCAAGCAAAACGCGAGGTCTGGGATGTCTTCCGACGGCTCAAAGGAAATCAGTCTAAAAGCTAATAAAATCAATGTTTTGTCTAGCAATTCCGGCTCAAAGGAAATCAGTACGATTCAGGGCGTTCTGGACCTCGGGATTGAGAAAGACGCCGAATTTGGCGAAATCGGAATGGGCGTACTGTCGGACGGCACGCCCTACCTCAATCAGCGCGGCTTGGCTGCTCTGTGCGGCGTCCAGAATGCCCACATCGGAACCATTAGCGCCCAATGGAACGAGATCGATGAGAAGCCTCGCATAAAGGCTATTAAATCAATCCTCGCCAAGGCCGGTTATACTGCCCCTGCCGCACATATCGAAATCAACCATGGCGGACGGGTGCATTATTGTTACCCAGCCGAGATATGCCTCGCAGTTCTCGAGTACTATGCATTTGATGCGGGAGCGAATTGCCAGCCTGAGGCAAGGGACAATTTCCGACTCCTGGCCGGGTCAAAGCTCCGAGAGATGATCTACAGCCAAGTAGGCTATGACCCCTCGGGAAAAAATAATAAGAAGTTTGACAAATGGCATGAGCGTATTGCTCTAAATTACCAGTCAGCCCCAAAAGGCTATTTCCATGTATTCAATGAAGCCCACACGGTTATTTATGAACTGATCCAAGCGGGCGCGGATATAGGCGAAAAATTCGTCGTGGATATATCCATAGGGCAGCACTGGTCCAAGTATTGGACCGATAACAATTTATCCGAACAGTACGGGGAGCGGCGCAAGTATCCGCACCACTACCCAGATAGTCACCCTCAGGCCAAATCCAACCCTCAAGAGTCCTGGTGCTACCCTCTCGCAGCTTTAGGGGCCTATCGAGAGTGGCTGCAAGATTATTACATTGAGGGAGGAAAATTCAGCTCCTACCTTAAGAACAAGGTAAAAAACGGAGATATCGCCCCTTCTGTCGCCCAACTTGCAATCGCAGCCTTAGCCCACGGCCAAATTGCTGGGCCGACTGTGCAGGGCAAAATTGCCGGGCCGAACCACAGCTAATTCTCTGTTCCACACTCGAGCGGCCGTCCCTCAAACAACTGGCGGCCGCTACCCCGGCCACGCCTCCACCGCCAGCCGTCGGCGACTGTCGCAGTCATCGTAGGCCTCGGCCACGGAGATCACCCACGCCACCACCTCACCGGCCGTCGCCGGGGCCTCCGGCAGAGGCGGGCACGGCTGAGCCGCCCGGGCTGGCACCGGCGGCAATGCTGGAATTGGCTGCCTCGATGGCCCGGCGCATGAGGTCGCGGCCAGCATCGTCAATGCACTCAGCAGCAGCGGCAGGCGTCTGGACATAGCGGATCACCTCTCTCTCGATAGGGACGAACACGCGCTCGCGCTCCGCGTCTCGCTGGGTGGCGGCCTCCGTGGCCGTGTCGTGCCGCTCCCTGAACTCCAGCTGGCGCTCCTGTTGGGCCCGCTCCCAGCGCCCCCGCTCGGCCAGCACGCCGCGCTCGTAGGCCGCAGATTCGAGACGGGCGACCAGGAGCCAGACGGCCCCGACGGCTCCGGCCAGCGCCAGAGCCTTGCCCCACCAGGGCAGCGCCATCATGCCAGCGCCCCCACCTGGCCGACGCGCGTGCGCAGCCAGCCGTAGACGAACGCCTCGTTGGCCGGCCGCCGCTCCGCCAGATCGATGTACCGCTCCCCCTTGAGACAGCGCAGGGCGGTCAGGAGTACCGCCTCGCCCTCTCGGCCCCGGATGCGCAGGTAGGCCTGCAGGGCGCCGAGCGTCGCAGGGCCGATCTGGCCGTCCATCTTGAGGTCAGCATAGTCCGTCTGCTGCCGATTGAGTGCGTTCAGCGCCCGCTGGAGCATCTGCGCCGCAATGGCGGGCCCCATGTTCACGCCGGTATCGAACAGCTCCTCGGCCACCAGCTCGGAGAGCGCGGCCACCCGGTCGAACCGGGGCTTGATCCAGTACCGCTGACGGTAGATGCGGATGGCCTCGGAGCGCGGCATCGCCCGCATGGCGCCGGTGTAGCCCTCCTCCCGCGCCACCGCGACAGTGATGCCCCAGATCGTCTCACCACCCCGGTCAGCCGGGTGATCCACGTACCCTCCCTCGCGCCCGATCAGGCGCTCGATCATCGCGTCAACGCTCATGTCGCCCTCCTCTCAGGCAACGGTGGCAGTCCACACCGTGTCGCCAGGCCCTGACCAGCGCCACCGCTGAAACCAGGGCGAACCCCAACCCCAGAATGATGATGACCGGCTCACCCATTCGGCGTCTCCTCCAGACCCAGCCGCCGACGCGCCAGAATCTCCAGCCCGTGGAGGAAGAATGCGGTCCCCAGCGCGCCGAGCAGCATGCTCGCCAGCACGATGCCCTCGACAGGCCATTCTCGCAGCCGTCCGACCGTGACCGCCAGCACGGCATAGGCGGGCAAAGCCATGACCTCGGACAGCGCCAGCCAGCGCCGCCGCCGTTCCCACGCTTCCCGGGCGCCGGGATCGTCCGGGGGCTCGGGCGAGACGCGGAACAGGACGTAGCCGCACCGGGCGCCGAGGCCCGCCAGGGCACTGCCGAGGGCGAACAGCCACAGAACAACATCATCGCGCGTCATTGGCGGTCCTTTCCGGGCATAAAAAGAGCGCCTGGAGGCGCGTGTCGGATGGAATGTTTGCGGGTCAGCCGATTATCACGGCCACCCAAGCGCGGCCGTCGGGCAGGATCTTCCAGACCTTGCCCACTGTGCGGGGGCCCGGCGCTTCAACAGGCACGCCGATGATGCCACCATCCGGCCCCGGCGCGGCATCGATGTATTGGCCTGGCAATGCGCCGGTCACATTCACCGGCACCTGGCCAGAGAAAGCGATGCGGTCCCATTTGACGCGCTCGGCCTCAAGGCGCGCCTCGAAGTCGGCAAGGTCCGCCTCATACTGCTGCATGGCTGTAGCGTGAGCCGCGCGGGCGGCTTCAATAGCGGCGGCATGATCGGCTTGGGCTGCTTCCCATGCCGCCATCTTGGCCGCATAGTCGGGGTCGCCGTCAACCGGCCGCTCAGGGCCGGTGTATGCTGGCAGATCAAGCGCCGGTCGCTCGGGGCGTGGACCAACCGCCTGCGCCCAAGTGTCATTGCCGACAACGGCCGGATTGGTGGATTTGATGACGAAAGTATGAGCATCGTCGAAGCGGTCGGTTAGAAGACCATCGGCGTTGATGCCGCAGATCGCGCCCGGGTTGAGGGCAGAGCAATACCACGCCTTGAGGACGTACTCGGCATAGTCCGCTCCGTTGGTGTTGATGGTGCCCGCAGCATTGATTGACCGGCTCGTGGTCGTGTTGTTGCCGATCACCATTGCTGTTGCAGAAGCAGACCAGTTCGACCCGTCCACCTTGTCGAAACCAACTCGCCCCCCCAGGACAAGGAAGCGCGTGCCCACTGCCGCGCCGGACTTATCAATGTAGTGAGTGCTCCCGCTCGGCACCCCCACCAGGAGGTTGCCGTTGGCATCAAGCACTATCCCATCCGAAAAAGCAGACCCGTCCGCAGGGCCATGGCCGAGGTGCATTGCGCTGCCTGTCGGCACCGAGATGTAAGCATCCGTTCCGCTTGACGCATAGAGGGCTAGGTGCGTGGTGTTTGACTTAGCCAGTAATTGGCTGGCCGTATTGGAGCCTCCCACCTGCAAGCGTCGGTCACCAGCCCCGTCGAATGTGCTCGTCCCAATGCCAAGGCGGCCGCTCGCATCGACATAGACGCCCAGGGCCGCCAGAACCTCGTTCACCAGCCGCAGCGCCGTCACATTGACGCCGTTACCTTCCTGCAGGGCGGGCAGCACCTCGGCACCGGTCAACGTCGCCGCCGCTGGGCCGGCTGTCAGCAGCGCCAGCACATCCGCAGGGCTCAGATCCTCTACATCCCCTGCGCCCGCGCTTTTCCGCCCCTTGAGCGTCCCGGCGGCCGCCGCCGCCCAGGCATCGCGCCCGGTCTGGTAGTGCGTGACCAGCGTCGATACCTGCTCGTACAGCAGCCGCAGGGCGCCGGTGCTCCCGGTCGGCTGAATCGCATAGGGCTGCCCCGTCGCCGTCGGGCCCTGGTAGTCGGTCGCCAGCGTAAAGGTGGTCTCCGAGGAGATCGCCGCGATCTCATACGGCTCGCCGTCCGGGCCCCAGAAGGTATCACCGGGGAAGATATTCGTCAGAGCATTGCCGCCGGTCAGGGTAACAGCGGGCGAGCCGTTGGTGACCCCAACGGTGCCAGTGCGATACCACGCCATGATTGTCTCCGCAGATCAGTCGTAGTCAGTGACGTCCACCACCAGGAACTGGTAGTTCGGCTGGGTCAGGTCGTAGCGCTGGGTGCCCTGCGAGCCCGCCGTAAAATCCCACATTTTCAGGTGCACCCCCTGGAGGGTGTGGTCGTCCACGTTTCGGAGACCGCAGATGACGTTTGCGGTCTCGATGAAACCGCTGCCGGCGTCCCGCAGATACCGGTACCCCGCCCAGCGGCAGCAGATGAAAGCGACCCGCTTGCTGGACGGATATGTCCAGGTCTTCGCCGTGAAAGATGACGCCGCGCCGTCGGAGCCGGTGATGACATCGAGCAGGCGCAGCGGCCGATCCGCATTGCAATAGACAACATCGCCGTTTGCGTCGTAGGTCTGGATGCCGGACCCGCTGGTCCGCAGCGTCCCGCGCTTGAAGGGGTAGTAGGTGATGAGCCCCGCCCCCTTTGTGCGCACGTCCATGAGCCACGAAGTCACGCCCAGGGGCCTGCATCGGATGGGGGTGGCGCCCGTTAAGCTCTGCATGGCCACCAGCGGCGGATGAGGCGAATTGCCGACCGCGATGGAGGACTCCCAGTCCCCGCCGTTGAGGGTGGGCACGCTCGCCGTCACCTGGACGACACTGTCGAGCGCGTAGTTGAAGTGGTTCGTGTCGAAAAGGACCGTCCCCGCCTCGTTGCGGACCTCCAGACCGAACGCCATCAGTAGACCCCATAGA